>CAZBCG010000003.1:0-253856 GCA_964490705.1 uncultured Balneolaceae bacterium | reverse complement strand
ATCCAGCAAAAGAAGAAACAATCGATTTGGTAAAGGAGATTTTCAGCTCCTACCTGAAAGAACACAACCAGCGGCAGACCCCTGAGCGCTTTATGGTGCTTAAACAAATTTACCAAGCCGACGGTCACTTCGATGCTGATGACATCTTTTTCAATATGAAAGATGGCGGCACGCGCGTTTCTCGGGCTACTGTTTACAATACGCTGGATCTGCTCGTAGAATGTGGATTGGTGCAGCGCCATCAGTTTGGCAAAAATCAGTATTACTACGAGCGAGCCTATGCCTATCAGCAGCACGATCACATCATCTGCAAAGAGTGTGGAGCCGTTCTGGAATTTTGTGATCCGCGGATTCAGGAGATTAAAACGATGATGGAGAAAATGCACGATTTCAATATTTCGGGTCATTCGCTGCACTTCTTCGGTGCTTGTGATGATATTGATTCCTGCAATCGGCGTCAGCAAATCAAGGATAAGAAAGAATCAAAAGTAAACTAACTTCTACATTCTCCTTTCTTCCACTACTCTTTCATGATCCGCTTAGCCACTCCTGCTGACCTGCAGATAATCACCGATATTATAAAAATTGCCCTCCTCCAAAAATTTGACTTTATCGAAGGCGGACGTATTCCCGATGCCATTCACTACGAAGATGAGTTTCGGGATCATCTGTACATGTTTAAGAAGCTTTAAATATTTATCCGCAAAAACCCATAGCTTCACGATTTGGCTTGCCCAAAAGAACTGGTCCCGACGCAAAGCATCGGAACCAGAAAAGGAACTGCAGAACATATTTGGATAACTAAAATCCTTGCGGATTTGTTATTTACTCCGCCAAATAGGCCGGCTGATATCCGCAGCTGCACTGCAGGCGGCTATGCCCTTTTGACTGCGCATGCCAGTCAAATCCCGCGGGATATCCCTGCTGTTCCCACCAGAACGGCATTCGCTCTTTTTCTACGGGCGCAACCTGATTCATCGTTGCCGCATTATACAATCGCCCGTTAATCATGGTGTGCATTACCTGTTCAGTAGCACGAATATCCTCCAGCGGATTGCCATCGATCACAATCAAGTCGGCCAATTTCCCTTCTTCAATAGATCCCAATTCGTGATCCATACCGATGTAGCGCGCCCCGTTGATCGTTGCCACTTCCAGAGCTTCCATATTGGTCATGCCGCCCTGATGCATCATCCAGAGCTCCCAGTGCGCACCCAATCCCTGCAGCTGCCCGTGTGCACCGAGGTTCACATTCACGCCTTTATCCCCAAGCGTATTGGCCGTAGCGGCACTTGCAATATGTCCCGCTTCATATTCTTCCTGTGGGATCATCTTACGATGACGAGAGCGCGAATCCACAATACTGCGCGGAGTAAAGTTGAGCAGGCGCTCTTTCTCCCACACCTTCGTATTTTGATACCAGTAATACTCCCCACTCACACTACCGTAATTCACAACCAATGTGGGCGTATATCCGGTATTGCTTTCGCTCCAAAGTCGGTGCACATCCTTATACACCGGGAATATCGGGATGTTATGCTCGATACCGGTATGTCCGTCCATAATCATGCTCATGTTGTGCGTGAAGGTGGATCCGCCCTCGGGCATCACCATCACCTCGAGTTCACGCGCGGCCTTTATCACCTGCTGACGCTGATCGCGACGCGGCTGATTGTAGCTTTTCACCGAAAATGCTCCATACGCTTTGGTCCGCTCTATGGCAGATTTAGCATCTTCATAATTGTCGATTTCTGCCTTGAACTCGGCTTCGGCACCGTACAAAATGCGTCCCGTTGAGAAAACACGGGGACCAATCATATTCCCGGCTTTCACCGCTTCGGACTGGGAAAAAATCATATCCGTATTGGCAGATGGATCGTGGGCCGTAGTAACGCCATACGCCAGATTCGCAAAATATTCCCACTGTTGCTGGGGACTCAATCCCTGTCGAAAATTACCGATGTGAGCATGCACATCCACAATGCCGGGCATTACGGTTTTGCCCTCTATATCAATTACTTTGGCATTGGATGGTACCTCGACCTCGTTGCTTGCTCCTACTGATTCGATTCTGTTATTGCGAACAACCACCGTTCCATTCTCTATAACCTCATCCTCATTCATCGTGATGATATGCGCATTCGTAAAAGCAATAACACCACTGGGCTTATCGGATGTAAGCTCGAGCCCGATATCCAGCCCGGTGTTGCTATCCAGCGGCAGTTCACGGTCGGAATCCCCTTCCAGAAAATCAAAAGCGTCCTGTAATCCTACGGAGAAATATTCTTGTCCGAGTGTCCAATGTAACTGTTGCCCATCATTAGACCAGTGCAAGTTCATACCCGCATCTTCGGCCACATGGGTTACGGGGATGGCATCAGTATTGGCACTTAAATCAACGCCGGTACCGGCCTGCGGCATAGGCGCTACATACACTTTGAACAGGTGATTAAACGCCACCCATTTGTTATTGGGACTCGGCACAAAGTTGTTACCGTATTTCGACGTAAAATGAACGCGCTTGTCATTTCCTGTCAGGTCCACACTTTCATAGGAATTATCGAGATAACTGCCGCCGAGATAAAAAATACGCTCTCCGTCGGCACTAAATGTAGGATCGCTACCGTCTTCAATGAGCCGCTTGCCTTCTCCGCCAGATGCCGGCATGGTGTAAATACCGGGCTTGGTAGTGTATGCAAAGCCTTGGTGATCATTGCCGTCTTCCCGACGATAGACGATGGTTTTACCATCCGGGGAATACGACGGATCACGATAGATGCCTTTGCGCGTAGTCATTTTTTGTGGAGTGGCATTATCACTGTTAAAATCCAGCGTTTTGATTGCCCCCATTTCACGATCGCTCCAGGTTACATAGATGAGCGTGTTGCCATCGGGCGAAAAGGAAGGCTCAAATTCAAAATTTTGCTCATTTGTGAGTCTTTCGGGTTCCCCATCGGGCAATGCTTTTTTCCACAAATAACCCGCAGCATTGAATACAAGATGATCCCCATCAGGAGATGTTACTGCATGACGGATAGCCTTGGCCGTAAACTTCTCGGGGGCAGGATTCTGCTTGAAGGTCACTGCATCATAAATTTTCTGCTTTATCTGCGCTTCAAATGGAATAACTTCCGTTTCTTGATTTGCAACATTGATCTTGCGGATTTTCCCCTCCGACCAAAACACCAGGCTCTCACTATCGGGCGTCCAGTCGATATTGGTATAAGGACCAAAAATTGCCCATGCTTCCTGCTGATCTTTGCTCAGCTTATCATAGATTGGTCGCTCAATACCGGACTCCAAATCCCGAATATATAGTACGCTCTTGGTCCGCACCCGCTTGATGAAAGCCATTTTCGTTCCGTCGGGAGAAATCGTGGGACTAATCGCACCGCCGGCTCCACCGGTAATGCGCTTGGTTTCACCTGTTTCCCGATCATAACGATTAATGACGTAGATCTGACTATTCGGATCTTTGTTGTACTGAAAGTATCCGCCGGGATACACACTCTGGCTGTAATACACATATCGTCCGTCGGGCGACAGATACGGCTGACCCAGATCCTGCTGCTCGTTCGGCTTCTCCACCAGCTGAATACCCGATCCGCCTGAGCGATGATACATCCAGAGTTCGCCGGCGCCCAGCGATCGTGTGGAGGTATAGTGCTTTCGGGCAATCAGGTAATCCCCATTGGGCGTCCACGCGGCATTATTTAACAGTCGAAAATTCTCATCGGTCACCTGATGGGCCTCCGAACCATCGGCATTCATCACCCAGATATTATCACCGCCGCCGGCATCACTGGTAAACGAAATTTTACTGCCATCGGGACTAAATCGAGGCTGAATTTCATAGGCAAGATTATCGCGCAGTATCTCGGCCTCTCCACCATCAATAGGCATAATATAAATGTCACCGAGCAGATCAAATACAATCTTCTGGCCGTCGGGACTCACATCGAGGTTCATCCACGTGCCTTCAGTTGTAGAAAAGTTGATGGTCTTATGCGGTCCGCCGGGAGCATTGACATCCCATTGTTCTTTGTCGGAATCCTGAGCCCAGCTCATAGATCCCCAAAAAATCGCCAGCAAAAGTAATAACAGCTTCTTCATAGGTAAAATGATTTAGGAATTGAATTTTGATCAATGTATAAAATTTAATCCGGCCGCGCGTTCATTTTTCAAACTTTAAAAATCATTCTTGAGAAAAAAATAATTTCTTTTTTGATGGGGTTTAGCGTAATATCATGTTGTGGGAGAAATGGATGTGTTAGTGCGACCTAGCTATTTTTGATCGGCAAGACCTTGCCTTTTGATCCTGCCTCAACGATAATTAATTGTTATATACCGATGAATATTTACGTAGGAAATCTTTCTTATAAGGTTTCAGATCAAGAATTGATGGAAGTGTTTGAAGAATTTGGAACAGTAATTTCTGCTAAAGTTATCAAAGATCGCGAAACCAGTCGTTCCAAAGGATTTGGCTTTGTTGAAATGGAAAGCGACGACGATGCACAATCAGCTATTGCTGAACTGGACGGCGCAGAAATTAATGGCCGCGTGGTGAAAGTAAACAAAGCTCGTCCCAAACAACCGGCGGGAAATCGCAGATAAATAACCACTACTTATTTTAATGGAAAAGCCTCGGCCCAAAACCGGGGCTTTTTTATTTGTTCTGCCCTACCTTGGCGTTAGCAATTTCCTGTTGTTGCAGTTATAAATAAATGCTCTTGTTCCAAAATACTTAATCAGTATTTACATTTGATCAGTTTCATTTCTGGGATCTACTGATTACAATATGAGCCATACGGATATTTCTCTTTCAATTAACCATTTTGCTATGAAACGCACTGCAATCTCTGTATTTGTCTCATTGTTTATATTCCTATTTGGATTTAATACTACCTCCCTGGCCCAGCAAAAGAAAGAAGATTCCAGCCACAAAGATCTGCCGCTTAAATCAGAGCGCACCGTGGATCTGAATTTCAGCGAGGGTACCTGGATGTCGCTTGATGTACATCCTGATGGAGAAAAAGTCATTTTTGACTACATGGGGAACCTGTTTGAAATGCCCATAAGCGGTGGGAAGGCCACACAGCTTACGCATGGCATGGGATTTGATTCACAACCCGTGTACAGCCCCGATGGGGATAAAGTCGTATTTATCTCTGACCGCAGTGGCGGAGATAATGTCTGGATCCTGAACCTGGAAACGATGGAAACCACGCAGCGAACGGAGGGTAAAAACTATCGCATGCAGGGTCCTACCTGGACAGCCGACGGCAAATACATTATTGCAGCTAGAACAGGTTTGCGTGACGGTGTTCATAAACTCCGGCTCTATCACACTGATGCGGGCGGTGGAACTGAGCTCATGGATACCCCGGAGGATTTGAAAACGATTGAAGCCGCAATTGGCGCAGATGACCGATATGTCTGGTTTTCTCAGCGCGATGGCGACTGGAATTACAATGCTATTTTTCCACAATATCAGATTGCCAAATACGATCGCAAGACCGGTGAACGTCACATGCAGACAGCTCGACTGGGATCGGCTTTTCGTCCCACTATTTCGAGCAATGGCAAATGGCTGGTGTATGGAACTCGTCACGATACCGAAACCGGGCTGCGCATTCGCAACTTGGAAAATGGCAACGAGCGCTGGTTGGCCTATCCTATTCAGCGGGATGATATGGAGTCACGGGCAACGCGCGGCGTGCTGCCTCGAATCGACTTTACTCCCGATAATAAAGCAGTAGTTGCATCTTACGGCGGTAAAATATGGCGCATCCCTGTGGCCAAAGGAAGTGAGGCTACGGAAATTTCATTTACCGTCGATTCCGAGCTTGCCATGGGACCCCGACTCGATTTTCAATATCCCATTGAAGACACAGAGCATTTTACCGCGCACCAGATCCGCGATGCCGTTCCGTCGCCCGATGGAAGCAAGCTGGCCTTTACGGTGCTTAATGATCTGTATGTCATGAATCTGCCGGACGGTGAACCGCGTCGCATCACAAACTTTGATTTCATCGAAGCATACCCAACGTGGTCGCCCAACGGAGAATGGCTTGCGTTCTCGACATGGAATCCGGAAGAAGGTGGACATATTTACCGCGTTTCAGCAGATGGCGGAACGCCGGAGCAGCTTACCGAAAAATCAGCCATTTATCAGCAGTTGGCATGGTCTAAAACGCAGGATCGTATTGTGGCCGTCCGCGGCGAAGATCGCATGTACTACCAGTCACCCGGTCCCTATATCCCATTTACGACCAACGATCTGGTGTGGATTTCTTCTGATGGCGGCGAAGCGAATTTTATTGCCGGTACTGATGGACGCGAATATCCGCACTTTACCAAAGAAAGCGACCGTATTTATTTGACCAATAATGACGGTGAATTAGTATCAATTCGCTATGACGGCACCGATGAGCAAACCCACGTGAAGATTACGGGCATTACCGTTCCGGGCGAAGACGAACCTGAAGAAGCCGAAGCCATTTTTATGGCACCCGAAGGGGATCAGGCACTGGCACAAGTACAATATGATCTTTATACCGTAACCGTTCCACAGGTGGGCGATGCTGCTTCCATTAATGTAGGCAGTCCCAATAATGCCGCCTTCCCCGCTTCAAAATTGACGGATATCGGAACACAATTTCCTACTTGGGGATGGGATGCAAACAAGGTGCACTGGTCGATTGGAAACGGCCACTTTATCTATGATCTGGCCGCTGCTTCAGAACAGAAACGCAAGCAGCAACAGTACGATAAGCAATATGAAGATGAGGAAAAGTCCGAGGAGGAAGATTCTGATCGTCCCGAAGATTATGAGCCTGAAGAATTGGGTATCACGATTGACGCCCAGCGCGATATCCCAAGCGGAATTCTTGTGCTGCGCGGCGCTCGTGTTATCTCAATGGATGGTAGTGCAGTGATTGAAAACGCCGATCTCGTTATTACGGATAATCGCATTACGGCCGTGGGCAAGCGCGGGGAAGTCGATATTCCATCCAATGCTGAAGTGCGAAATATGAACGGCAAAACCATCATTCCTGGCTTTGTTGATACGCATGCTCACGTGCGTCCGACGCGGAACCTACACCAGCCACAAATCTGGTCGTTCATGGCCAACCTTGCTTACGGAGTCACAACGCTCCGCGATCCGCAGACCAGTACGACGGATCTGTTGACGTACGAAGATATGGTGAAAGCAGGCGATATTTTGGGGCCGCGCATCTATCAAACGGGTCCCGGCGTATTTTGGTCGGAGCAAATTCAGGATCTGGATGAAGCCCGTGATGTGCTCAAACGGTACAGCAAGTATTACGATACGAAGACCATTAAAATGTACATGGCCGGTAACCGGGAGCAGCGGCAGTGGATTTTGCAGGCTGCTCAAGAACAAGAGCTAACACCCACTACCGAAGGGGCGCTCGATATGAAGTTAAACATGACGATGCTGATTGACGGCTATCCAGGTCAAGAGCACAATTACCCAATTACACCCATTTATGAGGATGTCATTCAAACCACGGCTGAATCCAAGATGGCTTATACGCCGACACTACTTGTGACCTATGGCGGACCGTGGGCCGAAAATTATTTCTATGAACACGAAGATCCCTCCAACAACGAAAAACTGCAGTATTTTACGCCCCGTCAAGAGCTGATGGGCAAAACGCGACGACGCAGTGCGGGCTGGTTCCACGAGGAGGAATATGTAATGGAAGAGCAATCTCAAACAGTTAAAGAGATTTATGATGCCGGTGGAATCGTCGGCGTTGGCAGCCACGGACAGCTTCAGGGACTGGGATATCACTGGGAGCTTTGGGCCATGGCCTGGGATGACCTGGATCCCCATAAAGCGTTGCGCATTGCCACAATTCAGGGAGCAAAAGCCCTTGGGCTAGACCAGGATGTTGGCAGTATTGAAGAAGGCAAACTTGCTGATTTGATAGTGCTTAACAAAAATCCATTAGACGATCTGCGCAACACCAAGGCCATTGAATATGTGATGAAAAACGGACGCCTCTATGATGATGAAACGCTGGAGGAAGTGTGGCCGCGAGAAAAAGAAACCGGTCCGCTCTGGTTCCATCGGGAAAATCCGATTAATCTGCCCGGCGTATCAAATCAAAAAAGATAAAAAAAATGTTATTTTGATGATCTATCAGTCGATTTGATGACAGTCTAATCAAATTATGAGTCAACAGCATTTTCATATCAAAAACATGGTGTGTAGCCATTGTGCCGAGGTTTTGGAAGAGAAACTCACCGAAGCTGGGTTTAATGTCCAAAGAATTGAACTTGGCGAATTGTATCTGGCGCATGCTGTTGATGAAAATGAATATGGGCGATTAGTGAATGTTATCCGAGATAACGGCTTTGACCTCATTGATGATGAAAACAGCCGCATTGTTGAGCAAATTAAGCAGCTCATTATCCAGCAGGTTCGGTCGGATACACCGCTGGAAAAGAATTTATCGGATTTCCTTTCGGATAACATTCACAAAGATTACCAACAGTTGAGCCGCTTGTTTTCGGCGGTGGAGGGCAAGTCTATCGAGCGTTATTTTATCTTGCAGAAGATTGAGCGTGCCAAGGAGCTGATCGTCTATGATGAAAAGACGCTCAGCGAAATCGCCTTAGAGCTCGACTACAGCAGTCAGCAGCATTTTTCGCGACAGTTTAAAAAAGAAACCGGGCTCTCTCCCTCCCATTTTAAAGAGATCAAGGAGAATAAACGCACCTCGATCGATCAGCTATGAATATGAAATCTAAATAATTGATTGTATTTATATCTTTTCGGTAACAATGAAATTTAAAATTTGACTCTCGACCAGGGTACAGGCCTTATATTACAAATGAATTGCATTCTGTAATAATAAGGAGGTATTGTTATGCCACTCAAAAAAGGGGAAGTTTATCAGTGTCCCGACGATAGTTGTGGATGTGAAGTCACGGTAACCAAAGGAGCGCCCAGTGACTGCTCGGGTACTCAAAATCCGACCTGTTGCTGCGGCAAAACCATGGTAAAGAAAAGCTAACCTTATTGCATCCGGAGCTAACGTCCCGGATGTTTAAAAATGAACTCAGTCTAATAATTACGCACAGCAATAGTATGGGAGTGAGGGCAGAATATCATGTTTGAGGATATGGAAGAAAAATATGAAAGCGTCAGGACCTTCAAAATCGGAGAAGTCGCCAGCCGGGCCAAAGTAAATAAAGAGACCGTTCGCTACTATGAAAAACGGGGGCTCATTCCCGAACCCGACCGACGGCGTTCCGGCTATCGGATCTTTACCCAGCGGCATATTGACCAGATCAAATTCATTAAACGTGCCCAACAGTTAGGTTTTACCCTCAGCGAAATTAAGGAACTGCTGGAACTCCGCATGGATGAGGATACTACGTGCTCGGAAATCCGAGATGAAGCTCAGAAAAAATACCGGGATGTCGTCAAAAAAATTGAAGACCTTAGCCAAATTAAAGAAACCTTGATTGGTTTGATCGATTCCTGTGCCGGGGACGGTCCCAAAGGAGAATGCCCCATTCTGGACGCACTGGAAGGCGAAAGTGAAACAGGCAAAAAATTAAGATAACCCGTTTAGCAGTTAAAATGAAGTCTTTGGGCTCAACCACCCCTGACCCCTCCTTCATAAGGAGGGGAAAAGCTGTGAGTTCATTGTTTCTCCCCTTATGAAGGGGAGATATAAGAGGGGTTGGGGGAATCATAAGAACCATACCTCAATCCCTAAAGACGTTCAGATAATAACATTTTGAAGATATTAGCTGCATGAACAATCAAACCAACAATTCCGACACCAAATGGATGGGAGCTGGAATACTGGCTGCCTTTGTGGCCTCCCTGTGCTGCATAACACCGGTAGCCGCATTTTTAGCTGGTATCAGTGGAGTGGCATCGACGTTTTCCTGGGTCGAGCCCTTCCGACCGTATTTGATTAGTTTGACCGCCCTACTGCTGGGCTTTGCCTGGTACCAGAAACTGAAACCGCAATGGGATCCTAAATGTGCCTGTGAGAAAGATCCCTCGTTCTGGCAGACCAAGGGATTTCTGGGCATCGTAACCGTGCTGGCTGCCCTGTTACTGGCTTTTCCTTATTATTCAGATGCCTTCTTCCCCAATCAGGACAAACAGGTGGTCTATGTGCAGGAAAGCCAAGTCCAAACTATTACACTGGATATTGACGGCATGACCTGCACTGGTTGTGAGGCGACTGTCGAAAATGCCGCAAGCAATGTGGATGGTGTGCTAGAGGCTAATGCCTCTTACGATACTGGTCAGGCAACCATCAAATATGATCAAAATAAGACCAGCCGTGAGACAATTACAGCTGCTATCAACAAAACCGGCTTTACAGTTGAAAACCTAGGCAAATGATCCTTTTATGAGTACTGTAACCTTGGAATCAACTATTACCTGTTTGAACTGTGGATATAAAACAACCGAGACAATGCCTACTAATTCCTGCCAGTTTTTCTGGGAGTGTCCGGAGTGCGGAGAAGTATTGAATCCCCAGAAAGGTGATTGCTGTGTGTTCTGTTCCTATGGCGATGTGCCCTGTCCACCCGTTCAAAAGGATGAAACCTGCTGTTGACACAAGTTGCTCATACATCGTATTATTTACGCTATTCACTTTGATCCTGAAATCACATGTATTGCCTCTGACTTTCGGTCCGCGCTATGGTGGACAACATCTCTGAATCCAGCATCTTCAAAGAGTTTTTTGACATCCTGCTCTTGGTACAAATTCTTAAATACATCTTTGTTTTCCCTAACCACAGAATTGAAAGATTCCATCTGTTGTTTTGAACGCAATGCACATACAAACACTCCATTGGGTTGCAACACTCGAAGGACTTCACGAAGGTTCTGCATAGGATCAGGCCAAAAGTAAATTGTATTACAGGTGAACACCTTATCAAAATGGTTATCGGAATAGGGAATGTCAGCAATCGAAGCCTGCTCGATTTTAAGTAATCCCTTATCAATCCATTGCTTATTGCGTTTGGATGCCAGATCAACCATCTGTTCGGAAATATCAATTCCGCACACCTTGCCATCCGTAATATGCGGCATGATCTCAGAAATAAGTCGCCCGTTACCAGGACCGATCTCAAGAATCTGATCCCCTCCCTTGGGATCTAATAGCTTAAGACCAAACTGCTCCATTGGTTTGTTTTCCCAATTAAAAACCAGCGGAGCAACGATGCATCCAAACAGACCTGTAGGTTTACGCGCCTGATTAGCAAGATAGTTCTTAGCTGCTGATAACATAATATTTAATATTTATCGGTTTGATTTATTATTAGCTGACTATGAGTTTCTTCGTTGTTTTACAATCGGTGTTTTTAGCATTCCTCCCACTGTTTGATCTTCCTCTCGGTCAAATTCATCCAATCCTAACTCAATATCTTCGGGATGGGGATTATGTCGGAACGTCCGAGCCAGCCGATCCCAGAATGAAAACAGCGAACTATAATTGGAATCCGTTTCCGGTTGCCATCGCGAATGATGAACCCGGTGCATATTCGGGGAGACGATGATCGCTCGCAGCCCACGATCCACTTTTTCAGAAATATCGATGTTGGTATGATGAAACTGAACGACGGCAAACATCAGCGTTTCGTACAACACCAACTCCCAAAGATAGATCCCCAGCAGGGCGATTAACGGAATGCGAAACAGTGATGAGAAGAAAATTTCTCCAATATGAAAACGATTGGCCGTGGTTACATCCATGTTCGGATCGGAGTGGTGGACGCGGTGAAATCGCCAGAAAAACCGCACCTCATGATTGATGCGGTGCCAGGCGTAACTCCATGCGTCAAACAACAGTACGGCCCCAATAGCGTGGGCCCAGGCCGGCAGGCTAAATCCATCCTGCAGCCAGTGCATCACCCCAAATCGATACTCATCAGCCCAAACCGAGGCGGCAAACCAAAGTCCGACGAAGACAATAGCCACCAGTGCCGAGTTGAGGGCTCCGAGCGTAAGATTTCGAACGGCGTGTTTACCTCTTTTCTTAATTGCTCCTCGAAAATATCCGTAAAACGGTTGAATACTCTCCCATGCAAACAGCAGGATTAATCCTGCGAGCATGGCAATTACTTGCGTTTGTTGTAGTGCTGAAAGTAATGCCTGCATAACAGAATTTGGTTATTGATTATCAATTAATCGTTATCTGTTGTCGGTTCTCTGAAATAGCAGCTTCCAAGTCGTCCAACAACTCATCCAGTGGAATCCGGTGAATGCGAGCTGCATTGCGGACACTCATAATACGAGCCATCAGCGAAAAGAAACCGTCGCGCATATCCGGACACCCGTACTTGCGAAATACGTGGTAAGTTTCGGGATATTGATCCAGCAGCCCCGCTACTTTCTGGCCAGGATTTATTGGTTCCCCAGAAGACTGCTTCTCAGTTTGAACGGGAACATCCAGCCTGGGCAGAAGTGTGTCCTTTATATATGATTTAACGTCTTCGCCTCCGCTCAATTGCAGCCATACCGATTGGTGATTGGACGGAATAGATAATGTAAACTCAAAAAACGGACAACAAAGTCGTTCTCTTGCAACAAAAGAGCTAACTGTTTGGATAAGCTCAGTCTCTGCAGGAAGCTTGAACTCAAATCCGTCTTCGATTTCTCGAATTTCACTAATGGCCTCAAAGACCGCTTCCCCATTTTGTCGATGCTGGTCGAGATTATTCTCATCAATTAATGAAAGATCACAAGCTAATGGTGGGTTAGTACTCATTGTTGATACGGTTTTTGTTCAACTTCTGATTAAACGTAACAGAATAAATACAACTATTCAATAGATTAATTGATTAGTTGTATACGAATATTTATCTTTTTGTTTCACTGAACAGAAAAAAATATCCAGACATGGAAAAACGGACCTTTAAAAACAAAGTGTATCAGCAACTGGCCAATATTGTAAAGGCGATGTCGAACCCGCATCGGCTGGAAATCCTGGAGCTGCTGGCCCAGGGACAGTACTCGGTAGCAGAAATTGCCGGGGAAACTGAAATTACCGGAGCGAATGCCTCCCAGCACCTGCAGGTGCTAAAACAGGCCCAACTGGTTGATACCCGACGCGATGGAAATCATGTTTATTATCAGCTGGCAGGTCAGAGTGTATATAAGGCATGGAAAGCCCTCCGGGATCTGGGTATCGAACGGGTAGCCGAAATTGAGCGCGTCATACACCAGTTTCGTCAGTCTCGAAAATCCCTTGAAACCTTATCCAGTTCGGAATTGGCCGATAAGATGCAGCAGGAAGACATTACCATTATTGACGTGCGCCCGGAGCAGGAATTCGATGAGGGACATATTGCCGGGGCGTTGAATATCCCGGTGGAAGATCTATCTGATAAGATGGATGAACTTCCCAAAGATCAAGAGATCGTCGCCTATTGTCGGGGACCGTTTTGCGTATTTGCCGATGATGCGGTAGAACTGCTCCGTGAAAAGGGATTTAATGCCAAACGATTGGATGAAGGGTATCCCGAATGGATGCTTGAGCAGCTACCTGTAGAACAATCTTAACATTAACACGAGAAAGCTAATTAAAAAGTCGAACGTTATGAGATCGGCAATTATAACCTTCGCACTATTGCTAATTGGAAACCTAACACAACCACTCCATGCTCAAGAAAAGGTTCAGAAATTCAGTATTGAAACAGAACCGGTGGCCTATATTCTGGGCGGGGCTGGAATAACCGGCAGTTATCAGTATGGCAGTTGGACTTACAGCATAGAAGCCTATGGAGAACTCTCGGTACCAGAATCTCAACATGGAAACGAAGGATTTTTCACTGCGCTCAAAGGTGTGATTCTCCAGGCCGAGCGTTTTATCACCGGAACGGACGGTTTTTATATAGGCCCTGAATTTGGAATAGCCTCTGCTGAAATCACGCTGAAATCTACCAATGAAAGCAGAACTTATACGGGATATTCGGTGGGACTCCGCGCCGGGTACCATTGGGATACCGGCCTCGGTAATATATATCTGAGTCCCGTGGTAGGTCTCGGATACACGCTCAATGACAAAGATATTGAGATCGCCAATCAAACATTTGAAAGTGGGCCATTCATGCCCTGGGGCACGGTTGGTATAGGGTGGAGCTTTTGATCTGGGTTCATGTAACATCATCAATTTCTAATTACAAAACTTCTATCACATCATGAATTCTACAAATACATCAACAGCACAAAATCTATCTGTTACATCAGATGAATTGCAGGACTGGCTCAAAGAGGATAAAGAACTGTTTATCCTTGATGTTCGTCCCGAAGATGAGCGCCAGGAATGGTCCATTCCCGAAAGTAAGCACGCTGATATCTATGAAGATCTAAAGTCCGGTGTTGCAAATCCTTTCAAAGGCATTAACCTGCCGGAAGATCGACCAGTTGTAACGGTTTGCGGAGCTGGCAAAACTAGTTTGATTGCTACTGAAAAATTACGAGAGCAAGGCATTGAAGCTTATTCGCTGGATGGCGGAATGAAAGCCTGGAATTTTGCATGGGATTCCACAGAAATGAACTTGGGTGATGAGCTGACTCTGCTGCAGGTCCGACGCCCGGCTAAAGGTTGTCTCTCTTACATTGTCGGCTCCGGCAATGAGGCAATAGTAATTGACGCTTCGCTTGATCCGGAAGTATATATCAAACTAGCCGAAGATAAAGGATGGACTATTACTAAGGTGATGGATACGCATCTGCATGCCGACTATGTATCGCGCACCCGGGAGCTGGCCGAGGCTATCGGCGCCGACCATTTGTTATATCGCAAAGCCGATGTAGCGTATCCTGTTACTCCCGTAAAAAACAATCAGTCTATCACTTTTGGCAACAGCGTGATTACAGTCCTTCACACTCCCGGGCATACGCCGGGAAGCACAAGCTTTTTATTTGAAGGGAATGCCGTATTCACAGGCGACACCCTATTTACCGATGGCGTAGGACGTCCCGATCTGAAGGCAAATCAGCAACAGGCCCTGCGCAAGGCCGAACAGTTATATGAATCACTGCAAAGACTGTTGCAACTGGATGGTGATACAAAAGTACTGCCTGCCCATACTGCTGATTCTGTACGCATAGGAGATTCAGTGATAACGTCAACAATAGAGGAATTATCCAAAGATGTCGAACTATTATCCCTTTCCAAGGAAAAATTTGTTTGGGCAGCTGTTTCACGAATCCCTCCAACGCCTTCCAATTATCAGACTATCAGCATCATCAACCGGAAAGGAGATCGCGAAGGCCATAAGCTTGAAGAGCTGGAAGCGGGTGCTAATCGCTGCGCCGTTGGATAAAAGCCGAATTAAAGAATAAACCCAAATTAGTATTTCAATTTCATAAAAGTTCAATAAAAGTAAGAGGTAAGTTTATTATGATGTTTTTAATTGGAATTCTCGTACTCACTCTACTAACTGTTCTTTTGTACAAATTTTTCAAGGATGATAAAACCAATATTGGTACCGAAAGTCCTCTGGACATTCTACAAAAAAAGTATGCCCGGGGAGATATTGATGAGAAAGAATTCGAACAAAAGAAAAGAAATTTGCAGAGATAAAAAGATTTAGAACACTGCAATGAAGCAAAACAGAAATAATACTAAGTCAGTTAGCCTCGGATTAAAAGAAAACTGGAAGCAGTTTACCCTGCTTGTCGTCATTAACGGTTTTGTCGGTGGTATGGTGGGACTCGAGCGGACCATCTTGCCGGAAATTGCCGAGGTAGATTTTGGCATGGCCGCCAAAACAGCCATCCTCTCATTTATTGTGGTTTTTGGCACCGTAAAAGCTGTGTCCAATTTCTACGCTGGAGCCCTTGCCAACTCCTTTGGCCGGCGGAATCTGCTGATTATCGGGTGGCTATTTGCCCTACCAGTCCCCTTTATGCTGATGTTTGCCGGTAGCTGGAGCTGGATTATTGCCGCCAATGTATTGCTTGGCATTAACCAAGGGCTGGCGTGGTCGAGCACGGTAGTCATGAAAATTGATTTGGTCGGAGAACAAAACCGCGGATTAGCGATGGGGCTAAACGAGTCGGCCGGTTATGCCGCCGTTGCCCTTGTTGCTTTTCTCACCGGCTGGGTCGCCTCAGAATATGGGCTGCGACCCTATCCCTTTTATATCGGAATCGCCTTAGCCATACTTGGACTCACAAGTAGTTGGTTGCTCGTCAAAGATACTATTCACCACGTGCAAGCCGAATCCCAAACATCTGAAATTCCTAAACTCAAACGCCTATTTGCTGAGACCACCTGGAAACATCCGAACCTGGGATCGATTACCCAAGCCGGATTAGTCAATAATCTAAATGATGGACTGGTTTGGGGACTGTTGCCGATTTTGCTGGCAGATCTTAGCTTTTCGATGGATCGCATTGGTGTTATCACGGGTATTTATCCGGCCGTTTGGGGCATCGGTCAACTGGCAACCGGTAAAATGTCTGACCATTATAGTAAAAAGAAGATGCTGTTTTGGGGCATGCTAATGCAAGGTGTCACGCTGGTGCTGATGGCCTGGGCAGTTAGCTACCTGCAATTTATTCTGCTTTCATTTGCATTGGGACTCGGCACCGCCATCGTGTATCCGACTTTTCTGGCTGCCGTGGCCGACAATACTCATCCCGGACAACGGGCACAGAGCATTGGCATCTTCCGGCTCTGGCGTGACCTGGGCTATGCCATTGGTGCTCTTTTAACGGGCGTATTGGCCGACTGGTTCGGGATTCACACTGCCGTGCTGACAATCGGTCTGCTGACATTTGCCTCAGCGTGGATAATTCAAGTGCGGATGAGATCAGCATCTCAACTGCAATTAGGATATAGTAACATTAATTAGCTATCAGTACGAAACTATCACAAATTTCAAAATACATAATCACAAATATTCAATTATGGCTGCATTAAATCTGTTTATATCACAAATGAATGGCCCTCAACATATGATGGAAGGGGGCAGTGGATTTGGAATGATCTTTATGGGGCTGATTTGGCTATTGATACTTGCTTTGATCGTGACCCTGGTCTGGTTCCTTATTCGTAAGGGTAGTAATTCAACAAACCAAATCTCAGAAGAATCGCCGATAGGAATTCTCAACAAACGTTATGCCCGCGGCGAAATTGATGAGGAAGAATATCAGCGCAAGAAGAAAACAATAAATGAATGATACTCTAATTTATATACTACTTGCTGTTAGATTATAAGTGCAATGAAATTCTACAAAGAATTTCATATTAGTAGAAAAAGTTAAAGAGGAAATCTTCGACTAACCATTCTTGGCGGAATCAGTAAATAGTATTCGAACAAGAAGAGGTAGTCTATGAAACGCAAAGAGTTTCTCAAGTTGATAAGCGCCGGCACCGGAATGTTAACCCTGTCTCCGACCTTACTCTCTTGCAGGTCAGAAGCAGGTGGGGAACGGGTATTATCTGAGAATGCCTTTTCCCAACAATTATCGTTCCCGGAAGAAATTCGTGCCTCTGAATTCGAGCTGGCGGCAGAAACAACCCGGCGAAAGCTGGTCGGAGCTGTCGATTCTGATGTTTATACCCTTAACGGCTCTCTTCCATCCCCTACCATCCGGGTCACTCGAGGCGAAACGCTCGACATCAATTTCCAGAACCGGCTTGACGAGGAGAGTATTCTCCACTGGCACGGGCTGACGGTACCGCCGGAGATGGACGGCCATCCCAAGGATGTCATAGGGCCGGGAAACACATACGATTATCATTTTAACGTGAATCAGCGGGCGGCAACCCACTGGTATCACCCTCATCCGCACGGGCGAACAGGTTCGCAGATCTATCACGGACTGGCCGGATTTTTTATCATTGAAGATGAAGAAGAGCAGGCGCTGGATCTTCCCTCCGGCAAGTATGAACTTTCGCTGAACATACAGGAAAAACAGATCAACGAGCAGGGGCAGGCGACCTACAGCCTCAACATGATGGATCGGATGATGGGCTTTTTCGGAAACCGGTTGTTTGTGAATGGCATTCATGCTCCCTACCATGAAGTGGCAAACCGATATCATAGACTGCGTCTGCTGAACAGCTCCAATGCCCGAATCCTGGAGCTGTCGTTAAGTGATGACAGTTCTTTCTATGTTATCGGTAGTGATGGTGGTCTGCTTGACCGTCCGTATGAGGCTTCTTCGGTCACCCTGTCCCCGGCCGAGCGGGCCGACCTGCTGGTGGATTTCAGCCAGTATGAAATAGACGACTCCGTGCAGATCGAAACCCGTACCCGAAATGGAATGGACGGAATGATGAATAATGGAGAAGGTATGATGAACGGGGATGGCGGTATGATGCAGGATGAAGGCAGCGGAGGAATGGGTGACGGATGTATGATGATGCAGGGAAACCAGTCTTCAGATGAAGTTGTGCCTATTGTTGAATTTCGCATTACAGAAGAAGAGCAGGATCCCTTCCAGCTGCCCGAAAAACTTGCCAGCCCCTCCTTCCCGGATGAGGCTGATGCCGAACGCACGCGGCAGTTTGACCTGTCCATGGAGATGATGCAGGGATCGTCCATCAACGGCCGCTTTTTTGAAATGATGCGGGTGGATGAAGAAGTTCGCCGAGATGCCTTAGAAATCTGGGAATTTCATGGTGATCGTATGATGCCGCACCCAATGCATATTCATGCCACACAGTTTAAAGTATTAAGCCGCAGCGGCGGCGAACTTGCTCCCTATGAACGCGGCTGGAAAGATAATGTGCTAGTAAATACAGATGAAACGGTGCGGGTACTTGTGAAATTTGATGCTCCAAAAGGCATATATGTATTTCACTGTCATAACCTGGAACATGCCGATAATGGAATGATGGCCAATTTTGAGATTGTTTAATATTGAGCTAAAAAAGCCACTCTATCTTTTATAGCACATTAGATGTGCATAAAAAAATGCAGAATTAAATTTAATGATCAGCATTGGTCATATTAATGGCTATTCGTTCACAGATAGTATAAAGCCTTTGCTGTGGACATTCTTGATTTCAATATCAGGATCATCGCTAAAATATTTTCTGAGCTTTGAAATATACACGTCCATAATACGACGATTGAAATAGTTACTATCGCCCCAAATGGTTTCGAGCGCCTCATCCCTGGTCAGTACAGTACCGATATTTTTACAGAGGAGTTCGAGGAGGTCAGCTTCACGAGGTGTTAGCGAATCTCCTTTTTCACCATTAACTGCCAACTCTCTTGTGTTTGGATCAAAATTGTATTGTCCTACGGTATAGGTTTCAGGTCCATCCTTTTTTATATCACTGTTAAATCGGTTCAATATTGCACGAATGCGAGCAATTAAAAGTTCTTCATCAACCGGCTTGACGATATAATCATCGGCTCCGATATCAAACCCTTTTAACTGGTCAATTTTAAGTGTTTTAGCAGTTAAGAACACAAAAGGCACCTGTTCATCCTCTCTTTTAATTTCTTCAGCCAAGGTAAATCCATCTTTTTTAGGCATCATGATATCCAAAATACAGAGGTCAAAAGAGCCCCCTTTAAATTTACTGAGCCCTTCTTCCCCGTCCTTTGCCCATACAACTTGAAACTCATTCATTTCCAGATATTCCTTGAGGATATAGCCCAGGTTTTCATCGTCTTCAACGAGAAGTAGGTGGTTACCCATATCAACGAAACTTTAAGCCGGTAGCACTATAGTAAACGTACTACCTTGATCAATTTTACTATTGAGTTGTATCGACCCTTTGTGGGCTTCAACGATATCCTTTACGTAACTCAGACCAAGACCAAAACCATTTTCTTCGTGAATATCTCCCGTCTGAGCCCGGTAAAACTTATCAAAAATATGCTGTTGGGTTTGGGCATCTATTCCAATCCCATTGTCGGAAATACGCATGCGAATGCCTTCCTCCTCTTCAGCAGTGCTAACCGTAATACGTGGTTCTTCTTTCGAATATTTAATCGCATTATCTATCAAGTTGTGTAAGATATTCGAAATATGAGTTTTGTCAGCGTGAATAATATGATTTTCGGCGTTGAGGTTTAAGGTCACCGAACCGTTTTGTTCCGATAATATGAGTTCAAAGTTTTCAGTTACCCGTTCGATCAAGGCATGAAGGTCAACCTCCTGTTTGTTTAGTTCGGCCTCTTCGGAGTCGACCAGTGCCATCCGCAGTACCTTGTTAACCTGCGCCTTTAATCGTTTCGTCTCATCCGTTATGAGATCAAGGTATTTGCTGAATTTACCAGAACTACTTAATTGGTCCGACTTTTTGAGGGCTTTTGATGCCAGCGAGATTGAAAAGATCGGTGTTTTAAACTCATGGGTCATATTATTGATAAAGTCATTCTTCATTTCAGCCAGTTTTTTCTGTTTACGGATGGTAAGAATGGTATAGGAAAAACAGCCAACGACTATAAGAATACACAAGACTGATAGCACCAGCATACCACCAATCTGTGAGGCTATAAAAAAGTCTTTATTCGGAAAATAAAGATTGATATGAGCCTTTCCATCAAAGATACAGGCGCAGCTGCGATATTTGGTTTCTAAAATAGGTGTAAAGTCAGAAGTATTTATTGAGCTGAGTAATACTTCTTCTTTTGCTACTCCGTTTAGACAGCACTTGTGGAAATCACCGTGTTGTACTAAGCCGAATTCATAATTTAGATTTGTAAGCTCATTGAACTCGCTGTCAATTTTTGCTTGCAGTTTACCTTGCAGATCTTCTTTAACAATTGATACCTGTTGAGGTTGACTTGCTGACGAATCGGTAAAATGCTGTACTCTTTTCTGCAGTTCTGAATCTGACCGTATCTCATTTTCAAGTTTATTAACAACGGTGGCAACGCGTCTGTCAAATTGATCTTTCTCAGTTTTAAGAGCAGCGTCAATCCAAAAGTACTGTACCAGAAGTATCCCGATAAGAGATATGATAGTGAGGCCGATGACCAAGTAAATCTTTTTCTGGGAAAAAACCATAGGTAGTTGCTGTTTTCTTTTTCGTTACCCCAAACTATAAAATTTAAGGGCTTTTTAACATGCTCATTAACGTTTCATTAACATTTTTAAGCTTCTGTTAGTAGGATGATGCTACACAGATGACTAGGTTCTTGGATGTAAAACAGTATGGTTATACATCAAAAAATTCTAGTTTATGATACAGACAAGTCGTTTCTCTTACCTTCTTTTCTTTTTTCTAATCATTCCCTTCGTGTCTCATGGTCAGCAGGGTAATAAACAACTTGATAATGAACAGGTTACCGAAGCCGAATCAAAGGAGATTACCATCTATAAAAAACCCAATTGCCATTGTTGTACAAAATGGGCCTCCTATCTTGAGGAGAAAGGCTTTACTGTCGATGCAAGTCCAAGTGATACCTTGGATGCTGTCAAGGAGCATTACCTTGTGCCGGAAGAACTTGAATCTTGCCATACTGCCGTCATTGATGGCTATGTAGTGGAGGGACACGTACCGGCAGAATCAATTAATAAACTGCTGGAAGCAAGACCTGAGGTTCAGGGTATTGTTGTTCCGGGAATGCCTACCGGCACGCCGGGCATGGGGAATGACGGTACACCCTTTGAGGTATATCTTTTTGATGAGGAGGGAAATCGATCGCTCTATGAAAAGCATTAAGCAAAGAGGGTAACAAACGCTATTAGTAATCAGACTTTTAACTCGACTTTAAATTCTGTTATGAATCCTTATCGAAAAAATAGTTTCCAATCATTAACTAAAATTCTCCTGCCGGTCATTATCATAACATTGACAGTTAGTGCTGTAGCTTGCGGGCAGTCGAGCTGGCGTAATCCGGATGCACTATTTGAAGCTATGGAAATAGAAAAAGGCAGTTGGGCCGCCGATCTCGGAAGCGGTGACGGTGATTATACCATTCGGATGTCGCCTATAGTGGGAGAGTCAGGGCGTATTTTTGCCGTTGATATTGATGAAGACAAGCTTGACGACCTGCGCAGAAGGATCAAGGACCGGGGGATTAAGAATGTGACTCCCATATACAGCGTGCCCGGAAATCCCATGCTGCCATCGAATTCATTGGACGCTATTCTCATCAGGAATGCCTATCACGAATTTAGAAATTACATGGATATGTTGGGATATATGAAGAAATCCCTTAAAGCCGGCGGTCGCTTAGTAATGGCCGAGCCAATGGAGCAAGAAGTGGTCGGAGCATCAAGAGAAGAACAGATGGACGATCATAGCCTTGCTATGAAGTATGCAGTTGAAGATTTGGAAAATGCCGGATTTCAAATTGTTAAAGAAGTTGAAAGATTTACTTCAAATAATCATCAAAGATATTGGATGATTATAGCAAAAAGGCCAAGTCAGTAAATTCTTTTCAAAAAATCAGTATTGCATGTTATACAAAAAAATTCGAGATTCCTCTTCGTTTCAAAAGCCAAGACCTGCCATTTTGTTTTTATTTCAAAAGACATATTATAGATTTTCGATGTTTTTGGCTGTCCTGTTTGTCATTGGCATCTCCATGCCGCCGGCTTTATTAGCGGGCTCATGCGAGCAGGATATGCAGGATATGTCAACAAACACGATATCGGAGAAGTGTTGTCATATTACAGGAAGCCAATTCGCAGTTTGTGGTTCAGGATTTTCCAGCCATAATTCTCCCAATGGTAGTTGTGGCTGGATTCTGAGTGGTTTCTGCGATTTTGATCAGCCCAAGATAAATGCTGATGCCATTTCGTCCATCAACAGAACAGCCAAAATGCTTGCTGTTCCTGTCATTCAGTTTATTGATTTAGAACCGACTACAACTCACACTTTCTTTACGGATGCTGAATTAGAGCAGCATTCTAAAACCCCACCTCTCTTTTTACTAAATAACGTTTTTCTGAATTAGCGGTTAGTCCTCCCTTTGTAGTCTCATAATGACTGAGGCTCACCGATACAAGAAGCGTTACGGAATAATTTTATCTATACCCTATTTCGTATTGCGTTTCTCACGACTCAATACTCACGACTCAATACTTTCGACTAACCAATGCTCGACAAAATCATACGCTTTTTTCTCGAAAACAAACTAGTAGCCATTCTGCTGGCTGTCGGACTCATAGGATGGGGCATCGCCGTGGCTCCTTTTTCGTGGGATCTCGATTTCATGCCCCGCGACCCGGTTCCGGTGGATGCCATCCCGAACCTGGGCCAAAACCAGCAGATCGTCTATACCGAATGGCCCGGACGTTCACCGCAGGATATCGAGGACCAAATTACCTATCCCCTTACGACCCAGCTGCTTAACGTTCCCGGCGTAAAAACGGTTCGCAGCAGCTCGATGATGGGAGTTTCCAATATCTATATCATTTTCGAAGAAGATGTGGAATTCTACTGGAGCCGATCGCGCATCCTCGAAAAGCTCAATTCACTGCCTTCCGGCACGCTGCCCGATGGCGTCAATCCGTCGCTGGGTCCTGATGCCACGGCGCTGGGACAAATTTTCTGGTACACCCTCGAGGGACGAGACGCTGACGGCAATCCCACCGGGGGCTGGGATCTGCAAGAATTGCGCAGCATCCAGGATTTCCAGGTCGGCTATGCCCTATCTTCGGCGGGAGGGGTAGCTGAAGTCGCGGCCATTGGCGGCTATGCCAAAGAATACCAGGTCGATGTCGATCCCGAGGCGATGAAAGTGTATGACATCACCCTCACCGATGTTTTTAATGCCGTCAAGGAAAGCAATGCCGAAGTCGGCGCCCGAACGGTTGAAATGAACAATGTGGAATACCTGGTGCGCGGCATCGGCTATGTAAAAAGCCTGGAGGATCTCGAAAAAGCCGTGGTTGCCGTTGAAGATAATACGCCCGTTCGCATCCGGGATGTGGCAAATGTCAGCTATGGACCGGCTCTCCGCCGCGGAGCACTCGATAAAGGCGGTGCTGAAGCGGTAGGTGGTGTGGTTGTAGCACGGGACGGCGAAAATCCGCTGGAGGTTATCAACAACGTAAAGGAGAAAATTGCGGAAATTTCGGCCGGGCTGCCCAGTAAAACACTCGATGACGGAACGGAATCCCAGGTCGAAATTGTGCCTTTTTACGACCGCTCGGAGCTTATCTATGAAACGCTTGGTACCCTCGAAGAAGCACTGAACCTCGAGGTGCTTATCACCATCATCGTGGTAGTGGTAATGGTATTCAACCTGCGCAGTTCCATTCTTATATCCGGGATGCTGCCCCTGGCCGTTCTTATGACTTTCATCGCCATGAAACTCGGCAATGTGGAAGCAAATATTGTGGCCCTCTCGGGTATCGCAATTGCCATCGGTACCATTGTGGATGTGGGGGTCATTATGTCGGAGAACATGCTGCGGCATATGGAAGAGTCAGACCCGAGCGAATCGCTGCTCGAAATTATTTTTCGCGCCGCAAGCGAAATGGCCTCGGCCGTACTCACTGCCATCATGACTACTATCGTGAGCTTTCTGCCCGTATTTACGATGGTAGCCGCCGAAGGCAAGCTCTTTCGTCCGCTGGCTTACACCAAAACCTTTGCGCTGGTGGCCTCGATTATCATCGCTATCACGCTTATTCCCCCTTTTGCGCACTGGTTTTTCTCTATCAACATTAAAAAGAAAGCGGTTAAGCTTTTCTGGAACGGCTCTTTGATTGTCGGTGGATGTATCCTGCTGTTTTCTACCTACACCTGGGCAGCACTAACACTGCTGGCTTTTGGATTGCTCAACGGCGCTATCATTTTCTATCCCAAATACAAAGATTGGCGCCCCTGGATAAACACTTCGATTGTTGTGCTGGTGATCACTTATCTGTTGAGCAGGTATTGGCTGCCGCTGGGTCCGGGGGTTTCGTTTTTCCTCAACTTTTTGTTTGTCGCCCTGTTAATTACGCTTATTCTGGGATTGTTCCAGCTTGTAGTCAGGTATTACCGGTCCATGTTGCACTGGTGCCTTAACCATAAGGGGGCCTTTTTATCCATCCCCAGTGGATTTGTCATCCTCGGACTTGTGATATGGCTCGGCTTTGCCGGCGTTTTCGGATTTGTCGCCAACGGATTCGAGTCCGTCGGTGTTGATATCCGCCAAACGGCTCCCTGGACCGCGGCCACGAAAACCTTTCCCGGACTGGGCGAAGAGTTTATGCCGCCGCTCGACGAAGGCGCTTTTCTACTGATGCCGACCACCATGCCACATGTGGGCGTCGATAAAGCCATCGACTACATGCAAAAGCTCGACATGGCCGTGGCGGCTATCCCCGAAGTCGAAAATGTGGTGGGTAAAATGGGACGCGTCGAATCTGCCCTGGATCCGGCTCCCACCTCCATGTACGAAAATGTCATCACTTATAAAACGGAGTACAAATCGGACGAAAACGGCCGGCGCATTCGATACCGGGTAAATGGGGACGGCGATTTTATCCGCGATGAGAATGGAGACCTCATTCCCGATTCAGACGGGCAGTATTACCGACAGTGGCGCGAACATATCCAATCACCGGATGATATCTGGAATGAAATTGTTGACGCCACCGATGATTTTCCCGGACTTACATCAGCACCCAAGCTACAGCCTATCGAAACGCGCCAAATTATGCTGCAGTCGGGCATGCGGGCCCCGATGGGTATTAAAGTTCAGGGGCCGGACCTAGAAACCATCGAGTCGTTTGGACAAGAGCTCGAAAACCGGCTTACAGAAGTGCCGGGCGTCAAGCCGCAGTCAGTATTTGCGGATCGCGTGGTTGGCAAGCCGTATTTAGAGATCACCCCCGACCGCGAGCAGATCAGCCGCTATGGACTCAGCATGCAGGATGTACAGCAATACATTCAGGTTGCCCTGGGTGGTCCGGCGCTCACCAAAACAGTAGAGGGCCGCAAGCGATATCCGATCCGTGTGCGTTACGGCCGGGAGCAGCGCGATGATCCCGATAAGATTCGACAGATGCTGGTTCCCACGCCCACCGGTACCCAAATTCCGCTGGGGCAAATTGCTGAGATAACTTATCGGCAGGGACCGCAGAATATCAAAACCGAAGATACTTTTTTGGTTAGCTACGTGATTTTTGACAAACAAGATCAGTTTTCTGAGGTCGAGGTAGTCGAAAATGCCCGGCAGTATCTATCTGAACAAATAGACAGCGGCGATCTACAAGTACCTGCAGGCGTAAGCTATTCCTTTGCCGGTAGTTACGAAAACCAGGTCCGCGCCGAAAAACGGCTCTCAGTTATCCTGCCCATCGCGCTGCTGATCATTTTCTTGATCATGTATTTCCAGTTCCGGTCGGTGCCGACCACAAGCATGATCTTCACCAGCATCTTCGTGGCATGGGCCGGAGGATTCTTGCTCATCTGGCTGTACGGACAGTCTTGGTTTATGGATTTCAACCTGTTCGGTGAAAATATGCGGGAACTGTTCCAGATGGGCACCATAAACCTGAGTATCGCTGTCTGGGTAGGTTTTATTGCCCTTTTTGGGATTGCCGCCGATGGTGGGGTCGTCATGGCAACGTATCTGGACCAGCTTTTTGATCGCCACAAGCCTAATTCGATTGCCGAAATACGCGAGACGGTAATGAAAGCCGGCCAACGGCGTATTCGTCCCACACTCATGACTACTGCCACCACTATCTTGGCTCTTATTCCTGTGCTCATGTCCACAGGTCGCGGGGCCGACATTATGGTACCGATGGCGATTCCCAGCGTGGGCGGGATGCTGCTGCAGGTGATCACGCTGTTTGTGGTGCCGGTGCTCTATGCAATTTACAAAGAATGGAAATTTAACAGTGACTCAACGTACTCAGAATTTTTGAGAGGTAATTAAAATGAAATTAATGAACATTTCAGATAATAAAATATCACAATTTTACTTTAATCTATTAAAGAGCGGAGAGAAAATGCTGAGGAGATCAATAACCTTCATGAGATCTGTGGGCCATTTGCGGTTATGGGCAACACTATTATTGTTCCTTTTGTTAAACGTTCAGTTACGGGGACAGGATCTTCCTGCTGATGCGAAGCAATTCGACAACGCCGGAAT
The DNA here is from genome assembly GCA_964490705.1 of uncultured Balneolaceae bacterium. GTDB lineage: Bacteria > Bacteroidota > Rhodothermia > Balneolales > Balneolaceae > Fodinibius. The sequence goes on along the minus strand of CAZBCG010000003.1, from coordinate 226,814 downwards.
GCAACTCGAGCAATATCTCCATCAAGCCGCCCAACAAAATCCGGAGATAGAGGCGGCTTTTAATCAATACTTGGCTGCGCTGGAGGAAGTTCCGCAGATTGGCAGTCTTCCCGACCCTGAACTGGCGTTCGGATATTTTGTCAGTCCCATTGAAACACGAGTTGGTCCCCAGCAAGCCCGGCTCTCAATCAGCCAGATGTTTCCCTGGTTTGGCACGCTGGGCGCTCGTGAGGACATAAAAACACACCAGGCCCAAGCCCAATTTCAGGAATTTCAAACCAAGCGAAACCAGCTTTTTTATGAGGTCAAAGCGACATGGTATGAACTGTATGTAATCGGGGAAAAAATTAAAATCCACGACGAAAATATTAGTCTGCTCGAAACACTGGAAGAAATTGCGTTACAAAAATATGAAACAGCCGAGGGCAATCAATCAGATGTATTGCAAGTACAAATCGAGCTTGAAGATTTGCGCATTGCACGTAGCAAACTGCTCGACGACCGAGAGGTGCTGCGACAGGAATTCAGCGAACTTATGAACAGCGACACCGTTGATTTCCCCAGCGAGATAGATCTTTCAGCTACTGACCTTCCGGCAGAACCGGTCAAGCTAAAACAGCAAATGATGGCTGAAAATCCATCACTAAAAAAGCTTATTTCAGAAGAACAAGCGGCAACAGAATCTATCCGCGCTGCCAGATTCGACGGGCTACCTAAATTTACTATCGGTGCCACATATATTCTTACGGGCCAGCGCGAGGTGGTAATGGCAAATAATGGCCGCGATGCCTTTATGGCTCGGGCAACCATCCAAATTCCGTTGTGGCGGGATAAATATCGTGCTCAAAAAAAGCAGGCCGCATTGGAGAAACGAGCGGTCCAGAAACAAAAAATATCCCAGGAAAATAAATTTATCACACAATTTGAAAAAACAATGCGTGACTTTCGGGATGCCAGCCGGAAACTTGAACTCTATAAGGAAAAGCAAATTGCCCGCACGCACCAAGCAATCAATGTACTCACCGAGCAGTATTCGGCGGCAGCTACCGACTTTGAAGAAATTTTGCGGCTTCATCGTCGCCTGCTCAATTACCGGCAATTACGCGAAGAAGCAATTGGCAATAAAAATAAAGCCGTGGCTCGCATCGAATTTTTTACAGGCAAATACAATCTGAATTCAAAAGAAATTAACAATTAAGTATATGGACGCAGCATGCTGCGTCCCAACAAACCGAATAACATCATGAAAATATCATACAACTTTTCAAAAATTCTAAAGTCAGCCGGTATACTCTTTGCCGGTATATTACTTGGATGGCTCCTGTTTGGCAGCAACTCCTCATCCACAGAAACAACGATAGACGGACATGTGGAAGAAGCGCATACCGACGGGCAGGGAGAAATCGTTTATACTTGCAGCATGCATCCAAACGTGCGGCAAAACGAGCCCGGCAACTGTCCCATTTGCGGGATGGAATTGATTCCGGCAAATGAAGTAGACGATGAATCCGGCCAAGATCAACATCCCCAAGCTCTGCAAATGACCAAAGCGGCTATGCAGCTTGCCGAGGTACAGACTACGCGGGTCACAAAAAAACCGGCCGTTAAACAGATCCAAATGCCGGGTAAGGTGACGGTGGATGAACGCTCTATCAGCGCAATTCCGGCGCATTTCCCGGGACGGATCGAAAAGCTGTATATCAACTTTACCGGGGCCTATGTAGAAAAGGGTGACAAGCTGGCCTCAGTCTATTCGCCGAAGCTGGTGACCGCTCAGCGCGAGCTGCTGGAGGCGTATAAAAAGCGCGAAGCCAATCCCCAGCTTTATCAATCGGCTCGGCAGAAGTTTATCAACTGGAAGATTTCGCCTGAAACAGTTGACCGCATCCTAGAGAACGGAAAACCAAAATTGAACTTTGATATTTATTCTCACAAAAGTGGCTATGTCACTAAAAGGTATGTAGTAGCAGGTGACCATATCCATTTCGGCAAACCAATTTTTGAGCTTGCCGATCTTTCTTCTGTATGGATTAAATTTGACGCATATGAAAGTGATCTGCATGGATTGTCGGTGGGAGATAATATCCAATTTTCGGTTGCTGCATATCCCGGACAAACCTTTGAATCTGAAGTTACATATATCGACCCGCTTATCAATGAAGAGGATCGTACAGCAACTGTGCGAACAGAATTCTCCAATAACGATGGGCAGCTTAAACCCAATATGATAGCCCAGGGAACCGTATTTTCAAATATCAATAAGGGTCAGGAAGTCCTGCAAATTCCCAAGAAAGCCGTACTCTGGACTGGAGAGCGATCAATTGTTTATGTTAGGTTGCCTGATACCTCCGGCACAAGATTTGAAGCCCGGGAAGTTACCCTTGGGGCCAGAGTCGGAAATTCTTATATCATTGAAGAGGGACTTGAAGAAGGTGAACAAGTGGTTACAAAAGGTAACTTCATGATTGACAGTGCCGCTCAGCTGGCCGATAAAAAAAGCATGATGAATTTAGAAAAATAAAAGTATGACTAAATAACCCAGATTTTAAAAATTAGAAGTGAAGTGCAGGACCAAACTTTTTTAATTAAAAAAAGACACTCTGTAGAAGGATAGTTAGCTAAGAATTTCAGCTCCCTCTTTGTCATCACGAATTCGGGTAGCATATTCAACAGGAGATACAAAAACTAATCCATCTCCTTTTCTACCCGTGTGGGCATGTGTTTTTATAATTTGAATTATGGGTTTTACGTCATCCTCTTTAGCAGCAATTTCTATTTTTATTACTTTTGTATGCATCGCTGGAAAATCCAGAGAGCCGTGTTTGTTTTTGGGATCATTATACTTCCCTGTTCCTTCTCCCTCAAAAACACTCATGCAGCAGTAATCGTGCTTACGCAGAGCCGAATATACATCCTCCAATAACATGGGCCTGATGTAAGCTTTTATTAGTTTCATACAACCACTTTTAAGCAAGAAGTTACTTAAAAATAGTAATTAAATTGGTAAGTTTTCATATAAGACTGTGTTCAAGTAATTAATGCAACACAGTGCTGAAAACCTCAGGGAAATTCGCCTTAGGCCTATACTGCACCTACTACTTGAACCAGGATTAATTTAAAGCCAACAATCGGTCTGGAGATATTCGTCCGGGATGTAGTTCTTGAAGCTCACCTGCGAAATACAAAATCCTGCACAAGATTTACATAAAGATGCAAGAGCTGATTGTCTGACCCTGTTATTTTAGAGCCAGATGAGATTTCCAATTTTTATTATTCCCATGATATCATTCATAAAAAAATATAAAGAAGCGGTTGTAAGTGCCCTATTTTTAGCAGCGGCTCTGATTGTCGAACACGCAATTTCCTTTTCCGGTCAAGCGTATATTTACCTTCCACTATACGGACTTTCATACCTGGCCGTTGGTGGGCCCGTTTGGATCAAAGCATTCAATTCGATCAAAAACGGCACTGTTTTCAGTGAATTTATGCTGATGGGCATTGCCACTGTCGGTGCTTTTGCCATCGGTGAATATGCCGAGGGCGTAGCCGTAATGCTTTTTTATATGATCGGAGAATATGCCCAGCACGGAGCCATTACCCGGGCTAAAAGTTCTATTAAGGGACTCATCAATCAGCAGCCGGATGTCGCTACCGTAGAACGAAATGGAGCTACCCAAACAATCGACCCCAAAGAGATCGGAATAGGCGAAATCATCCAAGTAAAACCGGGTGAAAAAGTACCGTTGGACGGCGAATTGCTCACCGAAAAAGCTTCATTCAATACAGCAGCGCTCACGGGTGAATCCAAACCGATGACCCGAAAATCCGGAGAAAAAATTTGGGCGGGATCCATCAATCAAGATACACCGGTGCGCATCAGAGTCACCAGCAGCTATGAGGATACTAAACTTTCCAACATTCTGACAATGGTACAGGAGGCCTCGAAGCGAAAGGCTCCTACACAACGGTTTATGACCCGCTTCGCCAAAGTATATACGCCCATCGTGGTGTGGATGGCCGCAGCACTTACATTCGTGCCTTATCTATTTGTTGAAAGTTATATCTTTCAGGATTGGTTTTATCGCGCCCTGATCTTTTTGGTAGTTTCTTGTCCGTGCGGCCTTGTGATTTCAATTCCTCTCGGCTATTTCGGCGGCATCGGGGCCGCTTCTCAAAACGGTATTTTACTCAAGGGATCGGACTTCCTGGACCAGCTGCGCAAGATGAAGACCCTGTTTATGGACAAAACCGGTACCATGACCGAAGGTTCGTTTGAGGTACAGGAAGTACATCCGGTAAACGGCTACAGCAAAGAGGAACTGATTCGACTGGCTGCTTCGCTGGAACAGCAGTCCACACATCCCATTGCAAAAGCGATTTTGAGTTATAGCAACGGAGAAGCTCTCTACCCTGTTGAAAACCAGCAAGAGATTTCGGGCAAAGGATTGCAAGGCACGATCAACCAGAAAAATGTAATTGTCGGAAACCGAGATCTTCTGCAACAACAAAATATTACCGTTGTAAATAATGGATTTGAGAATCCTTACACCTACGTGCATGTCGCGGAAAACGGTACCCATGTGGGGACGATCAGTATTGCAGATCGCATCAAAGACGACAGCAAGCAGACAATCAATCGACTGCACGAATTGGGCGTCAGCGAACTCGTGATGCTATCCGGCGACAATCAGGAGGTGGTTGATCACGTTGCTAATAAGCTTGGATTAGATCGGACACACGGAGGCCTGCTGCCCGATGACAAATACAACTATGTGAAGGATGCCTTAAGTCCCGACAAAACGGTAGGCTTCATCGGGGATGGCGTCAATGATGCGCCGGTAATTACGCTGGCTGATGTGGGAATCGCCATGGGCGGTATCGGCTCGGATGCAACGGTGGAAACGGCCGATGTCGTCATTCAAACAGATCAGCCTTCGAAAATTCCATTGGCTATCGAAATTGCCCACTTTACCCACCGGGTAGTCTGGCAAAATATCGGCTTTGCCCTGGGGATTAAAGTGCTGGTCATGGTACTAGCAGCCCTCGGCATGGCCACCATGTGGGAGGCCATTTTTGCGGACGTGGGGGTTGCTCTTATCGCTATTGCCAATGCCATCCGCATTCAAAACAAATATTCGGATTCTTCAGTTAGATTGTCCAGTAGTCAAAGCAGTAGTACCGACGAACAGGCTCCGGCTACCTGTTGTTAAAGCTGCTGATTTGTCTTGCACTTCCCTTGAGGCGTGGTATTTTGGGGTTCGATAATTTCAAATGCGAATCAATGCAATAGATGAAACACTGCGCCTTTTTGTCGATGGATAACCTCGACGATTTTGAGGTCTATGACGAACTGCTGGTTGAACCGCTTGCACAATTGGGATGGGAAACCCAAGAAATTTCCTGGCGAAATAGATCGGTCGATTGGAATAACTTTGATGCCGTCATCATCCGCAGTCCGTGGGATTATCAGGATGATCCTGAAGCATTTATGGATGTGTTACAAGACATTGAAGCATCATCGGCCGTGCTCGAAAATAGCCTCGAAATTGTACAATGGAATATCGACAAAACCTATCTTCGAGATCTACAGCAACAAGGCATCGAGATCGTATCCAGTCTTTGGCGTGATCATTTTGATACTGAGCTGTTTCCCGATTTTTTCGACGAGCTGGAATCCGAAGAAATTGTCATAAAACCAACCATCAGCGCGGGAGCTGATAATACTTTTTGGATTCACCGTGATGAGTGGAAAAAATATGTCGAAAACCTCTCATCCACCTTTGCGAATCGGCCGTTTTTAGTCCAGCCTTTCATGAATAACATCACCAGCGAAGGCGAATTTTCAGTCTTCTTTTTCGGGGATACTTACAGCCATACCATCCTTAAAACGCCCAAAAAAGATGATTTTCGCGTGCAGGAAGAACACGGGGGAATATTGCGAAAAGTGAAACCGGCAAAGCACCTCCTGGCAACAGCCCGCGAAGTGTTGAAAATGATCGATCCCCTGCCCCTTTATACCCGGGCCGATTATGTACGTACTGCTGAAAATAGTTTTGCACTAATGGAGCTGGAACTCATCGAGCCGTCGCTCTATTTCAATATGGATCCGGAATCACCCGAACGGTTTGCCAGAGTTTTTGATGAATGGATGAGGGAATAGTAGTAAGTAGAAAGTTATTAGTATAAAGTAATACCACGCGTATCCAGCATTCTTTTTGAAAACCTAATACTTAGTACCTTCTACTTTACACTCGCACTTGCCCTTTACGTAAACACATCCTTGATTTTTGAGAAGAAGCCCTTGCCGTCATCCTCTTTATTCGATGCATTAAAGTGATCTTTTCCTTTTAGTGCTTCGATATGCACGCGCTCATCTTCGGTAAGGTTCTTGGGGATATACACATTCACCCGCACATACTGATCTCCAATACCTGAGCGATTCAAGCCATGAATGCCCTTTTCGCTCATCCGCAGTAACTTGCCGGGTTGGATACCTTCCTCAATCTTGATCTTAGCTTTACCCTTGAGCGTAGGCACTTGGACTTCGGTACCTAAAATAGCATCGGGAACGCTAAGCACGAGATCGTAATAAATGTCATTCCCATCCCGCTCAAAATGCTCGTGTTCTTTCTCTTCGATCAATACAACCAGTGCACCGGCTTCGCCGCCGCGTTTACCGGCATTGCCTTTACCACGCAACGTAATATAATTTCCTTTTGATACGCCCGACGGCACATTCACTTTGACCGTTTCTTCGCCTTTGTAGCGACCTTCGCCATTACACTTTGAGCACTTATTGCGGATGATGCGTCCTTCACCATTACATTCGGGACATGGCTGCACATTCACCATCTGACCAAGCATCGTCTTGCGCACCTGGCGGACTTCGCCCATCCCATTGCAAGTACCGCAGGTTTCAAAATCATTTTCTGTTTCAGCACCAGTACCGTTACATTCATCACATTTGATGTACTTCTTTACCTTCAGCTTTTTCTCGGTACCAAAAGCAATTTCTTCGAGCGAAAGCTCAATACGCAGCTTCATATCCGAGCCGGCCTGACCGGTAGAACGACGTCCGCGTGAACGTCCGCCACCAAATTCACCACCAAAGATATCGCTGAATCGACTGAAAATATCTTCAAATCCAATATCTTCAAATCCTGAGGCACCGCCTCCGAATCCGCCACCGCCATTTACACCGCGGTGACCAAATTGATCATAACGCTGGCGCTTTTGTTCATCACCTAATACCTCATAAGCCTCAGAAGCTTCTTTAAACTTTCGTTCCGCCTCCGGGTCATCCGAATTTCTATCCGGATGAAACTTCATGGCCTTCTTGCGGTAGGCCTTCTTAATTTCGCTTTCAGATGCGTCTTTGCTGACGCCGAGTACTTCGTAATAGTCTCGTTTAGACATGAATTGTGTCTGCTTAACCTAAAAATTTATTCGCTTACAATTACTTTTGCGTGTCGAATCGTGCGATCGCCAATGCGGTATCCACTTTCCACCACATTCAGCACCATATCGCTTTCGATGCTGTCATCTTCCGGTTTTTGGCGCATCATGGCATCATGCAAATCCACATTAAAGGGAACGCCTTCTTCGTCAATCCGCTCTACGCCATGCTTTTCAAGCACTTCTTTGAATTTGTTGGCTACCAAGAGCACGCCATCCATAAACGTTTCGTTGACCTCAATATCTTCTGCCGCGCTTAATGTTCGCTGCAGGTCATCATTGATATCCAAAAAATCCTCGAGTGCTTTGGCCTTGGCCGTTTCATAAATCTGCGAACGCTCGCGCTGGACGCGTTTGCGATAGTTTTCGAGCTCTGCGGCTTTGCGGAGGCGAGAATCTTTGGCCTCCTCTACAGCCTGCTCCAGCTGCTCGACTTCCTCATCGCGCGCTATCAACAGCTGTTGCAGCTCATCGGGCTCATAATCATCGTATTTCGAGACCTGCTCCTCAGTTTGTTCAACCGACTGTTCTTGCTCTTCGGTCTCGGTTGCTTGTTCTTCAGTTACTTTTTCTTTGGATTCGCTCATGTAAACCTATTCTATCAATTTGATACTGTTAATTTCTTTGTGCACTAAGAATGCAAATAACATGCCATGGATTGGCCATGCCATATCTAGTGACAAAGTTACGGAAGATTGGATTGCCGTAAAATAAAAAGTTTCAGAGTGTCAGTTTTTGGATGCGTAGTTAACCCTATCTCTAATTGTTAATCTTCATCCTCCTCGTAGAAAAACTCAATCATATTTCCATCGGGATCAGAGATAAATACAAAGCGGCCGCGCTTGCGATTGGCCGGTCCACTCATAATCGTCACCTCCTTTTCGCGGAAGTATTCAGCCATCTCATCCACCTTTTCTTCCGATTCCAGGTAAAATCCAAAGTGATCGACCCGGTAATCTCGTGAAGAAGGATCATAGCTCGTTTCCGCTTCCACCAGCACCAGCGTATCTTCATCACCCACGCGATACACCGCCATGCTCTTGCCCATCTTTCGGATGAGTTCAAAACCTAAAATATCGCCATAAAATTCTTCAGCTCGTTCTATTTCATTAACGCGAATAGTGATATGATTGAGACCCGAAGGACTAAAATCTGCCATAATAGTGTTTAATAATTATTAGTTAACATCCGTTTAATCAGCCTGATAACAATAAATATTGGTGTTACCATTTCATCAGATTAACGACTATAAATATAGCCTTTTTGCGTCTAAACTTCAGCCGACCAATTTTGTAGCAGCAGTCGAAATAGTGCATTAGTTTTTGTTACTTTCTGTGGGATCTAAAACCCTAAAACCATTGTAACCTCGGATTTAAACCGAGATCACAGATATCATGAGATAAAAAGTCTGTAGAAAAACAAAACGCTCAAGCTACACGAGATCCTGAAAGAGATACTGAAACAAGGGCTACTTCGCCGAATCCCGAACCATCGGGAGTAAGCTGAACTCAGCACAATGGTTCAGGATGACATAAAAGTTAGATGAGATTTCAATACTAAATTTTAATAGAAATCACCGCCATTGAGTACGCTCTACATCGTTGCCACTCCCATCGGAAACCTAGAGGATATCTCTGAGCGAGCTCAGAAAATCCTTAAATCCGTTTCCTATATCGCTTGTGAAGATACCCGCACCTCGAGTGTGCTGCTCAACCATCTGGGTGTTGATGCTAAAACGTTTGCCTTTCATGCCCACAACGAGCATCAAAAAGTAGAGCACTTAATTAATATTCTGGATGCACGGCAAAACGTCGCCATCATCTCTGATGCCGGCATGCCGGGCATTTCGGATCCGGGATTTTTAGCAGTGCGGAGGGCGCATCAAGCGGGACATTCGGTTTCGGTGATTCCCGGTCCCGATGCGGCTACAACGGCCTTGGTCGCCAGTGGCCTTCCCTGCGATAAATATGTGTTTGAGGGATTTTTGCCACAGAAAAAGGGCCGACAAAAACAGCTCAAACGACTGGTGGATGAAGAACGATCAGTCGTGCTTTACGAAAGTCCCTATCGACTTAAAAAACTGCTCGGGGAACTCCGCGAATATATGGGCGACCAACGCATGGTGGCAGTGTGTCGCGAGTTAACTAAAAAGTTTGAGGAAGTCGTTCGGGGATCCCTGAAAACCGTAAGTGATACGTTTGAACTGAGAGATGAAATCAAGGGCGAAATAGTCGTTGTCATCGCCCCCAAAAACTACAGCGAATGAAATCATTTTTTGAACACCTCTGGGATACAAAATGGGCATTAACCGTTACAGCAGGTATTCTGCTGGGATTAAGCTATCCCCCGGTGCCACTGCCCTTTCTCATTTTTCCCGCCTTTCTACTCATTTTTCGCATTGTTGACTTAGCCGATTCAGCTCGGTCTGCTGCCTATTGGACTTATCCCGCTTTTTTGATTTGGAACATTATCGCCACATACTGGCTTACCATGGCCACAGTAGCCGGTGGCGTAGCTGCCATTGTAGCCAACAGTGCCGTGATGTGTCTTCCTATCATGCTACAATACCAGATCCAGCAAAAAGATATTCAGCCCTGGCTTATTGCTCTCTTCCAAACCGCCTTTTGGCTCAGCTTTGAATTTTTACATCACCAGTGGGATCTGGCCTGGCCGTGGCTCACGCTGGCCAACGCCTGGTCAAACGCGCCGGAACTTGTGCAGTATATTTCAGTCACCGGCTTCTGGGGCATCTCTTTTTGGATTATGTTCAGCATTGCTCTGGGTTATCAGGTAATCAAAAAATCAGATATGATCAGCCGTATTGTCGGCATCAGTGTATTTATTCTGTTCCCGGTTTGGTCAGCTACAATCGCTCTGTTTGAAAAACCCACAAAAGCAGACAAAATACAGCAAACCGTTGTGGTACAGCCTAATTTCAATTCGTATTATCCTAATGGCGGTTTTGAAACACAATCTGAAGCCCACGATCACTTGCTTCAGCTCACAGATTCTGTCCGTACCGACAAAACTGAACTTGTCGTCTGGCCCGAAAATGCTATACAGTCGCGCATTGCCAATATTAATTCATACAGTGAGGCATCAACCAACACCAAAAAACTGTTAGCAGAACAATCGCAACAGTGGAATGCATCTATAATCACCGGTACCACATACTACGAATTTTATGAGGATACGCCCAAACCCCGGCTGCTATATGAACACAGCCAGGGTCAATTTTTGCCCTTTAATGCAGCGCTCGGTTTTTATCCCGATAGCACCATGGATGTCTATCGCAAACACAATCTCGTGCCCATCGTAGAGCGTGTGCCGTTCGTCCATTTCCTTCACGATATTGACATTTTCGGATGGGTAAACTGGGCCCATAGCCAGGGATATGGCAAGGGACACAATTTGGATCCGTTCACAATCAAAGGCGAAAAAACACCAGCTCTTATTTGTTATGATTCGGTCTTTCCCAGCTGGACTCGAAAATATGTCAAGAATGGAGCGGGATTCCTCACCATCATCACCAACGACGGTTGGTGGGGTAATACCAGCGGACACGAACAGCACTTTGCCTACGCTCGGCTTCGGGCCATCGAGCTCGATCGCTGGATTGTACGCAGTGCCAACAACGGTATCTCGGGCATCATTGCTCCGGATGGATCCATCAAAGTGGAAACGCCTTATTGGCAGAAAACAGCCTTTCGATATGATGTGCCAATACTTACTTCGAAGACACTCTATACCCTCCTCGGGGATTGGCTTCCTGCCGTCATGCTCATTCTGTCAGCCCTGGGAATCGGCAATATCTTATTCTGGCATACCACCAAACAATCAGTTAGAAGTAATTGACACTACGACATTAAATCGGATATCGTGATCGGTTCGCCCGTAAACGCCTGATGTCTTGGGAATCAGCTTGCTATAATTGTATTCAAAATTAGCCTGGATAGTCTGTGAAAACTGGTAGCCTATAACGGCCGAACCATTAATTCTTGCTTGACCACCGGTGACAGTTCCCGAAAATTCAGCATCATCGGGATTTTTAATAATCTCATCCGGTCCAGCGGTCAACGCCTGATCAAGATCAGAATTGAGTTCATATTTTTTCTCCTCATCTTCGATATAACTGCCATTGATCGTAAAGTCAACGGCATTTTCTATGCGCGGGAAAAAGGGCAATTTAAATCCCCGAATGGTATAGGCAAAGGAAAACTTGAGTCCCTTTGAAATCCGTTCGGTAACCGTTGAGTTCGACAGTGCCAGGCTCGTAACTTTGCTGTGCTCGTACTGTAGGTTGGTTCGTAAATTCGATTCCCAGGTGATATTTAATCCCAATAACGGACTAAAACGCTTTTCTACGTTAATGCTGTTGGGCTCATATTCAGGGCGGCGATTTACAACTGAATAAGCACCCAGCGAAAGATCAGACAGCTGGCTGGTGTCCGAATTATATACCCAGCCAAGGCGGTAAAGTCCGTTATAGTTGTGCGACAGTGATGCCCGGGACATATACTGCCCGATAAATGGAATAAACGATTCCAGACCAGTCCAGGTGACACGCCAGTTGGGCAACGGAAACGGCGAAAAGTTACGCTTGCCGTATCCGGTCTCCCCAAATCCGAGGTAAGCACGCCGGAAATCTTCCTGCATGGTTTTTCGTCCCAATACCGAGCGGCCATCTCCATTACCGGTGGAGTCGCTGATGACGGTACTGCCACTACTAATATCATCATAAGCAGCACTGAGCTGTTGACGGAAAAATTGTTCATAACCACTGCCAAAAGCCCAAACGCTGGATCGTATCGTCCCATTTTGCGTTCGTACGGAGCTGATATTTTGATCAGGATCGATGGTGATGGATTTTGATCGTGTTTGCTGCCACTCAGAGTTCCAAGTCAAGTCGATAGAAATATTTTTGAATGGCTGTAATCGCGAGCCGATGGTCAAATCATCGGTTAAATTTCGATTCGAGGGCAATTGAATACTGGAATTTTCACTCGGATTATCAATCAGCTGAGAGACGCTAATCTGATCGGCAAAACCGGTTCGATAGGCAAAGGCAGGAGAATATTTTTCTCCAGAATTTGAAAACATCTGAAAAAATTGCGAATTGCCGGCATAACCGCTCTGCGAAGAACTTTTGGAAATACTAAAGGATACATCCACCGACTGAATACTCAAGATAGCCGCTAATCCCTTTTTGCCAATATTAAGCAGATCCTGCCCCAGCTTATTTTCGGAGTACCCGGCCTCGGTGGTATCTGATGGGGATTGAGATCGGGATTGCGATGACTGCTCTCCCCCTTCCTGTAGGTTAGAATACCAATCCATGCGATTCAGCAAGCTCCTGATATCGAAATCAAGCGACTGGCTGAGATTCAGATTATTGGAAATATTAGATCCCAGCTGCGAACCGCGCGGGCTGTTTCGCCACTGATAGCCTCCGCCGTAATTGGCTGAATAGTTCATAAAACTGATGGCATCAATAGAGTTTAGCCGCGGCTGCCAACCTGCTGTGTATGATTCCTCATAATTGCTCCGCCGCGAAGAAAGAGAATCAAACATAATATCTTTCAGCACATCAAAGGTCGGGCGCACGGAATATTCGGTAGAATCGGCCATGGGATTGCCTGGCCCGGCATTCCTGATGCCTGTCCGTGACAGATCAAACACCGATCGGCTGCTAAATGTCGTCTTGATGGAGGGGGTAAGATTGTATCCGAACCCAAACTCGGTATCGTAAGTAAAACTGTGCGACTGCTGGAGCGAGCTCTCCGTTTCGCCGGCCGTAAAACGGCGAAGCTGTTCATCGTACTCCCGGTCAATTCCCACCGAGGCGTTGATGGATGCGGGGGTGTATCCCAATTGAAACCCGGATACCAGTTGTAGAATCGGCACCTCCTCCAAAAAAGCAAAGGGACTAAACAATCGCGTATTGGGGAAATTTACATCATAGCGCAGCGACCCGGTATAGTTCCAGTTATCCTGCAGTGAATACTCCGGATTGCGGCGGTGCGTGGTGTTATAGACATAGTTGAGTGTGGTTTTATCAAGAGTATATTCGGCAAGCGTGGAGTTGGAACGAGATTTCGATACGTTCGAAATATTGACCGAATAGCTTTCGGTTACGCTCTGGCTTTCCCGTACCTTTTGATCGATAATTTGCTGCTTTTCATCTGGACCAATATCCTGCCGGGCACGAACGGCATTTTTGAATTCCGAAAGCCGAACATCACCCTCGTTGGGCAGGTAGCGCGGGGTGGATGTTGACTGTCGCGTTGAAAGCGATACGGGAATATTCCATCCGTACCGCTCGGGTATAAATTTGTCGATATTGATCGTGGAGTTCAGATCATAGGCCAGTACATCCGAAAGACGGCGCTGACCCAGTCCGGAATCCAGCGATCCAAAACCGTCGGTTTCGCGATTAAAATTGGCATTGACGGAAGCAAAATCGGCAAAATTGATCTCTCCTTTGGCTTTCGCCGCCCATCCCGATTGATTATCAAAACCGGACACCCTTAGCTCGTTAAACCAAAACTGGCCGTTGAGCGACGATACGCCACCCTCCGAAGGGTTTTGCGGATCAAAGGGATTACGAATCCCCATCCCTATTTCCCCGATACGATCGAGCGATGGATTTCCCTTAATGGCAATGGTTGCATTGGGAGCGGCATTCTCAAGGAAGTCACTACAATCGGTACATTCAAATAAGGATCCTGTATCACCGCCCTGCTGGTCGCGCAGCTGCTTGAGCTCATTAAATGCCCGGAGTAAAATATTCATGCTGTTTTCTTCATACAGCCACACCTGCTCGGCCTCCATTAATCGCTCGGCTTCACTGAGATCGCCCAGGGGATCATCACTAAACGGATAATCTTCATCGGTAGGGGTAATGGGCTGGCGATATTCGTAGTAATTATTAGTGAGATCTGTACCAAAACGCATAACCAATTCCGCATCGCCCCGATTTTCATAGCCTTCACCGTGGACAAACATCCGCACATTCGAATAGTTAACCATATTCAATCCCCCGGGATATACCCGCTTCATCATCTTCAATTCACCGCCGGCAAGATTCTCTACATTCATCACAATGGACTGCTCGTTTTCGATCGTCTGGCGCTGGCGCCCTCGGTCAGTCGCGCGGATGGCCCCCTCTGGCTGACGATACGGGATGGGCTCGCGCTGGCTGTTCTCCTCAATGTTCACAGATGAAATATTAAAATCGCCCTGGGTGGTGCCCTGCTCCTGATCCACATTTTCGGCTGTGCGCCACTGGCTTCCCACCAGCTCGAAAGTGGCAAAACGCAAGGTAAACGGCTGTTCGTATCCCGAAAGCCAAACTCTGATGTACGAGATATTCTGGAAATTTTCGATACCGCCCACTTTGCGTACCCAGTCTTCAAGCGGCAGGCGCACCTGGTACCACCGATCTTGCTGATTGGGCCCATCCACCCTATCCACGATATAAGTGCCCTCGGTACCTGGTTCAAGCTCCGAAAAATCAGCGGGATTCCAATCGATCTCGTACTGAAAGTATGAGTTATTCTGCTCGACGATAGAGGGGGTAATCAATCCTTCGGTATCGGGCTTGTTCGTAACAGCTCGTTTATCTCCTTCATTGGGCGGAGAGTTCCCGTCATGGTATCCAAACATCCGGTGGAAGCGCTCGTGCAACGGTAAATTGTCAGCTTCGCTTTGCCCGTAATACCTGTAATCATCATTCGAGGGATCGGATTGAATTTCTTGAAACTCTTGGCTGCCGCTTCCATATTGTGACTGCATTGCATTGAGAAAATCTGTGAAAAGATTTTGCTCATTTTTATTGTCAATGCCCTCTGTATTGGGAGCTCCATCCAATCCAACATCAGCCTGTCGTTGCGTTTCGTTAGCAAATTGTCCCTCTGGCGCAGGCGGCGGCACGGGAATATAAGATCGAGAATCACCAGCAATATTATCCTCCTGTAAATCATCTGGCCGGCGGACCAACCCATCCTCGGTATTGGTTTTAAAGTTGGGCACCACATCCTCCGATACAACACCAATATCGATATATATTTTACCCTCGTAATCCTGTAAATCCTGCGCGGTAGGTGACTGGCCGCCGGGCAACACCGACTGCACCCAAAATTCCAGGAACTCGATGTTATTCTGCGTAAGGTCTTCTTGTCCCGATGGCAACGTGGTCGTCATGCCACCCCATGTCCGTTCGGGCTCATCTTCAAGCAACGTCTTGAGATTCTCATTGTAATTGTATGGACCGCGTTCGGTGGGATCGTAATACACATCCAGCGTACTGATAAAATTCTCCTCCGTTAATACGTCACGGTTGGGAAACACATCTGTCACACGCACCTGCTGCGATTCCGGCGTATATTCTGATCCTCCCAGAATTTGGTCAACATTTTGTGGGATACTGTACCACGCAAACTGACTACGCAGATCAGAGCGGGCTGCTTTATCCGAAATATTAGTCATCGGATTTTGCGGCGGATCTTCCTGGAAGTAGATATCATCGGGACCATATCCCGGTACCGCTGCGGGAGCCGCCGCCAGATTCCAACGTGACGGATTCAAAAAGCTGAGTCCAATATCGGATCCCTCGAAATCATCAATAAATGATAAGCCATTCTCCTCATCTTCATACAACCGGTTATTTTCGATGGCGTCACTCACTGCACTAGTCTGTGCAATACCGGGGCGCAGCTGTGCAAACTCTCCGCTAAACGACATGCTCGAGTTTTCTTTCGTCTGCAACAGCGGAATGCCATCCACTAATCGGGTCAGCCAAGGGGTATCAAATTGGGCGTTTGCATCAAAGCCGAAAACCGAGTTGTTGACCGGTTCATCCCCAATGCGAATTTTATCTTGCAACGGTTTTTCTTTGAGTTTGAAATAGGTACTACCCAGCGTAATGTTATCCGTAAACTGATATTCGGCCCGCAGCCCTGTAAAACTCTTCTGCCCAATTTGAGTCAGCTGATTGTTCTCATATTCGATCTTGATCTCCTGCCCCTGTTGTAGGTATTGATCATTTAAAATGGTAATGCTCCCGATGGAGTAATCCACGGCATAGTCAGTACCCTCCTGCAACTCACGTCCGTTGGCAAATACTTTCACCGATCCCTCTACAAGAGAATAGCCCAAGGAATAGCTGGCCGAAATACTACCTTTTGAGGTCCCTTCTATCAGATAAAAATTGTTCTTCGACTCTTGGTTGGCATTCACTTTTTTCTCGGTATAGAGCTCGTTAAACGTCAACGCCTGAATTTCGGGCATCCCCAGGCCCGCATCTGTAAGCAGCTCCTCAACACGATCGCCAAACGGTTCCAGGTACGGAAATATGAGCTTGCCCGTGGCAGGATTTAACACGCTAGTGCTAAAGTCAATCTTGTTATCGGGATTAAGTGCCCCCTGGCGATCTACGCGGTCGAGGCCCAGATCCTGCAACAGGATGCTATTACGTCCCGGTAACGAGCTGCTGGGTACATTTTCTTCCGTAAATTTTACATCCATTTCCAACCCGTCCGTGGTAAGATTGGTTACACCCAGCGAGTACACATTTTTCATCATCAAATCCCAGAGCGCATTGGTTGTCGTCACCGTTTGGGGACGCAACAACTTCAAATAGATCCGGTTGCCACCACCCTGACTTACATCACCCACGCTCACCGTTTCTCCGGTCTGGGGATTCCGATATTTGAACGAAACGGCCAGCGCCTGACGCGAACTCAAGTTCCGTTTCAGCGAAATGTATCCTAAATCCGAACGTAAATCGTAATCAGCCCCTTCCTGCAGCGGCACAAAATATCCCTCAACAAACTGCGTAGGCGAAACCCCAAAATTTGATGCCGATACTCCTATTGAAGGATCGCGATATTTTTCCAGCGTATCAGCGGGAAAAATATCCTGCGCACCGTTGGGTCGGGCGTAACTGCTGTCGGGATTTTGCACCACTCCCAGATCGCCCAGTGCAATCGCCTGACGCTCCCCCTCCACCGACTGCGACTCCTGCCGCAACACCCACACATTAACCTCTGTCAGCTGTAGTGCCTGACCGGTTTGCTGAGGATTCGAAACATTGTTCTCGAACTCTTGGCGCGTAAAAAAATCAAGAAAAAAGTGGCGATCCGACTCATAATCTCCCGGACGGATAGATATTTGCTGCTCTTGGGAACCACCTGTAATCGTTTCGGTTTTGCCCTCTCCCTCTTGCTGCGAAAGCACCGATGTCAGTTTTAGCGATCCCAGCTGGGCAATAGATTTAACGCCAAACAGCGCATTTCCGCCCCTGATCAGCGAGTTGCCCGTCTGCATGGATACGTTCCCCAGCTCCAGGCGCTGCAAAATCTCATCATCATAGCCATCATACACGATATTGAGGCGGTTCATAAAATCGAAATCGCGCTCGGTATCCCAATCAGTCTGTATCGACAGCTTATCCCCAATAGTACCTTGGATATTCAGCTTTAGACTCTGCTCAAAAGTCGGATCCACCTGCGTGCGCTGGTCTTCCGGAATTTCCGTATTCTCGGTCTTTTGAATGGTCGCTCCCACATTCATATTGGCCGTTCCGTTGATGCTCAGATTCACCTCCGGCTTGCCAAAAATAGTAGTAAAGGCCGACTCCTCGGCCCCGGGAATATCCAGGTTAAAATCTAACAACCCACTATCTTGCTGCTGATCAGATTTCTGCTCTTGAATTAGTCGATCCCAATTATTTCGCAAGGCATTCTGCCTGCTGCGCTCAGCATATTCCTCAAAATCCATTACATGGGGCACCGCCATCTGCATCTGGTATAACAGGCGCTGACTCAAATACGTACCTGCTGAATCGCGCTGCACATGGGTTTCTTCATTCGGCAATTTGATATAAAAAAGTTTGGGTAACGGATCAGGAAAAGGATACGATACCGACGGCGGACGCATAATCTGGCCCAGCGAATCGGATTCGGTGGACTGCAGAGAATCACTCCCTACCTGAGCAACTCCCTCTATGGGGTTTGTGCACAACAACCCCACACAGAAGAAAATAAGAATGACAGAAAAAGTGTAAGCTCTGATCTGCACGAAACTGTTATAGAATAAATTTACCTATTAAAACGTCTATATATCAGTGGTAGCGGTGTTCTATAAACAGCTCCTTTTGCTTTGTAGATTTGACTATGTTGGATATCAGTCGAAACATTATAATAGATAAATGCTTTTCTTAAAAGTACAAACTCTCGATTTGTAGTCATAATCATTATCCGTTTTGTAAAATAGCAGTATAGGCCTAATTTTAGGGTCTTTCAATTGATCAATCACATGAAATTTATACCCAATAAACTACAACTCGACGTTTTGCGGCGGCATCTGGGGCCGTTTGTGTTTTGCTTTTTTACCCTGATGTTTTTGCTGCTGATGCAGTTCCTGATCCTATACATCGATATGCTGGTGGGCAAGGGACTGCCATTCGGCGTTATTATTGAGCTTATAATCACCAATCTGGCCTCCATGGTGGTGTTAGCTGTGCCCATGGCCGTACTCGTAGCCTGCCTGATGGCCTACGGCAAATTTACTGAACTCAATGAGCTCACCGCTATTCGCGCGGCCGGTATAAATCCATTCCACGTGATTAGTCCCGTTTTGGGCGCTGCAGTATTACTCTCATTTTTTTTAATCTGGTTTTCGAATGATGTTCTGCCCGATGCTAACCAGCGCGCCCGATCCCTGTTTATTGATATCCGGTTGAAAAAACCGGGCTTTGATCTCAAACCCGAAGAATTTTATGAGGGAATCGACGATTATACCTTTCTCGTTGAGCGTATTACGCACGAATCCGATTCACTGCATAACGTCACCATCTATCAACACCCCACCCGCAACCGCAAAGAAGCTATCATCAAAGCGCAAAAAGGCCGGCTGGAAAGTGAAACCAACGGACAAACGCTTACGCTCTATCTCAAAAAGGGATCCATCCTGCGCAAAATGGATCGGCGCAAAAACCGAAAAACAATTGATGTTTTCGAACAAACTGAATTTGATCGCTACCGGTTGAGCTTTGATCTCTCGGAGCTGGCATTTTCACGGTCGAATCCCCAGGACCGTTCACGCAACGACCGAACAATGGATATCCAGGCGATGATGACCGTCGTGGATTCGCTAAAAAATCAAGTCTCCAAACAGAGGCAGTCTGTTATTAGCAACAAAAGCTATATTGTACCGCTATTAGACAACACCAGCGAACAAAAAAAGCGTACGGTGCGCATTCGCGAGCGAGACAGTCTTGACAATCCCGTTCGGAGCCCATATATCGGCTTTCAACATTTGGGTAGTAAAACCGAACAGGAACAGCTAAAATCCATTGCGCTCTCGTATCTGCGAAGCTACAAATCGATGATCGACGAGGTTATCACCGATACCGACTGGCGGATCGGCAAAATTGCACAGTATCTTGTAGAAGTCCATAAAAAATTCTCCATTCCCATTGCCTGTATTGTTTTTGTACTGCTGGGAGCCCCTATCGGCATGTACACCCAAAAGGGGAATCTGGGCTATGCTGCACTCATTGGCACCATCTTTTTGACGTTTTACTGGATTTCGATTATTCAGGGCGAAAAACTGGCCGACCGGCTTTTTATTACACCATTTACAGGCATGTGGTTTTCGAACATCATATTGGGATTGATCGGTATCTATCTGACGATCCGATTCTGTACCTCCTTTAAATTTTCAAATCTCTGGAAGAACCGTGCCTAAAAAGATAGACCGATACATATTTCTGCGGCTGCTGTCGATCACCCTTTTTGTGATGCTGGTGCTGGTATTCATTTTTATTGTGATCGACTTTTCGGAAAACAGTGAGGATTTTACCGACAAAGGTGCCACTTTTGTCCAAATTTTTGGCATCTATTATCTGAACTATATCCCCGAAATGATACGGCTTATCATCCCGGTAGCAGCCTTTGTGGCCTGCCTGTATCTCACGGGACAAATGACTGAACGGCTCGAAATTACAGCCCTGAAAGCCGCAGGAGTAAGTCTTTATCGGTTGTTGGTGCCCTATCTGGTGTTTGCCGTTATTGCTTCTATTTCTATCAGCTTACTTGATGGATTTGTGATTCCCGATGCCAATCAAAAGCGCATTGCTTTTGAATCAGAATATTTAGAAGGGCGCTCCGACAAAGTAGATCGCAATCAGATTTTCAGGCAAGAATCAGAGCAATCTATCTTTAAAATAAACTACTTCAATGCTGATGAAAATACCGGTCACCGAGTGGATGTCACCAATTTTGCAGGCGACAGTATTAGCCAGACCATATTTATACAACGAATGATCTGGCAACCGGACAGCAGCAAATGGAAACTTGAGAACATTGACAAAAAGACCTTTACGGCCAACGGTTATAAAACAACGCACATCGATTCGATGGATACCACACTCAATATCCTGCCGCGCGATCTGGCCCGCAAGACATCAGATATTTATCAGCTTACTTATCCCGAAGCAGAAAATTATATCGCCTCTATTGAACGCAGCGGAGCCGGCAATGTCGAGCTCCCCAAGGTGCAGCTCTATAGTCGCTATGCCTATCCCTTTTCGATTATAGTCGTTATTATTGTGGGATTTGCTCTGGCCTCAGTTCGCCGAAGTGGCGGCAAGGGCTTTTATATTGCCGCGGGACTAACAGTAAGCTTTCTCTACTTAGTGATGATGAAAGTGATTGAGCCGTTCGGAGGAAAGGGCGAAATTTCTCCTTTGTTGGCCGCCATTCTCCCCCATCTCATATTCCTTGTGATTGGGATTGGAATCCTAATTAACACAAGGAAATAACTAGAAGCTATACTTCCGAAGTACATCCCATACTCAGATGTAAAAAACGGGAGTACAACTCCCTTTTAGATAGGTTTAATCTGATAAGAATCCCATTCAGCTTACCGAATAGTTTGGCGATTCTTTGGTGATCTCTACCGAGTGTGGGTGGCTTTCTTTATAGGCTGCCGACGAAATCTGCACAAATTCCGCTTTCTGCAGATCTGATATCTCAGCCGCCCCCACATAGCCCATCGCAGCTCGAAGGCCACCGGTCATCTGATGGACAACCTCACTCAGATATCCCTTGTACGGCACGCGTCCCTCAATACCTTCGGGTACCAGCTTGTTGATATTGTCTTCCACATCTTGGAAGTAACGATCTTTGGAGCCCTGCTCCATGGCACCGAGACTTCCCATTCCGCGATACGATTTATACTTTCGGGATTCGTAAATAATAGTTTCGCCGGGACTTTCATCCACACCGGCAAACATTGATCCCATCATGACGGCATCAGCACCACCGGCAATCGCTTTGGGAATGTCACCCGTCTGCTTAATTCCACCGTCAGCAATAAGTCCCACACCGGCTTCGTGCGAATAGTTGGCCACCTCCATCACGGCACTCAGCTGCGGCACGCCAACACCCGTTACCACACGTGTGGTACAAATTGATCCGGGTCCAACGCCCACCTTGAGGATATCCGCACCGGCATCTACCAGCGCTTCTGCTGCAGATTTTGTCGCAATATTTCCGGCAATAAGATTAAGATCGGGGTACTCTTTTTTGATCTCTTTAATCATGCCCAAAACGCCGGATGAGTGTCCGTGTGCAGTATCAACCGTAATTACATCAACGCCGGAATCGACCAGTGCTTCTACGCGATCGAGGGTATCCGCGGTAACACCAACGGCAGCCCCTACGCGCAAGCGTCCCATATCATCCTTACAGGCATTGGGGAAGTTCATTTTCTTTTCAATATCCTTAAACGTAATAAGCCCCACCAATTTCATATCCTCATCAACGATGGGCAGCTTTTCTACTTTGTGCTCTTGCAACAGCTTTTCAGCTTCCTCGAGCGTCGTTCCTTCGCGGGCCGTCACCAGATTATCGGTCGTCATAATGGTGCTGAGCTTTTTGTCCACATAATGCTCGAAGCGCAAGTCGCGATTGGTGACAATACCAATAAGCGTATTGTCATCTTTGATGATGGGAATTCCGCCGATTTTGTGTTTTTTCATCAGTCCGCGCGCTTCACGAACAGTGGCATCTTTGCCCAGCGTCACCGGATCCACAATCATGCCGCTCTCACTGCGCTTAACCATGCGTACCTGGTCGGCCTGATCTTCTATCGACATATTTTTATGCAGCATGGCAATGCCGCCTTCGCGCGCCAAGGCAATCGCCAGCCTATATTCTGACACGGTATCCATGGCCGCGCTGATAACAGGAATATTGAGCGTCAAATTTTCAGCAAGCTGGATACTAGTATCAGCATCACGGGGAAGCGTCTCGGAGTAGGCGGGCACGAGAAGTACATCATCATAAGTAAGTCCCTGCCGCGTAACCCGATCAAAAGGAGAGGAATTCTGCATGATTGGTAAAGTCTGCACCTATTGGGTTTCTGGTTTGGGCAAAGATAAAAAAAATGTGAGCGACCTGCTTAACAGATTTTCAGGAAAAATCGCGGTACAGGCCCACTCACATGGCCCTCGGTGCATACGCCTCTCTCTTAATAAGCTGAATAAAACGCTAGGTAATCCTCACAGTGGTTTTACACGCAGGGCTTCGACAGCTGTTCGCAACGAGCAGATACCATCCAAAAAGCTATTTACCCAGTGCACCACGCGCTTGCGACGACGCGCTACGTGCGGATCGCAGCTGGAATACTGTCCCTCGAGTTCATCAACCATGGCCGAAACATCATCCTTGATTTCGATTTTCAGCGCATCGGGCAGATCTCCCCATCCCATGAGCTCAAACATCTCTTGCAGCTGGCGGTGTTCGCGCTCGGCTTCTTTCAGAACTTTACGAAGAACAGGTTCCAGATTTTTTGCAGGCTGTCGGTGTGTGATTTTCGTCGCTGTGTTCATAGTGATTTCAATCGTTTAATTAATGTTCAATTCCAAGATAATGACTCACTATGACACCGTTATGTCACCCCTATTTCTTTCTTTTTCGATCTTCATTAAAAGACCTCAATTAGATTACCAACATTTTACAATCAACAGTTGTTTTTCTTCATCGAAAGGACCAATTTTTAGGATCAGTAACTGACATCCAAACAACTATACTGTCATGATGCACTTGAAAGCGCTTACACTTATTCTGTTCTCTACCCTACTACTCCTAACTGCATGCAATATGGATCCGCAAACACAAGTCTTATCACCAGACCAAGAAATTGAGCTCGATATTTCGCTCTCTGATGACGGACAAGCCCAATATGCAGTATCCTACAAGGGGAATACGGTTATTGATACTTCCGGCTTGGGATTTGCATTCAAAAATCAGTCCTCTTTTGACAGCGGCCTGCAAATCATCGACTACGAAACCAAGTCGGTGAATGAGACCTGGCAGCCTATCTGGGGAGAGCAGAAAGAAATCACCAATAATTACAACGAGCTGATGATTTCGCTCGAAGAACAGCAGGCGCCCAATCGGATTGTCCACTTGCGATTTAGAGTGTATGACGATGGACTTGGCTTCCGATTTGAATTTCCCGAACAAGACGCCATCTCTGACAGCGTGCTGATTACCAACGAACAAACTGAATTTGCCCTCACCGGTGACCATACTACTTGGTGGATACCCGCTGATTACGACAGCTACGAATATAATTACAAACAAAGCTTAGTAAGCGAAGTAGATGCATCAGAATTTGCAAGCGAAAACGAACGCGTTGATCGCCAGATTGATAATTTTCAGGCCGTAAATACGCCGGTGACGATGAACACCGAGGATAATGTGTATCTCAGTTTTCACGAGGCGAACTTGACTGATTATCCCGGGATGACGCTGGCTATCACCGACGATCTGAAACTGGAAAGTGAACTTGTGCCCTGGCCCGACGGCACTAAAGTAAAAACAAAGGCGCCTTTTCAAACGCCCTGGAGAACGATTCAAATTGGGGATTCCCCGGCTTCACTGGCCGAATCATCGCTCATCGTAAATCTCAATGAACCCAACAAGCTGGAAGATACCTCCTGGATTGAACCGCTCAAATACACCGGCATCTGGTGGGAGATGCATATCGGAAAAACCGCCTGGAATTATGAAGAACGCGCCGATGATGCCATGGGTCAACAGGCTGGAACTACTCACGGAGCTACCACAGAAAACACCAAGCGCTACATCGATTTTAATGAAAAAGCCGGTATTAAAGGATTGCTCGTTGAGGGCTGGAATACCGGTTGGGGATTCTGGGGAACCGACTCGGTCGGCTTTTTCGATTTCACCACCTCCTACCCCGATTTCGATCTCAAAGAAGTGACCGAATACGCCCAGGAAAATGGCATAGCTATGATCGGTCATCACGAAACATCGGGGCAGGCAGGCCACTACGAAACGCGACTGGACCCCGCCTTTCAGCTTTATCAGGATCACGGAATTCACCATGTGAAAACGGGTTATGCAGGCGGCGTAGTTCCCAAGGGACAATATCACCATGGGCAATGGATGGTTCGTCACTATCGCAAGGTCGTGGAAACAGCCGCAAAATATCAGATTGGCATTAATGCGCACGAGCCGATCAAGGGAACAGGCATTCGTCGGACCTATCCGAATATGATGACGCGTGAAGGTGTGCGTGGCATGGAATATAACGCCTGGAGCGAAGGCATGCCGCCGCAACACACCACTATCATTCCATTCACGCGCATCCTCGGTGGGCCCATTGACTACACACCCGGTATTTTTGATATCACTTTTGATGAGTATCGCGATGAAGAACAAGTGCATTCCACCCTGGCGAACCAGCTGGCGCTGTATGTCGTGCTTTACAGTCCCATGCAGATGGCGGCCGATCTGCCCGAGAACTATCTGGATGAAGACGGCGATCTCCATCCGATGTTCCAGTTTATCCAGGATGTACCCGTCGATTGGGATGAATCCCGCATGCTGCAAGCCGAAATTGGCGATTATGTGGTAACGACCCGCAAAGAGAAAGGAGCTGATAATTGGTTCCTAGGTGCAGCAACGGATGAAAATGAACGCACGCTGAGCGTGCCACTCGACTTTCTGGATGAGGACAAAACCTACACGGCAACGATTTATAGAGATGGAGAAAATGCGCACTGGGAAGATAATCCCATGGAGTATGAGATTGAATCCAAGGAAGTAACCAGCGAATCCACGCTGGATCTGTGGATGGCACCCGGCGGTGGTACGGCCATCAGTTTTGAGGCAATGTAACAGGCTGGACTTCTTATTTAATTCTAAAATGGCACAAGCACCGCTTGTGCCATTTTTAT
The DNA here is from genome assembly GCA_964490705.1 of uncultured Balneolaceae bacterium. Lineage (GTDB taxonomy): Bacteria > Bacteroidota > Rhodothermia > Balneolales > Balneolaceae > Fodinibius. The sequence goes on along the minus strand of CAZBCG010000003.1, from coordinate 201,082 downwards.
TGACGGCAGTGGCTTATCCACGGCTCAGCGATGGACATGATGGCACGAGCGGACGCTCGCGCGATGTGGAGATCGATTAATATTATATTCATCCATAGGACGACAAAACCAGTCGCCCGATGAGATTTTTTACTCAGGATAGATCGACTTTTTAGCTGCCAGCAGGGTATTTTTCATCAACATGGCTACGGTCATCGGCCCCACACCGCCCGGCACAGGTGTAATCCAACTGGCTTTTCCCTTGACGCTTTCGAAGTGACAATCACCCACCAGGCTGTACCCTTTTTCTTTTGTCTCATCCGCCACGCGGTTGATGCCCACATCAACTACTACGACACCTTCTTTGACCATTTCAGCTTTGATGAGATTGGGCTGTCCCGCAGCTACAACTAAAATATCGGCGGCAATAGTGTGCTGGGTTAAGTCTTTGGTATATTTGTGACAAACGGTGGTTGTGGCTTTTCCGTGCTCCCCATTTTCTTTGTTGAGCAAAATAGAAATCGGTCGTCCCACAATATTGCTGGCTCCCACCACCACTGCATGCTTTCCTTTCGTGGGGATGCTATAGTGCTTGAACAACTCGATGATACCGGCCGGCGTACAGGAACGAAAGCTGGGCTGTCCCACGGTCAAACGGCCGACATTCATCGGATGAAATCCATCCACATCTTTGCGGTAATCAATAGATTCAATCACATCATGCGCCGACAGGTGATTGGGCAGCGGAAGCTGAACTAAAATGCCATCTACCGAATCATCATTATTCAACTTGTTGATGGTTGCTTTAAGCTCTTTGGCTGAAATTGTATCGGGCAGACGCATGGTATCGGTTTCAATACCGACCTCTTTGCACGCTCGCGTCTTGGCGCCTACATATACATCCGAAGCAGGATTCGTACCCACAAGTACCACCTGTAGAAATGGGGCCCGGTTCCCCGCCTCCATCCAGTCTTCAACATCCTGGCGGACTTCATCTCGCGTTAGCTGTGCCACTTTTTTCCCGTCAATTATTTTAGCTGACATTATCTAGAGTATTAAGTAATGAGTTTTGAGTCGTGAGTTACAAACCTAGCGCTCGATGTTGTATTTTTTCATTTTGTTATACATATGGCTGCGCTGGATACCGATAGATTCGGCCGTCTGCGAAATATTCCAACTGTGTTTCTCGAGCTTGCGCAGCAAAAATAATCGTTCTGCTGATTCTTTAAAATCCTGAAACTGATCAATTTCATCGAGCAAGCTGTCAATTCCGCCCGTTTTTCGACTACCCGAAAGCGTCAAACTTTCGACATCCTCTTTAGTGATTTTGGCATTCTCGGCCAGCAGTCCCAACCGTTCAATCGCATTTTGCAGCTCACGCACATTGCCCGACCACGTTTCTTTTTTTAAGGCATCGAGTGCATCATCCGTGAATGTGATGCCGGAAAACATGATATCCTTTTCGCCGAGTTGTTCGAGCCAATCTTTTGCCAATAACGGGATATCCATCCTACGTTTACGCAGCGGCGGTACGTGGATGGGGATGACATTCAGGCGATGATAGAGATCTTCGCGAAAGTTACCGGCATCAATTTCTTCTAGCAGGTCTTTGTTCGTGGCAGCAATCACGCGTACATCCACCGAAATTTTTTCTGTACCACCAACGCGCATAATCACATTTTCTTGCAGAGCACGCAACACTTTGGCCTGCGCATCGGGACTCATATCCCCCACTTCATCCAAAAAGAGCGTGCCGCCATCGGCCTGTTCGAATTTACCGATCCGTTGACTGCTGGCACCGGTGAATGCCCCCTTCTCGTGGCCAAAAAGTTCGCTTTCCAACAGATCAGCGGGAATTGCCGCACAGTTCACATCCACAAAAGGCTTGTTACTGCGATTACTTTTTTCGTGGATCCAGCGGGCCACGAGCTCTTTGCCGGTTCCATTTTCGCCGGTCACCATCACGCGGGAATTCGTCTGCGCTACCTTGTCGATCGTTTTCTTAATCTTCTGAATCGCCTCACTTTCGCCAATGATTTTTGGGACCTGCGGCAGCCGCGATTTTATGGTCTTGTTTTCTTCCGTCAGTCGATGTTGATCCAGAGCATTGCGCACGCTCACCAGCAGGCGATTCAAATCGGGCGGCTTTTCGATAAAATCAAAAGCCCCTTTCTTAGTGGCTTCTACCGCAATCTCGATATTTCCGTGACCCGATATCATAATCACAGGGAAGTGCTGATTCTCCTCCTTGAGCTTCGAGAGAATTTCCATGCCGTCCATGCCCTTCATTTTGATATCGAGGAGCATCAGATCAATGGAAGTATCCTCCAACAGCTCAAACACCTGTTTGCCATTCTCCGCCTCGAGTACTTCATAATCCTCAAACTCAAGAATATCCCGGAGTGAATTCCGGATACTCTTTTCGTCATCAGTTACTAAAACGGTAGGCTTAGACATCACGGTTAATACTTATTATACAGTTCGGTAATGATTTTATCCTGCACGTAATCAATGTACGAGGTTTTATCAGTGTAATTATTGGTAACAACCGAAAATGCCACTGTTTGTCCGGATTTCGTATCCATATATCCACTCAGTGAACGTACTCCAGAAACGTAGCCGGTTTTGCCGCGAATTTTACCTTGCATCAACGTATTCTTAAATCGACTTTCGAGCGAGCCGTCAATGCCTGCTATCGAAAAACTGTTCTTGTACGTATCAAAATGGGGATGGTCACGCATTTCAATCAACATGCGGCTGAGGCTGTTTGTTGTCAGTAATGTAGATGTGGCCATCCCCGAGCCATCGCTGATTTCCAGCTTGGTAGTATCCATCTTCATCGAGGCCGCAAATTCTTCCATCAGCGTAAGCCCAAGCTCAGTACTGCCCGCCGCATCGTAATACTCCGCCGCCATCGTCTTGAGCAGCATTTCGGTATAAAAGTTATCGCTCTCCTTGTTAATGCGAGTCAGCAGCGTATCTAACGGTTTGGATTCATGCTCAGTAAGCACGGTATAATCCTCTGAGTTCCATTCGATATCTTGATGATCTACGATGATGCGTCCGCTAACCGACATATCTCCATCTTCGAGATATTTTTTAAAGCTGTCCAGGAAAAATCGCGGAGCCTCCAACACCGAAAGTGATTCTTTTTCGATATATCCCTTGGGCAGCGTACTGCGCAATAAAATGGTATTCGTACCCAGAATCCGGCGGTAGTACTCGTCATATTCTGTGCCGCGCGGCGTAATCACCTGCTCATTGACAAAATCCACGTAATCCGTATCGAACGGGAACCACTCAATATCGGGCGCCTCTCCCACATCGTTATCGGCATACACGCGCAGGTCAACGGCATTATTGTTGAACGACAGTGCGCTTATTTCCACGCCGTAGTAAAACGACAGGTCTTGCCAATTCCATTCTTCGGGATAGGGTTGTTCATCAAAAAAAGCAGTATTGCCAATAAGATTTCCATCGATCTTTCGGATGCCCATCGAGTCGAGGGCAGAATAAAATTTGTCAAACACATGGAATCGATCCTCATGGTAAAAGGTGCCGCTGATCGAGGGATCGCCCGATCCGCGAATTAGGATATCACCTTCCCAGGTTCCGCCGGACTGGTATCCCAATCCATAAACTTTGGTAGTAAAGGTATAATTGGGACCCAGCTCATCGAGGATGGCAGCCGAGGTCAACAGTTTAAGATTGGAAGCCGGGCGAACGACCTTACGGTGGTTGTATCCCCCCAGAATAGTGCCCGTTGTATCGCGCACAATGATCGACCAAAAAGCATCATCAGCCTTACTCTGCTCAATAGTCTCAACAACCTCTGGAATCTGACGGTCGTGTTGCGCGTGGACAACAGCCGGACAGACTATCCCAACAATAAATAGTAATGCTATCCCTACCGAAAATATTTTGTGTTGCAACATACCGCCCTGATTTTGGTTTTTTGGCCGCGCTCATCCGCTAAGCGAAACGTACTCCTCATCTTTGAACTGTTCAATAATTTCATCTGCCGAGTCACATTCGCGCAGTCGATCTCGAAAATCGCTGTTGTTCATCAATCGTGAAATCCGGCTAAGCAATTTGATGTGCAAGCTGTTGCTCGATTGTGGTCCCACCAGCAAAAATACCATATTCACCGGCTGGTCGTCGATCGCTTCATAATCCACCGGATTTTTGAGAATAGCAAATGCCGCATAGGTTTCTTCGATGCCGGCCGTTTTGCCGTGTGGAATAGCCAGTCCTTTGCCCACACCTGTTGACATAATTTTTTCGCGCTCAATAACAGCCGTTCGAATTTTTTCAATCTCCCCGTTCGATACTTTACCTTTCAGCGAAGACACCAGAGTGTCCAAAATTTCCGCCTTGTCATTCACTTCGAGGGCAGGAAATACCGTTTGGGGATCTAATAAGCTGAAAATGTTCATGCGGCAAAAACTAAATTATCAATTTTGATGCTGTTCAAATATACTCATCGTTTACGGTGTGATACAACTAATTTAGCAGAGCAATCGCAAGTCGAACTTTGTGATTTATTAATGAGCAGGCTTACTACTTCATAGCAAATTTTGTAAACTGCGTTGATGAATTTTTTACAGGGAATATCGGCCGTGTTGGCCAAGGATTTACAAACTGAGCTTCGCTCGCGCTACGCCATCAATACGGTGCTGGCATTTGTGGGCGCTTCGCTGCTGCTGATCCTCTTTGCGCTCAACGCTGAGCAGCTGCCGCCCACGCCCAAAAGCGCTCTCATCTGGATCATCATTTTGTTTGCCGCACTCTCCAGCCTGTCGCGCTCATTTGTGATGGAAACCGAGCGACGAACCTTTGATTTGCTTCGACTTCACAGCAGCGCCAGCGAAGTGTTCGTCGGCAAGCTATGCTATAACTACCTGTTCACGCTATCGGTGAATATGGCCACCTTCTTGCTCTATATCTTTCTACTGGGAATGCCTATCGCCGACGGACGGGCATTGGTGCTCGTATTAATTTTAGGCACTGCCGGACTTTCGGGCATCGCCACCATGCTCGGGGCCATCGTTTCGCAAGCCGATCGAAAGGGAGCTATTTTTTCGGTATTGAGCATTCCCCTGCTGTTTCCATTAATTTTGATATTGGTCCGCACTACCAAAGCTGCCCTTATCGAGGGATTTACAGAAAATTACCTCAACGATTTTTGGGCACTTTTTGGTTATGCCGGTGTCACTATTACCGCCGGCGTCTTACTTTTTGATTATATTTTTGAAGAATAACACCATGGAACATTACAGCAATCTCACATTTAGTTTTGGCGACCAGAGACTGGTAGGTCAGTCTTTTGCGCGCGAACAGATCGAGCGTATCCTGCAATCGGGACGCATCAGTCATTCGTACTTGTTTTCGGGGCCACCGGGTATTGGCAAAACCGCTTTTGCTTTAGCCTTTGCTGAACTCATTAACGGCGTAGATAACCTGACCGATCTTGGCAGCCAAGCTTTTTCAAAAAAATCATCGTGGTTTACCCATCCCGATATTCACGTATTTCTGCCGGTGCCAACTACTGTTTCGGTAGAAGAACTACGCAACCGCCTGGAACTGCTTCGCGAAGATCCGTATGAAATTGTGGATTTTAGCTTGCGACCTTCTTTAACGAATGAAGACAGCACTAAAAATAAACGCGCTTTTTATCCCATTGATTACTTCCGGGAAGAAATTCGTCCCACTGCTTTTTATAAACCAAACGAGGGACAAAAAACGGTTGTGATTATGACGGGTATTGAAAACATGCGGAAAGAGGCTGCAAACGCCTTTTTGAAATTACTGGAGGAGCCATCCGAAGACATGATATTTCTGCTCACGACCGACCATACCGAAGCGCTGCTGCCCACAATTATCTCCCGATGTCAACATATTCAACTTTCGGCGCTTAAAACCGAAGAGATCGAACAGGCACTTATTAAACAGGATGGGCTGCCCGAAGATGATGCCTCATATCTGGCTCGCGTTTCGGGTGGTAATTACGCCATGACCCGCTTTTTTGATGTGGGCACGCTGAAGCAAACACGGCAGGCAATTATCGAATTCCTACGCTATGCATACGCGCAGGATGCCGTCAACATCACTGAAACGGCACAGGATTGGCAGAGTCAGCAAAATGTAGAGGGACAGATTGCAATCCTCAACGTGATGGAAGTTTTTCTTAGAGATCTGATGGTGTATCGTTCAACGCAGAAAAAAGAATTAATTACCAATGCTGATCAAATCGAGGTAATTCAGAAGTTTTGTAAAACGCTTAGCGATGCGCGTCTCGAGGAAATGATTACGCAAGTGAATAAGTGCAAGCCGATGATCTATCAAAATGTGCAGGCCAAATTGATATTTACCGCCCTGGCCTTTCGATTTTCGAACCTGATGCGCGACCAGGATCCCGTTATTTCGGATGCTGATTCCTGGAAACACTTACCCGCTTTTGCCAACTGATTAATGATGACTGATTCCAGCTCACATATCCCTTTTACAAAGATGCAGGGCGCCGGCAACGATTTTGTGGTGCTCGATAACCGCAACGGGCAATTTTCCGAAGAAGAAATTGCCGGACTGGCCCCTGAAATCTGCGACCGGAAATTCGGCGTTGGTTCTGATGGCATCCTGGCCCTGGCGAAACCACAACAGCCAAAGGTTGATTACACGATGATCTACCGCAATCCCGATGGCAGTAATGCCGGGATGTGCGGTAATGGGGCCCGCTGTATTGCACTTTTTGCCCACTCACTGGGATTTGATGCCAACCACTCGTTTAATGTGCATGACCAGATTTATCAAGCAGAAGTGTCATCTCCAAATACGGTGAGCATTGCGTTTCCGATGGAGGCCTCAGCTGCTGAACACACGGTGGATGGTGTAACACTGTATCAAATTCACACAGGCACCGAGCATATCGTCACGCAGGTTGACGAGGATGAACTCGAGCAAGAAGACCAACTGCGAAAGTTGGGAAGCGAGCTACGCTATCACGAAGAGTTTCAACCCAAAGGCACGAATGTCAATTTCATTTGCGGGGTTGATCAACAGACCGTGCAACTGCAAACATATGAACGAGGCGTCGAAGATCTGACCCTGGCCTGCGGTACGGGAGCAATCGCTTCTGCCCTGGTTTGGCATCATCTGCAAGATCATCCGGCAGAAAGTCCATTTTCTGTTGATACCAAAGGTGGCGCACTCAACGTTCACTTTTCGTTTGACTCTCATACTGACACCTATTCTAATATTAAACTTGAAGGTCCGGCCCATTTTGTATTCAACGGCGAATTTTTACGCTAAATTTTTACTGGCAACTTTTATTCTCTGTATTGGGATGGGGTGTGCATCCTCTAATCAAAATAGAACACAATCCACGGTCAAACCATCATCTGAGAATCTGGAAGCCACCTTTGCGCTCCCCCAACAACAGGCACCGCCCAACGACATTCAAAGCATTCAGCTGCATCCCAAGGGAAATCCTACGGGACCGCCAGTCATTCAGCTCAATTCTCAGCAAAAGCTGATCTTGTCGTTTGATTACCTGGGCGAAGAAAGCCGGCAGTTTCGGCTGGAGATATCACATCGCTCGCAAAATTGGGATCAAAGCAGCATTACTCCTTCCACCTTCCTCGACAGCTTTTCACAGACCTATGTGCAAAATGTCAAGGAGAGTTATAGCCAACGCCCATCGTACTGGCATGTGGAGCATGAATTCCCCACTGAACTGAATCCCGTGGTAAGTGGCAATTATTTGATGGAAATCTATAGCTATAATAGCGGAGAATTACTGTTTTCAATCCCGTTTTTTGTAACGGAAAACGAAGGCACCCTGGATACCCGCATCGAAACCTTTTATGCCCAGCGTAATGACGGACGTCCCATTGATCAGCCGTTTGGCACCTATCGCTATCCCAATTTTGTAGAGTATCCGCAGTTTGATCTGTCGATGTCGTTCGTACAAAATCGCTTTTGGGGACGTATGCGTACCGCCGGTTTTTTGGATACGATAACCCCAAATGAACTCAATGGACGACTGGAAAGAGAACATGCCTATATCGGTAATTATGAATTTAAAACACTGGACCTGCGCAGCTTTGATGCCGATGGACGCAAAATTCTGGAATACCGACCAGGCAACACACCTCCTGACATTTTACTGCGTCGTGATGTACAAAACCTGGATATCAGTTCCCGTCCCTTTACCAGCTCAGATTGGGGGATACCGCTTGATGCTCGCGGCAGCGACTACGCCCGCGTGCACTTTTCGCTCGAAACTGACAGCTCAATCTCGACGTCATCAGAAATTTACATTGTTGGTCATTTTAATAACTGGATGATTAACCCACTGCAAAAAATGAGCTACAATACGGAACGGAAATTGTGGGAAGGAACTGCACTCATCAAGCAGGGACAATACGCCTACAAATACGTGCTGGTACAAAATAATGGCGTTAACGACCTTGCCCTGGACCAGGGGTTTTTATCGTCTAAGCAGGAATATTTGACGTTTGTCTATTTTAAAGATCCCGATCAGAATTTTGATCGCCTGCTGAAAATCAACCGGGTAGTACGACGATAGGTGAGAAACGACCCAATGCTTTCCTTATTTTTCCAATTAGCTATCTGGCCGCAGAAAAGCTGTAGCCCTGTAAGAAATATTCGCCGGGAGTATATTCTCCCTTACCCCCCCTAGCTGATAAACGCATGCTTCAAAATGATTTTCCCTGATCAACAAAAAAGGAGATCCCGGTTAAGGATCTCCTTTTGAAAACCAGATATTAGCGAAGTTTAGAAATCGACGCCGATGGTAATATAGTGAATCGGCTTGCTTTCAAAACCATCGCGGTAATACGGCCAGCCCACATCATAGCGGAGCGGAAATCCAAACAGAATGGTACGCAGTCCAAAGCCGGCGCCCATCAGGATATCTCCGTTATCGACATCGACATTAAGATCCCCTGCTCCCGGTACGGCTATAGAACGTTGTTCCCTTTTGCTGATTCTAAAATTAAGATCTTTATCATTCAACGGGGGATCTGCTTTGACCAGCTCACCATCTTGATTACGATACTCAAACGTCACCTCCTGTCCCCAGGCCATACCGGCATCGACAAATGCAACCCCCGTCAAATTATACAGGGGCAAGATGGGAATAGGGCCCGGCAGAATTGCTGCAAACAGCGGGAAGCGAAATTCAGCATTCACAAGAGCAAAGCGATCTCCGTAAATAGCATTATAGGGATGACCACGCAGCGGAAGCGCCGGCTGTGTAAAGAATTGATCGCCAAGTTCATCAAGCGGGAGACTGCGATCTGAATATTGCTGGTTAATCCAGCCCAGCATACCGCCCATAAAGAAGGTTTGGGAATCGCTGCCAAATGAAGCTGCCCCGGATCCCCGGACAGCAAAAGAATATCCTGATCCGAGATTAAAATATTTGCGATAATCACCAAGCACAGAAGCAAAACCGATAGAGCTGGACGTAACAGGTGGACTACCGCTCAGACTCACCGAATACCGCGACCCCGCAATGGGCGTAATATTCCCCCGCAGGGTTCTGTCGCTGGTATAAATAGCCTGCGGATACAAGAATGAAGAACTGCGATTTTGAGAAATATCCGAATAGGCGATGGTATAATCTTGAGACAACTCAATCATGGACAAGCTCAAGTCAACGCGGCGAAACTTGTCGATGGGATATCGCATATTCACGGCCCCGCCGTACGACCGCAAACGATACAATTGACCTGAAAAATCCTGAAAACTGCTGGAGTTGTGGAAAAAGTTGAAAATCCAGTCGGTGCGCTGTTTCAAATAGCCATACTGCAAAAAGTAGGTGCTGTTCCGCAGATCAAGATTCAAATTGCTACCAAACGAAATCTGATGATTACCCAGCAGGTCACTAAACCGGATCTGGGTAATACCGTACGATCCGTAATTGGTTGAAAAGTTCCCCCCTGCGTAAACAAGATCGGTACTAAATTTCAGACGATAATTATTGGGTACGTACCGCCCGTCATCGGTTTTGTTGTCTTCCAGATCAAACTTAGCAGCATCTAAATATTTTTTCTTAAAAACAGAATCTTCTTCTACTGAAGAATCAAATACATAGTTCCGAAAATCAATTTCGTCGGAATCGGTCTGACTCTCCTCGGTCGTATCTTGTTGTTGAGGTTCGGGTTTGCCCCCAGCCAACGTATCGACTATGGCCTCCTTTGGCTCGGGATCTATTTTTGAAGCTACTGCATCAGTCAGGCTTGTTTGAGCTAATGGATTTGAAGTCAACATTTCACGAACATAACCGGTAGCCGGCACACGCTCTGCTTCGGTTTCCTGTGCTCGACGCTGCGCCCAGTGATTAAGTTGTAGCCGTCCATCTTTCTTACGAGTAAGCGGAGACCGGATCATAAAGATATCCACATAGCCTTCGTTGATAGAGTTAACTGCCATACGTCCACCATCGGAACTGATCGACATCTGCATGACCCCGGTCTGCAGATTGGTCAACGGTGTGGTGGTACGATCGTTCAAATTCATTTGATAGACATTGGGAATACCGTTCTCATCGGAGATATAAAACAGTCGTCCATCGTGTGTAGTGGATGGCTGATATTCGTTCCAGCGTGGCGTCTTGGTGAGACGCTGAGCTCTGTTGTCTCCAAGAGTTACCGCGTAGATATCGGTGCTATAGAGATCATCATCCATCAACAAACGAGAGGTATTCTTAACCTGATTAAGCGTCACCTCATCACCGCGCGATGAGGTAAAGTAGATGGTTTCTGAATCGGATCCCCAAGCTGGTGTATAATCAGAAATTACATCATTTGTAACATTGTTGAACTCCTTACTTTCCAGGTTATACACATAGATGTCCTGATACGGACCAATGTTACCGTCAAAGGCAATTTTTTGACCATCCGGTGACCAAGCAACCGATCCTATTGCATCCAGTTTGGGAAATTTAACCATTCGAACCTTGCCACTATTGTAGTCAACAATGGCAAGATTGTCGGATCCTTTCGATTTGCTGGATAACGCAATTTTTTGACCATCTGGCGACCAGGTTAGATTGGGATTTAAGATATTGAGCTCCTCAAAGTTCAGGTTATCCTCTCCTTTAATGAGCGTCTTTATCTTTTCCCCGGTAATAGCACTGATAACAACGACATCGAAATAACCGCGATCGTTGGTAATCATTGCAATTTTGTCGCCCTGTGGCGAAATAGCAGGACTGGTGTTATAGGTGCCCGAATTATCGCGGTCGGTAAGCTGATCGGCAAAATTGGTTACTTTTTCGCGATTTGCCACTTCTGGCAGGTAGCGCTCGCGATAATAATCTTGCCAACGCTCACTAAGTTCTTCCAGGTTAAGACCCAGCGAACGGCTAAATGCCGCCTCTAAACTCCGCGAAGTTTTCAGGGTCTGCATTATTTCGGTAATCTTTTGTCGGCCATATTCTTCAGAAATAAAATTCCACACCGACTGCCCGCCTCGATAGGCAAAATATCCTCCAAGTCGCGGGATGGGCGGCAAATAATTATTGATTACCGCATCGCGAATATACATATCGGTCTCGGTATCCCACCCAAGAGATGTGTATTCAGCCATACCCTCATTAAACCAATTCGGAATCTGCAGGGCATTGCCACTGAGGCGCGACTGTACATTTCCGCCATAGAACATATCATTAATCACCGCATGCTCCAGTTCATGCTGTAAGGTGCTTCTAAACTTGGTATAATTACCATCGAACGGCATGGTAATTCGGTTTTTATAAGGATCAGTCATCCCACCTATACTTTCAGCATCAACCGGCAACGGCCATACATTGGTCTGCGAAAAATCGTTATGTGAATCATAAATAATTACCTGGATACGATCAGCAATCTCATGATCAAAATCTTCGCGGAGCTGTTGAAGAGAGGCCTCTAAATTATAAGCGGCAAAATTGGCCAGATCATAATTTTTCGATTGGTAGTAATACACATCAAAATGTTCTGACTGGATATATCGCCAATCAAAATTTTTATACTGAACCCTATTCTTGCCAAACGAAAAATACTGACCATAGGCTTTTTGCACCACCCCACCTGCAAAAGCCATCATAAATAACAGTAACAGAGACCGCCGAAGAAGTTGAGATGCTTTCATAACTGTATCCATTTTTGCAGAAAAATTACATTATTCACCATCATCTACAAGTTTGAGATCTATTTGTCGCGCTTTTATATCAGTCTTAACAACTTTTACACGAATTTCTTTCCCTAGCTGGTACTTTTTACCGTGATTTCGCCCAACCAGGCAGTGACGCTTTTCATCGTATTCGTAATAATCGTCATTCAAATCACTAACCCGCACCATGCCTTCGCAGTGCAAGTCTTTCAGATCCACGAAGATGCCGCTGCTCATCACACCGCTGATGACACCGTCAAAATCTTCACCAAGATGTTGACTCAAATACTCAACCTGCTTTAACTTTACTGAATCGCGCTCGGCATCAATCGCAGAACGCTCTTGTTCACTACAATGCGATCCCATCTTTTTAAGTTCATTATACGAGTAGCTGGGCTTGCCGGCTCCGTAATTTTTTAGCAGACGGTGTACCAGTACATCAGGATAACGGCGGATGGGACTCGTAAAGTGTGCGTAGTCGTCAAATCCCAGTCCAAAATGTCCAATATTATCTGGACTGTATTCTGCCTTCGACATGGCCCGAAGCATCAGGTCGTTCACCGTAAGTTCCAGCGAGGTATCCTTAATCTTTTCGAGCAACACATTAATTGCCTTGGAGCTCACCGTGGGGCTGTCGATATGAAAGTTAATGCCAATCGGTTTCACATTTTCTTCGATGTTCTTGAGTTTATCGAGGTCCGGCTGATCGTGAATACGATATAAAAACGGAAACAGATCCTCATTATTTTTCTTGTGGGATTGTTTTCGAAGCTTATCCACGTGCTTGGCTACGGTTTTGTTGGCCAGCAGCATGCACTCCTCAATCAGCCGATGTGCAAACAACCGCTCTTTGAGCTCTACGTCGATGGGCGTGCCGTCATCATCCAAAATGAACTTGGGTTCGGGCGTCTCAAAGTTGATGCTGCCTTCGGCAAAGCGCTTGTCGAGCAGTGTGTGCGCCAGCTTGGCTGCAGATTGCATCTCCATCGAAAATTCGCTGTCGGCTCCGTCGATCACTTCCTGCGCCTCTTCGTAGGTAAATCGATGATCGGAGTGGATGACGGTTTCCTCAATGGAATAATCCACTAGCTTTCCGTTGGGTGCAATCTCCATAAAGCAGCTGTAGGCCAGCTTATCATCATGCGGACTCAAACTGCATACCCCATTACTTAATTTCTCCGGCAGCATCGGAATCACCCGATCAACCAGATACACGCTCGTGGCGCGATTATAGGCCTCATCATCGAGCACGGTATTGCGCGGCATGTAATGCGTAACATCGGCGATATGTACGCCCAGATAAAAATTGCCGTTATCCAAGACTTTAATGCTCAGCGCATCGTCAAAATCTTCGGCTGTATCGGGATCGATCGTAAACACCGTTTCATCCCGGATATCGCGGCGACGCATAATTTCTTTTTCAGTGATGTCGCTTTCAATATTCTCGGCATACTCGACTACTTCATCGGGGAAACCGGCCTTTATATCGTTCTCAGCTAAAATTGAGAGCACGTTTGCATCGTTACTACCCTCGCGGCCGAGAATCTCCACAATTTTTGCTTCGGGCAGCGACCGCGGATGCACCCAGTCCACCAGCTCAAAAACGACCTTGTCGCCGGGTTGGGCATCGCCAATATTAGCGGGCAGGATAAAGAATTCGGTATGGGCTGATTTCTCATCCGGCTTGATTAAATAATTCTGCTTGCCCTGCTTGTTGAGTGTGCCTACAAAAATGCTTTTGCCGCGTTCGAGAACCTCGACAACCTTTCCTTCCTGGCGATCTTTTCTGCCCTTGTTAAAGAGCTCAACCTTTACTTTGTCATCTTGCAGGGCCGTACCCAGGTGCTTCGAGGGAATTCGCACATCCTCATCAAAAACCTCGGTAATCAGATAGCCCGTGCCCCGACGGCTGATATCAATTTTGCCCGTTACGGTATTCGAACTCTTTCCCTGTCCATTGCCCGAAAGCTGAATGGCACCGCCCTTTCGTTTCACAATCAGATTGCGATCAAAAAGGCTGTTGATGACACTCTTAAGTCGTTTATTATCTTTTCCACTGTTGATTTGCAATATATTCTGCAGAACATCAAAAGGCAGGTGTGCATTGGGATTCTTCTGCAAAATGTCGAGGATAATTTCCTCAAATGTTTCTTTCTTACTTTTACTCATTGAATGGTAATAAAATCTTTAAAATTCTTACTTCTCTTTTTCTTCTTTTGTTGCTTTCTGTTTTGCTAATTCTTTATTGTCATTCTGTTTCTTATCCTTCTTTTTGCTTCCAAAAATACTGTTTACGGTATCTGTAATTTTACCCCACAGTTCTTTCCAACTGTTATACTGTATCTGTGATTCCAATCCAATACCATCAACGCTGGGGGTTACGTCACCGGCTTGTGTGCCACCTGTGCCCAGGCTGTTTAACACCTGATCCTGACGGTGGAAAGCCGTGAGCGACAAACCGCGCTGAATTCGATAGGTAGCATTGAGATCCCCAATGCGATCGCCAATTGAGCTTTGCGGACCTCCACCGGTAATTTGTCCCTCACGCCGTAAGATGAGGCGGTCGTTATACAATCGCAATGCGATGCCCAAATCAACCTCGTTATAGGCATTCAAATTAAAGTCAACATCGAGGCGACTTACATCACTGTTAAGTAACGCATTTATTTGGTTAGATAACAATGGACTTATCACCTGATTGGAGAGCAGCGGATTTAACACTGTGGATCCCCTCGTCAGGTTTTGGCTGAGCGATGCCGTAGGATTACCGGCTCCCTCTGTAGGGATAAACTGCCCCGAAAACAGAATGCTCGTCGCCTGAAACAACTTCTGCTGCTCATCACGGTTTATCTGATTGATGGTATATTGCAGCGTTGAGTTTGAAGTCAGATCAATAGATGAAGGAAGCCTAAAATAATAATTATTTTCCACACTATTTAATGTGCCGTTAATTTCTACGATCAACTCGATAGGCACGCGTTGCCCGGCGCCATCCTGGTTTTGGGATTGCAGGGTGGCATCAGAAGTGAGCGTAGAAATATCCGGCCGTGCGTTATAGATTGCACTGATATCCAGTCGGGCATTGTCCGGCGGACCTTCCCAAACAATCGTTCCGCCCGGTTCCAGCTCCAGCCGGCGGCTAATAATTTCGCCTGTTACAAACTGGTAGCTTCCGCTGTTGATACTGTACCGCCCAAACATCTGCACATCCTGATCCTGCATGTTAATACGCATCTGCCCGGTGCCCTGGGCCGTCAAAATTTCGCCCGTAACGGGATCAAAAAGTAGGTTCACCGTAATGTTTTGAGGTGCACTGAATTGCAGATCCAGATCGAAACGTTCACTAAAGGTCATATTTGCAATGGCCTCTTCGAGCGCTTCCTCATTCATCTGTTGCTGGTTGGGAGTTCCCCCATTTTGAGTACCCGGCAACTTCGGCTTGGCATCAAAGGAATCTACAAATTGGATAAACTTGCCTGTTTCACTTAGTTCGGTTTCCTCGAGCAGCGGAATAGAAACCTCGGAATCGTTCGTCACCTGTACCGGATTTTCGGTGCGCATATACAGATCATTGTTCGAACCGGTTACCCGCACCACGCCCGTCCCTGAGACATTACCAAAGAATGGCACATCCGGGTCCATCGTATTGTTCAAAAACTGCAGCTGATTCATATCAAGCGCCAGATCCAGGTAGGTAATCGGTTTAAAATCATTCAGATCTACCGTTCCCGTTACGGTGCCGGTCCCCCCCTTGGTATCCATTACCTGCAGGGAATCGAGGGTGACACCTTCATCCCGGTCGAGCCCGACATGGCCGTTTATAAAATAGTTTGTATTGACAAATCGCGGCTTCGCAAATACGTTCTGCGTTTCAAAGTCAGCATGAAAATCGAAATCCTCGAGATTGCCGGTAATATATCCTTCACCCGAGGCCTGCCCCTCCACGCTCTGAAAAATATTTTCCACAATAAGCGGTACTACCCACATATCAATCTGATTGAAGTCCGCATCGAAATAAAACACGGTATCCTGTCTCACCTGTGGATTCGGTGTCACAAAATACCCATCCAGCTGGATATTCTGGCCGATGTCATCATTTGATTCCAAGTACTCTTCATATTTTGTGCTATCCGTCACAATATCAATCTGGGTATCGAATCGCTCCCGTTGCGGATTGTACCTGCTTTTGAAGGATACATCGCCCACCAGTCGATCGTTAAGATGAAACCGGTTGATATTAAGTGCTCCCTGGATGGTCGGCTGGCGCGTAAGCGAACGGGTGACGAGCGTACCGTTAAGGACACCGGCAAAATTAACCTTGCCGGTAATAAGTTCAGATATACGCTTCAGGTTAATATCGCGCAGGACATAGGTGAGCGAATCAGCGCGATCTCCGCTGAGCGTTCCCATCAGGCGAAAATACTCATTCCTGTTCTCGAAACTAAAATCCCGAAACTCTATTGCACCGCTCTGCCGATATGTAAATGACGGCTGGTGCTCGTGGGTCCATGCATAAAGATCGTTGCCCAAAAAGAAATCCTGGACAGACACTGAAACCGCTGAGTCTGAGAGACTTGAATGCAACGACATTTGGAATCGGGCATTTTCTGAGATACTGCCAATTTGCTGGCTATAATGAACTGAATCCTGCTTGACGGCCAAATCAATACCGAGCGAATCCATATCAAGAGAGGGCGTATCAAAAGTGCCGATATTTGCTTGCAGATCAACAGTTGAAAACTCTTTAAGCATACGATCACTGCGGAAACTGGCTGTCATCTGTGTACGGCTATCCCTGATATTAAACTGATTATAACGAAGCGTATCGGCCTGCATCTCGGCGGATAGCAGCAGACGAGTACCATCGGTATTAGCACTGAATGAAATTTCGGAATCGGTCTGGATTGCAGGAAATTTTGGCAAATACTGTTGAATAAGTGTCAAATCTTTGGTCGTAATATTCCCTTTAAGCACAACCGGATTTTGCGGTCTCTGCCGCTGGAAATCGCGTACACTTTGGGGCGAATCCATCAGCACTTCGGTACGGAAACGATCGCGCAGATACGGCACCCAAAATTGGGCTTGTGCAATAATATCCCCGGGAATAACATCTCCGCTGATATTCATATCAAACAGCGAGCTGGTAAGGCGCAGCGATCGATTTTCTTCGTTGACGGAGTTTAGATCAACATAAAATTGATGCGCACGCACGGAATCTCCGCCAACCACTGACGGACGAATATCAAGGTTAGCCCGTCCATATAGACGATTCAGATTCAAATCCTGGATCTCGGCATTGTAATCAAAATTGAGTTGTGTGGGAGCAACAACGGTATCTGCCAAAAACTTTTGTAGATTGATATTCTCGGCACTGCCGCTCATCGCCAGCGAATAGTTATCACGGCTAAAATCGAATCGTCCCGACCCCTGAGCTCTTTCCGAGCCACTTTGGTAGTCATAATCATGTTGCCATATCCCGTTTGACAATGTAGAGGAGAGCTCGAGCTGTCCGATTCGCACATTGTTAATATGACTGTCATTCAACGATGCATGCAGCTGGCTGCTCGCTTTTTGCAGAGAAAATTGTCGTCCGCTGAGACGAGCGGTGAAATTGAGCGATGTAGTATCCAGCTCCGTTGGTGCGACGGGACTGATATCCAACTCGGTCCCCGTCATAGTACCGGAATATGCATACGGTGCTGAGAGTTGGCTCTGCCCCTTCATCGTCAGCCGACCAAGCGGACTTTCGAGCTGCAGGTCAACATCGATGGAGTCGAGCGTGCCGGCGGCCTGTCCCGATGCTGTTACATTTTCAAGTGCTTGATATTGTGGTGTAGCCAGCGAATCGGTTAGCTGATTCATATCCTGCCTATAAAGCGACACTTCATCCAGAAAAATATCGTAAGTAAATAAGTTTTTATCGCGCAGATTTTTGAATGAACCATTCAAGCTTACGTGACTTTCTCCAAGGCCGGCAGAAGCATTATCGACGTGCAGCGAATCGGTCGTGCCCTGCGCTGTGATATCGAGTGTAAACAAGACATCGGTATTTGGAATGGTGGGAACAAAATCGCGCAAATCGCGGGGATGCAACCGATCAGACTGGACACTTAAATTATATCGGGCACGCAGCAGCTGGTTCGTAAAATTGGGTTCCGTAATGTTAACGTCATCGATTTCTCCATTCAGGATAAACCGGGAATTACCCAAATTTACGTGAAACGAGTTGAACTCGAGCGTTTCCAGGTCGCTATATACCTGTCCCGAGAATGAAAGGTCACCAATTTGAAGATTGGTAGTATTAGCCGAAAATGATTCGATATCCAGATAGCGCTGCTCGTCGCTCCAATCCACAAAAAAGCTGGCATTAATTTCGGTAAGCGCAAACGACTGCGGCAGGTTCCCAATCTGATTTTCGGTTGTAGCCGACTCCAGAAAGAGCTTGCCATTGGTAATTTCCATGGCCGGAGCGATAATCTCCACTTCGCTAAACCATGAACTTTCATCCGCAGACTGAGTTGCAGACGCTTTTTTCTTTCTGGGAACTAAAAATCGCTGACGCCCCTCTTCATCAGAACGGAGCCACACCCGGGGAGCATCCATCGTAAAGCCGGTAATGGTTACCCGATTTTGCAGCAGTCCCCATACGTCGATTTTACTGTCAATGGTGTTGACGGCAATAAGCGTATCCGCCGAAGCGGAATCGGTGCTGGTTAACGTGACCTCATGTAAGGAAACCTGGAAGGGCAAAAATCCGTCGAGCTCTCCCACCGATAGATTAGCATGATATGATTCTTCGACCTGTCGCTCAATACGATCCACAAGATACTCCTGCGTGGCATCGAGCTGTAATAATCCCAGTAGCGTGGCTCCCAATACGACCACGACGAGTAACAGGGAGAGTAGTATCCCCCAAAAATATTTCCAGCTTTTATGTAACCAGCGAAAAAACACGTGTATTATTTGCTAAAATCTTATTTAAACCGACCCAATGCATATCGCCACGCATCGTGAAGCATCGATAAATCAGTACATCTATAAATATAAGGTGAACCCCAGTCATTCAATAACACTAATCGAATAGTATTATTTTTAACTTTTTTATCGGATTTCATGGCTTCTATCAGTTCATCAATGTTGGTTGGCAGCGCAGACATCTGCTGCTGATATAACGAGATAAACGGGTCAAAACGTGTATCGTCCACGGGGTGTCCCAGCTGACGGGAAAAATAGGTGGCTGCTATCATCCCCACGAATACCGCTTCACCGTGAGAAAGCTTTCCATAGCCCGAGATATTTTCCAGTGCATGCGCAAATGTATGCCCAAAATTGAGATGCACCCGCTTGCCTGCCTCCAGCGCATCTTCTTGCACCACATTTACTTTGATGCGCGCACTCTGCCGGATGATGTTGGACCATTGTTGATTGGGTTCCAACGGCTGTTTGACAAGCTTCTCCATCTCATCAAATATCGGAGGGTGGCTAATCGCCGCATACTTCAGGATTTCAGCCATGCCGGTGATCCATTCGGCGTGCTCCAAAGTTTCTAAAAAGGATACATCTGCAATAACAACATCCGGCTGATAGAAGGCTCCAATCAGGTTTTTACCCGTCGCATGATTAATGCCCGTCTTGCCGCCGATCGAGCTGTCCACCATCGCCAGCAGCGATGTAGGCATATGGATGAGCGGGATGCCACGCAGTGTCGAAGCAGCAACAAATCCACCGAGGTCACCGGTTACGCCCCCACCCACAGCCAGCAACGGTGTATTGCGCTCCAACCCTTGTTCTAACAACAGATTAACGTGTTTGTTCCACTCCTCAACTGATTTGGACGATTCGCCCTCGGGCACTTCCTGGATATGCAGATCATCAAACACCTGCCGGCACATCTTTTCCACCCGTTCGCCATGCAGGCGATTTACCCTCTCATCGATCATCACAAAAATCCGATCACCGGAGTAACGTCCTTTACAAAATTCTGCAAAGGAGGATTCCAGCCCTTCTCCCACGGCAATTGCATACCGCTGCTCGTGGGTAATTTCTACATCAATAATGTTCGACATGATTTTTGATCTTTTTTAATAAGGTCTGAACGAGTGCTTCCGGCCGTTCGCTTCCATCATCCGTAATTTTAACAACGGCCTGTTCATAGAGCGGCAGCCGTTCATCATAAAGAGGCTGTAATTCTTGGCGAAGCGTGTCTTTGCTTTTGGGATTCCCCTCCTCATCCACCAACAGCGGACGATTCGGATCCCCTGAAATGCGCTCTAAAATAACGGAAATTGGCGTCTCTATAAAGATAAGCAGTCCATTGAGTTTGATATGATCCAGCAGGTGCTGATTTTGCAGACTTCCACCCCCCAGCGCGATGATACCCTCGTCATTGCGGATGATCTCCATAACTGCCCGTCGTTCGGCTGTTCGAAATCCCGCTTCGCCGGATTCCTCAAATATTTGCGGGATGGATTGGCCGGCCTGTTCTTCAATTTTGTTGTCCAGATCTAAGAATGGCAGCTCCAACTCATCGGCTAGTTTGCGACCGAGCGTGGATTTACCCGCCCCCATAAATCCGCTTAGAAAAATACGATCAGGTAGATTTGAAATCATTTTTGTAAAAAAAAGACTCTGATTACTATGAACTTCTATAATCATCAACAAAAGCTAAAAGGAAGTTACACTCCCGTTCCGCAATGTTCAGGAGTACAACTCCTTCACAGCTTTGAACTTCCATGTATTCTGAACTTGCCGTGTCCCGGCCATTCGGGGTTTCAGAATCTCAATATTAAGCAGATTAGATCCTGAAATAAATTCAGGATGACACACTACTTTTGATCCTTATTTACTCTCAGGCTTCATCGGTGGAACCATCTGTACCTGCTCCCGTTCAACAACGACCGCACCGGGCGCAGCACCTTTGGGCTTGCGCACATATTTACGCTTTGTGTACATCACGGGTGCTGATTTCATTCCGCGCGCTTTTGAATAGTACGCGGCATAACTGGCTGCTTTCAAAATAACCTGCTGCGGCGGATAGTCCTTGCGATTTCCCATCCGTATAACCACATGCGATCCCCCGACGCCCCGTGCGTGCATCCAAATATCTTCTTTGTGCGCGTGACTGGTGAGTTGATCGTTGCTCTTGGCATTCTTGCCGATCCAAATCTCGAATTTACCCTCTTTAAATTTGCGAAAGGGCGATGTAGCCTGCTTGTCGTCACTACTCCCAAATCCGAATTCTTCGAGTTCATTTTTGTGATCCTTAATCCAGTCGTTTAAATCCGGCAGATGTTCAATATCCTCAATTTCATTTAAAAGCTCAGTTACTCGCTCCAAATCTTTCTTCACTTTGGGCAAACGCTTCCGCGCATTTTCGTAGGATTTCTTGGCATCCTTCGCCTTTTCATAATAATACTCGGCATTCTCAGCAATATCTTTTTCTTCTTTCAGCGGGATGGTTATTTCATCCTGATCTTCGTAAAAATCTTCAATAGTCAACTTTTTGGTCCCTTCGTTTACCTCTTCGTGGGCATGTGCCATCAGCAAGTGCCCGTATTTTTCATATTGTTCAGACCGTTCCAAACTCTTATCGGCCTGTTGCAGCTGATTGACCAGTGATTCTTTCTGTGATTTACTGCGTTCCAGAAACTCGGCGACGTCTTCTTTTTTATCGTGCAATCGCCGCAGATGAACGGCATTTTTATAGGCAAACGCTACGCAATCATTCACAACATCGCACTCTTTTTCACTGGGGATATCCAGCCACTCTTTTGACCACAGGCAAAAGTCGCCCGTCTTGAGCACCCGGGGATGCGGATCTTCTTTCAATGCTTCGGTAATATCCAACGTAAACGTTTTCACTTCCTCGGGATTCATATCCGCCACGTTATATTGCTCGATAACATACGGCAGCAGATTTCGCGGCAGCAGCGGATTAATCTCCGTCATCTGATTTTTGGCATTGCGCTTGGGACTGACCTCATCCTGGAAGGTTGGCGCATGCGGTTCCAGCGGTGGTTTGCCTTTCACTTCTTCAGGATTTTTAAAGGCATCAACAATTTCATCATCCGCAACCAGAAACACATTGGGATGCCCGCTGAATAGCTTAAACTGTAAAAATTGATCATTGTCAAAGTAGATATACACCAGCCGATCTTTGTCGGCCAGCTCCACATCTGTAATTTGCCGACCTTCCAGCAAAGGGAAAAAGTCGATCACATTCCGCTTTTTCGGCGGTCGATAAAAATCATGAAATAATGCCGTCTCCCTGGAGTTAGCACTAAAGATAAGCCGCGAAGTGTCTCCGTCCTTATCCACATAAATATGCAGTACATCTTTATGCGGACTGATGGCAAAGCTAAAAAATCCGCCTTGGATTTTTTCTTTTATCTCGCGGTTTAAATATATTAGCGTGTAAAAGTTATTCATACTTTTATAGAGGCGTTCTAAGACAACTTGAAAATATAATGTAAGGGTTGACGAATGACATATCCGATCTTTAATTCGGTCGTGAACCGAATACAATCTGACTTAAAAGAGAGAGAAGTTGCAGTTAATTCATTTCGAACCTGGAATGAAGATAGAATAAATGCAACGGGACTGGAAATTGAAATTGACCTTTCCAAGGAAACTAATTACTTGAAGGCTCTTTCGATTAATTTTGACTGGGATCGTTTTCGCGAAACGGTGCTGGCCCAAGAGCTTGAGGGCATGGAAGAGCATCCGTTTCTGCAAGAAGATAACAAAGTGGAAACATCTATTTCGCCTGTCATTGATATCGAAGTGACTTGGCTTTTTGATGAGAAAGCTCCTCATCCGCAATTGGCTGCTCAAAACGGGAACCACCGGCTGAGTGCCGCAAGCGAATGGATGGAAGATATCAGCAAAGAGGTCAATGAGCTGCTGGCCGACGATGATATCATCACGCGCTGGCATATCGAGGTTGAAGGAACCGAAAGCAGCAAATATCTTTCGGCTGTTAACTTGATATCCTACTTCCAATATACGCTGGCTGATCTCAGCAGCCTGAATGATGTGCATGAATTTGTAAGCAAGCGACTGCAGGAACTGCTGGTCAAATCCAAACGCGTGCTCACCATCGCCGATCAAACACTGGAAAGCCAAGCAGCGTAATTTAATTCAACAGTTAAAGGCCTTCAATGTGAAGGCCTTTACTTACTTGTCTAAAAAACAAATCCGGGGTTCACTATTTCTTCTTGTGGCGGTTTTTTCGGAGTCGCTTTTTGCGCTTGTGCTTGGATATCTTAGATCGTTTTCGCTTTTTTCCGCTTGGCATAATTGTCACCTGCTCGTTAAAATTCAGTGATGCGCAACTATGGCGCATCTGGGATAATATCTAATCAAATAAGATACGAATATCCCTTAAATGAAACCCAGGTAAGCCAACTATTTTTGATTAATTCTTGCTAATCTTCCTCCTCCATCATTGACTCGTTCACCTGTTCCTTAAAATCCTTCGACATTTTGAGCACCGGCACATACTGCTCCGGCACAATCACTTCTTCGTTAGTCTTGGGATTTCGAGCCACGCGTTGCGCTCGTTTTACTACTTTAAAGCTTCCGAAGCCTCTCAGTTCAATATGTTCACCTCGTTTCATCGCATCAATAACCGTTTCCATAAAGCCGTTAACCACAGCTTCGGTTTCCACTTTTGTCAATCCAGTCGATGATGCAATAACGTCAACAATGTCTGCTTTAGTCATAGAACGTCACCTTTTATGAAGTCAGTTTTGTAACCTATTATTTCTTGTTAAATATAAGAGTAAGAACGCAGTAACAAGATCGCACTATTTATTACTAGCATTTTAACGTTTTTTAATGGTTCCTCATAGCCCTTTTCGAATTAAATCTAAAAAATTCGGAAATCTTTTTATACCTTCCGCTTGATTCGTTTTTAACCAAACAAGGACAAAATATCCCTCATGGAGACATTTGATCAAATTATTTCGTGGCTTGTAGATCTAATCTGGAATACACCGGAAGCATTGCCAGCCATGGTCGTTATCTTGCTGGCCTTCGGTATTTACATTACCGTTCGACTTGGATTCATCCAAATAAGGGGATTTAAACATGGATTAAAAGTTGTTACGGGATTTTATGATGATCCCGATGATGAGGGAGATATTAATCACTTTCAAGCCCTTACCACTGCCCTTTCGGCTACCGTG
This sequence comes from uncultured Balneolaceae bacterium, assembly GCA_964490705.1. GTDB lineage: Bacteria > Bacteroidota > Rhodothermia > Balneolales > Balneolaceae > Fodinibius. Next base: position 176,735 of record CAZBCG010000003.1, on the reverse strand, counting down.
GGGATCGGCAATATTGCGGGCGTAGCGCTGGCCATTCACTACGGCGGCCCCGGCGCGCTGTTCTGGATGTGGGTGACAGCCGTTTTTGGGATGGCGATCAAATTTACCGAGGTGACACTGGCACAAAAATTTCGAAAAACCAATCCCGACGGCACGGTATCCGGTGGACCGATGTATTATATTGAAGAAGGCCTCGGCGCCAACTGGAAATGGCTGGCTGTAGCATTCTCCATCTCTGCCGCCATCTGTGCTTTTCTTACCGGTAATGCTGTACAGGCCAACACCGTTGCGGATGTAATGCAAACCGACTTCCAGATCCCGATGTATATCACTGGTCTTGTCACAGCTGGACTCGTCGGTGCTGTTGTGCTCGGAGGTATTAAGCGAATCGGAAAAGTGACCTCCAAACTCGTGCCCTTCATGGGCGTATTGTACGTTTTGGGTGCGATTGTTATCCTGCTCATCAACTACCAAGATATTATTCCCGCTTTTGGCACGATCATCGGCAGTGCATTTAACCCAATGGCAGGCGCCCTCGGCGTAGGATCAGGAGCATTCATTTTTACATTGAGCTACGGTGTCCAGCGAGGAATCTTTTCCAACGAAGCCGGTCAGGGTTCCGCCCCCATTGCTCACTCTGCCGCCCGAACTGATCAACCCGTTCGTGAGGGTGTGGTTGCACTCTTAGAACCATTTATCGACACACTTATCATCTGTACTATGACGGGACTCGTTATTGTCTCCACTGGCGCATGGGATATGCAGCATCCTTCGGCCATTAATCCAACCTCCGATGCGGTAACCTATAAAGTGACCGCACAGGCGGCAAATCAGACCGGTGCAGAAGGAAAAGTGCTTTATTTTAGCGACGGTGTGCCCGAAAATGGAAGCATGATGCACTACCAGGCCCCCGTTGATACGATGTACACCAACGACGCTTATTCTGAGCCTTTTACCGGCCGTATTGAACTTACAGAATCAGAAACCGAGGATGTTTATGAAGCCAGTGGCGCCTATACTGAAGATGGTACTGCTGTTGGAACGTTGTACGGAGGGGTGGTACAAAATGGAGCACCGCTGACCTCAGCCGCCTTTGAAAAAGGATTATCCCCCATCATACCGGGCGGTGGATATCTGGTCACATTCGCCGTTCTGCTGTTCGCGATTTCCACTTCCATCAGCTGGAGTTATTACGGTGATCGTGCAGCCCAGTATCTCTTTGGATTTGGATCCATCTTCTGGTACCGCGTGGCCTTTGTGGTGATGCACTTTATGGGTGGGGCGGTTATTACTCTGACGACCATCTGGGCATTTGGTGATGTGATGCTCGGCCTCATGGCCTTCTTCAACATTATTGCTCTGTTCGCACTTTCCGGGGTGGCGTATCGCACAACCAAAGAATATTTTAGCACCGATCATGACACACCTGAATCTTAATTCAACTTGTTATGGATGCTGAATCATTTGATCAGGTTTCGCTTATTGAACATCCCGTTATCAGTAAGGATTTGACCATCCTGCGGGATGTCAATTCAAATATCGCCCAGTTCCGGGCGGCCCTCAAGCGTATTGCTATCATCCTGGCGTACCATGCGCTCAAGGAGTTGCCGCTACGCACCTTTGATGTTGAAACACCGATCGAAACAACCACCGGCTACGACATCGACCAACAGGTGATGGTGGTCCCTATTTTACGAGCGGGACTCGGACTCTCCGATGCCCTGTTGCAGTTTATCCCCGATGCCAAAGTTGGTCACCTGGGCATGGAGCGCGACGAAACAACCCACAAACCAAAAGATTACTACTCCAACATCCCAGACGGTGTGGAAGATGCGATGGTCCTCGTCGTCGATCCCATGCTGGCTACCGGCGGTAGTGCTCATGATGCGCTCTCCTTCCTTAAAGGACAAGGTGCACAACATCTGCGATTCGTTTCGTTAATATGTGCCCCCGAGGGATTACGCAAACTAGAACAGGAACATCCCGATGTACACACCATTACAGCAGCTATTGACAAAAAACTTAACGACGATGCATTTATCGTACCGGGATTAGGTGATGCGGGTGATCGATACTTTGGAACCACATAACACGATATATGCACTGCTAATAAGCCTGTTAATTACGGGGGCACTTTCTTCGTGCGGAGACCTCTCTGAAGAGCAGAGCAAAAAGATTGACGAGGCGCTGCAAGATTCACTGACCTCCACGACTGAAACATGGGATGTGGATATGACAATCACCGAAGACGGGCTCAAGAAGTTGCGTCTGATGGGATCCTACGCCGCCACCTATAATACCAAAGACCGCAACGAAACCCGCATTAAAGGCCCCATCACGATCCATCTTTTTGATTCTTCGGGAACCGTCAAAACGCGCGCCTATTCCGATCGCGCTGTTTATAAAACCGAAGATGCCATATTTGAACTCTATGGAAACGTTCGGGTGAATACCCGCGACAACCGGCACCTGGAATCCGAATATCTAGAGTGGAAACAAAATGAGAATACCATTAACACCCCAAAGTTTGTGGTTATCACCACGCCCACCGACAGCATCGCCGGTACCGGTTTTCAAGGCACCACCGACCTCACCAACTATTCTATCAAAAATCCAACGGGGCGCATAATTGTTGATTAAATGAGAAAATCACGAGATCAAATCCAACCAGTCGAGTGGCAAACAACCTCCGTTCCCGTAATTTGGGCCATTCTCTTTCTGGGGATATGTTTCCTGCTCGTTCCAAAACAATCAGCAGCCCAAAGTCAGATTCAGATTCTGGCCGCCGACAGCAGCAGCGGTACAACTTTTAACGGCGATCGCGTGCGTAAGCTCTTAGGTGATGTTCACCTGCGTACCCAAGATACAGAGATGTATTGCGACAGTGCATATCAATTTATCAACAAAAGTGAAATTCGCGCTTTTGGTAACATTCAGATTAATACCGAAGAAGAAAAAATTTGGGCGGATTCTCTCAAATATTTCACCGACATCGACTTTAGCCAACTGCGCGGACGCGTCATCATCGAAGCTGACAGCACTACCCTTTTCGGCAACAGCGTTGATTACCGATTCTCAACCAAAGTAGCCCATTTCATAGATCGGATTCGCTTTGAAGATCAACAAGGCGTACTGCTGGCCGACTCCGGCTTTTATTATCGGCAGGCCGACAGTGCCGTATTTCGCGGACATGTACAAATTCGCGACTCCCTGCAATACCTTGAAGGCGATTCGCTCTTCAGCAATCGAAAAACTGACTACTATGAGCTTTACAGCAATGTCTTCGGGGATGATCAGGAAAACAAAAGCATGATCCAGGGCAACTATCTGGAATCAGATTCCACCGGACGACGACTGCTGCGCGGCAATGCCTGGCTCAAAAATTTTGAATCCGATTCCACCAACGCTGACTCCGCCAAAACTGATACCACCCATATTCGCGCCAAACGGATCCTTTCCTTAGAACAGCGTTCCCCGACCGATACCACCGCTATTGTGTATGGATATGAAAACGTGCGCATCTGGTCGCCAGACTTTTCGGCCGTGGCCGACACCTCGCAATACACCGACAGTACTGATACATTTGAGCTCTGGTCAAACGCAAAATCCTGGCATAATAACGTACAGCTAACCGGCCCATACATCCAGGCTCAAATTGAGGATGGGAACATCGACAGTTTGAAATCATATCCCCAGCCATTTTCAGTGCAGCAAGACACCAGCATCGACCGGCTCAATCAAATTACCGGCGATACCCTACACGCTGATTTTTCTGATGGCGCGCTCAATCAAATCTTTGTATTCGGCAACTCACACCTCCTACGATTCACCAAAAAACAAGGGGAAGCCGACGGCGCTATTGATATGACGGCTCCCGATATCCGCATCTTTTTCAAAAACGGTGAGCTCGTAGAAATGAAAGGCATTGGCACAATCAACGGATCGTATCTTCCCGAAAGTCCACAGACACAAAAGAAAAGATTAGATGGATTTGCCTGGAATCCCAAACTGCGTCCCCAGCGCCCCAAAGAGCCCATGCAGCGGCGTTTCCCCCCTATCCCAAGAGAAGTATTCTTTGAGCTCCCCTGGCGATATATCCAACATCTAAAACAGGAACATCCCGAAAATCCAAAACTGTTGATGGAGTAAACTTATCACAATAATCCGCTCTTAATTACCAGTTTTACATCGCAATTTCGAAAAATTAATCTATGCATACACAGCAATAACTGCCATCAGGGCGAAACCGGCTATACCCAGGAACACCTTTTTCCAGGAATTTTCGGGCTTCTCAAATAGTTCTCCCATCACGTCCAAGGTAGCTACATACAAAAAGGTGCCTGCAGCCACGGAGTCGAAAATAGCTTCAAATATAATACTCGATTGGCTGCTCAACATTGTGGCCATCATGATCCCCATTACAGCCCCCAGGGGCGCCATTGTTGAGAAAACGGCCGTCACTTTTCGATACTTCGAAGAAGAAAAACCTGCTTTTTTCAAACTGATTCCCAATGCAAAAGCCGCTGCTCCCTTATGTCCTATAATGGCGATAAAAAGGGCGATAGACCCAAGTAATTTTCCTTCGAGACCAAGCGTAGCACCGGCAATAATGGAATGAACCGAAAGCACCACGAGCAAAATATAGGGATAAAATTCTGTCCCCTTTGACATTGCCCCAACATCTTCATTACCGCCCAACATCCCTTGCTCGAGCATCAGTATCAGCAAAAAGCCGGCACCGCTGAGCAGCATTGCAAAGGGGAAATCCAACGACCCAAAGGCCATATTCAGATGTGCAATTCCATCCGGCAACATATGCAGCAATCCGGCTCCTAAAAACACCCCTGCGGAGAAGGCATTGCCAAGGTCTAATTCTTGTAATCCCTTTTCACTTGGCTGTACTCTCGAAGGATAAATTCCACTTACATATCCGGTTAACAAAATTAAAAGAAGGGCAAGAATCTTTAAGAATAAAATTTCCATAACCAGCTGGATAATATAGACTTATAGTAAACGAGAAATGCCAAATAACACAATTTGCTCCATTTAAACAATAAGTCTCCGGCTCTGAGAGCTATCGAATCCTCCTCAAAGATCTATTATCCTGCTTCTTGCAGCTCCGTCGTCTGCTCCATAATTCGTTGTTGAGTGTCGTGCGGCACGCGTTCATAGTGAGAAAATGAGCGCGCATATCGAGCACTGCCCTGGGTCAACGATTTGAGTCGCGTGGCATAATGATCCAGTTCTTCAAGCGGTACCTGCGCTTTTATTTTCTGGATTGATCCCTTCGAATCCATGCCCAGAATTTGTCCGCGCCGCGTGCTGATATCGCTCATCACATCGCCCATATAATCCGCCGGAACAGTTACTTCGATGGTATAAATAGGCTCCAACAACTTAGGATTCGCTTTCAGAAATCCATCCCGAAATGCCATGAGCGCTGCCGTTCGAAATGCCGCATCATTGGAATCCACCGAGTGCATAGCCCCATCATAAATCGAGATACGAATATCGCGAACCCGGCAGTTACTTAGCGGACCCGCCTCCATCTTTTCCATGATGCCCTTCAGAATGGCAGGCATAAATCGATTATCGATAACGCCACCCACAATACAGTTGCGAAAAATAAGCTTGCCGCCCCAGTCGAGGGCGATTTCCTGGGTGTCGCGCACTTTCAAATCACTGTGCTCAGGCATATGGTCGGTAAGCGGTTCCATCAGCATTGAGACGGCCCCAAACTGTCCCGCGCCGCCCGACTGCTTTTTATGTTTGTATTCCGTACGCACCGCTTTTGTGATAGTCTCTCGATAGGGAATGCGCGGCTGTACAAAATCGAATTCGAGATTAAATCTCGTTTTCAGCGCATGCTCAATCACCGCCAAGTGCTCTTCGCCCTGTCCGTGGATGATCACCTGCTTGAGCTCCTGGCTGTGCTCCACTTTTAGCGAGGGATCTTCGCGCTGCAGCTGATGCAGAGCCGTACCCAATTTATCCTCTTCGCCCTCATGCTTCAGCTCAATAGCCGTTCGAATAATCGGCTCGGGAAAATGAATGGGCTCAATCTGGATCTCCTTACCTTTGGCATGCAGCGTATCATTAACGCCAGTATTTTTGAGTTTTACTGCTGCCCCGATATCTCCGGTTTTGATCTCACTAACTTCGTTCCGCTTATCGCCGTTAGGCAGATACAATCCCGACAGCCGAACCGCATTTCCTGTGTTGTGATTCACTAAATCCAAGCCGGGCTGCACGCTGCCGCCATACACTTTAAAATAGAGCATATCTCCGATGTGCGATTCTGAACTATTTTTAAACATAAACATCAGCGGATCACCATCAGGCTCCAAATTCACGAGTTCACCCTCCGTTGATTCCGGAGGATTTGCCTCCAGTGGATTAGGAGCCACATTACCCAAAAATCCCATTACCCTACCGGTACCCATATTGCGCTTGGCGCAGCAGCAAAACAGTGGAAAAATATCACGGTTGAGCAATGATTTATGCAATCCTTCGCGCATCTGGCTTTCGGTGAGTTCGCCCTGTTCCAGATAGAGATCAAGCAGCGTCTCATCATTTTCGGCCACAGCTTCCACGAGCTCATTATGCAGCAGATCCGCCTGCGACTTTTGAGAATCCGGAATCGGCAATTTATCGGGTTTGCCGCCATCCTCCGGAAATTCGTACATCGTCATTTTCAGCACATCAATTATGGCATGGAAGTCTGGTCCTTCACTGTACGGATACTGCACCACGACCACCCCGCGACCGAATCGCTCTTTGGCCATGTCAACAGTCTTCTGAAAATTGGAGTGCTCGCTGTCGGGTTTATTCACAATAAACAGCGAAGGGATGTTATATTTCTGCGTATATTGCCAGTGCAGTTCCGTCCCCACTTCCACCCCATAATCCGCATTGAGGGTAAAAATAGCCGTATCAGCTACGCGCAGCGCCCCCACTACTTCTCCGATATAATCGGCCGTGCCGGGCGTATCAATCAGATTAATTTTGTCACCTCTCCAGTCCAGATTGAGCAGCGTACCAAACACCGACTTCCCCTTTTCGTGTTCGATTTTATGATAATCGGATGAGGTGTTCTGCTCTTCAATAGTTCCGCGACGCTTTTTACTTCCGGATTCAAAAAGCATCGTCTCAGACATGGTTGTTTTTCCTGATCCCGAGTGGCCCAACATTACCACGTTTCTGATTCTGGACGGCGAATAGACATTCATAGGCTACCTCCTTTTTGGGTGGATAGAGTTGTACCGGGGCTGGCTGTCACTAAAGAATGGCAGTACAATATTAATCGGAAAACTGGTATGTAAAATGGCTTGATGACCATCGCTCACCCCCGTACTGTGGATAGTGTTCTGGTAAGTAAGCTAAAAAATGAGTTGAACTCAATAGTTTGATATAAATTTGGTAACATTAGCCCAAGATTTAATCCGAAATAAGTCGTATTGATGAAGAACATTCTGCTCATCCAGACCGGTGGTACCATTGCCATGGATATCAGTGAGGGACAACAACCCACGCTTAATTCCGAGAAATGGACCGAGCTGATGTACCAGGCTATTCCCGAGCTCGAAGAAATTGCACATATCGAAATTGAGCGGCTCTTCTTTGAAGACAGCTCGGACATCAACAAAGAACACTGGGGCAAGCTGGCCGAATTCATTTCCGATAAATACAATGCGTACGATGGATTTGTGATCCTGCACGGCACCGATACCATGGCCTACACCGCCTCGGCGCTCTCCTTTTCGCTTCGGGATTTAAGCAAACCCGTCATCCTTACCGGCAGCCAAGTGCCCATGAGTAACATCCGCAGCGATGCGCGTCGCAATCTCGTCAACGCCGTTGAGATGGCCACGATGCCACTGCCCGAAGTCGCAATCTGCTTCAACGATTTTGTCTATCGCGGCAACCGGGCTACGAAAATAAGCATCGGCGATTTTGACGCTTTTGCGTCGCCCAACTATCCGCCGCTGGCCGAAATTGGAATCAATATTGAGATGTCAGATCACGTGCGGAGATCCGAAAATGACCTACAGCTGTATACTACTTTTTCGGATCAGATTTTTCTGCTCAAAATTTATCCCAACCTGGATCCAAAGTTCCTGGATCAAACTAATTTTGGGAATATCCGAGCCTTGGTTGTCGAGGCGTTCGGCAGCGGCAATTTTCCCATTCACGGCAATCAAAGCCTACTTCCGTTTTTCAAGAAGTGTATACAAAACGATATTCTGCTGGTAATTACTTCGCAGGCCGCCTACGATGCAGTGAATTTGAGCAACTATGAAAGTGGACGAAAAGCACAAGAACTGGGCGCTTTAAGCGCCAAGGATATGACGACGGAAGCAACACTCACAAAAATGATGTATCTTCTTGCCAACCATCAGGATAATGACACCGTAATCACACAATTTAATCGCAATCTCGTTGGAGAAATGACGGAGTAACCATGTTTTTTGTTTTTGATGTTGAAACCATCCCCGATTTTGAATTTGTCCGGCAGGTCATCGACAACCCAGAAGACAATGAAGATGAACTGCTGATTCAAGCCAGCGAAGAGCTGGCGCGTAACTCCTCGGGCTTTTTGCCGCCGATGTATCATAAAATGATTTCGTGGGTAGGCCTGTGGATCGAGAATAATGGAAATCCCAAGCAGAAGGTGAGCTGGCACGGCACCGATGAAAAAGAGGGACTGGAACAGGTGTTTGATGCGCTGAGCACCTACAAAGATTTTGGGTTGGTTCATCACAACGGGCGCGGATTTGATTTGCCGCTGCTCACCTATCGCGCACTAAAGCACGGGCTGCAGATGCCGAAGCGGCTCAATCACTACGACATCAAATATCGCTACAGCAACGATAACGTGGATCTGATTGATGAGTTCAGCAATTACGGCGCTAGTTCGTGGCCCAAGCTCAAGCACCTGGGTAAGCTGATCAGCATCCCGTTTAAACAGACCGGCGAAGGCCATGAAGTACTCGAGATGTTCCGCGAGGATAAACTCGAAGAGATCGAACATTATTGCTACGAAGATGTGATGGGTACCTATGTAGTATGGCTACATCTGAAGTTTACGGTGGGTGATATCTCCAAAGAGCTTTTTGACAACCTCAACGACCGCGCCATGAGTAAGCTGAATGAAATCCAGAACGGAGAGTAAGTAATGAACAAATCGAGATTAAGAACTTATTAAGGATAAGGGGTTACTCAATACTCACCACTCATTACTATATTTTCGTTCCATCTTCGATAATTTCTCCCTTGGGAATAATCACGATACCATCAACCACATGGTAGTTCCCGTATTCCCCGTCTTCAAGATGATCACCGCCGGCAATGCGCACATCATCGCCAATCTTCACATTTTTGTCGATAATTGCATTGCTGATAAAACAGCGCTGCCCAATGCCCATCGGGGGATTCTCGTCGCTGCTGTTTTCGAAATCTTCGCGCGACTGAAAGAAATCGTTACCCATGATAATCGAGTTCTCGATGGTCGTGCCTTTGCCAATGCGGGACCGAATGCCCACTACTGATCGCTCTATGCGACTGGCTTGCACGAGGCACCCCTCAGCCAATACTGAATGATCGAACGTTGTACCCGACAATTTTGATGCGGGCAGCAATCGAGCATGTGTGTAGATAAAGTCTTCATTATCGTAGAGATTAAATTCCGGCAAATCGTCGGTAAGGGCCAAATTCGCCTCAAAGAACGATTTTATCGTCCCGATATCGGTCCAGTAGCCGTCAAATTCAAAGCTCTGTACTTTGTAATCTCTTTCAATAGCTTTAGGGATAATCTCCTTGCCAAAATCGGTCGCATCCTCATACTCATCAAAGAGCTCTTTCAGGATGTCTTTTTTAAAGATATAGATCCCCATCGAGGCTAAATATACCCGGCCATCTTTGCTGAATTTATCTGCCGTCTCCGACTTCCATTGGTCCAGATCATCAAAATCGGGCTTTTCGACAAAGCTCTCAATGACGCCCTCTTTATTGGTTTTCATGATGCCAAATCCGGTGGCATCCTCTGCCACTACAGGGATGGTTGCCACTGTCAAGTCGGCTTCATTTTCTTCGTGTTTTTGCATCATATTGCGGTAATCCATCTGGTACAGCTGATCGCCGGACAACACAATTACATGCTCGTGCTGGTGATTTTCCATATGATGAATCGACTGCCGTACTGCATCGGCCGTACCCTGGTACCAGTTTTTACTTTCCGGGGTCTGCTCGGCCGCCAAAATATCTACAAAGCCACTGCTGAACACATCGAAATTATAGGTGTTTTTGATATGACGATTCAACGATGCAGAGTTAAACTGAGTAAGCACATAAATGCGACGAATATCGGAATTGAGACAGTTTGAAATGGGAATATCAACCAGCCGATACTTCCCGGCAATGGGTACAGCCGGCTTGGATCGTAACTTTGTTAATGGAAATAAACGTGTCCCCTTTCCACCGCCAAGAATAACTGCTATTGCTTTTCTACGCATAACTGAAGATCTAATATTTGCCTATTGTTCAATCAATTGTTCGTACATTTTAATATACTCTTTGGCTGAAGCATTCCAAGAAAAATCAAGATGCATAATCCGCTTGCGAATGCCCGCCATCTTTCGTCCATCGTGATATAAATTCACCGCTCGCTGGACCGCCTCGCTTGCCGCATTAAAACTAAAATCATAGAAGGTAATTCCATAGCCATCTTCCTCACCGATGTCTATTACCGTATCTTTGAGTCCCCCAATATTTCGCACGATCGGCACGGTACCGTAGCGCATGGAATACATCTGATTGAGTCCACACGGTTCCACGCGCGAGGGCATTATCATAAAATCACTGCCGGCATAAATCTGATGTGCCAGCGGCTCGTTATAATCCAGCGTGGCATCGAAATAGCCCACAAAACGGTCGCTCATGGCCTGAAATTGGTGATGCAGCTCGCGATCGCCTGTCCCCAGGACAACAAAATTCACCGACTGCGGCGATTCCAAAAAACTCCGAAACAGCGACGGCAGCAAATCCGCACCTTTTTCATAGGCCAGCCGCCCGATATACGAAATCGTGGGATGCTGGGGATCTAATCCAAACTGCTCGCATAACACCTCTTTGTTTTTCTGCTTTCCTGCTGCAGTCTTTTGTTTATTGTAGTGATGAGCAATCATGGGATCAGTATCCGGATCCCACACCTTCGTATCAATGCCGTTAATAATGCCCCGCGACTTCTGGATTTCGTTTTGGAATAACGATTCCAATCCACTGCTCTCGTGCGTAAGTTCACGCATGTATGACTGCGAAACGGTCGTGATTTGCCAACAGGTTTTAAGTCCCGCCGCGAGGCAATTTAAGTCGCCATCCCAATCCACAAGCCCAATGTTGTGCTCATCAAACTGGGGCAACATATACACATTATCCCGGTTATAAACACCGTGATATTCACCATTGTGCACGGTAAACACGGTGGGGATATGCTTGATATCCTGGTAGCGGTAGCTCTGGGTAAGCATAAACGGCGTAAGCCCGGTGTGGTGGTCATGGCAGTGAATCAGATCGGGCTTGGCTTGCATCCGGTTTATCCAGTCGAGCACGGCAATTTGGAAGCTGGCAAACCGCTCAAAATCATCCGCATAGCCATAACCCGACCATGGATCTGCATAAATGCCGGGACGATCGAAGCGGTCGGGAATATCAACGACATAAAGCGGAAAACCGAGGCTATCCTTCTTTTCGCGCTGAATGCGAAACTCGAACTGCCAATCTCCCAGCGGAACAGCACTCTCAAAAACAGTCTCAAATGAATGCTCTTGCACCCACTCATTCCCATATTTGGGCATCACAACAGAGGCATCAACCTGTTGCTGTTTTAAGTATTTTGGGAGTGCCCCGACGACATCGGCCAATCCCCCTACTTTTGCAACGGGATAGCATTCAGCACTTAGATGGATTATTTTCATAATAGCGTAACTAATTTGTGGGCCGTTCGTACCAGCAAGCCTTTTTAAAGCAATAACTTAGGTTCTCTGGATTAGGTTGAAATAATCAAAACTTTAAATTTGTATCAAAATCTTTTTTATCATCGCATTTTTCTTCTAAGTTCGTGAAAAATTAATCAAGATCATTGTCATGGCAGTAATCGAAGTTCGCAATATTAATAAATCGTTTGGCGATACTCAGGCCGTTCGGGATGTCAGTTTTGAAGTACCGAAGGGACGTATTTTCGGGCTACTCGGTCCCAATGGGGCCGGCAAAACCACCGCAATCCGCATTATCAATCATATCCTGATTGCCGATAGCGGTACGGTAACCATCAACGGTGTTGAGGTAAGTCCTCAAACACAGAGTATGATCGGCTATATGCCCGAAGAGCGAGGACTGTACAAAAAAATGAAAGTGGGCGATCAGCTGATTTACCTGGTACAACTGAAAGGACTCACCCATGCCGAAGCCAAAGAAACCACCAAGTACTGGCTTGATCGCTTCGAGGCCTCCGACTGGTGGGACAAAGAAGTAGGCGAACTTTCGAAAGGAATGTCACAAAAAATCCAGTTTATTGCGACTATTGCCCACGATCCCGATCTGTATATTTTCGACGAACCATTCAGTGGACTTGATCCCATCAACAGCGAAATGCTCAAAGACATTGTGATTGAACTGCGTGACAAGGGTAAAACAGTACTCTTTTCAACCCACCGCATGGAACAGGTTGAGCAGATGTGTGACGAAATTTGCCTTTTCAACAATGGCAAAGCCGTATTAAAGGGCAACCTGCGAGACATCAAACAAAAATTTGGCAAAAACACCATCAACATCGAGTTTGAGGGCGATCACAGCTTTCTGGATAAGCTGGAGGACGTGCGCATCAACAATCGCTCGACAAACTTTGCGGAAATCCGCGTGCTTAATGGACAGCACATGCAGGATATTCTTAAAACAGCGATGGATCACGCTGAGATTTACAAGTTTGAGCGCGTGGAACCATCCCTTACCGAAATTTTTATTTCTACCGTCGGCGAAGATAATATTAACCCAAATGAACTAGGCTGATCTATGAGTCTCCATCAGATTTTACTTGTCCTTAAGCGGGAATATATGACCCGCATTCGTTCGAAAGCTTTTATCATTGCCACTATTTTAATCCCCCTGGGGATGGTTGCTTTTATTGGCATTGTAGTGGGAATATCAGTCTGGGATTCCGACACGCAGCGCACCATCGGCATTGTTGATAACACCGAAGTACTCTATCCCCGGCTGGACGAAATGGCCGCTGAGCGCTATAAAGATTTTTCTGATCTCCCCGAAGATTCTCTTCGTTCGCTGGCACAAACCGAAGAAATTGACGGCTATATCGTGCTTACCGAATCACACATCAGCGGAGACACCAACCCTGAATTTGTCTCCAGCGGCTCAGGCGGACTCAAGCTGCAGTCCACCATCCGATCAGATCTGCGCGAAGTTATTCGCAATGAGCGACTGGCCCGGGCGAATGTATCCGAAGATGTACAAAAAATTTATGCCAGCAGTGTAACGCTAGAAACTCGTAAACTAACACAATCCGGCGAAGAAACTGAAGATGACACCGGCTTTTTAACAATTATCGGCGTTGTTATGGGCGTCATTATTTTTGGTTCCATCACCGGCTATGGCGGATTGATTACACGAAGCGTAATCGAAGAAAAGACCAATCGCATCATCGAGGTTATTGCGTCGTCAGTAAAACCTATTGAACTTTTATTTGGAAAGCTGTGCGGTATCGGAGCACTGGCGCTTACACAAATGACATTCTGGGTGGTATCCCTTCTGGGACTTGCCGCCGCTGCCGGACCAGTTGCCAGCATATTTTTATCCGAACAGATGGAAAATATGCCCAACACCGAACAAGCGAGTCAGGCTTCACAAGGTCTGGATCCGTCCATCTTTGAGATTCCGGCCATCGAAACCTCGCTGATTATCTATTTCGCAATTTTCTTCATTCTCGGCTATCTCATCTACAGCGCTATTTTTGCTGCCATCGGTTCCGCTGTTGACTCCGAAGCCGATACCCAGCAATACATGTTTCCCGTAATGGTCCCCATCATGATTGCCTATTTCATCATGTTTCAGACGATGGAAAATCCCGATGGCACACTTTCGGTGGTCGGATCACTCATTCCATTCTGTACCCCTATCGTAATGATCACCCGCATCGCTATTACGGATGTACCCTTTTGGCAAATCGGTACTTCAATTTTGCTGATGATTGCTACGTTCGCCGGTACAATGTGGCTAAGTGCCAAAATTTACAGCGTGGGTATTCTCAGCTATGGCAAAAGCGCCAACTTTAAGGAGCTAATGAAATGGATTCGAGCATAGTTTTGAGTAGTGAGTAGTGAGTAGTGAGTAGTGAGTACAAACTATTTCTCACTTGGTACTCATTACTCTATCACTTGCTTGATTCTATTATGTACGCGCACATCATATTCATCCTGGATATATCTATTCAAAAAGGTCATAATCTCTTTATTTTTGTTGCGCTCAAGTCCGCGAATCGTCAAAAAACGAATGCGGGGATCCGCATCTGCCAGCAACTTCTCCGCACGAGATAACCAGTCGCTGGGCGTATGATCATGCTGAATTAAAATATTGAGGGCACGCTGACGCACATCATAGCTATATTTACTGCCGGTGAATAAATCGGCTTTTGAAATAGCCTCCTGAATACTACCCATATTGGCTAACTCCTGAATAACAAACACAGATTCGTGTCCCACCGAATCCCTTTGCGTTACCGACTCCGCGAATTTGGCAAACTCCTCTTTTGACGCGATCACAGTCAGCACTTGGGTAGCTTTCTTAAAAAAGTCCATCGTTTCTGCCGACCATGCCGCCGATACCACTCTATTGCGTACATTAGAATCATTTTTATAGTACTGCAGTCCCGATAGGCCCGCATTTCGAACAGCCACATTTTCACTTTCCAAAGCATCAAAAAAGACCTGTTGCGTGCCCGCTGCTCCCTGGGTGATATCTCCGAAAGAGTGTAACAGCGCAGCCCGCGTTTCCGGTTTCAGCTCTTGATTCATAAAATCCTGAATGGCCAACTGCAGATCCGGATTATCGGTATGCGTGCCGAGCTTTCGTGCCGCACTAGCACGCTGTTCTACCGTTTCACCATTGCGCAGTTCATAAATCAAAAAGGGCGCCGGCTTGTATTCATCCAACACTAATTTGGGATGTCCCTCGGTCTCCAGCCGCAGCGTATTAATGAGCGGATCCACTTGCAAAACCACTGAATCATCCGAACCGGTAAACGTCACTTCCGTACTTTCGGTATTTTGGGGATATACTTCGTGCACCTTCAGCGTGGTGAGCTCAGAATACGAACCCTCCGTTGCCTCAAAACGGAGTGTAAGTTGACCTTCGGCTTCATCTAGAGAATACGAAACTTTATATGTCACCGAATCAGAAGATTGCTGTTGTGATTGCTTCCCATCTCTGACCGGAAACTGCGGCATGTCAAACAACGGCTGGCCCATTCGCTGATACCAAAATTGCGCATAATCTTTCCACGAAATTACCGATGCCTGTTGATTCAATACCTCCGATGCCGATTCCGAAATCACCGAACGAACCGAAGCGTGTTGCCAATTTTCTAATCCTGATTGCCAACTATTCCAGCGTTCCACACCAAAATGATCATACACCGTAGAAAAATTGAGCTCAGGTATATCTGCTTGCTTTAGCTTGGTATCACTATTCAAAATCTCATTGGTCAACAAGGTTTGATAGAGCGTTATCGCATCCGCCTGATCCCATTGTTGCTCCCGCTGATAGATTCCAAACCACTGACCTACAATACTGCGCAATAACTGAACCTGCAGATTCCCTCTGTTTTTATAAAGAAAAACCGTTGACGCCCCCCACGATTTTGTCTCCCAGGTATGATCCCCCAATACCACGATATTCAAACTTTTGTGGGGATACCCAATCCCTAACCGTTCTTCGAGAGCACTTACATAATCATTCGCAGACTGTAACATCGTTTGTTGATCTACGCTATCTGCCAGTGGTCGTTCAACTGCTAAATTGAGTTTTTTACTGTTGGCCGTTGCTGACCAACTTCGAAATTCTCCCACAGTAAACGCCAATGACGAAGCCGGCACTTCGTCCTTCGATGCAAACTGATACCGCATCACATCAACAGAAACGGCTTCTTCGGCGGATTTCTGTCCGGTGGCCCAAATCTGGAATCCCGATGGTACCGAAATGTTGAATGTTGTCTTGAGCTCTACCAGCGGATGATCCACAATGGGCACCCAGTGGCGCTGCGTTTTGGGCAGTTGTGATGTCCAGATAGTACCGTTTTTATTTTTGAGTAATCCAAATTTGGGACTTCCCGAATAGCGGATATTTACCGTGTACTGCTGCCCCGCTTCGGTCGAATCATCCACCAACACAAAAAGGGAATCGTTGCTGAGTGAAAAATCAGCCGACTCTTCATTTACTGAAACACCACTGATATCCAGTCGCGAAGCATAAAGAGTTAGCGTATCAGCCCCGCTGACATTGGCTTCAATCTGATATTTTGCAGCGCCGTCAATGCGCAGATTTTGCGGCTGTAACCCCAGATCAAGTTCCAGGCTTTGGAAATCGAAATCCAGCTTGGGATATGACTGATGATCAAACGATTGTGCCTGTAAAGAGCTGCTAAATGCCAGCAGAAAAAAATATAATGCAACTGACATAACACAAATAGAAAAACGACGGGTTCTGCTCATGAGCAATAGAATATTGGTTCCTAAAATTAAGTCACAGATAATTTGCCAAAACGAAGGAATATAATAACTCTGATCCTTACGAATAAATATAAGGATTGCTGATGCCTTTTGTTCCCTGAATGACAAATGATTGGAAGAATAATTCTGTTGTCGGAATAGTGGAATATCTAATCTCAAAATTATTTTGCTATGAGTACAATGAAAGCAATGCAAGTACCGGAAGCGGGAGAAGATTTTGAACTGGTGGAAAAAGATATCCCCACTCCGGCCGAAAATGAAGTCCTTATAAACGTACAAGCTTGCGGCATCTGTCACAGCGATGCTTTTGTAAAAGACGGCCTGATGCCGGGCATTGCGTATCCGCGCGTACCGGGACACGAAGTTATTGGAACCATTGAAAAGCTCGGCAATGGAATTTCGAATTGGGAAGAAGGTCAGCGCGTAGGTGTCGGTTGGCACGGCGGACACTGTTATGAGTGCGAAGCATGCCGCAACGGCGATTTTATCAACTGCGAAAATGGGCAAGTTACCGGCATCCACTTTGACGGCGGCTATGCCGAATATATGACGGCACCGCAAAGCGCGCTGGCAGCTATTCCGGATTCGCTCGATTCAGCCGAAGCAGCCCCCCTGCTCTGTGCCGGCATCACTACTTTCAATGCACTGCGCAACAGTGATCTCGATCCCGGTGATCTGGTAGCCGTGCAAGGCATTGGCGGACTCGGTCATCTTGGCGTGCAGTATGCCCACAAGTTCGGTTGCGAAGTGGTAGCCCTCTCACGCGGACCCGAAAAAAAAGAATTAGCTAAAGATCTCGGTGCCGATCATTTTATTGATACGGAAGCCGAAAATACCGTAGAACAACTACAAGCCCTCGGCGGTGCTGATGTAATTCTTGCCACTGCTCCCAACAGCAACGCCATTACATCTATCGTCGATGGCTTGGGCCGCAATGGCAAGCTAATGGTTGTTGCCGCCACGGCCGATCCCATTGAAGTTACACCAATGCAGCTTATTATGGGACGAAAATCGGTTGCCGGCTGGCCCAGTGGTGATGCCAAAGATTCGGAAGATACCCTTGATTTTAGTGCACTCACCGATGTGACGCCAACGATTGAAACCTTTCCCCTGGAAAAAGCAAATAAAGCTTATGATCAGATGATCAACAATGAAGCACGATTCCGGGTCGTATTAGATATTAGGTGAAAACGATATTTAACACCAGCATAAAAGTGCCAGACTTATCTTGAGTTTGGCACTTTTTCTTTTTCCAGCTCTGAGGTATTGACAGGATGAAAATTAATCATAAAAATGGCGCATATGGCTCCTAAAAATACTAATCCTGCCGATACGAACATCACAATACGAAAGCTCGATAAGAATGATTGTCGGATGTTTTTTTCCAATATGTTTTTGGTTTCGGTGGACACTCCTTCGGGAATATTTGCTTTGGCCAAGCTTGTTGTTTCCGCTAACATCTGCTTCTGCACCTGCTCAGGCACATTATCTTGTTGCATCTGGGTCGTTAGCTGCTGCCCGAACATGGCGATCGCCAATGCCCCCAGCAATGCTACCGAAAGCATCCCCGATAACCGAGAAACCGCTTTGTTTACTCCTGACGCGGTGCCGGCATCAGAACGATCTACAGAACTCATCACCGTTGTATTCATCGGAGCAAAGCTTATTGCAACGCCCAACCCCATGAAAAAGATACCCGGAAAAAAGCTTATCCAATAAGAACTGCCAACTCCATAAATCCCCAAAAGAATAAACCCAATGCTCGTGATAATCGGCCCCGCTACAAGGAGTGGACGTGCTCCAAAACGAACAATCATCCCGCCCGACCACCGCGAAAGTCCGCCTACCAGCAACGGAAATGGGATAAACGCTGCCCCCGCTTCCGTGGCCGTATATCCCTGAATTTGGATAAAGTTGAAAGGCAGAATAAAAAAGACGCCGGCCAGTGATAAATAAAAACTCATGGTCACCAGATTGGCACCGCTAAAATTTTGCGATTTGAAAAGTCCGGGCGGCATCATGGGACGATCCACAATATGTTCGACGTAAATAAATCCCCCAAATACCACAGCACCTGCCAGAATAGTTGAGATCACAATTGGACTCGAAATGCCAAGATTTGAACCTTCAATCATCCCATAGCAAATTAGTCCGAGCCCAAGCGTGGCCAGCAGTGCTCCCATCCAATCAGGTTGACCGCTTTTTTCAGGTGAGTTGCTTTCGGGCACCTTCCAGTATAAGATAGTGAGTACAACAATGGCCATGGGCACGCTGATCAAAAAGATAAAACGCCAGCTGAGCTGATCGACTAAAATGCCCCCCAACAATGGGCCTGCCGCAGATGCCAAAGCAGTAAAACCCGACCACGTTCCGATTGCTTTCCCGCGCTGTTCCTTTTCGTACAAATCGGTGATGATCGCCAGGCTGCCCGGAATCATCATCGCACCGCCGATGGCCTGTCCTCCTCGAGCAATAATCAACTGCCGAACGTCAGGCGCCAATCCACACCAAATAGTTGACAACAGAAATACAAACACTCCCATCCCGAAAACCCGCTTTCTGCCGTAATAGTCGCCGGCCGAACCACCCGTAAGAATGAGCGTACCCAGTATGAACGTGTAGATACTCACTACCCACTGCATGTCCGCAACCGAGCTGTTGAACGCAGCCTGGATGGCCGGGAGTGCCACATTTACAACCGAGCCGTTGATAAACGCCATACCGGAACCGATAATGGTTGCGGCCAATGCCCACTTTTTCTGCGCACTACTGATTTCTGCCATCGCAATTTAAAATGCTGATTTAGAAAAATTCTTTGCTACTTTTATGTCAAAGCGGAAGGTACCGGATAGTACATTTTATCACAATACAGACTTTCAACAATTGCTGGCGAAAATTATTTCTCGAATCTGGAAGTTGTAGATGCCAGCCAGATATCATATAATTTAAATCAAGAATTTTGATGTCATCAGCCATTTGGTTTGAACGTACAGTTAACAAATAAGGTGACTCACTTTTTCCAAAACGCTACCGTTTTTTATGAGCAAAATTATCAGTGGTATCCAACAAATCGGAATCGGGACACCTGACGAAGAAAAAGCCTTCGAATGGTATCGCAAGAAACTTGGAATGGATATTTGTGTCTTTCAGGATGCCGCGGATGCCGAGCTAATGACCGATTATACCGGCAATGAAGTGCAAAGCCGATCGGCCACATTGGCCATGAATATGCAAGGCGGCGGCGGCTTGGAGGTCTGGCAATACACCAGTCGTGATACCCAGCCTCCCTCCTTCGACGTCAAAATTGGGGATCTTGGTGTATATAGCACCAAAATAAAGTGTAAAAATATCCAAAATACCTACGATTTTTTGCAATCTAAGGGTGTGAACACAGTCAATCAGATTCAGGAAGATCCCAATGGCAATCCCCATTTCTTTGTCAAAGATCCGCATGGACTCGTTTTCCAGATTGTGGAAGGCAATTCCTGGTTTTCCAACGGAAAGTATTATACCGGCGGAATTGCCGGATGCATTATTGGCGTTTCTGATATCAACCGGTCACTGGACCTATACAAAGATATTCTGGAATACGACAAAATCGAGTATGATATCGAAGGAACCTTTGATGACCTAACCGCTTTGAATGGTGGCTCAGACAAAATGCGACGCGTGCTGTTAAGCCACAGTAAACCGCGGAAAGGATCTTTTAGCCAGCTCTTGGGTCCCAGCAAAATTGAACTTGTGCAGGCCTATGACCGAGAACCACGGCAAATATTTCGCGATCGATTTTGGGGTGATCTCGGCTTTATTCACCTCTGCTTTGATGTGAAAGGTATGGACCAGCTCAAAAAGGAGTGTAACGAAAAAGGCTTCGAGTTTACTGTGGACAGTAAGAATTCCTTCGACATGGGAGAAGCAGCCGGTCGGTTTAGCTATATCGAGGATCCCGACGGAACGCTCATTGAGTTTGTAGAAACGCACAAAATCCCCATCTGGGAAAACATCGGCTGGTATCTTAATGTGAAGAATAAACCACCGGAAAAACCCATTCCGAAATGGATGCTACAATTTTTACGGTTGAGCAGAGTACGCTGACCGATCATTATTTTCATCTGATTCCGTTTCGGCGCCTACCCCTTGAGTGAGCAGCTACAGCAATACGCGATGCTCCGAAAACCGAATCAACATTATGAGTTCAAAGCAGTAAATGGCGTCACAGGCAAAACACATCCGAAAGGTATTTTGATGGGATAGCACAATAATAAACTACTGCCAGTCGGTCGCCTTGAGTCTGTAACATTTTTGTGATAAAAGTCGAACTATACTTTGGCAGTTAGCAGACCAACAATAAGGAAAAGTCTAATTCCTTATTTTACATTTGCGATGTCTGCTCGCTTTATCTCTCAATCGGATTAGTCAGATTTGTTTGTGCTTAAATAATTCTGATCGATACAGTTTAACAACAGTGATATAACTGCAAAGAAATATTTTATGTCCGCTAAAGATCATCCGATCGTAAATTTAACGAGGCAATTATCAAAACATAACGCATTTTCGAGCCGGAATCTCTCACGAATAAGCGCTTTTTACCTCAAATATATTTTGCAGGAGCCGTTTCGAGTTTACGAACGCCTAAAATATAGTGCCAACATCCACGAACATTCCCTGCAACAAGATCCTATTTTTATTATCGGTCACTGGCGCAGCGGCACCAGCTTTTTGCAGTATCTTCTGTCACAGGATCCACAATTCGGATACCTGAATAAATTCCAGGTTGTTTTTCCGGATATTTTCCTGAGCTCCGAACACATGCTGAAATCTCTCATAAATCGCATCCCCGATTCGTTGCCACTTATACAAGATGCCCGGAACATGTCCATCAATCTTGAGCTCGACAGTCCGAGTGAGATCGAAATTGCGCTCACAACCATGATCTCTCCCACCAGTTTCCACTGGGGACACATTTTTCCGAAAAACGCCTGGGAATACTTTGACAAGTACCTGTTCTTTGACACGGCAAACCAATCAGAAATCAACAAGTGGAAAGAAGATTATCGGCATCTAATTAAAAAAACATCGCTGAAACACGAGGGGCGTCAATTGCTGATAAAAAGTCCCGGAAATACAAGCCGGATAACTAAACTGCTGGAAATGTATCCCGACGCGAAATTCCTCTTCATTCACCGAAATCCGTATGATGTTTTTTACTCAAGCAAAAAACTGTGGCACACTTTGCTCGATAACCTGGCGCTGCAAGATTTTGGGAAACAATCTATGGAAAATGAGATTATAAAAGTCTATAGAAAGCTAATACAGCGATATCTGGAACAACGAACTGTGATCCCGGAAAAACAGCTTACAGAAATTCGTTTTGATGATTTGATCTCTCATCCTGTTGAACAACTTCAACGAAGTTACAACACTCTTCAGCTACAGAATTTTAAAGATGCACAACCAAAGTTCACGCAATTTCTCGAACAGAAACAGCAGGGAAAAGTAAGTAATTACAACTACGAAAATCATATTATCAAAAGAATAAATAAAGAGTGGAAATTTGCATTTACGGAATGGAATTACCCACTTTTAGACAGTGAAAAAGTAGCCTAGGCTAAAACACCTTGTTGGAACTTGATTTAAAAACAGTTTGTTTAAGATTTGAGAGTTTAAATACCTACAAATAAATGTGTAAATAACCAGTATTGATTATGCATCAGGAAATTAAAAGTGAAGGTCAAGGTTCAGTTTTTGAGAATTCTTTTCTCGAGCCGTTCACAAAAGCACCTCCGTATATTTCTGCAACGATTTATACGCTAACGGTGGTTGCACTTTTGGCTGTTGCATACTACATGCAGGTTGTGGACTCATTTTTTACCGCCGTCGCAATCTATGTGGGAGCCATTTTCTTCTGGACATTCTTCGAATATTTTGCTCATCGCTACCTGTTTCACATTGATGAATATTTCCCCAACTCGAAATTTGCCCAGAAATTAGCATACACATTTCACGGTATTCATCACGAATATCCGCGCGACAAAGAACGTATTATTATGCCCCCAGTGCCGGGGTTGGTAATCGTTGGATTGCTATATGGTTTTTTCCTGCTGGTTCTCGGTAATTATGCCTACTTATTTATGCCGGGTTTTGTTACCGGATATCTGCTCTACACCCGCATTCATTACCTGACGCATACTCCGCCCGTACCCTCATTTTTGAAATCGCATTACCGGCACCATTCGTTGCATCACTACAAATACCCCGAAAAGGCTTTTGGCATCTCCACCAAGCTTTGGGACCGCATTTTTGGAACCATGCCTCCTGAAGAAACCCAAAAAGCGAGTTAGTGCTTTCGCCGTACTAAAATGATATGTAAACCCGCAGGGTTTCTTTTCTGAAAAGTGTGCTCATATTCTAGAAGATCGTTCTTTATTTAGAAAACCCTGCGGGTTTAATTTATTTCTTCTTAATTTCTATCAAATATTTCTAAAGCCTCAGGAAGCAACTCTCGACTACAAGAGAATCCATTACCGGATTCAATTACCTCATTGCCTTCCGTATCACAAAAAACACCACCGGCCTCTTGCAAAATTGTAAGCAACGGGGCCGCATCCCAGATATTTAAAATGGGATCAAACATCAGATCCGCACGTCCCGTTGCTACGAGCATATGTCCGTACGCATCGCCCCACGTTCGATGAATTCTCGTTTTTTCGATCAGGGCATCAAAGGCATCCCCATAATCAAATTTTTCAGCCGTATAACAGTCCGTACTCATAAAGCTGGCTTGGGATAAATCGTTGCACGAGCGAACACTGCATGTTGAGCCATTCAGCCTAGCTCCTTTACCTTTCGCTGCATCACAGAGCTCCTCCAGCGCCGGAGCATAAATAATGCCCGCCACCGGCTCACCATCAACAACAACGCCGATCAGTGTAGTATATAGCGGCACGCCGTGAATAAACGATTTCGTCCCGTCGATGGGGTCCAAAATCCACTGCACGCTGCTTTCCTCATTATGATCGTCATGCTCTTCACCCACAATGCCGTGCTCAGGAAATCGGTTCATAATTTCCTCTCTCATAATAGATTCCGCCTCCCGGTCGGCCACAGTCACCGGGGAATCATCCGACTTGCGTTCCACATCGAACGATTTATTGAAATAATTGAGCGTATGTTCACCGCCCTTTTTCGCGATTTCAATAGCCGCTTTGTGGACAGTATCCAGATCGAAATTCATGTGTACTTATAGTCTTAGTGTGGTTATTTTCAGCAGGTCAAATATATGACTCTGAACTCAGGATTCAGAATCCGGAAGACTCGAAATTACCACAAATATTTTTTTGATTACATGACCGATTCACAGATTTTTAGCAGCATAGCAGCAGAATTAAATCTTAAGTCGAAACAGGTTAAAAGCGTCGCCGACTTTTTGGATGATGGTGCCACAGTACCCTTTTTGGCACGCTATCGTCAAGAAGCAACCGGCGGACTTGACGAAGAGCAAATCCGAAACGTGCGCGACAAACTGGAATTCCACCGCACGCTCGAAGATCGCAAGAAGACAATCCTCAAAACCATCGACGAGCAGGATAAACTCACCGATGAGCTCGAAGAAAAGATTAAAGCATGTACCGATCTGAATACCCTTGAGGATCTCTATTTGCCGTATAAACCGAAGCGCCGCACTAAAGGCGATATGGCAAAGGAAAAGGGACTCGAACCGCTGGCTGAGCTAATTTGGGCGCAAGAAATTGAGCAAGGCAACCCCATGAAACACGCTGCCAAGTTTGTGGATGAAGAAAAGGAAGTGGAATCTGCCGAAGAAGCAATGGACGGAGCACTGGACATCGTAGCCGAATGGATTAATGAATCAGCGGACGTTCGAGAAAAACTGCGTGATATTTTCCAGGAGCATGCGGTTGTTAAAACGGAGAAAAATCCCGCTGTGGATGAGCGCACCAATTTTGAAGATTATTATGAATTTTCTCAAAAGGCCAAGCATCTGAAACCATACCAAGTTTTAGCAATCAATCGCGGAGAGCGCGAAAATGTACTGTTTGTGAATGTGGAACTTTGGGATGACATCACGCTGGAAAACATTGACGATGTGGTCATCACCAACGACATGAGCATTTTCGTCCCCAATATCCAAGATGCAGTGGAAGATGCCTATAAGCGCCTGCTGTTTCCCTCATTGGAACGCGAGCTCCGCAATCAGCTTACCGAGAAAGCCGATGAGCATGCGATCGAAACCTTCGCCACCAACTTATCCAACTTGCTGATGCAGCCGCCGCTCGATCACAAAGTTGTCATGGGAATCGACCCCGCCTACCGTTCGGGCTGCAAGGTGGCTGTTGTGGACGAGACCGGAAAATACCTCGAAGGCACGACCACCTATCCCACGCCGCCACAAAAGAAAGTGGCTGAAGCTGAAGAAGTGTTTTCAACATATATTGACAAATATGATGTGAACCTGATTGCCATCGGCAACGGGACGGCCAGCCGGGAGACCGAACAAATCGTAGCCAACTTCATCCAGAAGCGAAAAGAGAAACATCCCGATGAAGAACTCAATTATATGATTGTCAATGAAGCGGGAGCTTCGGTCTATTCCGCTTCGAAAATAGCCGCGGAAGAGTTTCCGGATCTGGAAGCGGCTCAGCGGGGCAACATCTCTATTGCTCGACGCGTGCTCGATCCACTGGCCGAACTTGTGAAGATCGATCCCAAATCAATTGGCGTGGGATTGTACCAGCACGACGTGAATCAGAATCAGTTAGCACAGTCACTCGACGATGTAGTAGAAAGCTGTGTAAACCAGGTGGGCGTCAACTTAAATACTGCCAGTGCGCCACTTTTGTCCCATATTTCCGGTCTAAGCAGTCGCGTGGCAAAAAACATAGTAAAACATCGCGAAACGGACGGAATTTTCCGCAATCGGGAAGAAATCAAAGAGATCAGCGGCGTTGGAGAATTCCGCTTTCAGCAGGCCGCGGGATTTATGAGAATTCCCGAATCTGAGAACCCGCTCGACAACACCGCCATCCACCCGGAAAGCTATGAAGCCACCGAAAAATTGTGCAACCTTTTTGGCATCGATCTGACCGAATTAAAAGAGCAAAATGAGGTCATTTCTGAGAAACTTTCGGGCATCAATAAAGAAGAAGTGGCCGAGCAAATTGGCGTCGGAATTCCGACCCTAGAATTGATCATTGAAAACCTTCAAAAGCCGGGACGAGATCCGCGCGAATCGCTACCCAAACCGGTACTCCGAGAGGACGTTATGGAGATGGAAGATTTGAGTGAGGGACAGGTGCTCGAGGGTACCGTTCGGAACGTCGTTGACTTCGGCGCTTTTGTAGATATCGGCGTCAAGCAAGATGGCCTTTTGCACATCTCAAAAATGGCCGATCGCAAAGTCGAGGATCCGCATGATGTTGTGGCCGTCGGAGACATCCTGAAACTCAAAATTATGTCGCTCGATTTGGAGCGCGGACGCATCGGATTATCGTTGGTTGATTAGCATAACGTTTCAAAATTAGGGAGTACAATATGATCGAGTTCTAACCCTAATTCATTTAGTAATTTTCCTGGAAAGGCTGTCGATTATTTTTCGGCGGCCTTTCTTTTTTTGATAAAAATTCCTCCATTTCTCAAATATTATCCCTTTATAAAGTTTATTTTATTAAATTTAACTTTATATAAAATCTATAAATTACTATATATCATATATTTATATCAATATTAAATATTATGCTAAATTGTCTTATCATTCTAAACAGGGGGTTTTACTAAATTATTTAGGTGGTATGAGTTTCTTGTAGTATAAGCCAATAGCCCAAAACTAATCCTCCCTAACCTACTGATAATTATATACTTACATAGATCACAATTTAATATTACCACTTCCCTCGAATAAACGAGCATCCTAAGACCTAAATTATTTAAGTCCGGCACAGAACCTACCATACACAATATAAACACCTGCACATAACTAATATCTATTACTTATTCTCTCCCAATGAGTTACGGCAATAAATCATTCATGAATATTTAACTTGACAATTTTTCTATGAGCTTTTTCGAGTCCTAAAGGACAAAACTACAGACAGGCTTTCATAAATTCCCGTAAGTGCTTGGCATCCATTTATCTAACATTTATTGAAGTCCAACCTGATGGACTTCCCTTATTTTTCTGCCAAAATGTCCAGCACAAATCATTTTCGATATTTGAGATGACTTCACTATCCAAATCCAGCATCAAAACTTACTCAAATAAGACATACACATGGGAAACATATCTTTCGCTTTTTTGCATCTCTTTCTCCCTCCTGCTTTAAGAGTAAATCATATACCAATCGGATATCCTCAACTCACTTAATATGGTTCCCCCATCACTGAAAATTTCTGAGTTCCCTTTATTTTTTGTTACTATTGATGAAACTTCTTCCAATCACATTTGGGTTACATAATCCCGATGTTTAATACTCTTTTGGGGATTTTTTAAAGACCAACTTTACATGGATTTTCAGCAGTTAACAGAACAGTATCATCTACCCGTTTATAACCGGTTTCCCATCACCCTAGTTAAAGGAAAAGGTGCCCACGTCTGGGACGACAACGACAACAAATATATTGACGCTTTGGCGGGTATTGCAGTGAACAGTTTGGGACACTGTCATCCCAATGTTGTAAAAGCTGTACAGGAGCAAGTGGAACAGCTCATGCATATCTCCAATTTTTATTACAGCAAGCCGCAGGCACAACTGTTGAAGCTGCTGGCAAAACTATCGGGACTCGACAAAGGGTTCCTCTGCAACAGCGGCGGTGAGGCAATGGAAGCATGCCTTAAAGCTGCACGCAGATATGGCCGCGCTCACCAGAAAAAGGGCCCTATTATCACCATAAGCAATGCCTTTCACGGGCGAACCATGGGGACCATCTCTATGGGTATGGAAAAGTATTCAAAGGGCTATGATCCGCTTTTACAGGGATTTCGCGAAGTGCCGATGAACGACCTCGATGCTCTTTCTGATGCTTTTACCGACCAGACACTCGGCGTTGTCATTGAACCGATTCAGGGCTCGGGCGGACTGCATGTGGCTTCGCAGGATTTTATGACTAAGATCCAGGAACTTTGTGATGCCCACAATGCCCTCTTGATTGTTGATGAAGTACAAACCGGCATTGCGCGAACCGGCAAAATGTTTGGTTTTGAGCACTATGATGTCCGTCCGGATATTATTGGTATAGCTAAAGCAATGGGCGGCGGTTTCCCCATTGGCGGGATGGTCTGCACAGATGAAGTGGCCGGCACAATGACCTACGGCGACCACGGAAGTACCTATGGTGGCAATCCCCTAGCCTGCACGGCATCACTGGCAGCACTGCACACGGTGTTGGATGACGACCTCGTAAATCAGACACATGAAAAAGGAGCATTCTTGAAAAATATGCTCCGTAAAAAGAGCTCGGATATTCCGGAAATTACCGATATTCGAGGCAAAGGATTGATGATCGGCGTTGAACTTTCCTTTGAAGGACGAGCGGTCGTGGAAGAGATGATGCACCAAGACGTGCTCTCCAACTGCACACAGGGAAACGTCCTCCGGCTAGTGCCTCCGCTGGTTACCGACAAGCAAGATCTGACAACACTTGCCGAAGTGCTTATCGAGGCCGTCAAAAAAATGGCCCCGGTTCGTAAAACAAATTGAGCTGTATTCTGTTATAACATTTGAAATCCAACAGAAACCAAGCGCTTGCAAACTTCTACCAGACACTCATTTTCTTTTCTGATGTTGTGCTCTTTCCTGTTGCTTGTGCCCTTATTGTCATTGGCACAGGAAACCGATACCACAACCATCGATATCAGGGAAGAACCGGAAGAATTTCGAAGCATTAATCTGGGCCGCCAGTTCGATCGTTCTATATCAGGCGGCTCACTGACGGAAATGGGCACCTTTAGCGTGCCGAGGGAAAATCAATACTATCAGCGTCCTTTTAAAGGACAGGAATATCTTGATATGGCATTAGAAGCCTATCGCGAAGAACTGGAAAGCGGTATGGAAGACAGCTGGTTTTGGCAATTCCTGAAAACTGTAAGTCCCTACATCAGGCTTGAGATGGGTGCTTTTGAAACCATGCAGCTCCAATACATTGATCGGGATCATCCGGCGTTTGAATCCTACAATAGTGATGAAAAGTTAGAGTAGGGCTAGCCAAACAACTCCTTAAAAGCTGATTGAACTACGTCCAGATCTTCATCCGTAATTTGAAAGTGGAAGGTGGCACGCAGTGTCTGAGGTCCGAACGGTACCAGCCGGATGCCGTTTTCCTTCAGCTGATCTACCACCGACTCGGCCGACTGCCCTTTTACATCAAAAATAAGGATGTTGGTTTCCACGGAATCCAAATCAATAGTCAATTGACTGCACTCGGCAATGGTCTGGGCAAGTTCGCTGGCTCGTCGATGATCATCTTGCAACAGTGGATAATGATGATCGATAGCATAATCTGCAGCCGCTGCCAAAATGCCAATCTGCCGCATGCCCCCGCCCCACATCTTGCGCATTCGGCGGGCCTCACTAATATTTTCTTGGGATGATAACACCATCGATCCCACGGGAGCACCCAATCCCTTGCTAAAGGCCACCGAAAGCGTATCGGCTATGGAGCTGTAGAAATTCGGATCCGTTTCTGTTGCCGTCATCGCATTCCAGATGCGAGCACCATCCAGGTGAACCCGTAAATCGTGTTTATCGGCAAAACTTCGGATTTCGGTCAGTTCGCGATCTGAGTAGCAACAGCCTCCCCCCTTGTTGGTAGAGTTTTCCAGCGCGATAACCTTGGTCTTGGGATCCCAGTCATGCGAACCGCGAACCTGATTGTTAAGCAAATCAACAGAGAGCTTGCCTTTATTCCCGTTCAACGTTTTTAGCAAGACGGATGACAAATGAGCCGAAGCAGTAGATTCATAATTAAAGATATGCCCAGTCTCTTCAATCAGAACCTCATCGCCCTGATCTGTCAAAATATTGATACTCAACTGGTTGGCCATTGTGCCGCTTGGGACGAATAAGCCTGCTTCGAACCCAAAAAGCTGAGCTACCTTTTCTTCCAATTTATTTACGGTAGGATCTTCTTGAAAAACATCATCACCGACTTCAGCTTTGGCCATCGCCTGACGCATTTCGGCAGTTGGAGTCGTTACCGTATCACTTCGTAGATCAATCATAAATAGATCCTGCTATATTAATACAGATCCTGAAACAAGTTCAGGATGACACTACATACGAGTGTTTTACTACTTGGTATTATCTAAAATCGTCTGAAAGCTCTGGGTGTCAATATTCGTGCCGCAGACAATAATTCCTACTTTTTTGCCAGCAATTCGATCCGAAAGCGGCCCCGCTGCAGCGGCCAGTGCCGAAGCACCCGCCGGTTCTACCGCCAGCTTCAGCTCCTCAAACATGGTGCGCATCACCTGGGCCATCTGCAGATCGGTGATCGTAACAACATCATCCACAAAACGCTGACAGAGACTAAAACTGTAGGGCGCGGCATGCGGTGCACCCAAGCTGTCTGCAATGGTATCAACGTTGTCAATCTCCACTGCTTCGCCGGCTTCGCGGCTCTTGCTCATGCTGTCGGCACCGGTCGGCTCAACGCCATACACCTTGCACTCGTTAATCGTCTGCTTGATAGCCGTAGCAATGCCCGCACAAAGTCCGCCGCCTCCTATGGGCACGATCACTGCGTCCAGATCAGCTACCTGTTGCTGCAGCTCGAATCCCACAGTAGCCGTACCCAGTGCAGTCTGCTCTCCCTCAAAGGGATGAATAAATGCGCGATTTTCCTCCTCTTCAATCTCCTTCACCCGGTGAAAGGCGATATGCACATCATCCACCAGCTCTACATGTGCGCCATGGGATTTGCACTTGTCAACACGAAATTGGTTGGCCGTTTTAGGCATTACCACCTTCGCAGTCGTCCCCAGCGATTGCGCCGCATACGCCACGGCGATGGCATGATTGCCCGCACTCACAGCCGTAACACCGTTTTGAAGCTGCTCATCAGACAAATCCAACATATTCATCAGCGCGCCGCGCGGCTTAAAGCTTCCGGCATACTGAAAGAGCTCCAGCTTCAAAAAAGCGCGGGTACCTTCTCCCAATAACTGTTCAGCAACATCGCTTTTCCACTCCCAAACCGGCGTTCGACGCACCCTGTCGCCCAGCTTTTCTCTGGATTGTTCAATTTGTCGTGGCGTGGGAATCTGAATCGTTTTCATATCCTTATTTTATTTATACTGCAATATCATTGATTCAAGAAATAACAAGAATCTGACAAAAATGGAAACCGGACTAAATATTTTTACAGGGGCATGTCGCCTCAGACTAATTTCATTTCTTGAGATTCTTTGTAGTTTATAGCAGAATACATCAAGAACTAGTACAGCAATGGACGAAAACGATATTCAGATAGATCAGACAACCCACAGTCGCGTGCCAACGGCCTTTGAGCGAACGAAATATGCCCTTTTTGCACTGCTGCTGGGCTTTATCCTCGTAAATATTATTGGCTTTTGGATGTTTCCCGGCCCCGGCATTTTTGGGCTCTATATGTTTTCCAGTGCACATCATACTGTTGCCCTCGTTGGCGACTTAACCAATATTGCTGTCGTTTCTTTTCTGGCAATATGCATTATCTATGGATGGTTCCAGGGACAGTATTTTACGGATAAGCTGAAGGCCTATATCAGTTATTGGAAGTTTTGGTAAAACGGCGACCTACTTTTTGGAAATCATCTTTTACCCACTCCTATCCTCTCCCTAAAGATTAGGGAGAGGCACTCTTTTAAAAGAGAATAAAACAGAAATTAAAAAATCTTTCTCCCTGTTAACAGGGAGAAAACAAAAGAGGGTCAACCTAGTCGTGCGAATAAAATCCTTCGCCGGTTTTATCACCCAGCTTACCGGCATCCACCATTTTTACCAGCAACGGACACGGACGATATTTCGGATCTTTAAACCCATCATGCAGCACATTCAGGATATCCAGGCACACATCCAATCCAATAAAATCGGCCAGTCGCAGCGGTCCCATCGGATGCGCCATACCCAGCTTCATCACCGAATCCACATCTTCCGGCTCGGCCACGCCTTCATACACGCAGTATATCGCCTCGTTGATCATCGGCATCAACACGCGGTTAGACACAAAGCCGGGATAATCAGCCACTTCCACGGGGTTTTTATTGAGCAGCTTCGCTGTTTCTTCGATTGTATCCACCGTTTCATCACTAGTATCAAGTCCGCGCACAATTTCTACCAGCTTCATCACCGGCACGGGATTAAAAAAGTGCATCCCGATAAACTGCTCGGGACGAGAGGTTGTAGCTGCCAGCTTAGTGATAGAGATAGATGACGTATTGGAGGCCAAAATTGTACTTTCCGGAGCAGCCTCATCAATTTCAGCAAACACCTTTTTCTTGAGCTCAAAGTTTTCCGGCACCGCTTCAACAACCAGATCCACATCGCTAACGGCCTTGGCAGTATCGGTAAAGGTCGAAATATTTTCAAGTGTTTGGACTTTCTGTTCACCGTCGATTTTTTCTTTCTTCACCATCCGCTCCAGGTTATTGTCGATGGTTGAGACGGCTTTTTCGGCCAGGTCTTGACTGGTTTCCACCAGATGAACAGGAATACCGTTCATCGCAAAAACGTGAGAGATTCCATTGCCCATCGTACCGCCGCCAATGACCGCTACTTTTTTGATATCCATAGATCTACAGTTTTGTTAACATTTTTCGTTGATATTTCATGGCAGAGAGTATCGAATTTCTGATGCATTTTCAATGATTAACAATCCGGCATCAAAAAAATCATCGTTCAAAATTGGGAGAAATAATTGATGAAGAAGCACGAAAAATATCAATGTTCTGCAACCTTTTACCCGTTATTTATTAATCACTATGTTTGCTACATTCTTGACTAACTGTCAAAAATGTAGGCTTTTATGAAAACCTTTTTTCGGATTCTTCTTTTCTTGCTCATTCTTGCCTTGGGTATCGGCGGTATCGCCATCTATTGGACGTTTTACCGCCCCCTGCCCGATTATCAAACAACGATTGAGCAACCCGAACTCCATCAAAAAGTAAATATTCACTGGGATTCCCACGGAGTCCCACACATTTATGCGGAGGACAAGCATGATTTGTATTACAGCCTCGGCTATGTGCACGCGCAAGATCGACTATGGCAAATGACGATCTCACAGATGGCCGCCGAGGGACGATTTGCCGAATTTCTGGGAAAAAAACTTCTGCCCTACGACAAACTGCAGCGTACCATCGGATTTTGGCGAACCGCCAAAAAGATTGAGTCCACCCTGTCGGATTCTACCCGCCGACAATTACAGGCCTACACCGAGGGCGTAAACAGTTATATCGAGGCGCATCCCAAGAGCCTGCCCATCCAGTTTACCCTGGCCGAAATGGAACCCATTAAATGGAAGATTACTCACTCGATTGCCCTTGCACGACTGATGGCGTGGGAGCTCAACCTGGCTTGGAAATCGGAGCTTACTTATGCCTATCTATCTCAAAATTTGAGTAGTCAAAAATTTTCTGATCTGCTGCCGAACAATGATTTTATCACGCAAAAAAAATCTACCGATACATCTGCAAAATGGGGGGATGCGCTGATGCCGCTGGTACAAAAAAATGAGCAGCTCAACGCGCTCATGGGCACACAGGGCAGCTCGGTCGGCAGCAACGCCTGGGTGGTAAGCGCCGACAAATCCGCCACTGATTATCCGCTGCTAGCCGGCGATCCGCATCTGGGACTCAACATGCCCGGCAAGTGGTATGAAGTACATCTGAACGTCGATGGACAAAATCTTTCGGGCGCTACGCTGGCCGGGGCCCCGATCGTAATCCTGGGGCAAAATGATCAGCTGGCCTGGTCGCTCACCAATTTGATGCTCGATGACACTGATTTCTTTCAGGAGGCCGTAAATCCGCAAAACTCCAAAGAATATGTTATCGACTCGCTGGCCGGCGATCCGCTTTACAACGACTTCGAATATCAACGAGAAGTTATCAAAATTAAAAATGCCGACGATACTCTTTTTACACGACGCCTCACCAAACACGGTCCTGTAATTTCTGATGTGTTCCCCGAGCAGCAATATATTGATGATCGTGTTATCACCATGCGATGGACCGGTCATGAGGTAAGCAACGAAATAGAAGCCCTGTTTACGATGAACTGGGCCCAATCATTTGAGGAATTCCAGCAGGGCGCACGCAACTTTAAAGTCCCGGGACAACATTTTATGTATGCTGATACCGCCGGCAATATTGCACAGCTGTCATCGGCAAATGTCCCCATCCGCAGCTCCAGCCCTATTCTGCTGCGCGACGGTTGGGATCCGTCTCAGGATTGGCGCGGCTTTGTACCTTATGATGAGCTGCCGTCTAACATAAATCCCGAGCGCGGCTGGCTGGCCAATGCCAACAATCCGCCGGTAGGTAATGAATATCCACACTATCTATCGATCTATTGGGAGCCCGATGCCCGCTATGATCGCATCCGCCAGTACCTTTCGCAGGATATCCCCTTTTCGGCCCAGGCGTTTCAGCAAATGCAAAATGATGCGATCTCACTCTATGCCCGCGATCTTACAAAATTGATTTTGCCCGTCCTGAAGAATGCCGAAAACGATGACTTCGAGACCGT
Organism: uncultured Balneolaceae bacterium; assembly: GCA_964490705.1. Taxonomy (GTDB): domain Bacteria; phylum Bacteroidota; class Rhodothermia; order Balneolales; family Balneolaceae; genus Fodinibius. The sequence goes on along the minus strand of CAZBCG010000003.1, from coordinate 142,207 downwards.
CATCTCATATCTCGAAAATTGGGATTACTCTTACGAACCCTCCGAAACAGCCGCCTCGATCATGGATGTATTTACACTCCGGCTAGCTCACAACACATTTAAAGACGAAATGACGGTCCCTGTTTATGAACAGTTTGTAAAATTCTCAGCCATGCCCGAACGTGCGCTATTACGAATCCTCAGAAATGGCAGTTCCTTTTTTGATAATATCGAAACCAATGATCAAACCGAGACGCAGGATCAGATCATCGTAAAAAGTATGAGCGAGGCCACGGAGTTCCTCGAACAAAAGTTGGGTAATGAGCCATTCGAGTGGCGTTGGGAACAGCTCCATACCATCACGCTGGAACCGCAACTTTTTAGCCGCGCGGCGGATGAACCCGATGCCTCTAACGCCCTCAAGCTTATCGTCGATAACCTGCTCAGTAAAGGCCCGTATCCCGTTCGTGGACACGATATGACAATCAATAACGGGGAATACAGCTGGAATGATCCCTACGAGATGGTCCTGGGACCCTCAATTCGGCGCATTGTTGATTTTTCGGATATGACGCACACCCTGTCAATCATGCCTACCGGTCAATCCGGTAATCCGCTTTCGCAATACTATGGAGGCCAAACCGAAAGCTGGCTTAACGGACAGTATAAATTTTTGTATCAGGACAGTACCTTTTTTAACGAAAACCAATTCCGAACCATGCAACTGATCCCCGACAACTAGCAGGCAAGAACCTGTTGGCAACAACGTTGATACCCTAATCGCTTTGGGCTAAGTTGTCTCCAGTTTCAGCAACCATTTTGAATAGTAACTCACAGATGTCTCACACTTTTCATATTAAGATACAGCCGCATCATTATCTGCTTCTTCTCTTGGCCGGTACACTGTTTATACAAACCTGCTCAAGCAGCAAAAAGACGACTTCGAAATCCCAGCCGAAGTCCCCTATTGAGCAGTCCAGCGTGTTATCCAACATCGATTCCATCAAGGCTAATGTTGCCAATATTTCAGCTTTCCAAACACCATCCACCCACTCTGATACCGTCATTGTTGATTCACTGCTGACCGAGATGAGCCTTAAAGAAAAAATTGGACAGTTGTTTTTCGTCCGTGCCTACGGTTATTTTAAAAGTGATGATGACGGCTCGTACCAAGAATTACTCAGCCAGATTCATGATTTTAATATCGGGGGACTCATTTTCTTTAATGGTGACATTTACGGGCAAACGGTACTCACCAACAAACTACAACGTGCCAGTGACATTCCCCTTTGGATCACACAGGACATGGAGTACGGGGCTGCCATGCGCGTTGACGGGGCCACACGATTCCCGCCGGCAATGGCCGTCGCAGCAACACAAAATCCGCGTTATGCTTACTGGATGGGCAAAATTACCGCCAAAGAGGCCAAAGCACTGGGTGTAAATCAAATTTTTGCGCCGGTATTGGATGTCAACAATAACCCTAAAAATCCGGTAATTAATGTGCGGTCGTTTTCGGGCAATCCGGATACGGTAGCGGCATACGGAAATGAATTTATCGAAGGCGTTCAGTCGGAAGGAGTTGTTGCTACGGCCAAGCATTTTCCCGGTCACGGCGATACCGATACCGATTCGCACCTGTCACTTCCGATAATCAACTATGATTATGCCCGCCTCGATTCGGTAGAACTGCTGCCCTTTCGGTCGGCCATTGGCAATAACCTCAACAGTATTATGAGTGCACATATCTCTTTCCCAAAGATCAGCACACATAACAATGTACCTGCCACAATGGATTCTACCGTGCTGAATCGCATCCTCAAAGACAGCCTCAAATTTGACGGTATGGTAGTTTCTGACGGACTCGAGATGCGAGGCATTTCAAACTACTTTTCACCCGGCGAAGCGGTCATCAAAGCATTGAATGCAGGGGTCGATATGATGCTGCTGAGTCCCGATGAGCTAACAGCTATCCACGAGATTGAAACGGCCGTTCGCAAAGGCACGCTCTCGGAATCACGCATCGACCGGTCGGTACGCAAGCTGCTGCAATGGAAAAAGGAGAATGGTCTGTTCGAGCGTCATCAAATTGACATCAATACACTAAGCCGCAACATCAATACCCGCGACCACGAGCTTATTGCGGAGGAGATCAGCCGAAAATCACTGACATTAGTAAAAAACAAGGATAGCATTTTGCCGATCAGGGCGGTGGATTATCCCAAAGTAACGGTTATTTCGGTAGCTGACGGAAAGTCGGGACATGCGGGATCGGGCTTGGTATCGCGAATCAAAAATTATCACTCAGATGTAACCTCGCACGTTCTGGATGAGCGGACCGGCAAGGAGGAAAAGGAAGAAATGCTCGAAGATGCTCAAGAAGCCGACCTGCTGATTATCGGGTCGTTTATTTATGTGCGATCAGCAAAAAAAGTACAGCTGAGCAAAGAGCATCAGGGATTCCTGAAGAAACTTTATCGTAATACGCCGTCGGTGCTTGTCGCTTTTGGAAATCCTTATGTAGTCCAGGACTTACCCGATACCGATGCTCAACTAATGGCGTGGTCAGCCAACGGCGAACAGGTTCGCAGTGCGGTGCCTGCCCTTTTCGGGGGGGCTTCGATCAGCGGACGATTGCCCATTGAAATCCCAGGAATGTACGATATTAACCATGGGATTACACTGCCCCAAACAACCATCCGCCCGGATGAACCTGAAGTAGCCGGCTTTGTACGAGATTCACTTCGAAAAATTAACTCAATCATGAATCAGGCTGTTTTGGATTCTACCTTTCCCGGCGGAGTGGTTACCGTTGTCAAAGATGGCATCATTGCCTATAACAAAGGCTTTGGATATCAGACGTATCAAAAATTGAAACCCATCGAACACGATGCCATTTATGATCTGGCCTCGCTTACGAAAGTAACGGCCACCACTCCGGCTATCATGAAACTGGTGGATGAAGGAAAAATCAGTCTCGACGACAAAGTGAGCAGTTATTTCCCCGAATTTAAGGAGAGCCAGAAAGATAAGATTACCATCCGAAACCTGCTGCTGCACAATTCGGGACTTCCGCCCTTTCGCGTGTATGTTGATAGCCTTAAAACAGAGTCTGAAATTCTAAAAGCCGTCAAAAACGAACCGCTGGTGTACCTGTCCGGCAGCAAATATGAGTACAGCGATCTGGGCTTTATTTTACTGGGAGAAATCGTGGAACAGGTTTCTGGAATGCCGCTTAACCGATTTGTACGCAAGAACTTCTACTATCCAATGGGTATGTCGGATACATTCTTCAATCCCAAAGAGTATAATCACTGGGTAAACAAGCGTATTCCACCCACTGAAACCGATACTACCTTCCGAATGCAAACAATACAGGGCGAAGTTCATGACGAGCGTGCCTTTTATCTCGGTGGCGTGGCCGGGCATGCAGGCTTATTTTCAACTGCATCAGATTTGGCAACCTACTGCCAGATGCTGCTTAGCAAGGGATTGTATGCCAGCCAGCAATATTTGGAACCATCCACGATTACGACATTTACCCAACGCCAATCGCCACAGGTAAACCGCGGGTATGGATTTGATCGCAAGAGTAAAGGATTTAGCACAGCCGGATCGCTGACCAGCAACAAAACGTTTGGGCACACCGGCTTTACGGGTACCAGCTTTTGGATTGATCCTGAACAAAATCTGGCAATTATAATATTGACGAATCGCACCTATCCGCATCGCTCATATGGATCTGACATAAGCAAAATTCGGGCTCGTGTGGCCGATGCGGTCGTCTCATCAATTATGGAATAATGAATATTTCTGATCTGTCAACAAATACTCACGTCCCCTATTCTGAGCAACCTTCTTTTGCCGTAGTTGAAAGTAAAGAAGGACGTTTTTACCCTGGCTGCCGGGTTGAAAATATTTCGTACCCGTTAAGTATCAGCGCTGCGCAAAGTGGACTTTTTTGCTGTATCAGTGAGGGAGATATCCCGCATACCGTATGGACTTCCCACACTGATGATACTATGATCCCGTTTTGGGAAAACGAATTCGGAATTGCGGTTGAGGAACTCGATCACAATGATACAGCCGAATTCGAATTTCCCGATCTCCAACTCAATGCCGACATCAACGTTGAAGAAACATTAGCGGTTCTCTTAGACGACGCGCAAGTGGAGCACTCGAACTTCCCCGTATCGGCTCTGGTAGAAACTGAAAACGGTTTTTTCAGCGGCGTCAATATTGAATGCAGCAGCTGGAATATGGGACTTTGTGCCGAACGGGTGGCTATCGCCAAAGCGTTGGCCTTTGGAGCCGAGCAGCTCAACACGCTGCATATTCATACCCGGGATGGCGAATTCAGCAGTCCCTGTGGAGCGTGTCGACAGGTCATTATCGAGCATCTGCCCGATCGAAAAGTTCACCTGCACCACGCTGACCATTCCAAATCGATCCATTTTAGCAACGATCTTTTGCCGCACAGTTTTCGTTCATCATCACTCACAACCCGATAATTTTTTAACAGCATATTTTCATGCAGTACATTGCAGCACTTGATTATGAACATCTCGATAACGGTGTCTTTTTAACCACCCTGGCCCGCTCGCTCTCTCAGCAGCAGGGCAATGAAGATCTACGCTCGGTGATCGTCCACAGCGACAGTGAATATACCGAACGCGTTATTCAAACCGGAGTGATGCGCGACGAAGCACGCATCCGCAGTGTCAAGGATCTCAACAACAGATTGGTGGCGCTGTTTGCCGACCAAGGCGTTTCTACGGTGGGCATTAATCCGAGTCAGCGCAATGTGATTACGCTCAAAAATAACGATTTACACCTCGACCACTCCTTTCTAGATACACTGCCCAAACAGTCGGTATTGCTGCTTTCTACGCTGGTGTGGGATTCAGAATCCCAAGAATCCACAATTATTGATCTGCCCGAATTAACTTCCTTTTTGTTTGATGAGCTGCAAGCAGATCAGCTTTTTTTATTTACCAAATCGGATGAAGCTGAGGTCTTCACCAATCCCAATAAACCAGAAGACCTAAACTGGGATGACCTGGACGATACCTACCAAGAGCAACAGATTCCCGATGAATTTGTAAACTTTGGCATGTCGGTAAAACTTACCACGGCCCGCGACTTTAACCAATTGCCCAATCTTGAGGCCAGTATTTCTATCACTACTTCTTCCTAATCCTGATCATGACCGTTGAACTTTAGTCAATTTTACCTAGAAATCGACAAAAAAACCTACATAATATGGTAAAAAGGGGTTTTTTACTTGACACAACAGTTGCATATACCTAGATTCGACCATTCGATGTAATCAAAATTAGTACATCGAAAGAGATTTTAAATATTAACATTAATCAAATGGAGTTATATAATGAGCCGATTCGATGAAATGAGCGAATTGTTAGATCAGCTAGAACCAGACATTGGTAAATTCTACAATAAAGGGAACAAAGCTGCGGGTACTCGTGCTCGTAAAACTCTTCAGGCAATGAAGAAAAAAGCACAGGAAATCCGTATGGAAATTCAAGAGTGGAAAAATACCGGGAAAGTTGACGAGATCTAACTTCTCGTAATACCACTGTTATTTTAAAAGGTCGTTTCGCAACGAAACGACCTTTTTTATTTTTGCTTAGGATTACTTGCGCTTCCGTTCTACAACAATTTGCAGACGTATCGTATCAACTATTTGCCTCAACCTCTTTTAATCTTGCCGAAACTTCGGCATCGCGCAAGAGCTTATAGGCTTTTTTATGCTGATAAACCAGTGCAAACCGTGCTGCCGAAATCCCCTTAGTTGTGCGAATCATGGGATCGGCATTGTACTCCAATAACCGCACAATAACCTCGGTATGTCCGTATTTCGCCGCAATCATTAAGGCAGTAGCACCCACGTTATTCTGGGCATCGAGGTTCGCATATTGGGAAATAAGGTAATCGACCGTAGCCAAATCTCCGGTTGTAACAGCAACCATCAACAGCGTATTCCCCTCGCTGGTGATTCCGTTAATATCACCGCCGGCTGCAATCCAGATTGCCAAGTCGGGGACACGACTGTTCTGGACAGCGGCCACAACATCGGCATCCAATTGAGGTTGGGCTGATATTGCAGGGCATAAACTAAGTATCAAAATAACACTGGCAAGCACACATTTTCGTCGTATCATAGCACCTCCGTTTTGGGGATTGTAATATAGCTATTGCCGAATACGCTACTTGGTGACAGAGGTTTCTCCAAAAGTGATGAACACTATACAATGGGGTGACCAACCGGCTTTGCAGTGTGGTGACTGCCGGTCATAAACAAGTCCTGCAAAGCCGTTTTATAATCCACTAAAAAAAAGAGCGGCCTGAATTACAAGCCGCTCTCAAAAAAATATATATCGTAACTATTTAGCCATTTTCGGCCTCCAGAAAATCTACTATAGCCTGCCAAACGGCTCTTAACTTAGTATCCGCCTGGGCCTCGTAGCTGTCACTACCGGTAGTTACTGTACACCTGTTCCCTTCGATAAGAACCGTGTGCCCCATATCATCTTCGATCTTGACGACAACCGGCATCAACCACTTCCATGATTCGTGAAATTTCATATCTTCGGGCTGTAAAAAGGCCAGTGGAATATCTTTCACATCATCCTGTTCTATTTTTATCGTACTGCCCATAATACTTTCAATAAGTCGGCTTCCCTTATTAATTTCTTCTTGTGTCATAACATTATATTAGTTGCTCATATTTCTATTTGGCAATTCATCGTGCCTAAATTTGGACAAAATAGTATTGAGTTGAAAGTGCCTTTTTGAGCACATATAAAAAAGGGATTGACCGGTTAATCCAATCAATCCCTTGAAAACTAATTTGTGTTAGGAAAATACTAATCTAAACAAATTAGCTTTCTTCTTTGTCCTCTTCCTCCTGATACGATTCAACAGCTTCTTCCACAGTGCGATAACTGTCAAACACCGTAACCAGCTTTGTTACCATCAACAGGCTTTCGATACGCTTGTCAGCTCCTGCAATACGCAGATCGCCGCCGGCATTACGCATGGTGGTCATACCACCGATTAAAATGCCTAATCCCGAAGAGTTCATGAATTTGACATTGCTCACATCAGCCACAACTTCTGTGCGGTCCTGATCAATCAAATCATGCAGCTCATCGTTAAATTTTGTAGCATCCGGACCACCCATCAGGTCACCCGAAAATTCAAAAACAATACAATTATAACGCTCATTAATCGTATAATTCATAAGCTTTACGCCTCCAGTATATATATTGCCTCTCCAATTAAAATTATCAGTCCACAATATAACAGACTTCAGGTTTAATGCGAATTTGATTGGCTAGATAAAAATCACTACTCTAGATGCTCATACTCTCACTAATTTTTGGGCAAGAGAGCACCCATTATGAGCCAATCAACTGATACCGAACACACAAACGACATCTCTGCAGAACAGCTTAACGACGACCGTCTAAAGCTATTAATGAAACTCACCGGGCAGATCAATTCCAACCTGGATCTGGATAGCCTCCTGCTCGATATCATCCAGGCCGTTAAACTAATAATGGTTTGTGAGGCCAGCTCGCTGATGCTTTACGATGAGGAGGAAGACTGCTTGGTACTGAGCATTCCAACGGGTCCGGCAACCGAAGAAATATCGGGTAAAAAAATCCCCAAAGACAAGGGTATTGGCGGATGGGTGTTTACCAATGGCGAGCCGGCCATAGTAAATAATGTTGATGAAGATGACCGATTTTTAGGGGATATCAATCCAGATCTTTTTGAAACAAAAAATATAATCTGTGTGCCGCTGCTTAATCAGGAACAGGAAATTATCGGCGTCATTGAGGCCATTAATAAACAGGAAAATCAAGGCTTTTCGGAGGATGAGATGCCAATCTTTCAAGCGCTGGCAAACCAAGCGGCCATCGCTATTGAAAATGCCCGGCTGCACGAACAGCAAAAACAGAAAATGCTGCTGGAGCAAAAGCTAGATCTGGCCCGCTCTATTCAATCGGGATTTCTGCCTAAAGAATCGCCTGATATTGAAGGATATAAAATCGCCGGTATCACTGAACCCGCAACCTGGGTGGGCGGCGACTATTACGATTTTGTTCCCGCCAATAGCTCGTTTGAACATATTGTTTCACTTGGCGACGTCACCGGCAAAGGGGTTCCGGCTTCTCTGCTTATGGCTTCAGTACGATCAGTACTGCGCACTCAAATTGAAAACAATCACTCCCTCACCAAAACCATCGGTCTCGTTAATCGATCCATCCATCGGGATACGCCAATTGACAAGTTTATCACCCTTTTTTGCGGGAAACTAAATACCCAATCGCACACTTTTTCGTATGTCAATGCCGGCCATACCGATGCCTTCCACATCGATTATGAAAACGAAGAAATCAACCATCTAAACAAAGGCGGCGTAATGCTGGGCATCATGGAACACTCCTCATACGAGCATGGCCGCATTACCCTTGAACCCGGCCAGCAGATTGTCATCTATTCGGATGGCATCAGCGAACCCCAAAATGCTGACGGCGAAATGTATGCAGAAGTTCGGTTTAAGGATTGGCTGCTCAATCATCCCAACTGCACCCCCCAAGAGACCATTGATCTGCTTATTGAAGATGTGAAAACATTCAGCGAATCGGATGAGCAAAGTGATGATATTACCCTGATCGTAATTAAACGAGAAGAATAGGAATCCCAAAAGACACTCACTTTCGAGCGGTAGGTACGACTTCTTTTCTCCTTTCGGTTTAAGTGCAACTGTATTCAAATCCCGGGTAGCTCAGTTATACTGTTAAATATTTCATCCGGTCATAAGAATCTCATTGAAAATGTCTCAAAATCCTCTCCTGAATAAACGTTATTGAAATACCCTGCGTTACCCAATTGTAATTGACTGTAAATTTGGTTTAAAGTCACTTGAGAGTTGGTTATTTATCAGTGCCAGCAATAATTCAGCCACAACTTCAACTTTGCATTAGATTAGGTATATAGGTTTGAAAAGATTGTTGGTTCATTTTGCATATTGATTAATTCGTTAGCCCTCATTCGATTCATAATCAGAATCTGAATGGTAGCACTTAGGTTCAAAAAATTTACGACACATGAACTGGAAAAAAACGATCCTTGGCTGTTTTCTTATCCTGATTCTGGGAGGAGCAGTAACAACCCTCATTTTTTCAACTGAACCCACAGCCACGCGCGGCGGCGCAACGCAGGAAACGGCCATGCTTGTAGATGTCAAAGAGGTACAACGCGGCACGTATCAACCTGTAATCAAGGCAATGGGCACGGTTGAACCGGTGCAGGATATCATCTTGAGCGCGCGTGTAAGCGGTGAAATTTTGGAAATATCACAGAAATTTACCCCGGGCGGATATGTAGAAAAAGGCGATACCCTTTTACAAATCGACCCGGAAGACTATGAAAATACGCTGCAACAGCGTAAAAGTGAACTGCAACAGGCCGCCTCTGACCTGGATCTGGAAATGGGACGACAGCAAGCTGCCCGCAACGAATACCTGATGTACGATGATTCGATATCTCTGTCTGAGGAAAACAAAGCACGCATACTTCGGCAGCCTCAGCTCAAAGCGGCAAAAGCACAGGTGCAATCGGCCCGTGCTTCTGTAGAGCAGGCCAAGCTCAATGTAAAAAGAACAACAATCAAAGCTCCCTTTAACGCTCATATCCTCAACCGCAACGTTAATGTTGGATCTCAGGTTGCAGCTGGCAATAACCTTGGACGACTCGTAGGACTTGACGAATACTGGGTAGAAGCAACAGTGCCGGTTTCTAAACTTCGCTGGCTTTCTATCCCCGATGATGGCACTCAGGGATCGGAAGTTATCGTGCGAAACAGAACAGCCTGGAACGAAGATGAATACCGCACGGGCTATATCCATAAACTACTAGGATCACTCGAGGGACAAACCCGGATGGCGCGTGTGCTTGTTTCCGTTCCTGATCCCCATGCTTACCACGATGATTCAGCCGACAAACCCCGACTAATGATCGGCTCTTTTGTAGAAGCAAGCATCAAAGGCAACCAGTTATCAGATGTCATTCGACTCAACCGGGATTACCTGCGCGGCAACGAAACAGTTTGGGTTATGGAAAATGGCAAACTGGATATCCGCAATGTCGATATTGTTCTACAGGATGCAACCTATGCCTATATCTCTGACGGACTTACTCAGCAAGATCAGATTGTAACTACCAATTTGAGTTCGCCGACACAGGGTGCCCCACTCCGACTCGAGGAGGCCAACACTTCTACTCAGAATTCATCCACCGGCACTTCGGAATGAATAGTCGATCGCATTAACATCCAATATGTTATAAGATGAGTGATTCCAGCTCCAATACCGATTTTAACTTCGATACGGGACTAATTGCCTATATGGCCCGGAATCCCATTGCTGCCAACCTCTTGATGATTATCCTGATCGGGGGCGGCATTTGGACGATGTTCAACATCCAGAAAGAGGTATTTCCCCAGTACCAGCTCGATGTCGTAGAAGTCAGCGTTACCTATCCCGGAGCCTCTCCAGCCGAGGTTGAGCAGGGCATTTTGCAACCGGTCGAAGAAGCCATCCGGGGCGTTGAAGGGATCAAAGAAGTAACCTCCACGGCTGATGAAGGGGCGGGAAACGTCAATATTGAACTGGTGGCGGGTACCGATCGGATGAAAACGTTCCAAGATATCGACCAAGCGGTTAATCGCATCAATACCTTTCCCGACGATATTGAAGAGCCCGAAGTGCGCCTGCAATCAAACCAGCAAGAGGTGATGTCTATTGGTCTCTATGGTGATGCCGATGTCTGGACGCTCCGCAAGCTGGCCGAAAATATGCGCGATCGCCTGCTGAACAGCGAAGAAATAACACAAGTCGAAATTGGCAATGTGCCGGACTATGTTACCCATGTAGAAATTCCCCGTAATAACCTGCGAGAATATGGACTTACACTCGGAGAAGTAGCCGATATTATAGCCCAATCCAGTCGAGATATTCCGGCCGGAGCCGTAGAAACCAATGCCGGCGAAATTTTACTGCGGATGCAGGAGCGCAAGCAGTGGGCCGAGGAATATGGAAATATTGAAATACTTTCCTCCGAAATGGGCGGCTCGATAATGCTTTCCGATATCGCTACCATCACCGACGGCTTTGAAGAAACAGGCTTCCATGGCACCTTTAACCAGCAGCATACGGTTGATCTCCAGATTTACCGCGTTGGCGAACAGTCTCCGCTTGAGATTGCCTCCACCGTCAAACAGATCCTGGATAATGCCAAACCATCTTTTCCGCCGGGCGTCCAATATCGTATCGACAGCAGCAGCGCACAAGATTACGAAGAACGTCTTTCTCTGCTTACCGAAAATGGCATCATCGCCATCCTGATTGTGCTGTTCATTTTGGCACTATTCCTCGAATATCGCCTGGCCTTCTGGGTAATGATGGGGATGACCATCTCGTTTATCGGCGGACTGCTCTTCCTCCCTATTTGGGGACTCAGCATCAACATGATTTCGATGTTCGGATTTCTTGTTGTGCTGGGTATTGTGGTAGATGATGCCATTGTGGTGGGGGAGAATATCTATGAATATCGTCAGCGGGGAATGAATTTTGTTGAGGCGGCCATTGCAGGTGCCAAAGATATGAGCAAGCCGGTCACTTTTGCAATCCTGACCAATATCATCGCCTTTGTGCCCCTGCTTTTTATTCCGGGTACCACCGGCAAATACTGGTGGCCGCTGCCCGCTGTGGTGATCATTGTGCTGGCTGTTTCGCTGCTCGAAGCCCTATTCATTTTGCCGGCTCACCTTGCACACAGCTCCAAAGAAGAGAGCAGGTTCAAAGCTGGAAAATATCTGCATAGCTGGCAGCAAACCTTTGCGAATCGCTTTAATCACTTCATTGATACCTACTATCGCTCTTTCCTCGATCTGTGCCTCAAATATCGGTACATCACGCTCAGCACAGCTATTGCGTTGTTGGTTGTCGTCGGAGGATACGGCTACAGCGATCACATGGGGATGGTGATGATGCCTGAAGTTTCGGCTGATGAGATCGAATCCGGCGTATCGCTGCCCGTAGGAACTACAACCGATCAGGCAGCAAAAGTAGCAAATGAAATTTCAGATGCTACCCAAAAGATGTTTGATGAGCACAATCTCGATCGCGTAGCCGAGGGCATTAAAACCAACGTACGCGGGCAAAGTTTTATTGATGTGGAAATCGTGATGAAACCGCCCAGCGAGCGCGACATGACAGCCCAGGATGTGATTGAATTATGGCGAAATCAGATTGGTGATATTGAAGGTGTCGATCAAATTACTTTTGAGGCGGAACGTGGTCCTGCCGGATATCTGCCGGATATCAGCGTTGATATAGGTCATTCCAATATTAACGTACTCGAAGAAGCGAGCCAGGCTTTTCTACAACGCGTAGAAGCCTTCAATGCTACCCGTGATGTCAATGACAATTACAACCGAGGTAAAACACAATTCGATTTTAAACTGCTTCCCGAAGGACGAAAACTCGGTCTAACCCCCTCGATGGTTGGGGAGCAACTTCGCAATGCGTTTTACGGTGCGCTTGCCATGCGACAACTCCGTGGCACCAACGAAATCGAAGTCCGCGTGAAGCTTCCCCACGAACAGCGAAAAGATCTCTATAATCTTGAGGACTTTGTCATCCAAACCCCCTCCGGCATGCAAGTGCCCCTGCTCGATGTTGCCCGTGTTGAGCGCAACGAAGCGTTTACAACCATCAACCGACGAGATGGACGCCGAGTTGTTAATGTCAGCATGGATGCTGAACCGCCCAATGCTGTGGGGCGCGTTCTTGAATCAATCGAAAGCGAAGTACTCCCAGAACTCCGCAATGACTTTCCCGGCATCACCTGGAGCTTTGAAGGCAGCCAGGCCGAGATGCGGGAATCTACACAGGCCCTATGGAGTGGATTTGCGCTGGCCATGGTCATCATATATGCACTTCTTGCAGTGGCATTCCGCAGTTATGCACAACCGCTTATTGTGATGGGTGCGATCCCTTTCGGTATTGTAGGTGCCGTAATCGGGCACATTTTATTGGGTTATGATCTGTCACTAGTAAGCATGATGGGGGTTATTGCTTTATCGGGCGTAGTACTTAACGACTCCCTTATTATGATTGATCTTGCCAACAAAAAGCGGGATACACTATCCGCATTTGATGCCATCCACGAGGCCGGACTGCGACGCTTTCGTCCCATTACTCTAACAACGCTAACAACTTTTGGCGGACTTACACCTATCATTCTTGAGACCTCACGACAGGCTTATCATTTGATTCCCATGGCGATATCGCTCGGCTTTGGAATTGTCTTCGCCACCTCCATCATCCTGATTATTGTTCCTTGTCTATACATGATACTGGAAGACTTCCTGTCGTGGTTACAATTCACTGAGGCTAAAACCAGCCAATCCTCTTCATAGCCCGTCATCTCCAGTAAAACCATCACTGGGGATTTCTTCTCCAATCATATTTCCGAAACAGAAACCGTTTCCTTCATAATACCGCACCGACACATCCATCTCCTGATCCAGAAACTTTACCCAGTTTTTCTGAGCTATATATGTGCTTGGGTAGCCATGTAATATTCTTTTGTTTTCGATGAAACGACCTCATAGCCCCACAGTTATTTGTTCCTTCTACTTGAAATTATCATTATTAATCGAAATGATTTAAAAAAAATGAATTCCTTGAGAGGGGGTGCTATGAATAACAAGATTTGGTGGATAGTAGGAGCAGTAGTAATTGTTGCTATTGCCTTTTTTATTCCTGATCGAACGGGAGAAATATGGACTTCTGTCGTCAGCGCCATGGTTGCCGTCGGGGTCTTCTATCTTGGTCTCCTCGTCTATATTTTTAGAAAGGGAAAATCCACGAACGATAAAATGGTTGGTGCTGGGGTTATCATTTTGTTGGTATTTCTGATCATTTTTAATGGCATTTACCAGTACAGAGGATCTACCTTTCAACACCGCACACTAAAAGACATCAGGGCAACCCTTGACAAGGGAATAATCTCCTCTCATGCTCAACAACCTTTTTTGAAAACCTTGCAAGCGTATCATACGAGAACCACCAATCAGGATTCAACGCTTGAAGAGATCTTCAAAGCGCGGTACGGGGATAACATCCAAAAAGACTCTGACTTATTGAGATTTGTGCCTGATGCTCAAAAAGATAATATCAATGAATCTCCGTTTATATATTATAAAGAGACTGGGAATAGTGACAGGTTAGTGCTTGTAGGCCAGTCACTACTTGCCGAGGGAGAGGATTCAACATTTGAAAATTATAACGGCCAAGAGGGGCTCATTCAATACCGGGTCACACTCACAAAAGAGGGCATTGATTATGTTAGAGAAAATTAGGCAGATATCTTGGGTTCAATGGATTCTTATGATTGTTTGTTCGATTTCTCTATCGATCTTGGTTGGATTCAATCTATCTAACATCAATAATCTTTCATACTTTGATTATCTTTATTACTTGGCCCCTTGGGCCAGGGCCAGCAAAATATCTTTTAGTATAGCACTTGACAATTTTTCGGGAGAGGCAACCGGCGATACCGTTTTTCTCAAACAACGTTTGCTCGCCCTTACCAGCATTATTCTTTTTTTTATTGTTGGCCCCGGCCTGCTAATTCTCAACGGTTATGAATCGAACTCAAGCGAGGAAAAAAATAACCAACGCACTGGTCTTTGGGGATTCAAAGCCAGTATTGTTATAACCCTGATGGGCCTTCTCCCCTTTACGTTGATAGCTATTGTTAATCCGACTATACATGCGAACAACAGAACCAGCGCCAGTAAAAGTGAGAAGATTGACGAATTACGTCAAGACCTTATATTGCTGGCCACCGACAGTTTTGAGTATATGGTGCTTCCCGAGCGGTTAGAGGGTGGGGACGGGTCATTTGAGGGACTGCAGCTACAGGAATTGCCTAGCTATATTGATACAACTTCCAAAAGTTACAGCATCCAGGAAACAAGTTCTGATACTGTATTGAAAATCATTGCAAGAGGGAAGCCGGATTACGCAGTTGAGAAAGGAGGGCTTGGAGAAGTATCTGTGAGCGTTGAGGTACGATCATCCACGATCACGAATCTTGTAACATTGAAAGAGGAACCGGAAACGGAGAAGAGTATAATGACCCAACTTAATCGCCCATTAGAGATTGGATGGGAAACAATTACTAAATAGCATATCTATACTGTATTACAACACTTGCTTTGTGGCTATGATACCCACCGCTAAACTGTTAAAGCTACTGTAAGAATTGATGTTTGTTGAATTATTACAAATAATTGCATAGATGAAGAATATCGAGGAGATCTTATGGGATCAAACAAAACGAATTATGCACATAATCAAGTAACCGGTCGCTGAATCTCCTTTCATCAGAGACGTAGAAGTATTAACAACAGAAATCTGTTGGAGTGGCTGCAAATCAGACATAGAAGATAGGTGATCAAAAAAGACGCTAATAAATCAATGGGATGATATGAGGTTTTCAGCATTACTTCTGGTAGGAGTATTATGCACTTTTTTTCAAGCCCCGGCTCAACAGAACTTCGTTACACAACACGATTCTTCAATAATTGTTAATATCTCTGAATATGATAGTGCAGGAACACCAATTGATCTGGAGGGGCTGAACTGGAAGTTTAATCCCGGCCACAATCCCGAATGGGCTGATCCCGATTACAATGATTCCGACTGGCATACCCTGTCCCCACAATCCGATTCATTGCTGGCCGTTAAAGACTCCCTTTGGAAAGGACATGGCTGGTTCCGGCTCACCTTTACCGCGGACTCCTCTTTCTACGAAATTCCAAGACATTTAGAGTTTGATTCCTATGGAGCTGCCGAAGTTTATATTGATGGCCGGAAAATAGATTCCTATGGCTCTCCTGCGCTATCTCTCAGTGAAGAAAATCTGCCTACCTTCTTACCTACATTATATCCTACCTTGGGGTTAAATCAGACAAGAGAACATGTGCTGGCTGTCAGATACTCTTTCCACAATCAAGAAAAACTCCAAAAGTTATCCTATACCGGAGATATCGGTATAGGATTTTCGATTCATATTCATCGTGCCGAGCAATACCTTTCGCAATACAGATCAGAGCTTAACATTGATCTGGCATTCCTGGTTTCATTGGTCGTGCTGCTGATGATTACACTGCTACACTTTTCTTTCTACATCAAGTTCCCCAATGATGAAGATAACTTCTGGGTATTTTTGGTAACGCTGCATTTGTCTATTGTCGTTGGCCTTTTATTCCAATATCGATTTCTTGACGTGAAAGGAATGCTCTCAGTTGGCTCGGCGTACTTAATGAGTTACGCCTTTTTTCAGTTTTGCTGCATGATTCCCATTGCATTAAGCAGTCTTTTGGAAACCCAAAAACATTCTTTTTGGAAGTACTTGCCTGCAGCGGGTGTGCTCATTGCCGTTTGTCACTTTCTGGTGATGAAATCTAGTGAATCAGGACCCCAAAACTTTGCAAATGTAATTCCGGTCCTGGTTCTATTGTATGTGTTAGTCGCAGGCTCTCTTATTATCTGGGAAGCGAAACAATTGCAAAGGGAAAATATCTGGATCGTTGCCACGGGCTTTTTGACCCTGCCCATACTTTGCCTTGCTACTATTTTCATTATGATAGTCACTGTATTCGGTTTTGGTCCCACTACGTTAGAAAATTTTTTGCCATACTTGATTCGAGTAGTAATCATTTTATCAATTCTGTCACTACCAATCTGCATGTCTGTGTACGTTGGCACTATGTTTTTCGATTTGTATGGGGATCTGGAGTCACAGGTAGAAAAACGAACCAAAGAGTTGCATGAGAAAAATCAAGAGCTAGAGCAGGCGAATCAAGAAATACAGCAGCAGCGAGATGAGGTGGCAGAAGCCCGGGACAATCTGGAAAAAGCGCTCCATGAGTTGCAAGAGACCCAAGACCAACTCGTCCAGCAGGAGAAATTGGCTTCCCTGGGTCAACTTACCGCCGGCATTGCTCATGAGATCAAAAACCCGCTAAACTTTGTCAATAACTTTTCGGATTTATCAGTCGAACTCGTTGAAGAAGCACGAGAAGAGATTAAAAATTCAGAATCCAGCAATCAGAATTCAGAAGTTCTGAATCTCCTTGATGACGTCGAAATGAACCTCAAGAAAATCAACGAGCACGGCAACCGTGCGGATGGCATTGTAAGATCCATGCTGCAGCACTCCCGTGGCGGCGATGGTGAAATGGAGTCCACCGATCTGAATGCGCTGGTTGAAGAATACGTCAACCTCTCCTTTCACGGCATGCGGGCCAGCGAACATCCGATTAATGTCGATATTGAGCTAGACTTGGGTGAGTCTGTTGGCGAAATACCACTCATTGCCGAAGACTTCAGCAGAGTTATTCTCAATCTCTGCAACAATGCCTTTGATGCGATGAGAGAAAAGCTGTCAGCTGCCAGCGATCAGCCGTCAGCTAATTATCAGCCAACATTATCGGTTCGCACCAAGTCCGGAAACGGGGAAATAGTAATCGAAATCGAAGATAATGGACCGGGAATTCCAGAGGACATTAGGGGTGACATTATGCAGCCGTTTTTTACCACCAAGGAAGGCACGGAGGGTACTGGCTTGGGCTTATCTATCACTAATGATATAGTTAAAGCTCATGGTGGAGAGATTCATCTCGAAAGTGATCAGAGCGGCACAAAAATAGGCATACAAATTCCGAACGATACCCAATGACTTAGATCAAACGATTATTATGTATCGAAAAGCTACAGCCATTCATCTAAGTTTTCTATTGTTAATATTGATCGTGCCTGCCCTGACTTTTGCAGATAATATAAACAGTAGCCCACCCGATACCTCAGAGACACAATCTTTGTTAGAAAAATTAAGCAAATCTCAATATGGCGGTATAAAAAAGGCAGATCTTAATGATCTGAATTGGGAATTAGTAGATGCCGAAAGATACTCTAAAGAACAGATACTTTCAGGTAATGCTAAAGGTAAACCTCATCCTTTTTATTTATACCATGATACTGTTGATGTGCAAACTCTTCCCTCGGTTATTTGGCTCCAAACAACATTTTCTGTTCCTGATTCGCTTCAAAACCAGCAAGTTTATTTTTCATTTCAAGTATTGGGTGCTGCAGAGTTGTACTGGAATGGATCTTTGTTAGAATCTTTTGGGAGAGTAGATCCTGGTTCTGAGACTGAGAAATCTACTGCAGCCAATGTAGAATATATGACGATGCAGTTTTCAAATGATCCTCTTCAGCAACTGTCGTTTCGAATAAACACTGAAAACATAAAGTCAGCCGAAAATTCCTTTGTTACTCAACCTGATTTGGGAGTTCGGTTCCCTGAAATGCTCTTGTCTTGGGAAAACGTAAACAAGCAAAAAAAATATAAATTTGGTTATCAGGTTGGCGATTTATTGATATGGATTTTTGGTTTTTTTCTAATGATTCTTGCATTAATTAGGATAGTAATGACCGGTATTACTAAAGTGAGTCTTAACGAATTATTCATCGGTTTTCTTCTTTTTGTTGTTGGTTTCACAATTCGGGATGAGTGGTTACTGTTGTTTGGTTATGATTTTGTGTTAAACGCTGATTTACTTGAACCCATTGTGTTACCATTACTTTTTTTAGCAATCCCTAATCATATTGCATTTAAGTTGCATTTAAGGAAAATTATTTTTCGAAGCGGCATTATTTTTACAACGGAATTCTCCTTTTGATAGGTATTGGTAATATATTTCGCATCTACCCGCATTTGATAGCTTATTTTGGAAGTATAATTCTTAATATACTTATCATAGTATTATTATTGGTGATTGTTATACATATAGGAGAGGCGGTCTATAGATCCTACAAGCAATACAGGGCCGGTAAAAAAGAATTTCTTCCCTTCCTAATGGCTTTTCTTTTTATGTTAATAGGTTTTGGTATGATATTAGCAACACCTGTTTTAGATCTTAGTGGGTCCGTACTTGCTAATATTTTGATTACACTGACTTATTTTTTATCGGTGCCTGTAGCAATATTGACTATGCCAATTATGAAAATGGTGTACACCAACCAAGAACTCCAAGAGACACTGGAAGAAAATGAGCGCTTACATGAGTCCAAGTTGGAAGCCGAGCAGGAGAAAAAGAAGCTGATAGAGAACCGTAAAGAAGAGCTGGAAAAGGAAGTACAAGCCAGAACTTCTGAACTGGAAGAAGCCTATGAGGACCTTAAAAAATCCCACGAGGAACTTAAGGAAGCCCAAGAGCAGCTCGTCCAACAAGAGAAATTGGCTTCACTCGGACAGCTTACCGCCGGTATTGCCCACGAAATAAAAAATCCGCTGAATTTCGTGAATAACTTTTCGGATTTATCGGTCGAGCTCGTCGAAGAAGCACGGGAGGAACTGTCGACCATCAGCGGTCAGCCGACAGAAGAAGGCACCGGAAAGTCCCCCTTCGAAGGGGGTGGCTCTAAGCCAAATGGCGAAGAGCCGGGGGATATAAAAGCCGTGGAAGAAGCATTGGATATTATTGATAATATTGAAGCCAACTTGAAGAAAATCAACGAGCACGGCGACCGGGCCAACGGCATCGTCAAATCGATGCTGCAGCACAGTCGCGGTGGCGATGGTGAAATGGAGCCGGCGGACTTGAACGGACTGGTCGAAGAATATGTAAATCTTGCGTTTCACGGAATGAGGGCCAGCGAGCAACCGATCAACGTCGACATCGAAATGGATCTGGATGAAGAAATTGGCCAAGTGCCGCTGGTTGCCGAAGACTTCTCTCGAGTCATTATCAATCTGTGTAATAATGCCTTTGATGCAATGAGAGAAAAGCTGTCAGCTGTCAGCGATCAGCCGGCAGCTAATTATCAGCCGACATTATCGGTTCGCACCAAGTCCGAAAACGGGGAAACAGTAATCGAAGTCGAAGACAACGGAACGGGAATCCCTGAGGATATGCAAGAACAAATCCTGCAGCCATTTTTTACAACAAAAGAAGGCACTGAAGGCACGGGTTTGGGATTATCCATCACGAATGATATAGTTAAAGCACACGGAGGGAGTATAGATATGAAGTCTAAAAAAGAAGAGGGAACTAAATTTCGGATATCGTTATAGGAGTTTAGATGCAATGAGGGGTGCATTTATGAAAGCGTTAGTGATCCGATTTCATTCGATGCTACATTCTTTTGGAGCAAAGTACCTGGGACTACTACTCTTACTTTTTGCCATTAGTTCATCCACACAAGCTCAAGTGCAGGTTGAGGGCGATGCCGAGATGCCGGTAGAACCCCAGGCTCCGCTTCACTTCCAGCATCTGGGTGTGGCCGACGGACTCAACCAGGGCACGGTGTATGACATCCACCAAGACAGCAGTGGGTTCATGTGGTTTGGTACGCAGGCCGGGTTGAACCGCTACGATGGTTACAATGTTAAAACATATAGTACGGACCCCTTTGATTCGACCTCCTTCCAGGGGAGCTGGGCCCGAGTCATCGAAGAGGACAATAAAGGCAACCTATGGATTGGAACTTCTCAACGGGGCATTAGTCGCTTTAACCCAACAACAAGCACGTTCAAGCGGTATCCCTATTCCGAACAGGATTCGGCGGGCGCTACTCCCACTTTTATTTTTGATATCATGGAAGGGGATTCCGGTACCATCTGGATGACCTCATTAAGGGGTTTATTAACCAAATTAAATCCCCAGACCGGCGAAATTAAACGAAATGTACTTACTGTTGAGAATTCTGAACTTCCGGTTGCGACTGGTAAGATGCACCAGGACAGTTCTGGAAGCATCTGGATTGGTGGGGTAAATGCCCTATACCGTTATGATCCCCAAACGGGACGTGATACGCTATACCGGTTTGACCCAAAAGAAAAAGTGACTAACTCCACAGGCGAACCGATCCGAAACTCTGCCACCACCATTATTCCAGATCCCAACAATCGGGATATTATCTGGATAACGAGCATAGGCCTGATTCGCTTTAACAAACAGACGGGCGAACATACCCGGTACCTGCCCAATCCTTCTAATCCTAAAGACATTGAATCCAACGCAACATATGAGATAGTCGTAGACAGGCAGAGAACAAACATTTTTTGGGTGACGACCTGGCAATCCGGCTTGCTCCACTTTAATACTGAGACCAAACAATTTATCCGGTATCAACACCATTCTGATATCCCAAATAGTCTAATCAGTGATAATCTGTTATCAATCTATGCTGACCGCTCGGGTATGATTTGGACAGGAACCAATGATGCTAAGGGTGTGAATCGTTTTGATCCAAATGCAGGAGGTATGGAACATTACAAGAGTGAATCAAACTGGGACGTCTGGCAGGATCAAAACGGGCAACTTTGGATTGGGACGGCTAGGGAAGGCATCAAACGCATTAACCGGCGTACCGGCGAAGTGAAATCCTATCGGCATAATCCTGACGATAGTTCTACGTTGAGTTCGAATATAGTAAGAGAGATATATGAGGATAGTACCGGTACGCTCTGGGTCGGTACCGACGCCGGACTCGACAAAATGAATCGCTCTGCGGAAACATTTACGCATTACCAGCACGACCCGCAAGACACGACCACAATTACGGGTGGAGATGTGTGGTCTGTATTAGAAGATTCTAAAGGGAATCTTTGGGTGGGTACGGTTCAGGGTCTGAACAGAATGGATAGAGAAACCGGAACCTTTACCCGATTCACCCATAACCCGAACGATTCAACCTCCATTACTGATGGGACTGTTGGTGTTCTCTTTGAAGATCAATCGGGCAACTTATGGTTGGGAACAACCAATGGACTGAGTCGCATGAAAAGTGAAACTGGGCAGTTCAAACGGTACACCTATGATCCAGACCGCCCCCGGGGCATCAGTTCGGGTTGGGTTATCAGTATTCATGAACGCAAGAGCGAGCCAGGGGTAATATGGATTGGTCTTGATACCGGACTCGATCGTCTGAATACTCGAACAGGTACTTTTACCCACTTTACAACAGAAGACGGACTACCCAGTAATACCATCTACGGGATCATGGAAGATGAGTACGGCCGGTTGTGGCTGAGCACCAACCGGGGCATTTCTCGTTTTGATCCAAACACCGAGACCTTCAAAAATTATGGTCTTGCCAGCGGATTACAGGCCCTGGAATTTAATTCGACCTCTTACCACAAGGCCGCCGATGGGGAGATGTTCTTTGGCGGAATCAATGGCGTGAATGCCTTTCACCCTGATCGGCTGACGGGAAATCCGACCCCACCGCAAGTACAGCTAATAGATTTTAATCTCTTTAACCAGTCTGTTGAGCCGGGACCTGAGTCCCCCTTAAAGGTACCGCTTGCAAACGCCAAAGAGATTACGCTCTTAAGCCATCAAAATACCATTGCCTTTGAATATGTGGGCTTGCACTACCGGGCGCCGGATGAGAACCAATACAAATACATGCTGAAAGGAGTTGATGAGGAGTGGGTGGATGCCGGCACGCGGCGAATTGCTCGTTATACCAATCTGGAGCCGGGTGATTACACCTTTAAAGTAAAAGCGGCCAACTCCGATGGCGTTTGGAGCAAGAAGCCTGCGAGCATACAGGTGACGGTGCTCCCGCCCTGGTGGCAAACTTGGTGGGCGTATATCCTCTATGGCCTTATCGTTGCAGCAGGCATTTTTGCCGTGGACCGTATCCAGCGGCGTCGCTTGATTAAAAAAGAGCGGGAACGAGCTCGAGAGAAAGAGCTGGAGCAAGAGAAAAAACATGCTCGGGAACTCGAAGAGGCCTATGATGAATTAGAAACGGCGCATGAAGATCTGAAAGCGGCCCAGGAACAGCTCGTCCAGCAGGAGAAACTGGCTTCCCTGGGTCAACTTACCGCAGGCATTGCTCACGAAATCAAGAATCCGCTCAACTTTGTCAATAACTTTTCGGATTTATCAGTAGAGCTGGTCGAAGAAGCACGAGAAGAAATTAAGAATTCAGAATCCAGCAATCAGAATTCAGAAGTTCTGGACCTCCTGGATGACATTGAAATGAACCTCAAGAAGATTAACGAGCACGGTGACCGGGCTGACGGCATCGTAAAATCAATGCTGCAGCATAGTCGCGGTGGTGACGGTGAAATGGAACCCACCGATCTGAATGCGCTGATTGAAGAATACGTCAACCTCTCCTTCCACGGCATGCGGGCCAGTGAGCATCCGATCAATGTTGATATTGAGTTAGAGCTGGATGAAAATATGGGAGAAATACCACTCATTGCCGAAGACTTTAGTAGGGTTATTATCAACCTCTGCAACAATGCCTTCGACGCCATGCGGGAAAAACTGGAAACGGAAGAACACTATGAGCCCAAATTATCAGCACGTACCAAAAGGAAAGATGACTTTGTTGTGATTGAAATTGAAGACAATGGGCCAGGCATTTCCGAGGATGTTAAAGATCGGATTCTACAACCATTCTATACGACCAAAGAAGGGGCCGAAGGAACGGGTCTGGGACTTTCCATCACAAACGATATCGTAAAAGCCCACGGTGGTGAAATCCAAATCGAATCCGAGGTAAACCAATATACTCGTTTTGCTATTACCTTAAATACAAAGTCAGAAAACTAATTATGAAATTTTTAGTTGTTGACGATGAAAAAGATGTGGAGATGCTTTTCAGGCAGAAATTTCGCCAAGAGATAAAGGATGGACTCGTAGAAATGGCTTTTGCCTTTTCGGGCGAAGAAGCGCTTGAAATTATTAACAGCACGCAGCCTCCTGATGTGATGTACATTTTTTCGGATATCAATATGCCCGGGATGAGCGGTCTTGAGCTTTTACGAATTGTTCAAGACCAACATCCCGAGATCAAAGTGAGCATTATTTCAGCATATGGAGATAAGGAAAATTACCAAAAAGCTATGGAAGCTGGAGCCAAGGAGTTTTTCACTAAACCCATTGATTTTGATTCTATAAAAAAAGAGATATATCAACTTTTAAAAGAAAACAAAGAATAAAGCTTTAGGGCTGTTATTAGTCATAACAACGTTTGAACACGACTACTTAAAACCCAGAGAGACAGTACTATGAAACAGGAGAAAATATTGGTAGTAGATGATGAGCCAGATCTGCAAATGTTAATTCTGCAGAAATTTCGCAAGCAGATTGAAAGGGAAAAATATGATTTCTGTTTTGCAGAAGACGGAGAAGAAGCCTTAGAAATGCTTTCTGAAAATAAATCTGTTTCACTGGTTTTGACAGATATTAATATGCCCCGCATGGATGGACTCACCTTACTCGAAAATATTCAAGGAATGGATCGTCCCGATCTAAAAACAGTGATTGTCTCAGCTTACGGCGATATGGATAATATTAGAACGGCTATGAATCGAGGAGCCTACGACTTTGTGACGAAACCCATTGACTTTGATGATCTTGAAGTCACGATTGAAAATACCATTGAAGAGATTAATCGTATTCGCCGGTCTATTGAAAAAGAACGAAAGCTTCAATCGCTGGAGTCCGATCTGAATATGGCAGCTCAGATTCAGCAAAATCTTCTTCCCCAAACCTTTCCCCCTTATCCTGACGAAGATCGTATTGAGATCTTTGCAAAAATGATGGCAGCCAAACATGTGGGAGGTGATTTTTATGAATATTTTAGGGTTGGCGATAATAAAATAGCCTTTTTAATTGGTGATGTATCCGGGAAAGGAATGCCTGCCGCACTCTTCATGGCCGTTTCGCGTACTATGCTTAAAGCAATTGGATCAGAAGTGGATGATCCTGCAGCATGTTTACAAAAAGTAAATCAAATGCTAATACCTGAAAGTGATATCACTACATTTGTTACCGTATTTTATGCTGTTTTAAATGTCAATACGGGAGAACTACGTTATTCGAACGGAGGACATAACCTACCCTATCTTCTCTCGTCTGACGGAGATGTTAGTGCGTTGGAAAATGTTGGGGGATTATTGATAGGGAAATTTGAAGATGCAGAATTTGAGTCAAAAACAATTCAGCTTAATCCAGGCGATTCAATAGTCACATATACAGACGGTGTTACTGAAGCCAAAAATGCGGATGGAGAATTCTTCGATGAAGAAGCCTTAGAAACGTATCTAAAAAATGTCTATGAGAAACCTCTGGTCGACCGGTTGAAAGGGCTTTTTGTAGAAGTCATGAAGTTTGCGGGTTCTGCTCCACAATCCGATGATATTACAGCCCTGTCGGTGGAATACAAAGGGAATGGACAAGCAAGATGAATTGAACTTCTAAAACTGTCATTGGTCCAGTAGCATCAAACTTTGGATAATCAAAAAAAAGGACTGACCAGCATCCGCCAATCAGTCCTTCAATTCTTAAAGCTCCCCGGTAGGATTCGCTACGTCCCGACAGCCGTCGGGATAACAGCCGATTGCTCTACCCTAAACATAATCTTCTATCTCAATTTCCCCTTCGACCAACAAACGAATCATCTTCTTGCTTTTCCAGCTTTTGACTTTCGCTTCAGCAGCCAGTGCCTCCTCTTTGGTTTCAAAACCATGGGTATAAACTAGCTCCCAAGGCCGATACCGTAGAGTATATTTTTGTTTATCTGAGTTGTTATGGAAGAAAACCTTTGCTCAGGATTGTTTGATATGCCGGTGTAGCATGCCTCTTTGATCTCTGATTTAAGTATGTACAAAAAGTACTCCATAAAACCTCTTGAAAATAAAAAAGGACTAGTCAGCAAAACTAACTAGTCCTTCCATCAAGCTCCCCGGGTAGGATTCGAACCTACGACCCATCGGTTAACAGCCGATTGCTCTGCCGCTGAGCTACCGAGGAATGTAACTCTTTTAAATATCTTCAACCGTTTCAAAGAGAGCACAAATATAACAGATTAAGGGGATTCGAGTCAAGATTTTTTTATCCTTTTTTGTAGCAAACCTTTTCCAGGATTAATCCCTGAGCAGCTGCCCCATGTGCGTTCTTATCTTTGCTCGGATTTTCTATCAAACTTATAAACTCTTCGGCTGATCGACTGCCTTTTCCCACCTCTACCATCGTACCAACAAGTCTGCGCACCATGTGGCGGACAAACCGGTTAGCTTCAATTTTATATATGAGCAGTGAATCTGATTCTGAAAATTCAGATAACATCACCTCACAAGCAGAATCGGGATTTTCGTTATCCGGCTTGGTAAAGCTGTCAAAATTATGCGTACCGCGAATTTTCTGTGCGCATGTTTTCATGGCAGCAATATCCAGATCATCCAATACCATTTCTGATGTTGAACGAAGCAGCGGCATGGGGCGTCGCGCAATCTGATACCGATAGCGACGCGAAAGAGCATCAAAACGGGCATGGAAATCGGGGGCCACTTCCTGCATATCCCAAACAGCAATATCATGCGGTAACACTCCGAGCAGGGCATACAACAGGCGATCCCGATCAAGCTCTTCGGGGAAATCGAAATGGGCCACCTGCCCTTCGGCATGCACACCGCTGTCGGTACGTCCCTGCCCTATAATATCTACCGGCTGACGCAAAATCTGAGCAAGTGCTGATTCAATTTGCTCTTCCACGGTATCCCCATTGGGCTGCTTTTGCCAACCATTGTAATCAGTACCCTCAAATTCAATACAAATTTTGTATCGCGGCATTGCTAGAAATGGATATTAATATTGGCCACAACACCCTGGCTGTACTGATACGGTGATACCGAAATCGTACTGCTGACTTGCTGCATCTCTGTACGTTTTTTGGCGCGATTATACGCACTGATACCACTGATGACCCGATTTACCAGCATCATCCCCAGCAGGGCCGGCAACTGCTGATCAATCTGCTCAAAATTACTGCGCAGGGTATTATAACGAGATCGCTCGCTCTCACTCCCCCACTGCCATCGGTTTTCCGGGCGATCCTCAAAAAGTCGATCCCAATTTCGGCTGCGCAGCTGATAATCGTTGTAGGCTTCCAGGCTGATGTAATCACCTACGGCTAGCTGAAAATTACGACTGCGTCCCTCAATCGGGACACCAGCTTCTGACTTTCCATAGGCATACCAATTTTGCTCTACATTATTCACATGCACCGATAATCCAAGATAGCTTAACAACAGTACCGCATCGGCCCCCAAATGATACTGTCCGCGCGTCCAGTTGGATTTGTTGACGTGGTGATGTCCCCAACCGGGAACAGCCAGCGATTTTAGAAATGCAATTTTGGGATCGGGCTGCTGCTCAGTGGCAGGTTGAGAAACCACTTCCACGGTACATAACATCATTATGAGTAAAAGTGAAAGCAGTGATTTCATTACAGCTTAGCTATATATCAATTCTATCCTCGAGAAAAGTACTTCTGTGATTTCTCGGAGAGAAAATTATTTTCTCAAATTGAGGATGACACCTCCCGACCCATCCGCCGGCTGGGCGGATAGGTCACCCTCCTCCCCGATGTTTCGGGACAGGCAAGTAGGGATTTTTTCTCATCCTTTCTTCAAAAGTCAAACCAAATCTCGAAAAACCTAACCTTATGATTTCTTTCGTTCCCGATCCCAATGTCGGAAAATGGAAACGCTAAATCCAGCCATCAGCAAAAAGGTGCCCAACCAAACCACCGAGATAAACGGTTTTTCTTCGGCCACCAGCAACACCCATTCTTCTTTCACTTCTTTATCAATACCGCGAATAGTGAGCTCAATATCTCCATTGGATGGATTAACCCGGCTAAACTGAATGGAAGCATCCTCCTTTCCGGGTATCTTAACGGGCGGTGCATACGTCCAGTTTTCTCCGTCTTTGCTATAGACCGAAAACATCGGACGCAGTTGTGCAGATTCATCGCTGCCACGTAAACTTATTTCTAAATTGGCACGCACAGCGATCATCGTACTATCCTGCAGCTTGGTATTTTGGATCTTTCCGTAATCATTAAATTTCAAATCATAACTCCCCACAGCGATAGTTTGTCCCTTGCCGACAGATACTGTTTGAGTCGTTACAGTATCTTCATCGGTAGCCGACGCCGGCTGCGTTTTTGAAGCCTGTTCTTTGGCCTGCTCATTGCGACGCTCTACGTAAGAGCTACCCGAAACATAGAGATACACATCACTCAAAAAACCGGTTTTCACATCCGGGCTCACCGACCACTGAATATTCTCGGCCGTCGAAGACGACAGCATGGGATATACAACCGGATTTAATACAAACTGTTCTCCTTCACCGTCGGCGGGCTCAAATTTTATGCGGTACTCTTGCTGACCGGGGCGGGATTGATTTCGTAGCGTATATCCCTCATAGGTTACTTTGTACTTGTCATCAAGAACCTTGGGTTGATTTAGCTTGAGCTGTAAAAAGTTTACTTTCTGCGTTTTTGTGAATCCCTGTTCATCGGTAATTTCTCCACGCTCAATAGCAGCATTATAGTTCTCGACCGACTGATCCAGCAGATTTTCGTTATAAGCCGAGGAGGCCAAAATACCCAGCAGCAAAATCCCAAAACCAACATGCGTTAACGCCCCGCCAATAAGCTTGGTGTTTTGGGTGATCAGGCGAATCATAATCGTGCCGTTACCAACAACAGCAAACCAGGCCGTTAACAGATACACCATATAATAAATATTGCGCACCTCCCCGATGACGATAGATGCTAACGTCAGCACACATGAAATTGCTACCGGCCAGGTGAGTTCATCGGCAAGCGACTCCGCATCCTGACGCTTCCAGAATAGGTACTGCCCCAACACAGTGAGAATTGCTGCAAGCATCGCCAACGGCATCGTCCACTCATTATAAAAACTAACCTCCGGCGGTGTCGGATTTTCGACAAACAGCCGACCGATAATGGGTGAGCTCGTACCCAGAATAATCACCAGCCCAAGCAGAAAAAGCACCATTGCGCCGGCAAAGGTCATAAACTCTCGGCTCAAAAACTTCGACTCATTTTTCTGGGAGGGCAGCTCTTTATACCGATAGAAAAACATACCCAGCCCAATAACCGTCACCACTGCCATAAATACAACCAGCTGATTATATAATCCCAGATCCACAAAGCTGTGTACCGAGGCATCAGACAATACTCCCGAACGGGTCAGAAAGGTCTCATATACCACCGCTACATAAGCCAAAATGGCAAATAAGATCGATGCCTTTTGAGAAGTCGAACTTTTTCGTTGGATGATCATCGTATGGATACCCGCCGTGCCAAGCAGCCAAGGCACAAACGACGCATTTTCTACGGGATCCCATGCCCAGTAACCACCAAATGAGAGCGTAACATATGCCCAGTAGCCACCGAGAAAAATAGCGGTGAGCAGTGCAACATTAGCGCCGAGCGTCCACGGCAGTGCAGGGCCAACCCACTCGTTGTATTTTTGTTTCCAGAGAGCAGCCATCGCAAAACAATACGGAATGGTCATCATCGAGAATCCCACAAATAAAATAGGCGGATGGATCATCATCCAGGGACTTTTGAGCAGGTCGTTGAGGCCCTTGCCGTCTTGAGGTACAAAATCGGGATTAGATTGCAAAAACGGGGCATTCGGCATCGCTTCGGCCAGAGACCGGAACGGAGAAGCACCAAGCGAAAAATCACCGATCGAGATGCCCGAAATCATCGAAAGCAAAAAGATCTGCGTAAGCGTCAAAAAGAAGAGTACCGGTCCGCGATAAGGCTTGCGTGTCCAGCTCATCAGTCCAAACCCCAGCAGTGTAGAACACAGAATCCACACCATAAAGCTGCCCTCTTGTCCACCCCAGAAGGCCGAAATCAGGTATTTAAGCTGCAGATCGCTGCTCGTATAATTGAATACATAATAAAAATTAAACTGGTGGGTCAGAATGATATAAAACAGCAATCCTGATGCGGCAAGCAGAAATAATCCCTGGAATCCAAACAGCCAGTTCGAAATTCGAAAATATTGGTTTTCATCCTTTTGGGCATACCAATAATAACCGACAGCAGCCAGAATCGCGCACAGAAATGATGCGTTGACAAACAGTTTACCGAGAAATTCAATCATCTGTTAAGAACTCTTTGAAGCATTCGCTTTTTCGAATTGCGCAGCATCAGCGTTGTTGTATTTAGATGGACATTTCATCAGCATTTCGTTGGCATAAAAGACGCCGTTTTGCATCTTACCAATGACCACCAGCTTGTCGGCCTCTTCAAAATTGTTGGGCTTATTCTTGGGATAGATCACGCGCCGTACATTGCCGGCCTCATCCTCCATATAAAACGAAAACTGCTTAGTCTCCATCGAAAAACCGTAATCCTGGGAATCATCCAAGGTGCCAACTACATGCGCCCCTTCCATCCCCGAGGCCTGTTCAAAGTTGACGTACGTGCTAATGCTGTTTCCAAAATTATACATCAACAGCGAGGTAAAACCAACAATGGCGATAATGCCGATAATGAGCTTCGGTTTCATGCTTCTTTTGCTTTAGAATGTTCAAGTTCTTCTTCGAGCTTCCCTACTTTTTTGTCTATCCGGATGATAAAAAACAGCAGCACCAGCCAGATGATCAGGCTAACGCCCAAAACAATAAAAATGAGATCATTCGAGGCCATCGTTTGCATCAGCGGTCCCGCTTGTTCAAAGCCGGATGCCGCCTCCCATTTTGAGGAGTATGACTTTGACAAGGTATCAACGACCGCAGCCGTATCTTCTTGTACCTGGATTAGAGAAAAACTCATGCTTTCTGCTGTTCAATTTGATGCTTAACAGTTTTATAACGGTTCAGAATGTTGATCATCCATACCGCCAAGCCGATAAATCCCACGACTGCGGGATAAAACACATACCGCAATTCAGGCGCCGTAATATCACTGAAAGCAGGATTGCCCTCGGCCCCGGGGTGCAGGCTCGGAAGCTGCCGGGGTATTATATACAGTAAAAATGGGATGGTGGTTGCCGCAAATACATTAAAAACGGCCGCAATTTTGGCTCGCTTTTCAGGATTGTCGAATGCCGTGCGCAACACAAAATAGGCGACATAAATCATCATCCCCAACGCCGAAAGATTCATCCGCGGCTCAGAAAATGTCCACCAGGTACCCCATGTAAACCGAGCCCAAAGTGACCCTGTCAATAATCCACAGATGCCAAAAATTAAGCCAATCTGTGTGGCCGTCTCGGCTTTACGATCAACCGCTAAATCAGGCGAATTTAAATACTTAATGCTATAAAATAATCCCGCGGCAAAACAAACCGACATCGTCATCCACATGGGCACATGAAAAAAAAGATTTCGAGCCGATTCTTCGAGCGCGGGAATTTCCGGTATCGAGATCAAGAATCCCGCAATAATTACTCCGGTCATCCAGAGCGCAACAATATATTTCCAGGCTTTTAGCTTCATCAATTCTGTCAATTAAGCTGATTACTCAGCGCTGTTTCAAAAGCGTGGTAATATACGAAATCTGTTTGGGAAAACTTAGTCTTTTCCCCTTCGCATTTCGCAAATTTTACCTAACTTTACAGTAGTACATCTGTATTCTCAAATTTGAGATAACTGCCATGGCTGATCAAGCACAAAGCAAAACCATTTCACTTTCCCCGAGTTGGAAAAATCATATTCTCGGTTATGCCGTTTCCATCTTGCTCATTCCCGTTTTGGGGATTGGTCTGCTGGGATTCTACTGGATGCGAAAGCAACAAAAAAAGTATACTTACCAATTCAGCGATACCCAAATCACCAGCCGCGATGACAAGTATCAACGCAATATTGACCTGACCAATATCGATCAGGTGGAACTGCAGCAAAGCTGGCTGCAGCAGAAAATGGGCGTTGGAAATATTGTATTGCAAACATCGGCAACCTCGATGACTCTGCGGGGAATGGAGGATCCGCAGAATATCAAAAATGTGCTTGAAAAAGCCATTTATGCCGAAAAAGAACGCCAGAAACAAAAAGCTAAAACAGAACCCAAAGAGCCCGATCACAAACCCGGCAGCATGGATAAAATGGATTACCTAACCGGACTTTGGCAGCAGGGATTAGTCTCGGATGAGGATTACGAAGAAGAACGTAAACACTTCGAGTAACAAAAATCCTACTCTGCGGCCTTAACCGTCTCCTTCATTTCTGCCCGTGCTTCCTGGTAACTTTGCTCCTCTTGGGTCACCGTCCAGTGCCAGATTAATCCTGTCACACTCAACAGCAGTGCAAAAACGATCATCGTCTGCTGAATAGTCAGCCACTCATTTTCGAGCACCCACGATGCCAACATCACCGAAGCAGATTGTGCAAGCGTAAACAGCAGCCATTCGGTACTGAAAATTCGTCCGCGAAATGTATCCGTGGTGCGGCGCTGCAATAAAACAGTGCTCATCACCCAGTTGGCACCCGATGCGGCATGGGCGATAAAAACGAAGACCATCATGATGGTAAAGCTGGTTGTCAATCCCACTACGGAGTACATCAATCCGCCAAAAATCATACACAGTCCCATTGCCCGTACCCAATCGCACTCCTCGTCAAAAATGCGTCGCCCTATCACCGGACCAATACCGGTTCCTACCCCGCGCGATGCATACAACAGCCCAATGCCTATACTGCCCATCATCAGTACATCTTCGGAAACCAAAATCAGCATGTAGGTAAGTGCCCCCAAAAACATGGTATAGCAGGCTTTGGCCAGTGTGGGACGCAATACCTGGTGATTTGCAAACAAATACTGGAATCCCTCTTTGATGCCCGTCAGCGGGTTGCGCGTCCGCTTGAGTTCGGCCTCTGACATTTTTTCTTGTGGGATGACGGCTCGATAAATAAACCACGCCGAAAGTACATACGTACAGGCGTCAATAATGAAAACAAGATCGGTACCCAGCCAAGCCGTTGCCAGTCCGCCAAACCCCATTCCCAACGTAAAAATAATGCTCCAGCTTGCTGCTGACAGCACATTCGCATCCACGAGCTCATCCTCGGTAGTCACATTGGGAATAGACGATGTTTTTGCCGGCTCAAAGACAGCCGATAACATCATCTGCAATGCCGTGAGCACATAGGCCAACCAGAGCGTATCGTAAGAAACCACGAGCAGCAATCCTGCAACAATAACCCCGCGCAACAGGTCGCACATAATCATAATGCGGCGGCGATTGAATCGGTCAGTCAGATATCCCGCAAAGGGAGAAAAGCTGGCCAGGCTCATCATCTTTACGACGATGATCAGTCCCAGCAGGAATTCGGAATCGGAATAGCGTGTAATGAGCGCATAGACGGCCAGGATGCCAAACCAGTCCCCAAAATTCGATATGATCTGGCTCAGCCACAGCCGGCGATAATCCCGGTTCTGGGATACCAAGTTTATATATGGACGTATCTTATCGAGCAAATTCTTGGTTATTAGTTATTTGTTACTGGTTAATGGACAAACCAATAACAAATAACGATTAACTAATACCTACTTAACTCCCGTACTGCCAAAGCCGCCGTCGCCGCGCTCGGTATCGAGCAGGGTATCCACTTCATCGACTTCGGCCTGGATTACCGGAGCAATAACCATCTGCGCCACACGGTCGCCGTGGGTTATCTCAAACGGCTCATCGCCCAGGTTTACCGCCAGCAACTTCACCTCTCCACGATAGTCGGCATCGATAGTACCGGGCGTATTGAGCATTGTTACGCCATTTCGGTAGGCCAAGCCACTGCGGGGGCGAATTTGTGCTTCATATCCTTTGGGAAGTGCCATCTTTAATCCCGTGGGAATGAGCGTTCGTTCGCCCGGTTCCAGTGTCACAGGCTCCTCTAATGCAGCGCGAATATCCATACCCGCTGCATATTCTGATTCGTATGAGGGCAGCTCCAAATCGGTTGCATGTTCAAGCTTCTTGAACGCAATCTTCATAATATTATCGACGTACTTTTTGATAGTTAACAATTTTCACTTTCACGCTCCCCAGCCACACTTTAACATGGGCCTCAACGGGAATCCGCAGGTCATCGGCCGAGTGCCAGGCCTTATAATTGCCGGTAAATCCAAATGGACCATTCACATCTACTTGTCCGTTACTAGAATAGGTCTCGATCGGTTGCGCAAAAGCCCAATACTGCCTGCGTTTCGATTCCGAACTGTTTTGTCCGGTGATGTACCCTTTCTCTTGGTTAATATACACGGGATATCGATACTCTTTCCCAGTGCCAGCGAAAAGTCGGGAGTAATAAAAAGTCAAGTGCCCGGAATTTGCCGGCTGGGTGATCTCCAGTGTATCCACCGGCTGACCGCGTTCGGAAACATACACCTTTTGGCGATCATAATCGAAGAAATATCGCTCTTCGTTGTACTCATTTTCATCCATGTTGTCACGCCAATATACCTGTGTGTACGGCAGGCTATCGGTAGCCACAAAGAAAGTATTATACTCATTTTCTTCTCTTCTGATAAACGGAATATCGGGGTTAGATTTGATAACCGTCTGCAACCACCAGACCTGCTGGCCCCGGTGAAGCGTATCGCGCACAATCGTTGTTTGAATTGTTGCCAAATTCAAAAACCCATATTGCACTTCGTAGATAAATACCTCTTTCCATGTTAGTAGCTCCTCCATCGTGGGCGGTCGATCAGGATGATTATAGGTCAGCAGGGAATCCTGAGCCCGGACGGGACTGCTCTGGGCCAAAAGGAATATCAAACAAAGCAGCATTGAAATAAGAGCGGAGCGTATCGGCAATGGTAAGGAAATCGGAAAATTAGTTTTAAATGAGCATCCAAAACTCGATATTGTAAAGGAATTTAAATCATTACAAGCCATTAGCACCAGTTTTCGTTCATGCACCGCAAGTTACTCATAACCCTCTTTCTCTTGGCCGGGCTATCGCTGTTTGTTATCTCCGGATGTTCAAAAAGCGACGACCAACGCAAGTTCGAAAACGAGGCCTTGACAACTCCTGATGGCATCACCCAAACAAATGCTAACGGTAATGTTGTCGATGATAATATTGATGAAAATGATTGGCGTGTGGGGCCGATGTATAGAGGACTAATACAGCTCAAATCTGAAATTTCGGACTATCCTCATCCCAACCCGCTGGGCTACAACCAAAACCTGACGATCCAGCTCAAGTTCAACAGCACTGATGTTGTAAATGGCATTGAGATCCGCAAGTTTCGTTTTCCTTCGGATTCCAATTATCCGCGATTACTTCAAGAAAATGAGCTCAGCAGCTCAGTCGAAAATATTACGTTACAGGGAAAAGTGATTGCCGAGAACGAAAGCAGCGATGCCCGAACGACCTACCGCATCATGATCTACGATGGAAATCAGAATTTGATCAGCTATGGAGACATCCGCATAGAATAGGTTGTTAAATAGGTATGTGGCTCCTATCTTCACGTTTTCAAAAACGCCGGAAGTTATGAGCAAACGAAAAATCACAAAAACAGAACGCCGCGTGCTGGAACGCCTCATCTATCCCGAGAAATTCCAGGATATCCTCGAAGAAACGGGATTGCTCCACGGTGAGCTGCGCGATGATCTGATTAACCTGCTAAGCTTTGGTTTTGTAGAGGCCTATGAACGCACCGGAAACAAAATTGCCCTCACCAGTTTTTATGATACCGACAATCTGCAGGATTTTACGTTTCAGGCTACGAGCAAAGGACTTTCAGAAATAAAATCTCATTAATTATGAAGTTTGAAGCTGTCATCGACGACAACACGGTTGAACTGGAACTGCTGGAAGAATCCGGCGAAGTGCAGTTCGACGGGGATGCCACCCCCTACTTCTTTTCGCAACAAGAAAACGGGCGCTATCTGTTGCGGATGGGAACAAAACTCTACAAAATTGATAATGTAGAGTACGACAAGCACGAAATAACCTTTACGCTGAACGGCAACTGGCATTCTGTACAGGTGCGGAATGAGCAGGATCTGCTGCTTGACCGACTTGGTTTTAAAACAGCCGGTGAAATTGGCGAAGGCGAACTCAACGCCCCCATGCCCGGCAAAATTCTGGAAGTGCTTGTCAGCGAAGGCGATGAAGTTGAGCTGGGCGATCCCGTGGCCATTCTCGAAGCCATGAAGATGGAAAATGAACTCAAAGCTCCCATTGCCGGAATCGTTTCATCAATTGCTGTTGCCGAAGGCGACTCACTAGAAAAAGACGCTCTAATCTTAGAAATAGAAGCAAGTGGATAAATTTGTTATAGAAGGACCGACCCCTCTTCAAGGAACCATACCAATCAGCGGATCAAAAAATGCAGCACTGCCCCTGATGGCAGCGGCTATTCTCGGGGATTCTCCCACGACCATCACCAACGTACCCAAGCTGCGCGATATCTACACTTTTAACAATGTCATTCGCGTTACGGGTTGTAAAGTCGATTTTGATGAGAACGACGGCATTTTGACAATCGACCCAAAACATCTATCTCATTTGGAAGCCCCCTATGAGCTCGTCCGAAAAATGCGTGCTTCATTTTATATGCTGGGCGCCCTGCTGGGTAAGTTCGGTGAAGCCAAAGTATCGTTGCCCGGCGGATGTGCGTGGGGACCTCGTCCCGTTGACCTGCACCTCGACGGCATGCGCGAAATGGGTGCCGACATTGAACTCGACCAAGGATACGTGATTGCCAAAGCTCCCGAACAGATGGAGGGCGGCACCTTTAAACTAGAGCCCAGCAGTGTTGGGGCAACGGTAAATTTGGTGCTGGCATCGGTATTGCGTGCGAAAGAATTTACGATTAAGAATGCGGCCCGCGAACCGGATGTGGTATTGCTTTGTGAAAAACTAGTGGAGATGGGAGCAGATATTGAAGGTGTTGGCACAAAAACCCTCACCATCCGCGGTGTTGATAGTCTCGAAGGTATTGCCATCCGAAATGCTTCCGACCGGATCGAAACGGGTACATTTATGATTGCTGCGGCAATGCATCCGAAATCAAATGTCACATTGACCAATGTTGATGTTGATGATTTGGGACATTTCCCCGAAACCTTCCGCAAAACCGGTGCCGAAATGACCATCAATGACAGCACAATACATATTAAAGCGTCGGATGAGATCAATCCCACATCCATAAAAACGAAAGTGTACCCCGGTTTCCCGACGGATCTACAGGCCCAGTGGTCCACATTGATGACCCAGGCAACCGGTGAATCCAAAGTAACGGATACTATTTACGATGATCGGTTTAGCTATGTGCCCGAACTGGTGCGACTGGGCGCCGATATTGATGTCAAGAAAAATGCCGCTCACATTGATGGGAAAACACAACTCAAAGGGGCCTCGGTAATGAGTACCGACCTCCGTGCCAGCGTAAGTTTGGTGTTGGCCGGTATGGTAGCCGAGGGAAAAACAGACGTTCTGCGCATTTATCACCTCGACCGTGGCTACGAAGATCTGGAAGAAAAACTGACCAACGCGGGTGCTAATATTGAACGCGTCGATCAGGATGAGTAGCAAATAATTACCGCTGCGCAAACTCCTCTTTGGTAAGTCGATACTGGATCACATCAAAATATTTGCCTCCTTTTCGGATATGATCAGCGAGTTTGCCTTCTCTGACCATCCCGTTCTTCTGTAATACTTTGCCCGAAGCAGGATTTTTCGTCAGGTGAATGGCATAGATTTTCTGCAGTTCTAATGTCTCAAATCCAAACTGAAGAACCTTCTCCAGTGCTTCGGTAATAAATCCCTGATTCCAAAAAGGTTCTCCCAGCCAAAAACCTACTTCAGCCCGGTTAAAATCCGTATTAATTTCCAATCCAATTCCACCGATAAATTCATCTTTCGGGAGCAACGCAATGGCAAAAACAAAATGATTCTGTTGCTCAAATCCCTCATTTGCCCGATTTAGCCACCAAATCGCGTCTTTTTCTTTATACGGATACGGGAAACTGAGCGTCATCTCTTCAATCTTGGGGTTATCGGCCAAATCCAACAGACGCGGTAAATCTGCAGCTACAGGTTTGCGCAAACAAATCCGGTCGGTCTCTAACGTGGGAAAAGTATCCATAACACACTTCGGTGATGTCATTTCATGGTTAAAATGAGTTCTCAGTGAATCCCGTCAAACTAATTTTATCGTTTACATAATAGCAAAACTCATTGTATATTAATGTGATATTTATAAATGGTATTCAGAGATTTATAACAGATTTCAGGTTTATTTTTTGCAGCAATTGACGATTTCACAAGCATTATTTTTAATTTTTTCTGCTTTTTATAAGCATTGGTACTTCTCTTTGTTGAATTCAGCGAACGTTATGAATTCGCTGAATTTGTGTGATCAAACCCTGCAAGAGCAACCATTCTCTGATTACCACGGATTTACAAAACCAAATTTTTCTCCTAACAGGAATTTTAATTTAGCGGTTGCTGCACCTCCGCTAAAACGACTCATTTTTAGGATTGCATTATCTGTGATGATCTTTTTTGAATCTTTATTGATAAGGATTTTACGTCCGGAGGACAGCATCTGCGTGAAGAAATATTTCAATGAAAAACCAAATCATAATTCACGCTTCGGGCAAGCAGACGCGCATTGCGCTGCTGGAAAATGGCGAACTTGCCCAGCTTTTTATAGAATCTGATGAAAATCAACGTACGGTTGGCAACATATATGTAGCAAAAGTCCACAAGGTGATGAGCGGCATCCGGGCAGCCTTTATTGATATGGGCACGCCCAAAGATGCTTTTCTGCACTTTTCTGATGCCGGCGATCACCTCAAGGAATACGTCCAGATGCTCAATGGACGTAATGCCATTCATCCAAAAGTTCGTAAAGAGCTTAAGAATACGAACTTCGACCAGATCTCGAATTACGAGAAACAAAACTGGGCCGGCAAAATCCTACAGCCTGGCCAAAAGCTGATGGTTCAGATCGTCAAAGAACCGATCGGCTCCAAAGGTCCGCGTATCTCAACCGATATTACCGTGGCCGGACGGTTTCTTGTACTCATCCCCATGGGCGAATATATCGCCGTATCCCGCAAAATTAACAACTACAAAGAGCGGCGTCGCCTCAAGAATATCGTC
The DNA here is from genome assembly GCA_964490705.1 of uncultured Balneolaceae bacterium. GTDB lineage: Bacteria > Bacteroidota > Rhodothermia > Balneolales > Balneolaceae > Fodinibius. The sequence goes on along the minus strand of CAZBCG010000003.1, from coordinate 103,131 downwards.
AGCTCGATGGTGCCCGATGGATTTGGTGTCATTATCCGTACGGTCGCCAAAGGCAAAGATGAGCAGGCAATTGAAGATGACATGCGCGATGTGCTCAAAAAGTGGGAGCGCATCCTCGAGCGACTCGAAACCGCCAAGCCCCCTTCCCTACTGTACAAGGATCTGGATATGACCGAAAGTTTAGTTCGCGATCTCTTTGCCAAGCAGTACGATCGCGTGCTGGTTGACGATCCTGAAATGCACAAGAAAATTAAATCGTACGTCAGCCAGGTAGCACCTCAGATGCTGCCCAATGTTGAGCTCTACAAGGGACGTGAGCACATCTTTGACTTTATGAAAGTAGCCAAAGATGTAGATTCTATTTTCAGTCCCCGCGTGCGGATGCCCTCCGGCGGTTATCTGATCTTTGAACAGACCGAAGCCATGTATGTGGTGGATGTGAACTCAGGCCCCTATGCCGCCAAGGAAAAGCAGGAGGATAACTCCCTCAAAACCAATCTCGAGGCTGCGCGCGAAGTAGCAAAACAGCTTCGTCTGCGTGATATCGGCGGTATTATTGTTGTGGACTTTATTGATCTGCGCAGCAATAAAAATCGCAAGAAGATTTATGACGAGCTCAAAAAAGAATTCAAAAAAGATCCCGCAAAAACCAATGTTATCGGGATGAGCGATTTTGGGCTGGTTCAAATTACGCGTCAGCGTATCCGCCCAAGCGTAGTCAATTCGGTCTCTAAAGTCTGCCCAACGTGTGGCGGATCGGGCAACGTGGTAACGCAAAATACAATTATTGCAGACCTCGATGCGTGGCTCAGCAAGTTCCGTACGACCACGGAATATCGCGCCGTTGACATCTACATCAATCCCTATCTGAAAGCATATCTGGAGAAAGGATGGTTAAGTCTTCGCCGCAAGTGGATGTGGCGCTACTGGCTTAAAATTACGCTGGTTGCCGATGAAAGCATCTCCTTGAATGAATATAAAGCGACAATCGCCGGTTCCGACATCGACATTACTGATGTTGTGATGCAGGAAAAAGATGTTGAAGAGCTGATCAAAAGTGAAAACCAAGACGAGGTCGCGGATGAAGATCTGGACATCTACGAAAAGGATGAACGTCCCGAACGTGGTTCCGACAGCCGAAAGCCACGTCCCTCGAAATCGAAAAGCGGATCAAAATCAAAATACTACAAAGGGTAATTCTCCGACGCATTGTTCGTTGAATTAACATACAGACTTTGAAATATCAACATAGCATATGAGTTTACCTGATCTAAAAGCAACAACAGTACTCGGTATCATCCACAACGGCGAAGCGGCTCTTGGCGGCGACGGACAAGCTACAATGGAAAATACCGTGATGAAGGCAACAGTGAACAAGGTGCGTAGGCTGTATGAAGGTAAAATTGCCGCCGGATTTGCAGGTTCTACCGCCGATGCGTTCACCCTTTTTGAGAAGTATGAGGAAAAATTGAAGCAGTATAACGGCAATTTGAAACGGGCAGCGGTTGAGATGGCCAAAGAGTGGCGCAGCGATAAGTTTCTGCGGAAACTTGAAGCCCTGCTGATCGTTATGAGTAAAGATCAGGCGCTGCTGATCTCCGGCCAGGGCGATGTTATTGAACCTGATGATCAAATTTTGGCCATTGGCAGCGGCGGTTCGTTTGCACTGGCCGCAGCACGAGCCCTAAAGCAAAGTGCCCCGGATCTCTCAGCCAAAGAGATTGTTAAACAATCGCTGGATATCGCTGCCGACATCTGCATCTATACGAATCATAATTTGAGTATCATAGAACTGGAAGATTGATGAGCATGTTACAAAAGAATGTTACACAAAAGAATTTAACTCCGCAGCAAGTGGTTGCGGAACTGAACAAGTATATTGTTGGCCAGGATGATGCCAAGCGTTCGGTAGCTATTGCCCTTCGAAATCGCTGGCGACGTATGAATGCCGATAAAGAAATCCGCGACGAAATTCTGCCTAACAATATTTTATTGATTGGTCCAACCGGCGTCGGTAAAACGGAAATTGCCCGCCGCCTTGCCAAGCTTGCGGATGCCCCTTTCATGAAAGTCGAAGCCAGCAAGTTTACCGAAGTAGGTTATGTTGGACGCGATGTAGAATCGATGATTCGGGATCTTACGGATATTGCCATTAATATGGTAAAGAGCGAAATGCGAGAGCGTGTAGAGGAAGAAGCCAAAGAAATCGTTGAAGAACGTATCTTGGATATTCTGATTCCGCCGGTAAAAAAAGGGGGAGATAATGATGGAGCAGAAGCTCAATCCAACAATGATTTTAACCCTGAACGTGCTTCCGATCAGGAACTCAACCAGCGAACGCGTGAAAAATTCCGCGACAAACTGCGCAATGGAGAACTGGATGAACGCGAAATTGAAATTGAAGTCCAAAAATCCAGCAAATCGCCCATGATGCAGGTTTTTGGCCCCCAAGGCGGCATGGAAGAGATGGGGATCAACCTGCAGGATATGCTGGGACAGATGGGCGGCCAGCAAAAAACCAAGCGCAAGGTTACGATTGAAGAAGCTCGCGAGCTGCTTCTGGAAGAAGAAGCCGAAAAGCTGATTGATCACGAATCGGCCGTGCAAGAAGCTCTTGAACGTGTTCAAAAGCAGGGTATCGTTTTTATTGACGAAATTGACAAGGTTGCTGAATCATCAGGCGATGGTAATAAAGGCGGTGGCGGTGGACCCGATGTAAGCCGCCAAGGCGTGCAGCGCGATATGCTCCCCATTGTAGAAGGCAGCAACATCTCCACCAAGCACGGCATGGTCAAAACTGATCACATTCTGTTTATCGGATCAGGTGCTTTTCATGTATCTAAGCCGTCGGATTTAATTCCAGAGCTTCAGGGGCGTTTCCCTATTCGCGTTGAGTTGAATTCGCTTACTGAGCAGGATTTCTACGATATTTTGACGCAGCCAAAGAATGCGTTAACCAAGCAGTATCAGGCTATGCTGAAATCCGAAAATGTGGATGTCGAATTTACCGAAGGCGCCCTCAAAGAAGTAGCGGCTATTGCTGCTCAAGTTAACGAGCGCGTGGAAAATATTGGAGCGCGACGTTTGCATACGATCCTCTCATCGCTGCTTGATGAACTGCTGTTTGCCATTCCGGATGACATCAGCTCCGGCGATATTACCATTGATCAGGATTACGTGAACAAACAGCTGGATGACCTTGTTAAAGACAAAGATTTAAGTCATTACATTCTCTAACAGAAAGCTTAGGGGTTCAACTTTGCAAATGTGATCTGATAATCGCATGTTACGACTTTCGCAATGGCTAAATAATTTATCCCCATTTGAATCGTTTGGAACATATACAGTAACATCCAATCACCAAATATTATGAGCATAAAAAAGTTTCTTGCTCCCAATCTGGCAATCCTCATTGTACTGTCACTTTTTTGGTTTGCAGGCGTCGAAAATGTTATACAAAGTGATGACGACCACCAGAAAAATCTAAAAAAGTATATTCAGACTCAGCGGCGCATTCTAGATAATTACGTCGATCCTGTGAAGGTATCAACGCTGTTCGAAAACAGCATTCGCGGGCTCGTCTCCAACCTTTCCGACAGCACTGCCAACCTTAACAATACCCCCATCGATACGACTTTTGAGGGGACACCTGTTGAAGATTTCGGGGAATCGGTCAAAAAGTTTGAAGAGGCTTATCTGTATATTTCAAGCACATATCCGGATGAGGATATGGCAAAACGTACCGAAGATGCACTCGAAGGCATGTTCTCGGGACTCGATCCGCATTCGATCTATATTTCACCCAAAGTAGGGCAATTCCAGGAAGAGGAATTTGCCGGCAAATTTCAGGGTGTGGGTATCCAGTTTAATGTCATCCAGGATACGATTACAGTCATTACGGCTATTTCCGGCGGTCCCAGCGACCAGCTTGGTATTCAATCCGGTGATCGCATTATTGCCATTGATGATAGCAGTGCCATCGGCTTTGATAATGAGGATGTTCGGAATGCACTGCGCGGCCCCAAGGGCTCAAAAGTGGATGTTACGATCAAACGGCCACACGTCAAAGAATTGATCGATTATACGATTACACGCGATGACATTCCGCTTTATTCGCTGGGTGCATCGTACATGCTGGATAAAAAGACGGGCTATATTAAGCTGGATAAGTTTGTGCAGACTACACACGAAGAGTTCATGACAGCTATGGATGAACTCGGAAAAGATGGCATGGATCGGTTAGTTCTGGATCTTCGCGGAAATCCGGGCGGATATCTCCACCAGGCGATTGCCATTTCGGAAGAGTTTTTCCCCCGTGGCACGCAGATTGTATCTACTAAAAGCCGTCACACGCGTTTCACGAGTTCGTACCATTCGCGCCGTAATGGTGAGTTTAAAGATATGCCCGTGATTGTACTCGTTAATGAGGGTTCGGCTTCGGCCAGTGAAATTGTTAGCGGAGCTATACAAGATCACGATCGCGGATGGATTGTTGGCCAGCGAACATACGGCAAAGGATTAGTCCAACAGCAATACGAGTTGGTTGATGATAGCAAAATTCGCGTTACAATCTCAAAATATTATACGCCGTCGGGACGATTAATCCAGAAGCCGTATTCCAAGAAAGGCGGCGAAGAATATGCCTATGAAATCTATCGTCGCGAACAGGATGCCAAGGGTGATGCGATGGAATTTATCTCCCACGTTCCCGATTCGCTTAAATACGAAACCGATGCCGGACGTACCGTATATGGTGGCGGGGGTATCGTCCCTGATAAAATTGTGCAAGAGGATACCTCTCAATCAGCGGCAGTGCTAAATTATATGCGCCGCAAACAGGTTGGGTTTGATTTTGTACGTGATTATCTGGATCGAAATGGGCAACAGTTCAGAACAGAATGGGGCAATGATTATCAGCGTTTCCGGAACGAATTTGAATGGAAGCAAGAAGATATCGACAAGGTTTATACCATGCTCAAAGAAAACAACATGGTCGTAAGTGAAAGCGATACTCTTGCCGAACCTGATTTCAAGTCGGATACGCTTTACATTCCTAAGAATCACTTTAAGCAAGTTGAATGGATGGTTAGCGGTGCTACTAAAGCACGGCTTGCACGACAAGTCTGGGGATTGAAAAAATACTATCCTGTCATTAATGATATATTTGATCATACCATTGAACAGGCCATGACGATGTGGGACGAAGTAGAAAAGCTAAAAGAATACGCCACTACTCATAACGGTTCCGGCAAAAAAGAATAGCAAAAAAACAACTTATTATTCCAAAGCCCGGCTGTTTAAGTCGGGCTTTTTTATTGGGATATAAATTGACTTAGAAAAACAACGGCTGCCGTCTCAGTCCGTAGTCTATTATTACCCAAAGAAATTAACTGTGCATCCTGCTCCTGAAATTTCGCAATTTCATCCGGAGAAAACCCGCCTTCAGGTCCTACCAACAGTAATAATTTCTCATTGTCGATCTGTTGAAGATCCTGTTCCTTGTCATTGCCATCCACTTTTTCGTGAGCCGCCAGGTATTTTGCATCGGGATAATGATTTAGCAATTCATCCAGCGAATGGTAGAGCGAAATACTCGGAAGCCACGCACGCAAGCTTTGCTTCATCGCAGAAATAGCAATAGACTCGAGTCTATCCATGCGTACATTCTCTTTGATCGTGCGTTCACTTCGAAACAGCCCAATTGCACTTGTACCCAGCTCCACCGCTTTCTCTACAGCAAACTCCAGGCGGTCTCTTTTTTTGATAATCCCCATCCCGAGAATAAGCTGTGGCGATGGCTGCGGTTGGTGCTCAGAATCGGCAATCTCGATCTGTACCGAATCGTCCGAAATCATTTTAATGGGGCCTTCATAGCGACCGCCTTCTCCATCAACAATTGTTAGCTTATCGCCTTCTCGGGCACGCATCACTTTCGAGGCATGGGTGGCTTCTTGTTCCCGTAGCTCTGCAAAACCATTACGTATTTGTGACGGCGGTGCGTAATAAATATTCATCCGCTGGTTTTCTTTTTTCGAAACGGTTCTCCCGGTGAAAACTCGATCTGACCAGTCTCAAGCATTGCCTCTACATACGGTGCACAAAGCTGACAACTGTTACTGCAAAAATTACGATCCTGCAGCTCATCAACCGTTGAAATATCATGCTTTTGAGCATACGCCTTCACTTCCCCAAACGGGCGATCGTGGCAAATACATTTTGTGACTTTATTCTGAGCCATACTGCTATAACCCTACTGTTTAAAATGCTTCCCTAATCGCAGCTCCTGTCCCTGGTAATTACTTTTGCTATCCTCCCCATACACAAAATTGGGTACTTCGGTGTTGGGCTCAAATTTCATGCTGCAAAAAGTTTGTCCATCTTCAATCAAAAACGGTACATCATGCGAACGCACTTCGAGCACCGCCCGGGCCCCTTTATCCTCTACGCGACCGCCAAATCCACTGTCAAAAAAGCCGGCGTAATGCGTGCGAAGCTCTCCCGAACCGGTGTCATAGGCAATCATCTCGGCCGCCAGCTCTTTGGGGATACGGCAGCGCTCTTTGGAGGCAAAAATATAGAACGCCTCCGGCTCCAGAATCAGGTGATCATCATGCTGCGAATAAATCGGCTCCCAGAAATCAGATACTTCGTAATAATTGATGTTATTAAGGTCGATGTAATCGCGGTGCTTCTTGGCTTTATATCCCACAATCTGATCTTTATCGCCGTGGAGATTCACGCTCAGAAACAACCCGTTATTGACTTTCAAATCATCCACAGGCACGGGACTTCCACCCTCGGTAAACAGCATGGGATCGGCACTGTGTGTCCGCATAATCTCCTGATCAGACAACACCGTATAACCATGGCGAAGGCGTAACTGATTTAGACGGTGACCTGTTTTAATTTTGATGGGAAATGATTTCGGTACCACTTCCAGGTACATCCGTCCCTTGTATCCCGAGCGAATCTCCTCGAAACGATGAGAATAGTCGGTAATCACACGAGTAAACACATCCAACCGTCCCGTTGTACTCTTGGGATTAGCCTTGGCCGACAGGTGCTCACCGGATACAATCTGGTAGTCTACGCCGTTATTGCTGCCATTGAACAAGGTTTTTTGTGGCGAAATATGCGACGGCAGATGCAGCTCCTCGAGCAATGGAATAATATACACACAGTTCGGTTCCAGGATAGCTCCATCGGTGATTGAAAATTCGTACTGACTCAGCTTATCCAGTTTCTGATTGACCGATTCATCCTCGGGCAGAAAGCTGCATCGCACGCGATAGGCTTTTTCTCCCAAACGGAGGTCGATGGAGTTGGGCTGAAACTGATCATCTTGTAAGGGATACCCGTCAGCGTGAGAAATGATGCCCGCATCTGCCAACACGCGGAGTTTTTGAACGGGTAAAATGCCTTTGGTGCGCAGGTGTACTTTTTTTGTTTCTGTGCTCATCAAATTGATTTGAAAATTTTATTTGCGATGTGCCTGTAATTATTTGAGATTGGCGGCGGCCATTTCGTGAATTCTATGCTAATTTTCTTCTGTCACCGATGTAATATTTAATATCTTTTGTGATGTAAATTGGTTCGTTAATATAGGAATTCAGGAGTCAGAATTCAGAATCGATCGCACATTAGTTTTTGACTTCTGAATTCTTCATTCTGATTTCTAAGTCAATGGATATTCTTTTTTGGAGCGGCGGAAAAGATGCCTACCTGGCACTGCAGTTTTACCGGCAAGTGCATCCGCAAAAACAAATTAGGCTGCTTACTACGTACAATGAGTCTAATGAGATTGTGCCTCATCAGAATATTGCGCTCTCTCACATCAAAAAACAAGCCTCAGACTTGGGATTGGAATTAGTTTCCGTACCACTGCCACCCGACTGCCCCAATGATATTTATCTGGAAAAACTGAAAGAAATATTAGACAATATTGATGGAGATGTAAATCATCTTATCTCCGGCGATTGGCATTTGGAAGACATCCGCGACTGGCGGGAAACGGTATTTGAGCAAATGGGATATTCATGCCGATTCCCGATTTGGCAAAAAGATCTGCATGAACTGTTGGGGGTGTTATTTTTTAAGCCAATTGATATAACAATCAGCGCTGTGCAGCAACAGTTTCGGGATATCATTCGGGTGGGCGAACCATATAATCAAGCTTTTGTACAGCAGCTCGAACATCTTTCAGATGAGATCGATCCGATGGGAGAAAACGGAGAATTTCATACTAAAATTACGTTCAAAGATTGGGATAAATTGGTGGAATAATTCTCCAGACTTTCCAAGATTCCAAAACCTGGAAAGTCTTCTGCGCTAATACCACGTTGTCGATATAACCTTGTCTCCTACGGTGATCTCATCGACGACATCCATCCCATCAACCACCGTTCCAAAGCGCGTGTAACTGCCATTGAGATGCGGTTTCCATTGGTGCATCACAAAATACTGGCTGCCTTCGGTATCGGGTCCTGCGCTGGCAATGCCTACGGCACCGCGGACAAATCCCTGCTCGGAAGCCTCGGTGGGAATCACAAAATCAGGTCCGCCAAAACCATCTCTGCGCTCAATATCGCCGCCCTGAATTACAAAATTGGGCACCACGCGGTGAAACGGAATACCATCATAGGTCCCTGCCCTACTCAAACTGTCGATCATCGAAACGGTCGCTGGAGCACTTAGGGTATTCATCTCGATGGAAATATTGCCCTTTTCTGTTTGGAGCGTCCAAACAGGTTTACGCCCAAGCTCCCATAATCGATCCCAGTTAGGCATTCGAAAATTAGCATCCGCATCTTCGGGCACATCTACATCCCAGCCCACATCGGCCAGCGAGCGATTAAGCGGCGCATAATTTTGGGCGGCCAGCGAATCAATAGTCGGCTGAGCCTGCTGTTCGAAACGATCTTTGTACAACGAACCAAATGCCTGATACACTTCAATATCTCCAGGCAGTGAAAAGGCCGACAACGCTGAATTTATCCGATCAAAATCTTCGGCGGTAAACAATTGCTCATTCTGAAGAAGCGGCTGAGCCATAAATGCCACGCCTCGGTCTCCCATATCCAAGGCATTGAAAACAAAACTCCGAACGCGGTCCACAAATTGATCGGTCTGCCGTTGATCTGGCATATTTTGCCAATAACGATTCACGCTCTGCAGGGCATACATCGTCTTGAGCGTATCGCTCTGTGCAACCTCTTCAACTTTATTCAGATACGCAGCCGGGGCCTTGGTTTTCTCGTAAACAGCCAGCGCCTGCGGCGTCAAATACGGGTTTTCCTGGGGGATGCGATTCAGCCGTGCGGCATATTTATCAACCAAAACGCTATCAACTTCGACCGCCGTCTCGAGCGCCTGCAACCACACCTCATCCGCAAGTTGAGTATCGGTAAGCATCGTCCCGCTGATATAATTATACAGGTCCTTATCACGGGCAATATTGTCACTCAAACTCTGCAGCGTACGCACCTGTACATGCGGATTGGCATTCGTCAGCAACATTTTAGCCGCCAGTGAATTCCGATCATCCAGCTCTAAATCACTGATGGATGTTGCCAATTCTACAGACAACTGTGTTTCACTGTCTAGCCGCTGCTCCCCGTTGTAAAAGATCGTCAGCTCTGAGGTCGTTCGCTTTGGCATCATTTTGTTGATATACTGGTCGACTTCTGCTCTAGTTCCGCTGCCCATCACCCGCCAGCGCGATCTCAGCGTATCCTGCGCCACCGAGCTCAACCGTGAAGCATCGCCGCGATACCATCCATATAAATAAGCCTGTGTGGTATTGTAGCTGGGGGCATCAAACGCATTTTGGATTACCCTAACCTGTTGATCCTCTGAAACATCATACTGGATAATCAATCGACCTACCGCCAATCCCAAATGATATTCTTGGTCTATGCCAGATGAATCCAGCTGGTCCAGCAAAAATTGTAGGCTCTGTTCATCGCCTTGCCGCCCCATAACCCGCGCAATACCCAATCGACTATCGGGATTATTTTGCCAGCGCTGTTCCAGCGATCGTAACTGATCACTACTAAGCGAATGTTTGCTGATACTAAACCACGCAACCTCCGTATTTTGCTCGGCAGCTAACTCTATAAATTGAGAAATTGAATCGGTGGGCGTATTGGCAAACGCTCTCCATGCCTGTGTACGAATCTCCGAGCTGCTGTGTGAAAAGTAAGGCTTCAGCTCTTGGGCATCGCGCTGGGTAATTACTTGGTATAAATTCGGATAGGCATTCGTAATCAACGAATCTGAAACCGGCGTTTGGGCTTTATATATCCCGGGACCGCCACCGGAGTAATTGAGGAAAACAATAACGCCAACGATGGCAATAATAAGGATCGCCCACGTACGCAGTTTGGTATATCGCATGTATAACAGGTTATTTAACGGAAATATTATAAGGAAGGCTTGTGATCTTCGGCCTCTTCTACACGATCAGCATCTTTTTCCTTGTGCACGGTGGTTAATTGACCATTACCATCCTTGCGAGCTTCGTAGAGCTGAGAATCTTTAATCCATGCTCGTCCCCCGTCGTGCTGAAAACGCTTTGTATTCTTGAACATGAAAGCCTGTTCGTGCAGATCCGGTAAATCTTTGCTCATAGTCCTGTATTTTGTTGGATGTATTGCATGGCTATAATACAATTTTGTGGACTATAATTCATCAGATAATTGACTTTGTTTTCAGCGCCGAAAAGTTTATATTTGGCATTCTGTAGCAAAACGATTTTTATAACAATAAATACCATTATTTAGATGTACGCAGTAGTAGAAATAGGTGGACATCAGTACCGCGTTTCAGAAGGCGATGTCCTGTTTGTTGATAAGCAAAGTGATGAGGTCGATCAAGAGCTCACCTTCGATCGTGTATTTTTGACCAACGATGACGGTGATGTTAGGGTAGGCAAACCTGTTGTTGAGGGTGTCACCGTAGAAGCAACGCTGCTCGAAAATGTCAAATCTGACAAAGTGATCGTCTTCAAGAAAAAGCGACGTAAAGGATATCAGGTGAAGCGCGGTCATCGTCAACCGATGTCACAGATCGAAATTAACAAGATTTCCACTTCGGGATCTGGCAGTACCAAATCCAAGAAGAAAGAAACCAAGTCTGAGGATTCTGATGAATCAGGTCAGGTTTCTACCGATATGAAGGCCAAAGAGGCAATCAAGCATATCAGAAACACCGATCTCGAAGATCTGAAAGGGTTTGTCCCCGAAGACGAAGATCGTGTTACAGTCTTGGATGCATGGTCAAGTAAGCAAGAAGACTAACTCAGAAATTCTATATTGTTATGGCGCATAAGAAAGGACAAGGATCTACAAAGAACGGTCGCGATTCGATATCGAAACGACTGGGAGTTAAAGAATACGGCGGAGAGATGGTCAAAGCCGGCCACATTATCGTTCGTCAGCGAGGCACGAAGTTCCACCCCGGCGAAAATGTTGGGCGCGGCGGCGACGACACACTTTTTGCCAAAGCAGCCGGCAAGGTTGTATTTCGTAAACGCTCTAATGGGCGTAAGTTTGTGAGCGTAAAGCCGCAAGCGTAACTCCTCTTTTTACTAAATTTTTAAAGCCTTGGTTTCTCACGAGATCAAGGCTTTTTTATATTCTGCCTATGGACAATTCCACCCTGCCCGGCCTGCCGGACCTACATATCAACAACATTTTCTGCATTGGACGCAACTACGTTGAACATGCCCGTGAGCTGCAAAACGACGTCCCCGACCAACCGCTGGTTTTTCTCAAGCCGAGCAGCAGTATAATCTATGACGGGGATACGATTCAGCTTCCATCCCAAAGCCAGAAGATACACCACGAGGTAGAGCTCGTCACCGCTATTGGAAAAGGCGGCAAGAACATTCCCAAAAACAAAGCCCTGAAACATGCGGCGGGATATGCCGTTGGTATTGACGTGACGGCACGCGACGTTCAGCAAAAAGCGAAAGACAACGGACATCCCTGGTCGGTGGCCAAAGGCTTCGACACTTTTGCGCCGCTGGGTAAATTTGTAACTGCTGATCACATAGCCGATCCTCAAAATATTGACCTGCAGATAAGCGTAAACGGCGAAACGCGACAATCCGATAACACCAAACTAATGATTTTTCCCATTGCTGAGTTGATTAGTTACTTATCCACTATTTTTAGCCTGCAGGCAGGAGACCTCATTTTTACGGGCACGCCCAAAGGCGTATCCCCAATTGAACATGGGGATCACATCGAGGCCACAATGAATAACGGACAATCGTCCCTAACTGTAACGGTTGAATAGGTCATGAAACAAGCGCTTTTTCTTTTATTATCGTTCTATTTTGTGCTCTGCTTTCAGCCGGCAATGGGACAATCACAACACTCCTTTCACCCCGACTCGGCCCAATATCTCTGGCCTACCGAAGCAAGTCCCTATTTGACCTCTACGTTTGGGGAAACCCGATCCGAGCATTTTCATGCCGCTCTGGATATCAAAACATGGGGACGTCGCGGATATGAAGTCTATGCCACCCGTGATGGCATCCTCGATCGCATTGCAATTGGCCCCAAAGGATATGGGAAAGTGGTATATCTGAAACACGATGATGGCTCTTATTCGGTTTATGCGCATCTGCTTTCCTTTAGTGATCAGCTGCAGACCATGGTCGATTCTGCTCGATTCGCTGAAGACTATAAGTTTGAGATCGAAAAGTTTTGGGGATGGAAAAATATTGAAATCAAACAGGGAGAAGTTATCGGCTACAGCGGTGCTTCGGGCATCGGTCCACCCCACCTGCATTTCGAGCTGCGCACGCCATCCCACAAACCATTTAATCCACTGCTGACCAACCTCGAAGTAGCCGATACCATCGCGCCGCAGTTTCAGGGCATCGCCATTGAGCCGCTCTCTGCACAATCAACGATTGAGGGCAAAAATCGCATTTTCACCAATCGAGCCCGGGCCTCCGACAACGGCTATGAGCTTGGTACGATCACGACATCCGGTCCCGTTGGATTGGCTGCTAACGTCTTTGATCAATCAAACCGGGTGAACAATGCCTATGCCGTTTATGAACTCAGGTTGTCGATAGATGGGCAACAACTGTTTACTTCCCGCGTGGACAGTTTTTCGTACCGCGAAACAGACCAGATGTTTTTGGATCGCGTCTATCCGCTATTGCAACATGATCAAGGCGGCTACCAGCGGCTCTACCTTGTAGATGGCAATGCGCTGCCCTTTTATACCACTTCTGAAAACAAAGGCAGGCTCAACCTGCCGCCCGGCAACCACGAAGTAACCATCACCGCCACCGACTATTTTGGCAATACCAACACCGCGTCACTGAATCTGCAGGTCGAAGAGGTAAAAACAACGCATCCTAATTATGAAAACCCAGATGCGTCCTCTTCCGACACACAAATTTCATCTGTCCATTATTGGGATTGGTTTTCGAACTGGCTGACCACCCCGGAATCAACGTTTAATCAATTAGTGGTGGCAGCGGATTCCAGTCAGCTTATCGCACATGAGAATGGTATTTCTCTGGATCTTAAAACGGATGATTATCTTTTTCTAAACAGTCAACAGACAGGAGCCATTCAACTTTATCGAACGAACTCCAATGCAGAAACCATTATCCCATCGGTCAGTCAGCAAGGATTTGCGCTCTTCCCAAAATCCACATTTTACGACACCCTTTCGGTAGGGATGGCCGTTAACAAACATCGCACTGATTCTATTTCGGTGGATGTAATCCCGGAAGCCCATCCACTTCGAGAGGCCTACAATATCTATGTTCGCCGCGACTCTGCACTTGTTGAAACGTCCAATATCTCGTTTTATAAATTCGATCGCTTTGATGACGATGAAGAATGGGAGCTTATCCCCACGCGCTTTTCGGATGAATTTATCATCGGAGAAGCCGAATCTTTGGGTACGTTTACAACGCTTAGAGATACGGTTGCTCCAACGCTGCGAAATCCGCGCATTCGCCAGCGGCCTGATGAGCAGTGGGTACTCCTCATTGATGCTATCGATAATCTTTCAGGTATCGATTATGAACGAACAACAATTACGGTGAATGGTATTCGGGGCATCGCTGAACTCGAGCCCGAGGACGATCGGTTGGTGTATTATCATCCCGATTTTGTACCAAGCGATTCTATGAATATAGATATTACAGCTTATGATAAAATGGGTAACCGCACCTCGAGGAGCTTCGAATTGCATCAATAAAAAATAGCCTGATGATTGCTCACCAGGCTATCCGATAATACTTTCGCGTGGAAAAGTTAAACGTAGGCAGTGCAGCCGATTTCCACTTTGCAATTCTTTGGCAAGGTTTTAACGGCTACCGTCTCACGCGCCGGGGGATCGCTTTTAAAATGGTTGCCGTAAATTTCATTCACGATTTGGAAGTTGCTCATATCATCCAGAAAGATGCTGCACTTAATAACTTTTCCAAAGCCTGATCCCGCTTCCAGCAGCACCGCTTCCAGGTTTTTCATTACCTGTTCGGCCTGCGAGCTAACGTCATCACCCACAAATTCCATGGTTTCGGGATCCAAGCCAATTTGTCCCGAACAGTAAACCACATCGTTGTGAATAACGGCCTGGCTGTAGGGGCCGATGGCATCGGGGGCATCAGAAGTGTGAACAATAGTTTTCATAATCGGTACGTGTTTCGTTTGCTTTTTGATGGGAGTTCAAGTAAGAATTCATTCAAAAATAATGCAAATGTCTGGGGATGCTCCATCATGGGAGCATGGCCACATTTATCAATCCAGCGGAGCCGAGCATTGGGCAACTTCTGTTGAAATGTTCGAGCCACATGGGGCGGCGTAATCTGATCATTTTGTCCCCATACCAACAGCGTTGGATGTGAAATATCTTCGAGGTGCTCCTCAACATTGTATTCATGAGTGTCGCGGGCAATGGCCAGCATGTTCGACAGTTTTGATGGGGAGGTCACTACGCTCATAATTTCATCCATAATTACCTCATCAATCAGATCCTCATAAAAGGTAAGTGCGGCTTGTTTTCTGATATATTCGCGATCTCTGCGACGGGGAAAGCTCGAACCAAAATCTTTTTCCTGAATACCTGAGCTACCGGTTAATACCAAGGACATTACGTTTTGGGGATGCTGCAGCACATAATCCAATGCAAGATGACCACCCATTGAGTTTCCCAACAACACCGGTTCTTGAATGTTCATCTCTTCGAAGAACGAATGCAGCCATCGACTCAGTCGCTTGATAGAAAGTGTTCTTGCACTAAATTCGTACAGCGGAATAGACGGAACAAAAATATTAGAGTCGTTTATATGTTCTATAATCGGATCATAGTTGCTCAATCCTCCAAACATACCATGCAATAACACCAGATCATTGGCGGTCGCATTCGATGCCGGAAAGTGTAAATACTCAAACCCATTTTTTGAATGGATTTTATAGCTGCTGGCTCCAAACATTTTCGTCTTGAAATATGTTTCTCTAAATTAATTGTTTAAGCCAAACAATATAATAATTTTTAAGCGATTATATTGCAGAAAGGGCTTTATATAGTTACTTTCCCCTTCACTAAACGGATATTTTAATAATGAATCCTACAGGAATCTACACCATGTTAATGAAAAAATTACCACATTTACTCGTCACTCTGCTTGTTGGCATTTTGATTGGATGCGGGAGTTCAAATCCGCTTGCCGATGAAGCTAAATCAAATATTGAAAGCCAAAACCCGGAGGCTGCACTTGAATCTGCAGAACAATCCATCCAAAAATATCCTAATGATCCGCTTGGCTACTATTACAAAGCCGTTGCCCTGGGCGAAATTGCCGGCAATGAAGAAGATCCTGCTGCGCGAACTGATTATTACGAGCGCATGAACGAAGCGTTTACAACGGCTAAAGCCATGGCTGATACGATGGAAGAATCGCCAGGTGAAATTGGACGTATTCCTTCTGTGAAAAACGTGCTGTGGCAAACCGAGCACAATCAAGGCGTTAAAATGGCGCGAAATGACAGCCTCCAAGAAACAGTAGAAGATCCGATGGGCAATTCAATTCAGCATTTGAAAAATGCAACCGTCATTCAGCCCGACAGTGCCTTATCATGGAATGTACTATCGCAGGTATCCACAATGAACAAAAACTATGAAGAGGCCGCCAGAGCAAAAGCACGCTATATCGAGATGGTGCCCGATACTACGGTCAAACCTGATGACTATATTCAGCTGGCCAGCTTTTACTACCAGACTGACGAACAACAGAAAGTCGTTGAGGTATTTGAAAAAGCGCAGGAACAATATCCCGAAAATCAGGAGATTGTCTCTAACCTGGCCGACTCGTACAACCGTATTGGGGAACCCGAAAAAGCCATCTCCACGGTAGAGCGGCTGGTTGAACAAAATCCTGAAAACCCAAGATTTCACTTGGTGCTGGGTACACAAATTTATCAGCAAGCCCTTGTCTTGGGAGATACGGTTTCTGCCAACTCCGACAAAATTTTACAACTCCAGCGCAAGCTGCAAAAAGCCAACGGAGATCAGGCCGATCAGATTAAACAACAAATTGCTGAGCTCGAAGAGGAAAACGCTAACCTTCAGCCCAAAGTCGATAAGCTCACCAACCGAGCCGAGAAAGAGCTCAACTTAACGCTCAAGTACGATTCTGAGAGTGCATCTGCGTATAATACCCTGGGCATTATTTACCAAAATAAAGCCAAGGCAGTATTCGATATCCGAAATCGTACTACTGACGATAACGAGAAAGCAAAACGA
The DNA here is from genome assembly GCA_964490705.1 of uncultured Balneolaceae bacterium. Lineage (GTDB taxonomy): Bacteria > Bacteroidota > Rhodothermia > Balneolales > Balneolaceae > Fodinibius. The sequence continues at coordinate 86,349 of CAZBCG010000003.1, read as the reverse complement.
CTTGATGAAAAAGGCAAAGAACTGCTGCGCAAATCAATGGGCTACTACGAAAAAGCAACCGAGATCGAGCCCGAAAACCAAGAATACTGGCGAAGCTTGTTCAGCATTTATACTACCTTGGGCATGGATAAAAAAGCCAAGGAAGCAATGAAAAAAGCCGGAATGAACTAATTAAACACGATCGATAAAACCTTCTTTTATTCATGAATCATTCATTTGCCCGAATTGCAAGCCTCGTGCTTGCATTCGGGTTATTTATTAGCTGTAATACGTTCCAATCAACTTCTAATTCTAAAAACACTCAAGAATTAACGACCTCCCAATTGCGGGATAAGATTACTGCCGTAAATCAAGAACTCTCGGCAGACAGCACTGCAAATTTGCTGTTTCAAAAGGGACATTACCTTACCAAGCTTGCTCAAAAAACTAAAAATCCCCGGAAACGTACGTCCCTTTATACAGAGGCCCGGCAAGATTTAGAGCAAGCCACCCAACAATCGACGGGTTCTGCAAAACCCCTGAATGAAAAGGTACGGGAATTGCTCAACATCAGCTGGAGCCACGAACACAACAACGGTGTTCAACTAATGCAAAGCGACTCCACACTCAACACTTCTGGATTAAAACACGCAGCAGCCCATTTCAAGAATGCCACCATCATTATTCCCGACAGTACTATCTCATATAAAATGGGAGCCCGGGCATACTACCGGAACCAAAATCCAGAAGATGCCATTACCCTGCTGGAAACAGCACGAACAAAAATCGACAATCTGCCCGTAGCACTCCTCGAACAGCTGGCCTTTCTGTACCTGGAAAATAAGAACCCTGAAAAGGCTATCGCAATCTATGAAGAGGCAGAATCATTTTCTCAGAAAAACCTTAACCTTCTGCATGGGCTGTCAAACGCCTACATTAGCAGCGGAAACCATCAGCAGGCAATCGCGTTACTGACAACGCTCGTTGACCAAAAGCCGGAAAATATTATCTACAAACAGAGTCTTGCCACAGAATGTTATTACCTGGCTGCCGAAAAAATTGATTCGACTCAACATGCGCTGAAATCAGATACCGCCAAAACAGCAGACCTGGCACCAGTGGATGCCCTGCTACAGCGTGCCGAAACCCAACTGACAAAACTGATCGACCAGAATCCCGAAAATCTGGAATTGAAGCAGCGCCTTGCCCAATTTTACCATAATAGCGCTTCCAGCTATCAGCAGCTGTTACCACTGTTGGATTCCAAAACGCAAGCCGCCGCTGAGGAAAAGATCAATAATTATTTAACCTCTTCCCTTCCCCTTTTCGAAGAGTTGGCAAAAAACCAGCCCCAACATAAAGTGTTCTGGCAAAATCTGTATCAAACATATTCTTATCTTGGGATGCAAGAGAAAGCTCGCGATGCGAAGTCTAATTTATAAACCGTTTTTGCAATGAAATTCAACACCAAAACCATCCATGCCGGGCAAGAACCCGAAGAAACCTCGGGAGCTGTAATGCCCCCCATCTTTCAGACCTCAACCTACGCCCAAGAAGCCCCCAACGTGAACAAGGGATATGATTACGCACGCGTAGGCAATCCCACACGCACCGCCCTTGAAAAGCTTATAGCGGGACTCGAAGGCGCTGACGAATGTGCCTGTTTTGCCAGCGGCTGTGCCGCCATGGATGCTGTATTGAAAATGTTTCGTCCCGGCGATCAAATTATTGCCTCTAACGATCTCTATGGCGGAACCTATCGACTATTCACCGAGGTGTTCGAACCTTTTGGCATCGATTTCTCCTTTGTGGATATGACCGATATCAACGAAGTAAAAGATGCAGCAACCGATAATGCCAAACTGCTGTGGATTGAAACGCCGACGAACCCGCTGCTTCGGGTCGTGGATATCGAAGAGCTTACCTCATTTTCCGCTGATAACGATATGTTATCGCTGGTCGATAACACCTTCGCATCACCTTACCTGCAACAGCCGCTCGAGCTCGGTGCCGATATGGTGCTGCACTCCACTACTAAATATCTGGGCGGTCATTCGGATATCATCGGTGGTGCAGTAGCTACATCCAACAGCGACGTAATGGAGAAACTCCGATTTCAGGTAAAAACCACCGGCGCCGTGCCCGGGCCTATGGATTGCTATTTAACGCTGCGGGGAATCAAGACGCTGTCCGTGCGCATGCAACAATCCGTTGACAACGCAAAAAAAGTGGCCGCATTTTTGGATGATCACTCCGCTGTTGATGAAGTTATTTATCCCGGACTGGAAAGTCACAGCCAGCACGATATCGCCAAAAAACAGATGAGCGACTTTGGCGGCATGGTTTCCTTTTCGCTTAAGGATGACTCTATGGAAAAGGCACAAGAGTTTATGAGCAGAACCTCTGTTTTTACTCTTGCAGAAAGTCTCGGCGGTGTGGAATCGCTAATCAGTCATCCCGCATCAATGACACACGGATCTATCCCCAGAGAAGTACGCCTTGAAGCGGGACTCAAGGATTCACTGATCCGCCTGTCGGTAGGAATCGAAGACGCCGACGATCTTATTGACGGTTTGGCACAAGCTTTTGAATAGCATTAAGTAAGAAACAGTATTTGTAACATCTAAATCTTTTTTGATATGCGAAATGTAGTCATTGTAGAAGCGAAACGAACACCTGTTGGATCATTCGGCGGCAGTCTTGCATCATATTCAGCTCCCGAACTAGGTGCTACTACAATCACCGAAATCATCAAAAAAACCGGTATCGATCCCAAAGAAATCCAGGAAGTGGTTTTTGGAAACGTGCTGACCGCTGGCATTGGTCAGGCGCCGGCACGTCAGGCAGCACTTAAAGCCGGGCTTTCGGAGCTTACGCCGTCAACTACGGTCAACAAGGTGTGTGCTTCGGGCATGAAGGCAATGATGATTGCTGCCAATCAAATCAAGCTGGAGGAAGCGGATATCATTGTTGCAGGCGGCATGGAGAGCATGAGCAATGTGCCCTATTATCTGAAAAAGCATCGCTTTGGATCTAAGCTTGGTCATGCCGAGGCCGAAGACGGTATCATTAAGGACGGTTTGTGGGATGTGTATAATGATTTCCATATGGGTAATGCAGCTGAAATTTGCGCCAAGGAATGTAACATCAGCCGCGAGCAGCAAGATGAATTTGCGATCGAATCATACAAGCGTGCCATCAAAGCCCACGAAGAAGGCTATTTTGATGATGAAGTGATCGAGATGAAAATTAAGGATCGAAAAGGAAATGTCACCAAAGTAAAAATGGATGATGAGCTCAAGCGGGTAAACTATGATAAGATTCCGCAGCTTAACCCCGTATTCGACAAGGAAGGAACGGTAACGCCGGCCAACGCCAGCAGCATTAATGACGGGGGGGCGGCTGTATTAATGATGACCGAAGAAAAGGCAAATGAACTCGGGCTGGAACCTATTGCACGTATTATGAGTCAGGCCAGTGCTGCCAAACAACCCGAGTGGTTTACGACAGCTCCCGCTGATGCCATGCCCAAAGCCCTAAAACGGGCCGGTCTCAGCAAAGATGAGATCGACCTTTTTGAAGTAAACGAAGCTTTTTCGGTGGTTGCACTTGCAAATAATCAGATCCTGGAACTGGATCCTGAAAAAGTAAATATTCACGGCGGGGCGGTAAGTATCGGCCATCCTATTGGCTGTTCGGGAGCACGTATCATGGTTACGCTCATCCATGCCCTTAAACGAACTGGTGGTAAATATGGCTGTGCGGGCATTTGTAACGGGGGCGGCGGAGCATCGTCAATGGTGCTCGAAATGCTTCTTTAACAGCTAAACACCTGTTTTAAAACGGGTAACTATTGTTGCCCTGTCTTTTTATTTTTGAAATATTATGATACCTTATGAAACAAAGTTTTGCAATCAAGCAGATAAATAAGGTAATTTCAGCGTTTAGAACAGTGACCTTTATTTATTCAATGTTTTTATAATTGTTCGTTCTTATGATTAAGAAAGCACTTTCGATTTTTGCACTCCTCCTCTTTTCTGTTGGCTTAGCTCATGCGCAAGTAGGTATTACTTCGGTTCCATTTTTGCAAATTGAACCCGACTCTCGTTCAGCCGGCATGGGCAATACGGGCGTCGCCATCGCCGACAATGCTTCGGCTGTTTTCTGGAATCCCGCTGGGCTCGCTTTTCAACAGGGGAACCAAGTAAGCATTACCCACAGTGAATGGCTGCCGCAATTTAATGCTGATCTTTTCTACGACTACCTCGTCGGCAAATATCACATGGAAGACCTGGGTACTTTTGGTGCACATATCACCTACTTAAATCTTGGTGAACAAATCCGTACCAGTCCCGAAGGAGAACGAATTAATCGATTTAACAGCTATGAGCTGGCGGTAGGACTTTCTTATGGCATCGAGCTTGATAAAAACTGGGCAATGGGAACCGGTTTTCGGTTTATTTACAGCAGTCTTGCTGACGGAGACGTAGAAGGCCAAAAGATTAATCCCGGCTCGAGTGTGGGCGTTGATATTGCGGCTATGTATCAATCCGATACATTTAGCTTTTTACAGAAGGATGCATCCTTCAATGCAGGACTTAATCTTTCAAATATCGGTCCCAAGATGAATTATACCGATAACGGGCAAAAAGATCCGCTACCCACCATGTTCCGTATCGGTTGGGCATTAACTACCAATCTTGATGAAGACGGGATCAACACGCTTACCATAGCAAACGATATTTCAAAAATTATGGCCCGGCTCGACTCTGACGGAAATGCAAAAGGTCCTCTCAATTCACTCTTCAACTCGTGGGGTAGTTTTGAGCGTACTGTGGATGGCGGCACCAACACCGTAACCGTTACGCTGCCCGAGCAGCTGATGTTCGCAACCGGCCTCGAATACTGGTACAACGATCTTTTTGCAGTACGCACCGGGTATTATTACGAAGATCCCAACAACGGAGATCGAGAATTCATGACCCTTGGCGCCGGACTTCGATATAAGTTTGTCGGTATCGATTTCAGCTACATCTATACCCTTGGGGATGAAGATCACCCACTGGCAAACACCACACGTTTTGGCTTGGTCCTAAACTTCTAATCGAAAATCGGGGACGGACAACTTTGGGTTCATGAACAACGAGATACAGCCAACTGTATTTAAAAGCATGCTTTTTGTGAGCATGCTTTTGTTATTTAATCCCCTGATTACTACCGCTCAACAAACCAATCCGGCACGCAACCATGCCTTGGCCCAACAATCGGAGTTGCAGGCTAACGTCCCAGATTCCCTCAGTATCATTGCCGTGCGCGTACAGTTCCAAGCGGATGACAATCGGCTGACCACCGGCGACGGTACCTTCGAATCCGGCAATCTCTCGTACCTCGACAGTCCCGATATCACTATTGATCCTCTACCCCATGATAAGTCTTATTTTGAGCATCATCTGGAATTTGCCAAAAACTACTTTGAGACCGTATCAGGACAGCAGATGCCAGTCGAGTACAACGTGCTAAACGACATCTATCAGCTCCCCCAAAAAATGGAAGCCTATTCGCCTACGGGTCAAACGTTTACCAACGAAAAAGTAGCGCAACTCGTAGCGGATACTTGGCAGGCGGTCCGTGAGCAGGGTAATTTTTCTGCCGACACTTTGGATCCCCAAAAAACAGCATTTGTAATTTTCCACGCGGGGGTTGGGCGCGATATTGAGTTGGTAGGCACCAACCTTAATAAAACTCCGCAAGATATTCCCTCGCTGTCTATGAATCAGCAAACGCTCGGTGAACTACTCAATAATCCCTCATTCGATGGTTTTGCTGTGGATGGAAGTTCATTTCGAGTGACTAATTCACTGATTTTGCCACGCACATTATCGCGCCGTGGCGAAGATGTTACCGGACAAGAATTTGTGCTACAGCTATCAATAAACGGCTTGCTCAGCGCATCTATCGGCAGCTACCTGGGGTTGCCCGATCTGTTTAACACAAAAACCGGAGATTCAGGAATCGGACGTTTCGGGCTAATGGACGGCGAAAGCTTTTTCTCCTATCGCGGATTGTTTCCGCCTGAACCGTCGGCCTGGGAGAAGATGTTCCTGGGATGGCAAACCCCTTTTCCGATCACTAAAAATACAAGCTCACCAATTTCGCTTCCAGCTGCAACATTCCATCAAAACAACAGTATTGCCAAATATTCACTATCCGGCAGTGAATACTTTTTGATTGAGAACCGCCACCGCGATCCAAATAATGATGGAATCACGATCACCATCCAAAAGGCCGACGGCACAACCACGACTCAGTCTTTTGAAAATAATGATGAGACCTTCGTCAACCAGTCGGATGGTTTTACAGATCTGCTGGAGACCGGCGTCCTCACCGATGTGAGCACCTTCGATTGGAGCCTGCCCGGCGGCGTAGATCTGGGGCCGGACGGTGAGCTCAACACATCGGATGATCGCTTTCTCAACGGCGGCATGCTCATTTGGCATATTGATGAAGCCGTTATTGAACAATCACTGGCCTCGCAAACGGTCAACGCCAATCCCAATCGCCGTGGCGTAGATCTGGAAGAAGCCGATGGCGCACAGGATATCGGCCGCGCAGCCAACAGTGATTTGAGCCAGCAAGCTCGCGGTACAGCCTTCGATTTTTGGTGGGATGGCAACAATGCATCAGTAATTACGCTTGACGGTGATACAGTTTCGTTTTATGACAATCGGTTCGGGCCGGACACGCGACCTTCAAACGAGAGCAATTCCGGCGCCCAAAGCTTTTTTGAGCTATACAACTTTTCTGATAATCTGCCTAACGCAAATTTCGAAATTCGTCCAGCATCAGGAAACAATATCGAGCCTGTTAATCTGCCCCAAGACTCACTTTCCGACCAAACAACGTTTACGAGCCACCAAAGCGAATACTTTGCATCGTATCCCCTGCAACTTTCGCTACATCGCACATCCGCCGATTCTTTTCTGATTATCCCCAGCCAGCAATCGACCTATGCGCTACATCTAAGCAATAGCTCCAATCCGCTTTTTGACTTTCAATCCGGCACGCCGCAGCAACCGTATCTTGGTAATGAAATCATCATCGGTAAAGAACCTGTATCCAATCAAATAACGATCACTTCGCACCAGTGGAACGGCACAAGCTGGTCCACAAACTGGCAAACGCAGGCCGATGCCAATAGCGGATTTCTCAGCTCGACTGACGATCAAATTCTGCTTCTGGACTTTACCAACCAGCGAATTGACGTTGACGACGGCTCAACGTTACCTCCGGTGGCCAGCGAGGGACAACGTTCTACAACATCAGGTGGCCAATATACAACTGTTAATGAGGATAAAATTACTCTTCTGCCCGATGACCATACCTATTCCCTCTCCGGTTCAAGTCCCAGATTATACACCGGTAGCGTCCAGCTTTCGGCCCAACAATCGGGCTTTTTTCTACTAACGGATGATGATTTGCTGGTTTTTAATCCCCAAAATTTTTCGCAGCCAATTTCTATCGTCAACAATACGTCCATCGGCTGGCCGGCGATGGCAGATATCAACAGCGACGGTAACATCGATTTTCTATACGTCAACAAGCAAACGGGCAAGCTCGAAGCTCGAAATGCCAATGGTGCAATGTTATCATACTTCCCCATTGCACCTCCGCAGGGTTCATCATTTATCGGCACACCATTAATAGCCGAAATAAATAAGTCAGACTCTCGCAATATTTATATCACCGGCCAAGACAGCCTGGGGATGAATATCCACGCCTATAACAATTTTGGTGAAGTTCTAGAAGGATTTCCGCTTTATGTCGGCGGCATATCCGACGCACAAAATCAACCGATTCATCCGATGTTAGCTAGAAATACGCTCTACGCCGTAAGCCACCGGGGCGAATTAAAAGCCTGGCAGTTGGATGATGTTTCAAACGTACTCTGGGGACACCGATATGGTAATGAAGAGTACAATAAAGTTTCCGGAGTGCTTGCCACGCAATCCGCTCCCAACCCAAGCAATAGTTCATCAGTGCTCGTCAAAAAAGAAACCTATAATTGGCCTAATCCCGCTGAGGATCACACTAATTTACGCTTTCAGACATCGGGTCCGGGTCACGTGGATGTCAAAATTATCACGGCCGGCGGATCGGTGGTTTTCGACAAGCGCTATCAGGCGCGCGGCGGCGTGCCCGAAGAACACCAAATTAATACGCAAAGCTGGAGCAGCGGGCTGTATATGGCGATGATTACGGCTAATGTTAACGGCGAACAAGCTCGTAAAATGATAAAAATGGTAATCGTACATTAATGCATTATCCCCGATTACATATCGCGCTTATTGTTTTATTGTCGGGATTTCTTTGCCTGCCCGCCATTGGTTTTGCGCAACTTTCGCCATCGCAGTATGATTATCCGCAAAATCACCTGCCGTGGTACACCATCGAGAGTGAGCATTTCGAGGTCCATTTCCAACAGGGAAACAGCCAGTCGGCGCAAGTTACCTCACTCATTGCCGAAGAAATTTATCCCAGCATTACATCACTATACCAATACGAGCCCGATACCAAAGTTGATATTGTTCTCAATGATCGACAGGACTACTCGAACGGAGCCGCCTACTTTTTCGATAATCAGATTGAGATCTGGGTTCCTGCACTCGATACCCCGCTCCGTGGTACCCATGACTGGTTGTGGGATGTCATCACGCACGAATTTACGCATATCGTGCAGCTGCAGGTAGCCATGAAAAAGAACCGGCGCATTCCCGCCATCTATTTTCAGTGGCTTTCTTATTCCGATGTCCGCCGGCCGGATGTACTCTACGGCTACCCCAAAGGACTGCTCACCTATCCCTTTGCGTCTATCAATGTGCCCGCCTGGTTTGCCGAGGGTGTGGCGCAATATCAGCGCAATGAAATACATCACGATTTTTGGGATTCCCACCGCGACATGCTGCTGCGCACCTCCCTGCTCGATGGCAGTCCCGTAGCCTTCGATGAAATGGCCTTTTTTACTTCCAAAAACGCCCTCGAACGCGAGCGAATTTATAACCAAGGCTTTGCATTTACCAGCTACCTGACCGACCGGTTTGGAGAATCGATAATTGTCAAAATATCTGAGGCGCTAGGACAAAATGGGGTTTTTACCATTAATAAAGCCCTGAAAGAAGCTACTGACATTAACGCCAAGCAACTGTTTTCAGATTTTATAACTGCATCCACCGAAACCTACCGGCAAGCCACCAAATCCCTGGATTACACTGAGACAACATCAGTTCAGGAGCACGGATTCTTCAATTTCTATCCTACGCCATCCCCCAATGGTGACAAGCTGGCCTACTTGTCCAACAAGACATTTCGATCACCGCGCACGCAGCTTTTTATAGAATCGGTTGCCGACAGCTCTGAACAACAAGCCATCAATCTTGGGGAACCGGCAACTTCATCCCCCGAAATGGGGAATCAGCATGCGAAGGAACCAATCATCAAACATATACAATCGGCGTTTTCTTTTTCCCCGGATGGTCAATCGCTGGCCTATAGCCGTCAGAAGCTCAACAAATATGGCGAACGCTATAATGATCTATATTTGTATGATTTAAACACCAAGAGCAAAAAGCGGTTAACTCACAGCCAGCGTTTGTCGTCACCGGCATGGCATCCCTCAAAACAACAATTAGCAGCAGTACAACAAACGGGCGGCAGCAGCAATTTATCACTCATCGATCCTCAAACAAGTAATATCACCCAGCTGACTCATTTTTCACAGGGGCAGCAAGTTTATACCCCCACCTGGCATCCAGATGGCAATCGTATCTATGTTGGAACGGCTGATGCCTATTCGCGGAATATTTACGTGTATAATCAGCAAAGCAAAAATATAGAGCCAGTGCTGCAGGATTCACTCACCGATTACCGCGATCCGCATGTAAGTTCGGACGGTCGGTATCTGTATTTCGCCGCCGATCCCGATGGCATTTTTAACATCTACCGCATATCATTAGATCAACAAGATGCGAATCCCCAAAAACTGACAAGTGTACCCGGCGGAGCATTTATGCCACATCTGTCTGGCGAAACGCTCTACTTTGCCGAATTTAAAGCGAAAGGCTATAAAATTTCTTCCATCAATATCTCGGATTACCCCGATGGAATTGATCAAAAAACTAACTATCAGCTTAGTAAACAGAGCGGCTTTAAGCTTCTCAACAGCTCAAAAACGGCACAACGACCGGCGCTGGATCACATCACCGCTGTGCCACAATCTCGACTACAGCAGCTGGGACAAAATGATTCACTTCAGCTGAATATCAATCGGCAGAAAAAAAATGAGGATCGCGGATTGCGTCCCTATCAAAATAATTATACCAGCTTCAGCTTCTACCCTGTCCTCCGGTTCGATAATTATTCCCAAAAAAATGGCCGCAACGGACGGTTGCTGACCGCCGGTCGATTCGGTGACCTCGGCCAAAACCTGCTCCGCGATATGAAACTGGGTACCTATTTTAGTTCGCGGGATGTTACCGGGCAACTCAACATTTTCGGCGGGGCCATGTTTGGCTTTGCTTCGGAACCGAGCGACGGCATCGGGGATTTCTTTTCGCCATCCCGACTAACCGATCTCGATCGCGACCTGTTTGCCATCTTTGAATACGAGGGACTGCCCTTCATCGAAAAGCGGTGGTCGCCCACTATCTCCATTGAACTCTATAACATGCGCCGTAATGTCGCTGATGGACTTACTATTGAGGAATTCCCATGCACCTCATGTTTGCCCGATACCACTTCGGCCGATATCGCCTACAACATCTGGGAAGCCAATATCTTTCTGCGGAGTAAAATTAATGAGCATAACTTGGTTGAACTCGGCGCCGGATACAGTCCCTATCGCGTGCAAACCGACGGCTTTTTTTCCCAAGAACTCCAGCAGTTTGTGCCGTCTTCTTCATCAGAATACTACCGTGGCACAACTTTTACCGCCGCCTATGTCTATGAAAATTGGCTGCCGTATCCCAATGCCGATGTCGCTCCGCTGGGACTTCGCACTATGCTACGATATTCCTACGAACCCAGCAAACTATTAGACGATTACGAAATCGAAGACAACACGCTTTCCCCGGTCTATAAATCGGCCAGCAATCAATCGCTGGAAGGTACCATTCGTTATGGATATCCTGTGTCAGCACATTCGGCCCTATCTATTTACGGGCGCGGATTCAGCTACTTCAGTCAGCCGGGAGACTCATTTTACCTGGATTACATCGGTGGATTTACCGGCATGCGCAGCTATCCCTATTTTGCTATCGGCGGCAACACCACGGCCATGGCCCAGCTTTCCTACACCTTTCCCCTGCTGCGTAATATCAATCAGCAAGTAGGCCGCCACAGCCTAGACAAGCTATACCTGCGACTCTTCGGTGAAGCCGGCAACGGCTGGGGCGGTCCGCTCAATATCGGTAACGACGTCAAAGCCGGACTGGGGGGCGAGCTCCGATTCGCTTTCAACAGCTACTACCTGTTTCCACTCAAATTGTTCGTGAGCAGCGCCTATGGATTCAATAAATTTGATGTTACCTTACCCGATGAATTTATCACGGGATCTTCTGATGGAACCGTACCCTATGGCAACGAATTTATTTTCCACTTTGGATTAACTTTTGATTTCAACGTTCTCAATCATGATTAACAGGATTCTCGGGCTCACATTTATGCTCCTCGCACTGGCTATGGGGATACAAGCCCAAAACCACAGCCCCCTGCCACAGGATTCCATCATTACTATGCAGGATCTGCAACCCAAAGTAAATTACGCCAACTCAGATCCCTTTTACCAGCCATTGCGCGAAAAACCAGGATGGGCATTGATGAGCTCCGCTATTATTCCGGGTAGTGGTCAAGCCGCCAATAAAAAGTGGATTCGCGCCGGAGCGTATTTTCTGGCAGAGCTGGTGCTTATCGGCGTGCATGTTAAAAGCTTTTACGATGCCAAGGCCGAACAGCGCGAATACAAACAATTTGCTGACAACAACTGGAGTGTAGTAACCTATGCCAAATGGTTGGTTAACTATCACGATCAAAACGGTTTGGATAATCAAAATCCCTATATAGATGAGTTAGAAAATGAGGTCTCAGGCATCACAGCCAGTTACGATCCCGATGAAGACTGGGACAACGTAGATCTGGAATTACTGCGCAGCGTCGAGCGCAATACTCCATTTGTATATCCCGACCAAGTTGGCAACGATTTTTCCCATGTAATGCCCGACTACGGATCGCAGCAGTATTATGAGCTGATTAGCAAATACTATCAATACGGACCCGGCTGGAATGATTTTAATCCCCAGTACCAATTGCCGTGGGATGGCTCGGCAATGCCGGATAATTTTTTTATGGGATCGAATCTGGCCGAAGATTTCAACGACAGCTACCGGCTGGCCGGGAACATGATCTCGCTTCTGATACTAAACCATATTGTATCAGCGTTTGATGCATTCCTGACGGTAAAGGCGAAAAACAGCCGCCTGGAAGCAGAAACAAATTTTTTAAACCCTGCACGCGCCGTTTCATTTAAGTTTCACTTTTAAAAAATCTCTGAAGAACCGTATTTTCAGTCATGATGTCCCTGATTAAGACTATAGTAACCAGCAAAAAATTTTACATTGGCAGTGCCTCGCTTGTAGCGTTGGGAGCGCTTCTGCTGTTTCTGGCCGACAGTGTTATTATGCCGGCCTACACCAATTATGACGAGGGATTAACCGTACCCGATGTATCACAAATTTCACTTGAAGAAGCCCAGCAACGCCTTACCTCATACGGCCTGCGCTACGAGGTAGCCGACCGGCGGTCAAACACGGCCTATCCCGCCGATTATGTGATAGATCAGACGCCCTCACCCGCTGAAATTGTCAAGCCCAATCGCAAGGTTTATTTGACAGTTAATACCGAAACAAATCCCACGGTAAAAGTACCGAATGTGGTGAACCTATCATATCGGAACGCCAAATTACAACTTCAAAACTATGGGCTGCAGGTAGGTACAGTTAGTTATGAATCTTCCCGATTTAAAAACAATGTGCTTCGTCAATCAGTGCCTGCAGACAAAGTGGTACCAAAAGGTGCGACCGTTGATTTGGCTGTGGGTGACGGACTGGGTGAAAAAATGGTTCAGATCCCTGAAATCCGGGGATTACGACTTTCAGAAGCACAGCAAAAACTACAGGAAGTTGGCCTTCGTGTAGGAGAGTTTCGATTTCAGCCCAGCAAAGAAGTTGATCCAAATATAATTCTGGATTTTCAACCCGATCAGGAAGAAGTCGTCATCGGCAAAACGCTGAAACTTGTAGTTTCTGAGCGATTCAATCTCAAAGAAGAAAGTGAGTCCGGGGCAATAATCGATACCACCCAAAACACCGCTTTCCCCGACTCGACCCAAAACTAATATTATGGATTTTGAACTCCCGATTTTAGCGCCCTCTATCCTAGCCGCCGATTTCAGCAAGCTCGGCGAAGAGATCGAACAATGTAATAAGGCCGGCATTCGGTGGATTCACTGTGATATCATGGATGGCCATTTCGTACCGAATATCAGCTATGGTCCCGGCATTGTGGAAGCGGCCGGTCGTTCGACCGATGCGTTCCTGGATGTCCACCTGATGATCGAAAATCCCGATCAATATATTGAAGCATTTGTAAAGGCCGGTGCCGATCATATCACCGTACACCAAGAAACATGTCCCCACTTGCACCGCACCATCCAGAATATTCATCAGCACGATATTACGGCCGGGGTTGCCATCAATCCCGCTACTTCGCTCCATACCATTGAATCTATTTTAGGAGATGCGGATATGGTGCTTGCCATGAGCGTCAATCCCGGCTTCGGCGGACAGTCATTTATTCCATCTACATACGAACGCTTACAACGGTTGGCGGCAATGCGTGACGAGCACAATACTCACTTTCTAATCGAAGTTGATGGCGGCGTTAAGCCTGATAACATCCAAAAAGTAACACAAGCCGGGGCTGATGTGTTGGTAGCCGGCAGTGCCGTTTTTAAGGCCAAAAACATCCCAAAACGTATCGAAAAGCTGACCAATGAGGCTAAATTGGGTCGCGGTACGATGGTGTAATTTCTTTTGATTTTACTTCTAAAGTCACCTTTACAAAACCTTCACAGAATTTCCTTATTTTACCGATTCAGCTTTAATTAAACCGAGGATCTTCTATCGCAGACCAATCAACGATTAGTGACGAAACCTATAGCATCGAGGATGTTGAGCCCGTTCTTATTCTGGGATTCCATGACGAACATCTCAAAAAACTGGATGAGGCGTATCCCGACTCTAAACTGACAGCTCGAGGGGCAAGCATCAAAATTAGCGGTCCGGATAGTGATCGCAAAGAGCTTGTTGAGATCCTCACTGAGCTCGAAAGTATGGCTGCACGTAACGACGATCTCACCGATGAAGATGTAGATACAGTACTGGCCCTTAAGCAAAGCGATCGAGAAGCAAAGAAACCCAATCCCCTGCGCGACACGCGAGTATCCGGAGACTTCATCCTCAATACCCACAACGGCGAAGCCATTACCGCCAAAACACCGGGACAGAAAGAAATCGTCGAAGCTTCAGCCACCAACGATATCGTCTTTACTATCGGTCCCGCCGGAACCGGGAAAACATATACCTCGGTGGCCCTTGCGGTAAAGGCGCTGAAGGAGCGCAAGGTCAAAAAAATTATACTGGCGCGTCCGGCCGTAGAAGCGGGAGAAACGCTCGGTTTCCTGCCCGGTGACCTTCGCGAAAAAATTGATCCCTATCTGCGTCCCCTCTACGATGCACTCGAGGATATGATTGAATACGATCGGCTGGAACTCCATCTGGCTAAAAATATCATTGAAATTGCCCCGCTGGCATACATGCGCGGACGCACGCTCAATAATGCGTTTGTGATTTTGGATGAAGCCCAGAATGCCACCAATATGCAGATGAAGATGTTTTTGACGCGTATCGGGTTCAACAGTCGAGCTATTATTACGGGTGATATTACCCAAACTGATTTACCACATAAACAACAATCGGGACTCATATCCATCCAAAAAATTCTTAAAGATATCGAAGGGATTTCCTTTGTCTATCTTGATGAGAGCGATGTTGTTCGTCACCGGTTGGTGCGCGAAATTATCGAGGCTTACGATCGTCATGAGAATGAAAAATAAACCAATGAAAAATTAAAAATAGGCGGTTCGTACTTTTAATTTTTCATTTTTAATCACAATCCATGAGTACAAAAACTATTTCTGCCCACCCTCTTTATGAAGGCACGTTCAGCGTTGGACTGGATAAAAAATTTAACCGCATAAATCGCGATGATCCACCGGCTAAAGGGGCGCTTAAAATTTCGCTGAATCCATTTCTGATTCAATCCGGAGACAAAAATATATTGTTTGATGTGGGCATTGGCGACTTTGGCGAAGATACGAGTACCGATCTGATCAAAGAAAATCTTGAAAAACATCAATTAACCGAGTACGACATCACCGATATTTTTGCCAGTCATCTGCATTACGATCATATTGGCGGATTGGCCGGCAAATCATCCGGTTTCTGGGAACTGACTTTCCCGGATGCCAAGCTTTGGGTTTCCAAAAATGGATGGCAAAAGGTGATGGCCATGGATGAATACTATGACGATAAAAAAACGGAATTTGCCCACTTCCTCGATGCCAAAGCCGATCTGCATTTTCTGGATGATGAGGGTCAGCCCTACCCCGAAATCAGCATCAAAAAAATTGGGGGGCATACCGAATTTTCGCA
This sequence comes from uncultured Balneolaceae bacterium, assembly GCA_964490705.1. Taxonomy (GTDB): domain Bacteria; phylum Bacteroidota; class Rhodothermia; order Balneolales; family Balneolaceae; genus Fodinibius. Next base: position 70,549 of record CAZBCG010000003.1, on the reverse strand, counting down.
AGTTTTGCTATTCGATGACGGGACCCAAAAATACCTGATGGCGGGTGATGTCCTGGCTACGCGGGGAGAAGTTAACCGAAAATTTGCAGCCAAATACGATTTTGATGCCGACCGCAGCATGGAAGTCCGGAAACAACTCACCAAGAAAGCCTATGAAGAACAATACACTGTGATGGGTTATCACGATTCACACCACCCGCTCTTTAACCTTACCGAATACGACGAACAGCAGGGATATAAAATCGAGACAATTTAATATGGCACTACCCGACTTTACCAATCAAATAATTGATTACCTGCAAGAACAGGATCTGCCTGATAAAATTGAAGCGGCCATAATTCTCGGATCTGGTCTGGGCGGTTTTACCGATGAGATCAAAAATCCCCGCTCAATTGCTTATGATGATATTCCGGGCATGCCCGTTTCATCGGTACAAGGTCATGCCGGTGAACTCATCTTTGGGCAAGTCAACGGTAATAATATCATGGCTTTTTCGGGACGCTTTCATTATTACGAAGGCTTTTCTTTTGAACAGGCCGCCACTCCAGTTTATCTTGCTAAAGCACTGGGAGCCAACAAGCTGATTGTTTCTAATGCAGCAGGCGGTATCAACACCTCATTTTCGATAGGTGATTTGATGGTGATCGAGGGAATCATCCGAAGTAATTTGACGATCTCTCCCCACGGGAATAACAGACACCGCTATTTGCATCACCGCTGGATCGATGATGTACGCCAGCTTGCTGCCGATCTGGGACTGGTTACACAGCAAGGCACTTATCTATTTGCTACCGGCCCCAATTATGAAACCAAAGCCGAAATACGCGCTTTTCGTCAGATGGGCGCCGACGCGGTGGGGATGTCCACTGCCCCTGAGCTGTTCGAAGCTGCACGACTGGAACTTAAATCGGTAGCTATTTCATTAATTACCAATATGGCAACTGGCGTAAGTAAAGGTAAGCTGGATCACGATGAAGTAAAGGCGGCAGCCGATTCGCGCAAAGAGGATTTTGCAAAGTTGGTTACCAAACTTATTGAAGATTTTTAATCACAAGATCCTGAAACCCCCGAAGGGTCGGGACACGGCAAGTTCAGGATGACATGGTAGTTCTTCTAGATTTATTATCGAATATCAAAATATATTTATCCATATAAATTCGCGGCCTAATCTAAACATCCAGCGTTTTCTGGTTGCCATATTTATCCAGATACTGTTGCAACTTCAACTTGCGACGCGTACTGTCGCTGGTCATATAACGCGTCTTCCCATAAATAGGACGCTCTTGCCAAGCCCGATCGAATCGACCGAAAATCCAGAAAATACCCGAATAACTATTGGGATCGCGTCCATCAATGGCATAACGGTTGTTCAACTCAATCAAATACGCCAGCGCGGTTTCAGGATTGGGCGTCCACTCCAGCACTTTCTTCCCCCACAACATCCGCAGGTAGTTTTGCATCACGCCCTCTTCACGGAGCTGGGTCTGTGCAGCATTCCAGATTTCGTCGTGGGTCTGTGACTGTGCAAACTCTTCGAGCTCATAAATATATTCGCGCGGGTCGTCTTTGTGTTTCTCCAAGGTTTCCAATGCCCAATCCGGCAGCGACTCATACTGATCATAATTGGGCTCGTGATGGGCAAAATGGAATCCCACTTCACGCCAAGTAATCACCTCATCCAGAAAAGCATCCACATTGGGATCTCCGTTAAAAAACCCGCCGGTGGATCCCTTATTGAACGTAATATCATCAAGCGACCATCCCTTCGGCTGATGATCGAACACCGCATCCACAATTTCGTATTCGGATATCTTTCCAAAATGCAGCCACGGACTCAGCCCGCTTGCGGCACCCTCATCGGGATCGTTTCGATGCTCATCATATTTCGACAATCCGTATTGAATAAACTGCCCCAGTTTGCCCAGCGCCGCTTGACGTGTTCCCTGTAACTCAATTTTCCCTATCTTATGATTGATCGGCAATTCGCTAATAAATCCCTCGGGATGTTCGAGATGATTTTCAGCAGACGGATATCGTTCTAAAAAATCGAGCGGTAACGAAATATCATCCTTGTTTTCCAGGTCATCAAACGGATCCTGTTCAGGCGGATTAGTATAGCACTCCAAAAAATTCCGCTGCATAATCTTTCGGAAAAAGTAGGCATTGTAGGGCGCTTTTTCGGTGAGCCCCAGCGGGATAAGTCCATTGGAATCGACCGTGATATACGGAACATCAAGCCTTGTACCCACCTTTTCATTATGCTCACGAATGATAAATACCGGATATTCATCCGAAATAATCGTACAGGCATTGGGGGCCAGCGAATACAGCAACCCATTTCCAGCACCAGACTCATCCTCCAGGTAACAATAATAGTTTAAGTCATTTGTGCGGGCATAGTCCAGATTCTCGGCCATCCCTTCCATAATAAAATAATGAAATCGATCCGACGCCCAGGGATAATCGCAACTCAATCCCTCGTAAATTAGTAGCGGTTTGTCCAGCTTGTTGGCCCAGCCAACCGCATATTCCAGCGCATAATTATACTGGAATCGACGATTGGTTTGCATCCAATAGAGTACATAATCTCCCTGCTGATTGGGTTCCTTGCCATTTCGCTTAAAAACCCGCTTGCTGTTGATATTTTTCATAATCGCTTTTGATTCTGAATGACTTCGACCTAATCAACAGTAAGCCATAAATTGGCATTCCTGATTACTAATCACTTCGTCCTCTCCAAGAGTTGCAAAAATTAAACAAAATGCCTATTAATAAGTGTATTTAAAACACTTAGGTATTTATTTATGATATCCTTTAGCAAGAGCATCAAAAGATGGACAGCCGCTACCTTCGCCACGTTGTTTCTGATGCTCAATGCCGGGATTGTACAGGCTCAATCGAATACCCCTGAAGTACACGACCCGGTCATGATTCAAGATGAAGGTACTTATTATCTGTTTGGTACCGGCTGGGGCATTTCGATATGGTCATCTTCGGACATGAAAAACTGGACACGCCATAAGCCTGTTTTCGAAAAACCGCCCTCTTGGACTAAAAAAATAGTTCCTGATTTTCGCGGTCACATGTGGGCCCCGGATATTGCAAAGCAAAACGGCACGTTTTATCTCTATTATTCTGTTTCTGATTTTGGTCAAAACACCTCGGCAATCGGAGTTGCAACGAATGAGACCCTAAATCCCGAAAATCCCAATTATGAGTGGATAGATCACGGACCGGTTGTGCAATCGGTGCCGGGGCGCGATATGTGGAATGCCATCGATCCCAATCTGGCGTTTGATGATGAAGGCACGCCTTGGCTTTCGTTTGGATCCTACTGGCTGGGATTGAAAATTGTTCAGCTTGATCAAAACCTTACTGAGATTGTAACCTCTCCCCAGCACTGGCGGACGATAGCCAAACGGCATCGCTACTGGAAACTGGATGAACGTGATGCCGGAAATAGTTCCAGCGGAGATATAGAAGCCCCCTTCATCTTTCAAAAGAATGGCTATTATTACCTTTTTGCTTCGTGGGATCAATGTTGTTCGGGCGAAGAAAGTACCTATAAGATTGTTGTCGGGCGATCCCAAAATATTACCGGTCCCTATATAGATAAAGCCGGCAAAAAAATGTTGCACGGCGGCGGTACGCTCGTAGCCAAAGGGAATGATCGGTGGGCTGCCGTCGGACACCAAGCCGCCTATACTTTTGATGACACCGATTACCTGATTTTTCACGGATACGACAACACAGATGATGGAGAATCGAAACTGATCATCAAAGAAATACGCTGGCACAACGGATGGCCATCTATTTCTATAAATAACTAGCAATTAACCGACCACTAATTAACTCTTTCTGATATGAAATCTTACACTTCTTATATCTCATTTCTGGTTGCATTCATATTCTTGATAACTCCTTTTACTTCGGATGCGCAAATCAATGAGCTCATACCTATTCACGACCCGGTGATGATTGAAGACGATGGCACCTATTACGCCTTTGGAACGGGCAAAGGACTTGCCATCTGGTCATCCCCCGATATGAAGGAATGGGAGTTTGTAGGACCCGTTTTTGAGTCCGCACCGGAATGGAGCTTTGACCTGGTGCCCGATTTCGACAATGTGGAGTGGGCGCCGGATATCGCTGAGCACGACGGCACGTTTTATCTCTACTATTCGGTATCGCAGTTCGGGCGCAACAATTCGGCCATCGGCGTTGCGACAAATGAAACACTGAATCCAGAGGATGAAAATTATGAATGGGTAGATCATGGTATTGTTGTGCAATCTGTACCGGGACGCGATATGTGGAATGCCATCGATCCTAATCTCGCGTTTGATGATGAGGGCACGCCTTGGCTTTCGTTCGGTTCTTTTTGGATGGGATTGAAGCTGGTAAAACTGCAGGATAACCTTAAGGACATTGCGCGTTCGCCCCAAGAATGGCACACTATTGCCGCTCGTCATCGCTACTGGAAACTGGATGAGCGCGATGCCGGTGATGCCGCTAATCCCGAACTGAATTATGAGAAATTATATCCCGAAGATATACTTGAAGATGCTAAAAATATGGAGTTTGGAGCCGTTGAAGCCCCTTTTATCTTTCAAAAAAATGATTATTACTATCTGTTTGTCTCCATGGATCGGTGCTGCCGCGGCCTGGACAGCTCGTATAAAATTAAGGTGGGCAGATCCAAGGATATTACCGGTCCCTATCTGGATAAATCCGGAGAAAAAATGATTCACGGCGGCGGTACTCTTATCGCCAAGGAAAATGAAGACTGGGCCGCAGTGGGACATCAAGCCGCTTATACCTTTGGCGATACCGACTATCTTGTTTTTCACGGCTATGACAAATCCGATGAGGGAAAAGCCAAGCTAATCATTGAAGAAATAGCATGGAATAATGGATGGCCAAGCATCTCGTTATCAAATAATTAAGGTTACAGCATTGGCTTTTGAAAATGCCTAACATTGCTTAATCTCCGCCTGAATTATAATTGATGTACAATAGACTGACGAATGACTAATACTCCCGGCGTAATTTTTGATATGGACGGCGTGATCGTCCACAGTAATCCCGTTCATAAAAAATCACTCCACAAATTCTGTGAGAAATATGGTCACGATCTTTCTCAATCTTTTATAGAAAATCGGCTGTATGGACGCACGAATAAAGAATGGATCCCCGAAGTGTTTGGGGATGTAAGTCCCGATAAGCTGAAAGCACTGGCCGATGAAAAAGAGCAACTGTTCCGAGATATGTTTATCCCCGAAGATCATATCGTGGCGGGCATGCACGATTTTCTGGACGCTTTGCGTTCACAGGAAATCCCCATGGCGGTAGCAACATCGGCTCCGGGCGAAAATGCTGATTATATTTTATCTCGACTGGAGATCGAAGAGTATTTCAAGACCGTGCTCGACTCTTCGCACGTTACCACCGGCAAACCTGATCCCGAAGTGTATCTTAAAGCATCAGCGGCGTTAGATCGAAATCCCGAAAGCTGTATTGTGTTTGAGGATTCGGTATCGGGCGTAGAAGCCGGACGTCAAGCCGGAGCATCGGTCGTGGGCGTCACCACCACGCATAGCGAACAAGAGTTGGCGCCCTGTTCGTTGATGATTGCCGATTTCGTAGATCTAAACGTTGATAGGCTCTTGGATTTGCCTGCTATTGCGACCAAGCAATAACCAACGTTTACATCTCTTTAAAAACAAAAAGACGCTCAGAGTGTATTCTGAGCGTCTTTTTTTATTGCCTCAATATTACATTTCCTGGATTTCTTATGAGAAGTAAATGTAGATAAATCCAATAATGGCAACCAGCAGAACGGAGAGCGTAACATCCACCCAGTTCCAGCTTTCGCGCGATGCCCGTTTATCCTCTTCGGTGAGCGTGCCGTAAGTCAGGCCAGATATTTTCTCGTAGCTTGGCGGAGCTGTCATGTAACTCACACCAAACATTACGGCGATACAGACCAAAAAGATAAACAGGCTGTAATACTGGAAGAATACGTTATTGATGAACCAGAAGAAGCTGCCCTCGGCATAGGTAAAGCCTCCCAGCATGACCGGTGTATCAATGGCCAAGCGGAATACTCCCAGAAACAGCCCCACAAAAAGTGCCCATAAAGCACCTTGTTTGTTAAGCCTCTTGAAGAAAATCCCAAAGAAAAAGACCACGAAGATCGGCGGTGCCAGATAAGCCTGAACGCCCTGTAGATAATCATAAAGACCTCGACTTCCCTGAATTACCGGAATCCAAAGGAGCCCGATAACAACCATGATAACTGTTGCCAGACGTCCCATCCAAACAAGGTGCTCTTCCGAAGCATCCGGCTTGAATTTGCTGTAGAAGTCCATCGTAAACAAGGTGGACGAGGCGTTAAACACACCGGCCAGCGAACTCATCAAAGCGGCTAAGAGTCCTGCAACCACGATCCCTCGTACTCCGACAGGTAAAATATGAGCAACCAGCAATGGAAACGAAGCCTGTGCATTCTGATTAATAATTTCACCCGATGGACCGATTAACTCTTGTTGTAAAACTGCGACTTCTCCAGACTTTGCAATTGCAAACGCAATGATCCCGGGAATAATGAATAAGAATACGGGCAATAGTTTCAGAAAAGCAGCTGCAATTGTTCCGCGACGTCCTTCTTTTTCATTGGGTGCTCCAAGGGCACGTTGTACGATATACTGATCGGTCGTCCAGTACCACAACCCAACAATGGGGGCAGCAAACAACATCCCCAACCAGGGATAATTGCCATTAAAATACCACGCCATCCGATTCTCTCCCATGACGGGCGCCCATGTGGCTTTCATGCCTTCGGGAACGATCGGTTTCCAAAGGTCAAACATTTCGGGACCGGCGACTTCTACCAGTCGATCCCAGCCGCCGATGGCATCGAGTCCGTAGTAAAGCACCATTACGGAGCCAAAAATTAGCACCAATGTCTGAACGGCCTCCGTGTATGCTACGGCTCTCAGACCACCCAAAACGGTATAAAGACCGGTAAAGACGATCACGAGTATAGACCCGATCCAAAAACTGTTCATACCCATGAATGAGATTTCAGGCATGAGTACGCTGAATACAATACCGCCTGCAAAAATACCGACGGCAATTTTTGTGAGCACATAGGCCAACAGCGATACGCCGGACAGCACCGTTCGGGCCAGTGGCGAAAATCGCTTCTCCAGAAATTCGGGCATGGTAAACACGCGCGACCGGATGTAGAACGGCAACATTATCCATCCCAAAATTAACAAACACCAAGCGTGCAGCTCGTAATGCGCCATTGCCACCCCGTCGGTAGCACCCGTACCGGTAAGCCCAACCAAGTGTTCCGAACCAATGTTCGAGGCAAAAATCGAGGTACCCACAATGATCCAGCCGAGATGCCGTCCCGCCAGAAAGTAATCGGTTGTGGTATCCGTTTTTTTATTGATCACCCACCAGGCCAGACCCGCAATAAGCAGGAAATACAAAAAGATGACAATCCAGTCGATTGCTGCTAATGTTCCCATAAGGCTCCTATATAACTAATTTATTACGATTGATCTGATCACCCATTCCATCCGATTTCTAAACTTCTACATACTCGATATCCAGAATACGGCACAGCATTTTCCATTTGCGGCGCTGATCGCCCTGTAACATCACCTGGTGATGGGTCCCTCCTGCCTTTAACCACGCATCGTTGCATTCGCGCAAGCCGGAATCGGGCTTAAAGTGAAAATACGGCATTTCGATGGTGGGATATTTTTGAGAATCGAGCACTTCTCCCTGTGCTGCTACCAGACGAAACTCTTCGCCCACCAGATGAACCAATGAAACAATGGTTGCCGGTCCGGGTTCAGCTCGAAAAACGGTAGTCGGTGGATTTGCCAGGTCACCAATACCGAGCTCGCGATTAGCCAGGCGAACAGGTTCATCGTCTCTGGCCACTTTCCAGTTGCCTTCACCCATGTGACTCATAAGCATGGAATCGCGTTCAAAATCCATCGCATACATCTCGGTAAAGTGCGCATCACCGTCCAGGATATGTCCGGCCGCAACCATACTGGCCGTATTGGTATCGCCTTCAGCGGCATATCCATATCCTTCAGCCATCAAGTTAGAGGCCGCCAGCATATTGATCTGCTCAAAACGTCCATCGCCTTTAAAGGTATCGAAGTGCGCCGAAAAGCCTCTATAGTCTCCGTTTTGTAAGAATTTTTTGAATCCCAGATACATCCGCACGGCATACCGAAAGTTTTTGTCGGGCATGTCATCATCCACATCAAAGCGACCGTGCTCAATGGCCATCTGTTCTTCAACTTCATCGTTGGTGACCGACTCCATCTCCCGAAATACCTGTCCAATGTATTCGCGATTGACTTCGGGACCAATCACACGCGTAAATGCGGCCTCATCGCTGAGCGTATCTCCCATGCCGTGCATCTTACCGATAGATGCTATTTTCATCTTCTTCAATGACGAGGCCGCCTGGGCAGCATGCGCCCAGTCGCCAACATATTGCTCAAACTCGTCTGTCTTCCAGTCTGCAGAGATCACCTCAAAATTATCGTCCATTGTTCGCAGCATGGCGTTGGCCATATCCTGCGCGCCGTGAATCCCCTGATTGTAGGTAAGATCGTCCATATCCCAATCGGTAGTTACTTCGCGCACCGGCTGAATATTCGCCAGCAAAAGCGGCAGGTTATTGTCCTGAAGTGCCCGCACTGTTCGCATGGCCGGGCCGTAGGTGAGCATCACAATCATCACACCGTCTAAATCCTGATGATTGAAATCACCTAAAATTTCTTCGATATCATCTCTATTACGTGCTGCCCTGGGAAAATGCCAATCTGCTACATCGCTAAGCTGCTCGCATACTTCTCGAGCATATTCTTCCTGATGTTCTGTAATCCCCGGAATATCATCATCATACAACTCTTGCATGATCCCGAGTAAACCAATTTGAGGCTTTGACTGATTTATCATTTCTAATAATCTAATATTGCTAGTTCTAATTAATTTTCTTGTCCGTAGTAGGCGTCATCGCCGTGCTTGCGCTCCCAGTGCTTTTTAATAAGTGTGTCTTTGAGTCGAGGTGCATCGGGATTTATTTGCAGCGAGATATAGGCCATCTTTGCCACCTCTTCAAGCACGGCACTGTTATACACCGCTTTTTCAGCTGTTTTGCCCCACGTAAATGGAGCGTGATTCCCCACCAAAATCATCTCAACTTCTTCGTATGAATAGCCGCGATCTTTGAGGGCGTTAATAATTTGATAGCCCGTTTGCTCCTCGTAATCACCTTTGATCATCTCATCGCTCATCGGCGGTGCACAGGGTATATCTTGCGTCAAGTGATCGGCATGCGTAGTCCCCATTATGGGGATATCTTTCTGCGTTTGCGACCACGCCGTCCCATATGTCGAATGCGTATGGACGATGCCACCGATATTTTGCCAGTTCTTATACAGTACCGCATGGGTTTCGGTATCAGAAGAAGGACGCATCTGTCCCTCTACCACATTGCCGTCAAAATCGACAATGACGATATCATCAATCGACAACTCATCGTACGGCACACCGCTCGGCTTGATGGCAAATACTTCTTTATCGCGATCGGCTGCGCTGGCATTGCCGAAGGTAAAAAGTACGAGATCCAGCTCGGGCAATCGCATATTCGCCCGGTAAGCCTCTTCTTTTATATCTTGAAATTCACTCATTGCGATACCTTTTCACGCTTGTGTTTTGTTGCGATTCGTTCTTCGATCGTCTCACCCAAAGATTTATACTGCTGGTAAAGTCCGCGGTACTGTTCGGCTTTTTCGGATTCCGGCTCGTAAACCGTTCCAAAACCGTTGCCCATCGCCGCTTTGGCTGCTTCTACATCCTCAAACAGCCCGGCTGCCGTAGCGGCAAACATCGCTGCCCCGCGAGCACATACCTGATTAGACTTTGCGATTTTGATAGGCATATCTAAAATATTGGCTAGCGTCTGCATCACAAAAGGAGACTTTTTAGCTACCCCACCGAGGCCGATAATGCCATCTATGCGGATGCCTTCATCTTCAAATCGTTCGACAATCGCCTTGGCACCAAAGCACGTAGCTTCGACCAGTGCTTTAAAAATTCGGGGCGAATCACTACCGAGATCAAGTCCTTCAATGGCGCCCTTGAGCAACTGATTAGCATCCGGGGTGCGACGACCGTTCAGCCAATCCAACGCAATAATGCCGGTATCAACATCATCAATGGCGGCTGCCTGCTCCGAAAGCTGTGGAATGAGCTTTTCGTCGGCTTCTTTAATCAGATATCGTTTCTGTTCATCCGACAGCAGCTCAGAGGATTCAATCACATTCTTAAAGGGATCCAGAATCAAATCCTTATACCAGGCATACACATCCCCAAACGCAGATTGCCCGGCCTCGAGTCCCACCATTCCCGGCACTACCGAACCATCAACCTGACCGCAAATACCCTGTACGAGATTGTCCTGCACATCTTCGTAAGGGGCAATCATGATATCACAGGTGGAGGTACCCATGACACGACTCAAATAATAGGGCTCAATTTCTCCGCCAACGGCTCCCATGTGGGCATCAAATGCTCCCACACTGATTACCACATCTTCGGGAAGACCGAGCTTGTCGGCCCATTTTGTTGAGATGGTTCCTGCGGGTTCATCAGAGGTAAAACTCTTATCAAATAATCGGTCGCGAACACCGGCTAACTTGGGATCCAGCTTTGTCAAAAACTCTTCGCTGGGTAGTCCGTCAAACTCTTCGTGCCAGAGTGCTTTATGCCCTGCTGCGCAACGACTGCGCCTCATTTTGTGCACATCATCTTCGCCAGTTAGTTCATAGGGAACCCAGTCACACAGCTCCACCCACGAATAGGCCGCATCTCGAATGTCATCATCATGGCGAATAGTGTGCAACATTTTGGCCCAGAACCACTCCGACGAATAAATGCCTCCCACATATTTAGTGTAATCCGGTCCGCCCCACGATTTTGCCAGCTCGGTTATCTCTTCTGCTTCCTGCACCGCCGTATGATCTTTCCAAAGAATAAACATGGCATTGGGATTTTCGGCGTAATCATCCAACAGGGCCAGCGGCGTACCGGTTTTGTCAACGGCCACCGGCGTAGATCCAGTCGTATCTACAGCAATACCACTCACATTTTGGGCAACTTCATCTGATACCTGATTCAATACCCCGACCAGTGTTTGTTCCAATCCTTCCAGGTAATCCAACGGGTGGTGGCGAAACTGGTTCGCCGTGGGATCACAATACTTACCTTCGTTCCATCGGGCATATTGGTGTACCGATTCGGCCATTGAGGTTCCGGAGTTATCCAACAGAACAGACCGTACAGAATCGGTACCGTAATCAATACCGATGACGTATTTAGTTCGTGAGCTCATGCTGTTGTTCTTTCGTTTACTTCTGAGGTACCTATTTAAGTTGTTTAGAATTAATTGTCAATACTACACTTTATTTTAATAAATAAACTAATCCAAATCAGTTTTGCACATTGTTTTTCGATGTTATTACAACTTTATGGGTTTAAAAGTAAGGCTATCCCCATTTTCCAGCTTATCTTCGTACTTGTCCTCATTAAACTTGTAGAGATACGCTCCTTTCTTGGAATATTTTTTCTGCTTTTCATCCGTCTTGGTAAGAATATCCATCGACAGTATGCGACGACGAAAATTGCGCTTGTCGAGTTCTGTTTCGTAAATATCTTCATATAGAATCTGTAGCTCAGGCATCGTAAATTTTTCGGGCAACAGCTCAAATCCTACCGGCTCGTGAGAAGCGCGGTATTTCAATCGTCGCTTAGCTGCACGCACCATTTGATTGTGATCAAAAATTAAATCCGGCAGGTCATCAATGGGGAACCAGCGAGCGCTGTATTTATCCATAAGCTCTTTGTCGTGCTCCCGAATATTAATCAGCGCATAATAGGCGATTGAAACAGTACGCTCTACAGGATCACGATCTACTTCACCAAAACCATAAAGCTGTTCCAGATACACATTTTTCAGGCCGGTCAGCTTATGTAATACGCGATCGGCCGCCTGATCCAGGCTTTCATCTCGATTGAGAAAACCGCCCATAAGTGACCAGTTTCCCTTTTCCGGTTCAAAATCCCTCTTAATGAGCAATAATTTTAACCCACTGCGATCGAATCCAAAAATGATACAATCGAGTGCAACAAGTATTCGGTCGTGATTTTTGTATTGATTCGGCATTGTAAAACTTTTTAATGCAGCACTGCAGACACATATCCTACAGCACAAAAAATATTTTCTCCAGTTAATTTAACCGTAAAACTATAACGGATTTTGAGGGTAAGCGCAATGTTAGCTCATTACTCTCCAAACTGTAATTTTCAAAGGTTGTGGGCGATACGTTATTGGGATTTTCAAAGGTATTAATAGCATCCACTTCATCGGCCATTAAAACTCGTGCATTGCTTACAGAACTCACATCTAAACCCCGGATATCTGCTGTAACTTCCTGCATTTCGGTTGCATGCAGATTCGTTATTGTCAGGTGAACGGCTCCGTCATCATCACGAGATGCCGTAGCACTCACAGTGGGAATACTTTCACCGTTGTGTTCATATTGATCGGCCTCCAGATGCATGGGCAGCAGCATGGCATTGTGATGCACAGTATAAAAGTCGAATACGTGATACGTCGGCGTTTTGAGCATCTGCTTACCGTCGGTCAGGATCATCGCCTGCAGCACATTTACCGTTTGCGCAATGTTAGCAATGCGAACGCGATCGCTGTGTTTGTTGAGGATATCCAGCGTCGTGGATGCAATTAAGGCATCGCGGATGGAGTTCTGCTGCTGCAAAAATCCCGGGTTGGTTCCCTCCAGCGGATCGGTCCAGATACCCCATTCATCAACAGCCAGGGCGATGCGCTTTTCGGGATCATATTTATCCATGCGTGTAGAGTGACGCGTCACGAGTTCATCCATATGCAATCCCTGACTCAAGCCCATGAAATACATATCTTCTCCAAAATCTTTCGACGGCCCCTTGTTACCCCAATCGCCTGTTGGCAAGGTGTAATAGTGCAACGAAATAGCATCCATGTGATTACCGGCCTCCTCTACAACGGTCTCGGTCCACCAGTAATTTTCATCAGAAAATCCGCTGGCAATTTTGTAGAGCTCGTTGCCGCTGTAATCTTTGGCATAGGTGGCATAGCGGCGATACAGATCCGCATAGTAATCGGCCTGCATATTTCCGCCGCATCCCCAGCTTTCATTACCGATACCCCAGAATTTGACATCCCAGGCTTCATCCTGACCGTTTTCGCGGCGAAGATTTGCCAGTGTACTGTTGCCGTCAAAGGTCATATACTCAACCCAGTTGGCCATCTCTTCAACTGTTCCGCTGCCCACATTCGCTGAGATATACGGCTCCGTATCAATCAGTTCGGTCAGACGCATAAATTCGTGCGTACCCACTTGGTTTTTCTCCTCCACCATGCCCCAGTGCGTATTAATGCGAACGGGACGTTCATCGCGCGGACCAATGCCGTCTCTCCAGTGATATTCATCAGCAAAGCACCCACCCGGCCAACGCAGGTTTGGAATTTCCAACTCTTTTAACGCTTTGACGACATCATTGCGGAATCCATCGGTGTTGGGGATATCCGAATCCGGCCCTACCCAGAGACCGCCGTACATACCGGTACCCAGATGCTCTGAAAACTGTCCGTATATATGTTCACTAATTTTATTTTTCGGCTGATCGGCGGTAATCACCATACTGTTCTGCGCCGTAGCGCTCAAACAGCCAACCAGCACGAAGAGAATCGATGGTAGTAATAATTTTCGCATATCCTTAAAAGTAAGTGGTATTGACGTTGACATGGTGGATTCGTTTGAATTAGCGGGTTGAAAATTTATAAATCGTTGTGGTCTGATAGATTTCAGTGGGTCGTAGAATCGTAGATGGAAAGTCGGGCTCGTTCGGTGAGTTTGGAAAATGCTGTGTTTCCAGGCACAGGGCCGCATGCTGCACAAAGGGCGCTCCATCAGGTCCCTGCATACTGCCATCCAAAAAGTTGCCCGAGTAAAACTGTAGTCCGGGTTCGGTGGTCATCACTTTTAATTCACGTCCACTTATATCATCATAAAGCGTAGCAGCGTGAAACAGCGAATCATCGGAGCTGCGATTGAGTACCCAGTTGTGATCGTAGCCACCCTCTACCTGATCAATTCGGGCTCCGATCTCATTAAAATCAGTAAAGTTAAAGGGCGTGCCAGCTACGTCTTTAATTTCTCCTGTGGGAATAAGCTCATCATCCACCGGCGTATATTGCGCGGCATTAATCTTAAGCTCATGCCCTAAAATAGTGCTATCGGGATGACCGCTCAGGTTAAAATAACTGTGATTGGTTAAGTTCACCGGCGTTGCTTTATCGGTGGTGGCTTCGTACTCAATTTTGAGCTCATTTTCATCAGTCAGCGTATAAATTACCGCAACATTTAGATTTCCGGGATATCCCTGTTCCCCGTCTTCACTGAGATAGGTCAATTTGAGCGATCCGTCGTCCTGCGGCTGAGCATCCCAGAGTACTTTGTCAAATCCCTTTTCCCCGCCGTGTAAGTGATTGTCCCCGTCATTTTGGGGAAGCTGATATTCCTTGCCGTCCAGCGTAAACTGTCCATCTGCAATGCGGTTGCCATACCGACCGATCAGTGCTCCAAAATAGGGCGTGCCTGCGGTGTATTTTTTCAAAGAATCAAATCCCAGCACCACGTTATCCATATTGCCGTTGCGATCCGAGGTTCGGATAGCGGTAACAATACCCCCGTAATTGGTAATCTGTACTTCCATATCGTTGGCGTTGGTAAGTGTAAAGAGTGATACCTCACGGCCATCTTCCAGCGTACCAAAGGTTTCTTGCGCAATTCTTTCTTTCTCGACCGTATCCGTTTTTGCACATCCCGCAATAACTACCGCCAGTAAAAGCAACGATACAAACAGGTTGGCAACGGCACTAAAATCGTGTTGATAAAATAAATGTGAAATCATGGTATTCCTTTAATAATTATAGTTGTGATACAGGTTGTTCGGATGTAAAATGCATAACAAATCCACCGTTCGGTTTCATGGCAACCGATACTGATTCTGAGGGAACAACAGTCCCAGCTTCGAACTGCAACGCTGATGATCCATCAGCAATCAAATTTCCGTTCTGAGCACCATCGATAAAAGATAAATCCAGCGTTAATTCTTTGAATGTTTGCTCCCCGTTGATACCGGCTACAAACCATTGATCCCCCGCCCTGCGAGCAATCACCACTTCTTTACCGGGAGATCCTTCTACAAATTCCATTTCATCCCACGCAACGGGTATCGTTTTGATGAACTCTTTGACGGCAGGAGTAATGTCATTGATACCACGCGCCGTCTCGGCGTAATGCTGGATACCGGAGGTAAAGAGAATAGGCAATGCTATCTCATGAGCTTTCGTGGTCTTACGTTCAACGTTAAACAACGGCGTGGGACTCATGGGCGTATAATCCATCGGGCTGAACAGATTCCGTGTAAACGGTAAGATGGCATTGTGATTGGCCGCGCGATCGGCGTTAATTTGCTCAAAGGTTATAAATTCAAATCCCTTGATCGACTCCATAGTCATTAGGTTGGGATAGGTGCGATGCCATCCCCGCGGCAGCGTGGTACCGTGTGTATTAACCAATAAATTATGATCGGCTGCATCTTCAAAAATATCAATATAGTACTGCATCATTGACTGACCGTCACCGGCAAAGAAATCAACTTTGATGCCTTTTATTCCCATCTCTTGCAGGCGACTAAATTCTTCAACCCGATCTTCATGAGTTAGCAACGCACTCTTGGGTGTATATTCCGTTTCATTCCAGCTGCCGGATGAATTATACCACAGAAAGAGTCCTACATTTTTTGACGCCGCATAATCAGCCAGCTCAGCCATGCGATCATACCCAATATTTTGATCCCAATTCACATCCACCAAGGTATATTCCCAGCCCATTTCGGACGCATAATCAATAAATCGTTTCTGGTCTTTGTAATTTACCGATGGATCTTTGAGCTTGGCCCAGCTCCATGAGGCACGTCCCGGTTTAATCCAGCCAGTATTCCTATCCACCGCGGGATCTGCCAGATCTGTACCCAATGTAGATTCCGTAATTGTCTTCAGATCTCCCATCGCAACGATGCGCCAAGGTGTTGTCCACGGCAAATTTGATTGCGGATCAAGCGTTCTGCCCGGGAACTGCTCCCCTTCCTGCGGAAAACCAATCCTATAGTTTCCATCAGGAGATTCCTGTTGCAATCGCGTAGCAGGATAAGTGCCATCCATGCCCGTTTCGGATATAGCCACCCACATATTATTTGATTTAAATAATGCAGGATATGCCCAGCCGGCACTGTCGGGAGCGGGCGTTCCAACAGAAATATTCTGCTTATAATGCTCTTCATACGATGGATTGGTCTGCGCAAAACCGGTATTTACATTGGCCAAGGGCTGTAGCCAGGCTCGGCTGTCATCAGAAAAATTAAACGATGTATTTTCTTTGGTGATCTGATGCTTTTGTTCGCTATTCCCGGGGAAGTGATATCTAAAACCAATTCCATCATTGGATACGCGAACAATAATATCCATCGGCTCCCCAGATGTATGGCGCAAATGAAATGTCTTTTCGCTCGCCTTATAGCTGATCTTCTTTTGCTTTCCATGCAAAAGTGTGTACGTATCCGTTATTACATTGGGACCTGATACAAATTCCAGCCGTACCTTCTCCGCAAAGTTGATGCCAGCCCTTACAACACCCAACTGGGACGTATCAAGCACTGTGTGCTCGGCATATTCAGCGGTATATCTGGGCTGGTTGTTATCCAATATAAAATTAAATGAAATTTCACCATTTGGACTTTGGACCGTCTTCTCACCACCTGAACATGCGAATAGGCTCAGCATCAAAAATACTGAGAATCCAATGTCCACAATATATTTTCCCAATCGCTTCATGTATTAGTTATCTGATATTTTCTTGCCCCAGACCGTTCGTCCGGATGCTGTCAATCCCGCATAAGTTATGGTTGTCACACGTGGTGATGCCTCCCAATCCCATGCTGAATCTATGATATAATCTCTGCCATTAACCGTGAGCGTATTCGAGGATTCATCAAACGACCAGCTCCCATCTAATGTCCCACCGAGGGTGTTGTCTTCATTAAACTGCACATTATAGGATGTTTGCATCGTCTGGTACTGGTATTCCAGCGTGATTTCTTCCCACGTGCCTACAATATCATCTTTCGTAATAGAACTATCGGGAACAGCGGCATAGCGTTCCGGAGCAACAACCGGCCATCCATCATCAGTCCAGTATATTTCGCGAACATGCCCCATCATCACGGCATTCGACGCATTAATTCCTCCCACATCAGGTGGCAAACGCCCTTGTGAAGAATAAAACCATTTGCCGCTATCCGGATCTTGAAAAATAGAGGGATGCGAAATACCTACCCAGCCATAGTGGTTCGAAAATTTATATGGATGCGTTATCATCGGCCATGCCTCGACGCCATCGGTTACATTGCCTCCATCGATACCACGATATGGACCTGTGATATTTTGAGAACGGGCAACGCGGGTATTATAGGCCACGGATAATTCATCATACGCTACAAACAAGTAGTAATAACCAGTTTCCTCATTGTAGATAATTTCGGGCGCTTCCAAGGCTTGCCATCTGTTGGAATTCACATTACCGCGACCAGCAATGCGTACGCCATAATCTGCCACCTCATTAAATTCAACCGGCTTACCTGTTTCGGGGTCGAGCTGCACGGCGGCCAACCCGGAATGCCATGATCCATAAAACAACCAATGCTCCCCTCCGGGCGTCGTTACATACGACGGATCGATAGCATTGAACTTAAAGTAGGCACTCCAATCGTCACCGCCGTCACGGTGATACGTTTCTTCTCCGTCAGCTATTGAACTTACCACCATGCCTTTGTCTTCCCATTCATTGGATGCCAAGTCGTTTGTTTCGGCCAACCCAATAAATGCGCGCTCGGTCCACGCGGTGTTGGGATTTGATCCGACAATCGGGTTATCAATAATTACGCTATAGTACAGCCGGTAGGTATCTCCTACTTTTGTGATGTGTGGAGCCCAAAACCCGTAATTGGGGTTTTCGATCGGATCCAGCGGCGGATCCATATTGGCTCTTATGTTATTTAATGAATCTTTAACCCAACTCGGCACTTCGGAAAAGGCAGTTCCCTGAAAATCCCAATTAACCAGGTCTTTGGAACGACGATACGGATAATATCCGTGCCCCTGGTGCACATTTCCATATGAGGCATTTGTCTGATACATATAATAGTACTCACCGTCTTTTACTACCGTGGGATCATGCACATTTGCCAGGTTCCACTCCGAACGATCAGCCCATGCAGACCTCGGGGTATAGTCATCCGAATAGGTTGGCCCGTCGAAGGTTTCCGTGGGCTCTTCGGAATCATCCTCCTCATCTTTATCACCCACACTGGTAGAATTATCACCGCATGCGGTGATAAGGGCAAAGGTACAACAACCGATAAGGATGATTTTTAATACCTTCATAATCTCATTTTTTGAACATGTCAATTCCAGATTCGCGATGATTTATGCCAACCGACAGTTCAATCTATTCTGTGTCAATTTTGCCTTTTATCAATGTATAAGAATGTGTCGGGAACGTATAAGTCATATTCGAACCATTCGCTTGAATAGATGACTTCTGTTCCGTCTGCACTTCGGTTTTATCAAAATCGTTGGTGGCCTTAATGTCGGGACCATTTACTTCATACACTTCAAATTCACCGTCAAAGATCCCTTTTTGAGAAATAATATCCGCCGTAATGGCTTCATCCTTATGACGATTCACAACATTGATGATGACTTCTCCATCTTCTTTATGAGTTGCCGATACATCCAGGTACGGTACATCACTTTGCTGAGTTTGTGATTCTCCTAATCCAACAAAAAACTCGTCGGTATCATAAGTATCGGAATCCACATACACATCCAGCGAGGTGCCGTAGGTATGCTCCGAAAACAGCTGCAGCGCGTAATAGATCGTCTGCTTATACATATCATCTTCCTTGGTAAAGATGGGTGCAATCACATTCACCAACTGCGCCATATTGGCCATTTTTACAATATCGGCATTGCGGACAAAGACGTTGAGAAATCCTGCTACTACCAGTGCATCTTCCAAATTATAATGCTCTTCAAGGGCGCGCTCACCACTCATCGATTCACCGGCGCGCGCGCGATACCATACATTCCATTCATCCCATGCAATTTTGATGTCCGGACGATCGCCGCGATCTGCCCTACTCATCACTTCGCGAATTAAGCCCTCCACAATTTTCGTACGCTCTTCGAGCACCATGGGTGTGGACATAAAGTTGTAATAGTTGTCATCGGGATTACCCACATAGATATGCAGCGCCAGGTAATCTACCACATCTTTTAGTTCATTGAGTACCACCCGATTCCAGTGCATGGGGTTGGCATCCGGACGAAAGTTTGACGCACCGGCCGCAATAAGCGAAATGCTGGGATCGGTCAGACGCATTACTTTGGCCGTTTCACGAGCCTTTTTGGCATAATCCGTGGCATTGAGATGACCGATCTGCCAAAAGCCGTCCATCTCATTCCCCAGACTCCAATACTTGATATTCCAGGGTTCTTCGTAGCCGTGCTCTTTACGCAGTTCTGCATAGTACGGACCCGACTCAACATTGGTATATTCGACCCAGCGCTGCGCTTCCGTCATGGTGCCGGTGCCCATATTCACGGCAAAATAAGGTTCCGAGCCGATCTTATTGTTAAACTTCATAAACTCGTTTGTTCCAAACTCGTTTGTTTCCAGGCGATTCCACGCCAGCTCCATGCGCGGAACGCGTTCTTCACCCACCCCGTCTTGCCAGTGATAGTTAGAAACAAAATTCCCCCCCGGATAGCGCAGTAAACTCACATTTAAATCACGCGCCGCCTGAATTACATCTTTCCGAAACCCATCTTCATCGGCATGCGGGGAGTCCGGATCATAGGCACCGCCATACACCGCACGTCCCAGGTGCTCCAAAAAGTTGCCGTAAATCAGCGAATCCACTTCGCCAATAGTGCGATCAACATCAATTTTTATGCGGGCATTTTGTGCATTTGCCGGCAAAACAATCATCAGAGATAAACACAAGCCGCACACTGCGAATATTATCTTGGTTAGATTCTTCATAACTAATCGGTAGTCTGGTGTTTATATTATTTTATGGGGATGTACCTGCTGCTATTTACTGCTTTTATCCACATCCCAATAAATGGTGTAATAATCGTGATTGACGTTATAATAAGGAGCCAATGTAATACCGCTGGCCTCTCCAACTCCTGTTAACTCAAATTCTAAATTTCCTTTGGGAGTAACCCACTCATCAATATTGCCGGTTTGGGGATTCAATGCAGGTACATCAACCGAGGGCAGCTCAAAAAAGTCGTACTGGTCAGTTGCATATTGACCCGGAATCGGCACATTCTGTCCCACAATTCCTGCCAGCAAAATAGGTCCGTGCATAAACGCAAGCTTCTGGTCATTATCCGGCATCCGTTCAACGCGGGTCTCCATCGGTAGTTCAATGGTGATGGTGTCGCCGTTTTTCCACATCCTGTCCAACGTGATGTAACTGCTGGGATGCTTGTCGATATTTATCGTTTCGCCATTAATGCTGATGCTATACCCCTCTCCTGCCCAATACGGGCGACGCATCTTGATTGAAAATTCTTGGGGACTATCCGTTTGCAGCGTGAATGTGCTCTGCTCTGAATTGGGAAAAGCCGTCTCTTGTTTTAGCGTAATATCCCGCTCTTTCCAGGAAAGCTCAGAGGGAATAAACAGATTTACATACAGCTCATCTGCAGAGTGGAGATAAATAAATCGCCCGTATTTGGTATGATTTTCCATGCCACTGCCTACGCAGCACCAAAACGAATGAAAGGGCTTACTAAATGTTTTAAACGTGCCCGACTCCATCGACATATAATAGGCAAACATACCCGTCTGTGGATCCTGTGAAGCTAAAATATGATTGTACAGGGCTCGCTCGTAATAATCGGCGTAAGCCGGCTTGGCCTCCCATTGCGAAAGATGTCGGGTGAGCTTTAACATGTTGTAGGTATTGCAACTTTCCGAGCTCCACCGGCTAAGCCGCTTCGATAAATTACCACGCGGACCAAAATGTTCGTGATCGCTATTCCCCCCATTTACATACATTCGATGATTCACTACCATATTCCAAAAATAGGAAACTGCTTCTTTCATTTTGGCGTCGCCGCTAACCTCATAATGACGAGCCGCTCCAATAATTTTTGGGATCTGTGTGTTTGAATGCAGTCCCTCAAGCTTATCGTTATTATTAATTAATGGATTCAGAATATCATGATGGGTAAATCGATTAGATAATTTTAGATAATCCTTATTTTGGGTAATCTCATACAGGTCGGCCATCACCTCTTTCATACCACCGTGCTCTGTTTTTAACATCTCCTGGAACTGTTCTTCAGACAGATGAGAAGCAAAATCCACCGTCCAGTCGGCCAGTTTCACCAGTACATTTAATGCTTTTTCGTTGCCGCCGTGGCGGTAGGCATCACGCAGACCCGCAAACAACTTATGCAGGTTATACCAAGGCACCCAGCTGCCATTAAGGCTAAAGGGTTCGGCATTAATTCTTCCTGATTTTACCTCGTTTAGGATTTGTTCTCCATTTGGTACACCGCCGACATATCCATTGCCGTTTGCTTGTTGAGCTCGCTGCAGTTCATCAACCACGTAGTTCATTCGTTCAGCAAAAACATCGCGCCCGGTAGATGCATAAATCATGGCAAGCGCTGACAGATAATGTCCCAGCGAGTGGCCGTCAAGGCCATCACCGAGCTCTCCCTGCGATTCCCATCCCCCGTAATTTTCCGCTTTGGGATCCAAACCGGCTTCGTTGAGATAGGGTGCCAGCAATCGATCGGCTTCTAGTTTGAGCAGATATTTGCCATCAAGATTCATCGCTTTGCGGAACGGGCTGTCAAGCAGCTGAACATCATTCAGAGCAAATAGATCAAGCGTTAGCGGATCTTGATTCTCTTGTGCTTGCGAAGATTCGATTCCGATACTGGTCAGTAGTATTATGACCAGCACAATAGGCAATCCCTGCTTTGGTATCTCAGTTAATCGGTTCATCATTTGTATACTCAGATAATAATAGAAACTTGCTTGCCGGATGACCCAAGGGGCTGCAGTAATTTAACAATGAATGGTGAATATTTAAGCGTTGGTCAATTGCCCTGCTAATATTCCCTATCAACAGCCGCAATTAATAGCTTTTCCCCACAGTCAATATTTACAAGAAAGAATCCCACCGGCTAAAACCCGGTGGGATCGATGGTTACCTATGTTAGTTATTCGCTGGATTGGGATCCAGATTCGGATTTACATCCAGTTCTCGCTGCGGAATCGGTAAATATTCATCGCCGGGAGCCCAAGAATCAAACTCAGAATCACGTTGACGCAGCTCCGGAACTTTGTATCGCGGGCTGCTCTCATCAAACCATCCCCAGCGAATCATATCGTGGATACGCTGAGCCTCAATAGCAAATTCCAGCGCCCGCTCGTGGGCAATTTGATCGCGCATTTCCTGCTGGGTATAGCCAGCAAATTCGGCTGTACGATCCGGCAAGTTCGCCCGATCGCGTACCTGTTGGATATATTGTGCAGCAACACCCCGGTTGTCGAGCTCATTATTTGCTTCGGCATACATCATCAGAACATCGGCATAGCGGAGTACGCGATAGTTGATGCCGGACTGCTCTCGGAGCTCAGGATTGGGCAATCCCTCGTTGGTATATTTTCGCGGATATATCGCATCCTGCGGATATGGCCACGGATCGCCATATACCGTTGTAGAATTTTCGCCGGGCTCGTACGACACAATAGTAGCTAACAGCCTGGGATCTTTATTACCATTTACGGTCTGCTCTTGATTGAACTCATCATACAGCCATTGCGAAGGCAAGAAGTCAGAGTATCCATAGCCGAGTGCAGCATAGGTGTACGCCTGAGACGAAACCTGCATCCAGTTTGCATTGGGCTCACAGCAGTAGTTCATAATAGAACCGCCTACTTGTCCCGGACTTGCAAACTGTACCTCAAACAACGATTCGGAGTTATTTTCATTCGCCACATTAAAGTTGTGGCGGAAATTGTCAACTAAACTATAGATCTCCATGGGACTGCTGTCTCCGGCTCCGGGGATCAGCAACTCAAACTCATCGGCCGCATTTTGCCACTGCTCGTCGTATAAATATGCTTTGCCGAGCATTCCCGTTGCGGCACCGCGTGTTGCGCGGCCGGTCTGTCCCTGGTCGGGCCCATCTACATTGTCATAGCTGACCGGCAATAGTCCTTTTGCGGTAGAAAAATCGTCAATAATCTGTTGCCACAACTCCTCTTCTGATGCGGTTGGCTCGTTGTATTCTTCCGGACTGGGGAGTGCATCAGAAATAGGCACCTGTTTAAAATTATTGGCCAAATTAAAGTATGCCAGACCGCGTAAGAAATGAGCTTGCCCGATAACACGATCTTTTAGTCCCTGATCAATGTCCATATCTGGGACATACTCGAGTATCTGGTTCGCTCTATATACTATTACATAGTGTTCTCTCCATACCCATTCAACAGGACCTGATGTAGCAGGTACGTTAAATGCGGCCGTTTGCCAGAGGTCCGGCCAGGGCGTATCGGCCCGAAAGCCGTCGCTTCGTCCGTCGGTAAGTGCGGGAATCATTCGCATATATGCCCCATCCATAAGCAGCGCGTTGTACATTGCAGCGCTGGCTCGAATGACATCCGCCTCTGTTTGCCAAAATGTACTACTCGTTTGTTCATTGGGATTTGTGAGATCCAACTGATCATCACAACCAAGGAACATCAACAATGCTAGAATAAAAATTAGTTTCTTCATGGTCTTGATATTTAATTTTTTGTTAGCCTATCAATCATGATCGAATTTGTGTTATAAGGCTATATCGAGCCCTATCATATAGGATCGCGGTTTAGGATATGACCCGTTATTGAAACCGGGCTCAAACACTCCAGAGGAGAAGTCAGGGTTGAATCCTTTATAAGCCTGGAATGTGTATAGATTCTGTACTTTTACATAGATACGTGTTGATTGTGCTCCAAAATAATCCAACACCTTTTGCGGCAGGCTGTATCCCAGCGATACCGTATTAATGCGCAAGTGCGTACCATCTTGCAACCATCCGGGACGATCAGAATTTCGCCCGTTGTTATTGGGATCTCCCGATACGCGTCTCGGAATATCAGTGTCGGTATTTTGTGGCGTCCAGCGATCCAACATATCGGTATGATAGTTCAGGTAATCGCTGGGCAGCATCAACATGCGATACATTCGGCTATGAACTTTGTATCCGCCCATGCCGGATGCAAAAACAGTAAAATCAAAGTTTTTGTAATTGCCGGTGATGTTTAATCCATAATTGATGCTTGGAATGGCACTTCCCAGGTAGGTGCGATCCAGGTCATTGATAACATCATCGTTATTCAGATCCTTGAACCGAATATCCCCGGGAGCCGTACCGGCATTTTGGAACGCATGATCATTGATCTCCTGCTGCGACTGGAAGATACCGTCATATACATATCCGTAATGGCGACCGATCTCTCCGCCTACCGCCGTACGAGAAGCTACACCCTGAATCGGCTCATCATTACCACCCAAGGCAAGTACCTCATTATTCAATGTGCTTGCATTGGCGGTAATATTGAAATTAAAATCGCCTGCTGTCTTTCGATATGTCAGAGAAAACTCCAATCCTGAGTTGCGAAGCTTACCGGCATTAACAGTCGGTGAATTATTCGCTCCTACCGAAAGTGGAATGGGAACTCCAACCAGAATATCAGAGGTAGTACTGGAATAATATTCGGCCGAGAGTTCAAATTTATTGTCCAGGAATGCCGCATCCAGACCAATATTTTTCGTGGTTTTTGTTTCCCACTTGATATCACTGGATGTGATCTGCGTTTGGATCGCTCCAATCGTTTTGTTGCCATCCCAGTTATAGACTACACCCGGATTAACAGTACTCGTATAGAGATAATCGCCGATGTTCTGGTTCCCCAACTCTCCGTAGCTGGCCCGCAATTTCAGACTCGAAATAAAGTCCGGCAGCGGGATGAATTCTTCGTTATGTACGTTCCATCCCACAGAAGCAGAGGGAAAGTTCCCATACCGATTTGAGGGTGCAAAGCGTGAAGAACCGTCTCGGCGAAAGGTAGCCGTCAATAAATAGCGATCATCAAAATTATAGTTCAACCGGCTAAAATACGAGGTGAGCGCATTTTCAAACTCTTCACCCGATGCCGTTTTATTTGATCCGTTATCCAACACAGGGAAATAGGGATTTGATAATTGCTCAGTAAAACCATTCCTAAACGATGATGATCCTTTTTGGAACGTTTGACCGGCCAGCAGTGTAAGATCATGCCGACCTCCGAACTCTCGCTCATATGTCAGCGTGTTTTCGACAACGGCTGTAGTAAAAATATTCTGTCCGTCATCATACTGTGCACTGGTATTATTGAAAAAGAATCCCATCTCAAACTCAGGCACAAAGTATGTATTGCGAACATTGGTACGATCATAACTCACATTGACCTTATATCTCAGGCTTTGCTTGTCATCATCAATAAAATCAGCCTGAGCATAAGCCGTTCCAAATGTTCGGTCAACCGCCGTTTCTCCTTCCAACAGCTGATTAATACAAGGAACATTCAAAACAATTGCAGCATGAATGGCGGCATCCGTTCCGGCACAACCACCAATATTTGAATCATCATAGACTTCGAGCGTTGGAATGGCCGTCACCAAATCAACAATCATTGGCGGACGCCCACCCGTTAATACATTGGTCTCATAATTCAGGGCTTTTTCATCAGAATGGGTGTAGTAGAGAGTCTGGCCAAACTCAAAGATCCCTTTTTGGGAAACCGTATTAATTCGCGCTGAATATCGCTTATAATCGGGTCCGTGACCAACCAGCGTTCCTTTGTCATTTAAGTAATCCAGCGAAATGTTGAAAGTGGTATATTCACCACCGCCCGAAAAGTTCAGGTTATGATTCATTCGCCTTCCGGTCTTCAACCCTTCATCCTGCCAATCCGTATTAACATCATCAATATAATTTGGCGAATCCGGATCATTGCCCTCTGCTAACGGCTGCCCGGCATTATGCTGGCCTTCGTTGTTTAGCATCTGATAATTTTCACGTCCCGTCACCGGAATGCGCTGCCAGACTTCATCGATACCTACATACCCGCTGTATTCAATGCGTAGCGGCGTATTTTTTGATCCTTGTTTGGTAGTAATAAGGACAACCCCGTTTGCGGCCCGAGATCCATAAATAGCTGCTGCAGAAGCATCTTTAAGCACTTCGACCGATTCAATATCATTGGGATTAAAATCACGGACGCTCGTTCCAACCGGCGTACCATCAATCACATACAACGGCTGACTGTCACCGAACGTGCCGATACCGCGAATCTGAACATCCGGTACCGCACCCGGCTCACCGTTGCTTCGCACCTGCACACCGGCCACGCGACCCTGCAATAGTTCAGACGGATCATTGCTTGAAAATTTCTGCATCTCTTCAGCACTCACCGAAGAAATTGATCCCGTTACATCCTGGCGCTGCTGTGTACCATATCCCACAACAACGAGATCCTCTCCTACCAATGCTTGTAGCTGCAAAGAAACATCAATCTGATTTCTTCCGTCAATCGGTACTTCCCTGTTTTGATATCCGACATAAGAAAAAACCAAGGTGTCGTTAGGCGAAGTTGCATTCACCTCATACCCACCTTCTGCATCTGTTGATGTACCCCGAGTTGTTCCCTTCACCAAGATATTGACTGCGGGAAGAGTCTCCGAAGTACTAGCATCAATTACTGTACCCGATACCGTATGTTGACCGATAGCATCAACCGAATAACAAATGATAAACAATGCTATCAACAACACACTTTTAATTTGTAGATGTGAACTCATAAACCCCCAATTTGATTTATATTTTAGCTGCTAAAATTAGACTTCTATCGCCTGTCTAAACTGATCAATTTTACTAAGTGTACTTATTACACTTGTTCTCGTCTTTTATTTTTAACCATTATCCCAAATAGATGCAAGCTATTTAGGAAATTTTATTTACCTGTTAATGATTTAATGAAAATTTTCTGGGATAGGAATTATGCCAATAACGTAATAAGTGTAAAAAATACGCTTTTAAATAATTCTGGGGTATATATTAGGCTTGAAAGGAACGAAATATTGGTGGGAAGTTTCTGGGAAAAATTCTCACTATTTGCTTTTATTTTGTCGAAATAATATCACCTAAAATAATTAGTAGATTGAAATTCTGTGCTAAAAATCTAGTTACTATGTAGATAAATTAACTTCTACAATCCTTATTGAGTTATATATTTACCAGTAAAACAACAGAGCAAAACCTAGTTTACGAATACGCTCAGCGTCTCAACAGTTCCAAAGAAATTTGGGGAAAACTCATTATTAACAATGGCTATTAATTTGTATGATCAATTTGTGCCTGTTTGTAATATCAGTCAGTTCCACCAAACCTTATTGCTATGTCAAAACCTGTTATCGGAGTCATGGGGCCCGGCGATTCTGCGACTTCTAATAATCTGGAGAATGCCACTAAGCTCGGCCGACTGATCGCGCAGAATAACTGGCATCTGCTTACCGGTGGACGCAATGTCGGCGTTATGGACGCGGCCTCGAAAGGAGCCCAAAAAGCCGGTGGACTGGTCATTGGCATTTTGTCCTCATCCGACAAGACCGGGGCATCCGAACACCTCGATATTTCCATTTGTACAGGGATGGGCAGTGCCCGCAATAATATCAATGTACTTTCTTCTGATGTGGTCGTAACCCTGGGGACCGGCGCAGGCACAACATCCGAAATTATGCTGGCGCTCAAGACCCAGAAACCACTGGTACTGCTCAACCCCACTGAATCACTTATTAATTTTATTGATTCCCTATCCTATCCCAAGCCCCACACTGCCTCTTCACCCAAAGAAGTAGTTTCGCTAATCAACCAATTTTTATAAAAAAATTCGCCCTGAGCCTTGACTTCAATTATAATACTATTATATTAGTACTACATATATAGATTTAATCATATATTTATGCGTTATCTATTGTTCAGCTTCTTCTTTTTGGGATTTATTTCAGCGGTAGTCGCGCAACCAGTAACTGCTTCATTTGACCAAGCTAAAACAACGGGAATTTCGTTTACCGAGCTCGACAGCCTTTATCCCAGTGCTGCACATGCTATGGCCAATAAAGGGGTATTTAGTAAAAACCAATCTCAGTTTCTCCAGGAATACAGAAATATGATGCAAGAGTTCGGACAGTTTTTGATGGAGCATGGTTTTAAATGGGGCGGACGCACCTCGTTTTTCCAGCGCATCTATTTTAACAATGACGGCACTATTGATTATTATTTTGTGAATTTGGATCAAAGCCAGTTGTCTGCCGAGAAAAAGAAACGCTTTAAAAAGCTACTGCAGAAATTTAGCGCCAATTATCAATTCCCGATGAAGGCCGAATCGAATTTTGCGCAATGTGCTCCTATTACTTTTGTTGATCCTAAGAGTACAAAACAAAAATCAAAAAATTAGACGACCGAATTCATGAAAAAATCACTAACACCTTTGGGCGAAACAGAAATGGAGGTCTTGCATCACGTGTGGGATATGGGTGAAGCTACAGTAAAGCAGGTGCGCAAGCGCATCCTCGAAAACCGTGAGGTGGCATATACTACCATTATGACGGTAATGAAAAATCTGGAAGAAAAAGGGTATCTGAAATATCGAAAAGACGGGGTTACCTATGTTTACAGTCCCGCTCAAGAGCCCGAATCTGTGCGCACCAACCTTATTTCAGAACTAATGAAAAAGGTATTCAAGGGATCGCCGAAACAGCTGATCCAAACACTCGTGAAAAGTGATGATATGACGGACAAAGACCTGCTTGAGATCAAAAGCATGATTGATAATATGGAGGATGACCAATGATACCACTCATCGACTTTTTAGAATCGTTCGGAGACCAGATGCTGGAATATATTTGGTTCCCGCTGCTGGTCTGGACATGTATCGCTATTCCTATAGCCGGATTTTTGCGCTGGTCAAAAGTAGTGCCGCCGGTCTATCAATATCACAGTCGCATTGCGTTGGTGCTGGCGCTACCGCTGGGCCTTGGCGGTGCTTTTTTGGCTGATTTCTTTGGCCGAACTGTTGAGGCAACCGGAACGGCAACCTTTTTTGTGGTTCAAAATCCAATTTCTATATCTCCGACAGCTTCTGAGTCAGCGGCATCTATAAATATGTTTTCGCCTACCATGTGGCTGGGAATCCTGGGAACCGTGCTGGTTCTGGGAGCGGTCATATACCTGCTTAAAATGATAGTCGATCTCTTTCAGCTTAAAAAGATGGAACAGCAACTGCATTTTCAACCGCTGTGCCACTGCTCAGAACTGGTAAGTAAACTGCCTGCGGTTGAAAAACACGCGGCCAATGCACTGGTCGCCTATTCTGATAATGCTACCATTCCGTTTACCTATGGATGGCGAAACACCAAAATAGTCATCCCATCGGATCTCAAAGCCAATGCTGATGATCTCGTGATGGCGGTTCAACATGAGCTGATGCATATCAAACATCGCGACTATCTGCTCAATGGTCTGCTGATATTTATCAAGGCTATTTTCTGGATTCATCCGCTGGTGCACTATTTGCACAATTCCAGCCAGGAGTATCGTGAAATCACCTGCGACGGTGAGGTGCTGGCCAATAAGGAATTTTCCAGGAAGCGATATGCCTCCCTGTTGTACAAACTTGCCAAGCGCGAACATCAAACAACATTAGCCATGAGTATGGCCGTTAATCCATCTTCACTTAAAAAACGCATCCAAACTATGTCTTCTCAAACCAACGTCTCTTCAAAATTTCGATCAAGTATTTTCTTAACACTGGCTTCGGCCATGCTCATTGTGCTGACGATCTCATGCACCGATATGGCTGAAAATGGTATTACAAAAGCCGAAGTTGAGGAATCTCAAGAGCAACTGAAGGTAAAATCATCAGAGCAAAATCCACTTTATGTTGTAAATGGAGAAGTCTGGAATAAAGATGACTCTGAACGGAAAAAACTTTCCCGCTTGAAAACAAAGTATATTAAGTCTATTAATGTGCTCAAGGGCGATAAGGCTACAGATAAATATAGCAGTGCGGCAAAACATGGCGTTGTAGAAATTGAGCTCAATAATCCTGAAAAAGCACTTTCTGATCTAAAGACTGACGAAGAAATTAAACAAGATCATAAAAAAAGTGATGAGCAAGGCAACTACTTTGTTGCTGTGGAAGATATGCCGGAATTAAAAGGAGGATTGGCCGGACTGCAGAAAAAGATCAACTACCCCGAAATGGCGCGTAAAGCCGGTATTGAAGGACGCGTAATTGTACAATTTATTGTCAATGAGCAAGGACAGGTAGAGAAGCCCCAGATTATTCGAGGCATTGGCGGTGGTGCTGATGAAGAAGCCCTGCGTGTGGTAAAACAGGCCGAATTCGAACCCGGCATGCAGAGAGGTAAACCGGTACGTGTACAATATTCGCTACCATTTACATTTCAACTACCAAAAAATGACGAAATCCAAAAAGAATCGACCTCAAGCTATCTCGAAAATCCTAAAATGAATGGACAAAAATTTGAGATTAATAACCTCACCAAAAATAACTCGGGGATGGTCTCAGGTACTATAGTTGATGCCAGTACCGGTGAGCCTCTTTCGGGTGCCAATGTTGTGGTTCAAGACGTAGGTAAAGGTACTGCATCTAATCAAAATGGTAAATTTCAGCTTCAGAATGTTCCCTCTGGTAATCAAGAGATTACAATTTCATATGTTGGATATAACAAAGCGATTTTAAATCTAAATATTGAATAGAACTATTTATTATTAAATGGATTAAGCATCGGGCGAATGTAAAATTCTATATTTTCTTATGCTAATTTAAAGCGGAGCTTCATAGGTTCCGCTTTTTTTATTTTATTACGAGACAAATTAGTGGAAGGAAACATACATTTGGGATACGACTGGTTTGAAAAAGACAGCAGCATATGGGGTGCACATATTAACTGCGTTAGGTGCAGCGCTCGGCTTATGGGCTATCATCCTTATTTATGATGGATTTTACCAGGAAGCTATTTGGGTGTTAGCGATATCAGCGATCGTTGATTCTATCGACGGGGCATTGGCACGGCTTAGCCAAACCAAGAAATATGCTCCCAAAATTGACGGTGCCCTGATGGATAACATCATCGATTTTGTCACCTGGACCATCGCTCCCCTCCTCTGGATATATGCCACCATGCAAATACCGATTTGGGTGCTCGTGCTCTGTGCCACCGCCAGTGCCTTTGGCTTTTCGAACATCAGTGCCAAAACCGATGACCACTTTTTCCAGGGATTCCCATCCTACTGGAACATTGTCGTCTTTTACATCTTTCTGCTGGAACTTCCCGTAGCCTTTGCATCGGGCATTTTGCTGATGTTTGCCTTCGTCACTTTTTTGCCTGTAAAATTTCTATATCCCACCAGAACACCTTTTTTACGTCCACTCACGCTGGGGCTGGGCACTCTTTTCACCCTGCAGTTAATCGCCCTGATGTATTATTTTGATGAATCGGCTCCATGGCTAATTTACACCTCATTTTTATTTCCATTTTACTACTTTGGACTTTCGTTTTATCTGAATTTAAAAACCCCTGTAACATCTGATTGATTTTTACGTAACAAACTGACAAGCATTACAAAACCAACCTAACTCATATCCTCTATGGGAGCTCGATTAAAGAAATCACGAACTGATCGCATGATTACCGGCGTTTGCGGAGGCATCGCAGAATATCTGGGATGGGATCCCACCATCGTCAGAATTATATTCGTGATCCTTACTTTTTTGGGCTGGGGAAGTCCCGTACTACTCTATTTCATTTTGGCTCTGGTAATGCCCGATTAAAATTAGCCACCCTTTTCTGCAATTCATTTTGAAAGTTGGTCCCGATTTCATAATTATTCGATACTAATATCGCATCTAATTATCGGATTATGAAAATTGGGATTGTAGGACCTGCAGAGCGGGCTATGGCTTGGGAAAAACACCTTCGCCCCCACCGCTCGGTGTCCGAAGTTACCATCACATCGAAACTTAACGACATTGGTAATGTAGATGCCTGCCTGCTGCTCGATGAAAGTGATCAACGACTGCAACATGTGCTGGAAGCCGTTAAAAAGGGATATCACACTTTTTTAATTGCTCCCCTTCCCACCGACAGAAGAGAGGTTGAAAAAGTCTATCACGCTGCAGAAGAATCAAATGTGCTGTTACAGTTTTCGCATTGGCCTACATTGGCCCCCGCTTCAAAATGGATGAGCAAAAAGATTGCCAAGCCTTCTTTTCTGCAGATCACCCGGGAGATAAATCACACCGAATATTTCGAATCGGGTCACAATTTTGACTACTACTGGATTGACGAGCTGGCCTTTTGCCTCCGCTGGATTAACGGTGCGGTTCACCATATCGATTTGAAAACCGTGTCGTTTACCGAAGATCAACTTTATCTGCTACATATTTTTCTGCGATTTGACAGTGGAGCTACGGCCAATATTTATATTAATGCTGCGGCAGCGGAATCCAACCACCATCGCGTAGCAGCTGATAGGAATTACTTACTGGATTGCAATGTTGCCGAACAATCCGTTCGATTGGGAGAACAAAAAAATGAGCAGCGCCGACTGTACTTTAATCAACAATCGTTTGATGCAACCAAATCTGCCGAGCTGGCCAGCCTGGAGTTCATCAAATCGATCGAGCTTAATCGGCCCACTATTTATAACGGCTACCATCTGATGGAACTCACCAAAACGATGGAAAAGATTAAGAAGCGGTTGGCACGAGTTTAGCAATAGTTGTCTATTAATGTTTGCAAATAGATCCTGAAACCCCGAATAATCGGGACGCGGCAAGCATAAGATGACATATACCTGTTTCACAAAAAACCATGCCTGAGATTTTTTTAAAATATGTCTAGCAGAAAGGGATTGTAATAACAATGGGGCGACTTTAAATTTATCTTTCACACTGTACCTTTGCTATCCTTTTACTTGATTACCTAGTCACTTCTTATGCATCATCTTAAAAAATCCCTTGAGCTCATCGCGCGATCCCAGCTTATCGATAAAGTTAAACTGCCCGGCCGATAAACGTTCTCCGCCATCAATCACTACATTTTCTCCAGTGATATACGGCGCCATATCTGACATCAGGAATGCAGCCAAATTTGCCAGTTCTTCCTTATCTCCATACCGACCAGCAGGAATTTTAGACAGGAATTTCTGCTCGGCACTTTCATCGGGCACCAACCGTTTCCAGGCTCCCTTTGTTGGAAATGGTCCAGGAGCAATGGCATTCAATCGGATATCGTACTCTGCCCATTCGTAGGCCAGCGACCGCGTCATCGCTAATACGCCCGCTTTCCCACAGGCCGATGGCAACACAAATGCCGAACCAGTGGACTCCGAATAGGTCGTCACCATATTTAAGATATTTCCTTCCTGTTCTTCATCAATCAAATAATTACCGAAAACGTGTGTGCAGTTAAATGAGCCATGTAACACAATATCGACAACGGCTTTAAATCCACCGGGACTCAAATCCTCAGAAGCCGACAAAAAATTCCCCGCCGCATTGTTGACAAGACCGGTCATTGTTCCAAAGTCGGATACAATTTCTCCGACCATCTCTTCGATACGATCATAATCCCGTACATCAGCCACATAATACTTCGCCTCCGTCCCATCTTTTCCGACTTCGGATATCTCCTCAATCGCATTCTGGAGCTTGTCTTCCGTCCGACCACAAATGGCAATATTACTGCCCAGCGAGGCAAATTTTTTGGCCATTGCCAGCCCCAGGCCGCTTCCACCGCCAGTAATTAAAATCGTTTGTCCCTCTAACGTATCATCAGTAAACATGGTAAATTATTTTCAATAACTTGTCATTTCGAGCGGAAGCGAGAAATCTTTATTGTAAAAACACAGATCTCTCCCTCCGGTCGAGATGACATTAGACTTATTATTAACTTAAATTCTCGAAAATACCGGCTGCGCCCATGCCGCCGCCGACACACATGGTAACCATCCCAAATTGTTTGTCAAGGCGCTGCAGGTCGTACAGGATCTGCGTAGTAAGCTTTGCGCCGGTACAGCCGAGCGGATGTCCCATGGCGATGGCACCACCGTTGATATTAACGATCTCTTCATCAAGACCCAGCTCGCGAATTACGGCCAGCGATTGAGCTGCAAACGCTTCGTTAAGCTCGATGAGATCAATATTAGATAAATCCATTCCCGTTTGCTTGAGAACTTTCGGTACGGCTTCAACGGGACCGATCCCCATAATTTCGGGGGGCACACCAGCCACAGAAAATCCATGATATTTTGCCATTGGCTTGAGTCCTAACTCTTCTGCTTTTTCGCGGCTCATCACCAATACAGCTGCCGCCGCATCATTCATCTGAGATGAATTTCCAGCCGTCACAGAGCCTCCCTGCTTAA
The DNA here is from genome assembly GCA_964490705.1 of uncultured Balneolaceae bacterium. Lineage (GTDB taxonomy): Bacteria > Bacteroidota > Rhodothermia > Balneolales > Balneolaceae > Fodinibius. Next base: position 35,684 of record CAZBCG010000003.1, on the reverse strand, counting down.
AAGCAGGATTTAGCTTAGCCAGAATTTCTTTGGAAGTATCGGTTCGCGGACCTTCATCGGTATCAAACAGAAAGTCGTTTTCCTCAACCTCACCGCCAGCAGTTACTTTCTTTTCTTTCACTTCGATGGGCACAATCTGGTCATCAAAAAAGCCTTCATCCCAGGCTTTTAACGCCCGCTGGTGACTACGATAGGCAAAGGCGTCTTGGTCTTCTTGACTCACATCGTATTTTTCAGCAACATTTTCAGCCGTCAATCCCATATTGATGTAAATTTCGGGATAGTTATCCACCAGATCGGGGTTGGGTTCAACGACAAATCCGCCCATGGGCACTAAGGACATCGACTCGACGCCCCCGGCAATAATGACATCCGCCGCGCCGGTCATAATTCGCTCCGAAGCCTGCGCAATCGTTTGTAGTCCCGAAGAACAAAAACGATTCATTGTGGCGGCAGGCACAGAAGGGGGCAATCCACCTAGTGCTGCACACTGACGGGCAATATTTAGTCCCTGTGCTGCTTCGGGAAAGGCACAACCCATTATCACATCATCCACCTCTTCGGGCTGGAGATTGGGAGCTCGTTCCAGCAACGATGTTATCACTTCTCCACCCAGCGTGTCTGGTGGGGTAAAACGCAATGATCCTTTATTGGCTTTTCCAGTGGGTGTTCGCGCAGCTGCTACAATTACGGCTTCTTTCATGATAGTAAAAAGTATTAAGTAGTTAGTAGTAGGTTACTCACGTAAACTATTTCTTAATGAGTAAATCATTTTCTGAATTTCTATCAATTGTTCTTCGATATTTTTGTACTCTTCAACATTCAGAAAGTTTAAATTCTGTGAAATTTTGAGCTGAGTTTCTAACTCATAACAAGAACCTGTTGCAATGTGTAAGAATTGCTGAAATTCTTTGGATGATTTTCTCCCAGTCCCTTCAGCAATATTGGAACTGATCGAAACAGTACTTCGTCTTATTTGACTTGTTAAACCATATTTTTCTGTCTCAGGAAAATTCTCCGTTTTCTGATAAACAGCTGTTGCCAAATCAACCGCTTTATTCCAAACATCTAAATTTCTAAAATTATTCATCGGAAACAGTCTTTTATTGAAATGCTTACTTCATAAGTAAGACCGTTACACCTGAACCAACTTACAACTTTCTACTTTCGACCTTCTACTAACTGCTAATTTCTCAACGGTTTTCCCTTCTTCAGCATGTGCTCCATACGGGCTTGGGTTCGCTCATCCTCAAAAAGCTCAAACAGAGCTTCAACTTCCAGTTTCAGCAGATAATCTTCAGGTACTTCCTGCGGTTCACTGAGATCACCGCCACTCATGATATAGGCCACTTTCTCAGCCACGACCTTGTCATAATCAGTAATAAAGTTGGCCTCATGCATGATGTACAACATAAGCTTCAATGAGCTAAATGCGCGTTTTCCAAGCACCTTAATCTGCGGTTTTTCCGGTGGATGGTAACCGGCATCGGCCATCCGACGAGCTTCGGCTTTGGCATTGGCAATTAGCAAGTCGCGATTCATTATAACAACATCAGACTCCCGCAGATATCCCAACTGCTTGGCCTTGGGGGCCCCATCCGAAACTTTGGCCATTCCTATTGTTTTAAACGCTTCTTTGATATTCGGCATGGGATCTACTTGCTCATCCTCCATCACCTGCTGCATCACGCGATACAGCATCTCTTTGGTGCCACCGCCGGCCGGCAAGATGCCAACGCCGACCTCCACGAGTCCGGCATACAGCTCATGATGAGCTACCACTTTATCGGCATGAAGAATAAATTCTACACCGCCGCCAAGGGCACGTCCGAATGGAGCAACAACCACCGGAAACGGCTGATATCGCAATCCCACCACCACATCCTGGAAATTTTGTGCCCCTTCAAATACGCGTTCTTTATTACCCTGCTGCCAAGCCTGCATCGCTTCCATCAGGTTTGCGCCATAGGTAAAGTTATCACCGTCGTGACTGATAACCAACGCATCAAACCGATCTTTGACAATATCACATGCTTTGTCCAGCGATTCTATAAGATCGAACCCCAGAGTCTGCTTGCGGGTCCGGAACTCAAAAAGCGCAATGCCGTCGCCCATACCATACAAGGCGGCACTATCATTGCCCATCACTTCCGCGCCGTTAGCTCTGAGCATAGAAACTTGTATCGCTCCATCAGCCGGCGGACTTAACGGCTCTACCTCTCCATTCGCTAAATTATAAACGGTCCCTTCCTGCTTGTCATAAAACTGCTCCCGACCGCTTTCGAGCATCTCTAAAACCGATTCCGGAACCTTTAGTCCTTCATCCTGCATGCGCTGCACAGATTCTTTTATCCCGATGGCATCCCACCGTTCAAACGGACCCAATTCCCAGTTGAAGCCCCATTTCATCGCGCGATCAATGGACTCAACAGACTCGGTAATTTCGGGGATGCGATTGGCGGCATAGAGTAGCAGATCACAATGAATATCCCACAAAAACTGCCCAACTTCATTATCCTGATTCACTAAAAATCGGAGACGCTCTTCGGAAGTATCAAACTTCTTTTTTGCTTCCGTAGCACTTTCAAACTCCGGGTCGATTTGGGATTCATACTCCAGGGTCTCAGGATTGATTACCTTGTATTCTTTGCCAGAATCGGTGCGGACTTTTTTATAAAATCCTTCGCCCGTTTTATTTCCATGCTTGCCCTCTTCAATCATCGCACCGAATTGCTCCGGGAGTTGAAAAACCTCTCGGCGTTCATCATCAGAAATAGAGGGATACAAATTATTGGCTACGTGATGTGTGACATCAAGCCCCGCCATATCGGCCGTGCGAAAAGTTGCTGCCTTAGAATAGCCCGTGAGCGTGCCTGTAAGAAAATCAATCTCCTCTGCTCGAAAATCCCCGTTAAAAAAGTACGGCATCATATTGGCCATGGAGAAAATACCAATGCGATTGGCAATAAAGTTGGGCGTATCCTTACAAAGCACCACTCCTTTGCCCAGTTCTTTTTCGCAAAAACGGGACATAAATTGGGTCACCTTTTCAGCCGTGGAATCGGTGGGAATCACTTCCAGCAGTTTCATATAGCGCGGTGGATTAAAAAAGTGCGTACCCAAAAAATGCTGTTTGAATTCATCCGAGCAATCTTCGCTAATCTTATTGATTGGCAACCCCGATGTATTAGAGCTCACAATCGTATCCGGGGTACGCACTTCCTGGATATCGCTCATCATACTCTTTTTGATATCCATCTTTTCGATAATAGCCTCGCAAATCCAATCCGCTTCTTTCAGGATATCAAGATCATCACTGAAATTACCCACCTTAATGCGATCGGCATACTCGGGTTTGCCCAACGGTGCGGGATTCATCTCCGCCAGCTTTTTGACGTTGTCGATCACCTGCTGGTTGGGATTGTCGCTGTCTTCATCTTTAAGATCCAAAAGCCAAACCTGCAGGCCGGCATTCACGCAGTGCGCCGCAATTTGACTTCCCATTGTTCCCGATCCAAGGACTGCAACTTTCTGAATGTCGTACGGTGATGTGGACATGAAATATTCGTTTTAAAATTCAGGTTAATGGTGTTAACCAAATAAGAAATTTTTTACGCTTCAGTCTCTTCTTCCGCTTCCGCATACATCGATTCAATTTCATCAGCGTAATGCTCTTTCACGGCCGGACGCTTAACTTTTTGGGTCGGTGTGAGCTCACCGGATTCTATGCTGAACGGCTCCTCCAGAAGCACAAACTTTTTAACCGTCTCCCAGGGCGAAAGTTCGCGATTTACCTCATCTACTTCTTTCTGGATAAGCTTGCGAACTTCCGGATCCTTGCTCAGATCATCCGACAGCGATTTCCCCTGGCTTTTCAGACGGCGTTTTACGTTGTCATAACTGGGCACAATCAACGCTGAACAAAATTTTCGCTTGTATCCTATCACTACGGCCTGATCGATGTAGCCGCTTTCAACAAGCCGATTTTCGATAATTTGCGGGGCAATATATTTACCCGTCGAAAGCTTAAATACTGATTTTTTACGATCGGTAATAAACAGGTAATCGTCTTCCAGCTTGCCGACATCACCTGTTCTAAACCAGCCATCCTCGGTAAATACCTCGTCGGTTTTTTCCTGATTATTGTAGTAGCCCTGCATAATATTGGGACCCTTGGCAAGAATTTCGCCGTCTTCGGCAATTTTTATATCCACATTCGAAAGTGGACGTCCCGAACTACCTACGCGCAAGTGATCTTTATCCTGCACCGAAAGCACCGGTGATGTCTCCGTCAATCCATACCCTTGGCAACACAACAAACCCAGCGCATTCATAAATCGGAACAGTGTGGGCGAAAGTGCAGCTCCGCCGCTAACCATCCCCACCAATTTATCGCCGAAAAGCTTTCGGATTTTTGAATAGATCAACTTATCAGCAATGCTGTGCTTGATGGCTTCAAGTCCGGTAGGCGGATGTTCGGGATCATATTCTTCAGCTCTATTTATGGCCCAATAATACAAGCGCTTTTTGAGTCCGCTCATCTCCTGTCCTTTTACCTTAATCCCGGTATGGATTTTTTCCAGCAGGCGCGGCACTGTCGCGAAATAATAGGGCTTCACATGTTCAAAATCCTCACGAATTTCATCTACATATTCGATATAATAGATGGGATATCCCAGCCGCAAGTACAGGTAGGTCATCATTCGTTCAAACACATGCGACAGCGGCAGATACGACAACATCTGCTCGTCCTCGCGGACGGTCGAATCGAAAGGGACACGCTCTAACGATGCCCGAATATTAGCCGCAATATTGTCATGTGTAAGCATTACGCCCTTGGGATCGCCGGTGGTGCCCGAGGTGTAAATAAGTGTGGCCAAGTCATCAGGCTTAACTTTCGACCTCAACTCATCGAAAAGCTCAGGATCTTCTTCGTGCTTTTTGGCTCCCATCTCCAAAATGGCATCAAATTCTTTAAGCTTGTCGTGCTTCGATCCAAAAATAGAGATCACCGCTTCTACATTGGTGATACTCTTCATAATAGATTTGGTATCCGCAAAGAGCTCATCAGTTGACACAATGTGCACTTTGGTCTCGGAGTTTTCGAGAATATACTTAATCTGTTCGCCGGGCTGGGTGTCATAGATGGGCACATTTACCGCACCAATTGAAAGTATCGCCTGATCACAAATCACCCACTCGGCACTGTTTTCGGAATGCAGGCTCACCTTATCCCCCGGGCGGAGGCCCAACTCATACAGTCCCAGTGCCAGGTTCCGAACCTTCCGCTGAAACTCTTGTTTGCCGGTATCTATCCAATTGCCATTTCGCTTGGTTGAAATGAACACCTCTTTGTCATGACGAGCGATCCCTTGCTCAACCTCTGCAATGATAGTGGATGGTTCGTTACCCATAGTGATTTCCGTATTAATATGATGATGGAGTGCTATCCTAAATTTAAACGTTTATCAATGATTTAAAAGTCTATTTTTATTTCTTCTTTGACTGTATTGGTTATTTTAGAATGCACTAATGAATTGTAACAGAATACTTTATGTATATCCAACCAAAATTAAAAGATCGTGTTGAGCAATTTTTAAATATCCCCATTAAACATATGGGACACGCCCTCAATATTGAATTCACCTCTTTTAAAGAAGACGAAATCATTGCAACAATGCCGGTAGATGAAAATACGGTTCAACCTTTTGGATTTCTTCATGGCGGGGCTTCGGTGGTGTTGGCCGAAACGCTGGCTTCGGTCGGTGGATGGCTGAATATCGAAGAAGAAGACAAAACAGCCGTGGGTGTCGAGATTAATGCTAATCATATGCGCGCCGTAAAAACAGGAGGTTCAGTCAAGGGTATTGCAACACCAATTCATATCGGTCGGCAGACGCAGGTGTGGGAGACAAAAATTTATAACTCCGATGAAAAGCTGGTTTGTGTATCGCGGTGTACGCTGGCTATAGTTGATCAGTAAAAAGTATAAAGTCGAAAGTTACCCGCTTTCTACTTTTGACCTTCTACTCAATACACATCACTCAAGACTCAACCCTCAATACTAATTATACAACTGCCGCAACAGTTTACGCTTTGTAATCGGGAAGATTGTCTCGGTAAAGGGAAAGCTTAAATCAGTATCAAAGGCATAGGTCGCCGGATTGGGCAGCTCCCTGTTTTCGTTGATCAGATCCAGCTTGATTGAATTGGGAGACAGTTGTGCTCCGCCCTGCTCCAGTGCTTTCAGAAAGCCCGTTTTGAGAGCCCGGTAGTCATCATCGGCGCTTTCAAAAACCGTCACTTCATACTGAAAAAGCAACAGCTTTGACTCTTCATTATCAGGTACAAAAAAGTATCCCTCATCGGTATAATTCGGGATAATGCCCACCTCTTCGAGCTTGAGTTCATCATCCACAAACTCATAAATAGTCTTTCCCTCTTCTATTTTTGCCTTGATATACGGCAAGCCCCACTCGATCAGCTCTTCAATCTTGGCCAAGTCGGAGCCCGCCACAAACACTACTTCATGCTCAATCTCCTGATTTACGAAATCAATCTTTTTAATCCGCTTGGGAAACTTGTTTCGCAGATCCCGAAGGCGACTCAAAATATCATCCAGCGTGGTATAGAGCTCCACCAAATGACTTAAATGAGGATAAATTTTATTCTGCTTGAAGTCCCGGGATACCTCTTTCAGCCCTGCTAAAATCTTATACTGGGATATCTCAAAGTCGGATTTGATATGCGTAAACAGTTCGATATTTAGAGGATGTGTGCTCATGGGAACCTCTGGTACGTTTATTACAATTGATGCCGTCTTTTAAACCTTACTTAATAACGTTCCCAGGGTCAAGTCTTATTGTGAACCCCAGTAAAAAGACAAAAGTTTTAAGTGTTAAGATCACTTCATACTTAAAACTTTTAACTTATCACTTTCTAAACTGCACGTCTTTCCATTCTTCGAACAGGTGTGTCACTTTTCGGCGCTGATATTTGCCCGTTGAGGTCACCGGGATTTGATCTCCAAAGACCACCACTTTTGGTGATTTACTGAAGGGGAGCCTTTCTCTGCAAAAATCCAGAATTGCTTCCTCATCTTCTTCGGCCCCCTCTTTGAGCTGCACATACGCTCCCACTTCTTCACCATACCAATCGTTTTCAAATCCCACGGCGATACCCGCTTTTACACCCGGCGCTTTGTTGATTACTTCGTCGATCTCCAGCGGAGCCAAATTTACGCCCCCGCGAATAATCAGCTCTTTAAGCCGACCGGTGATAAAGAAATACGGGCGTCCCTGCTCGTCATTGATATAAAATCCTTCATCGCCACTGCGGAACCAGCCGTTTTTGAACGTCTCTTCGTTGGCTTCTTTATTGTTGTAGTACTCCGTCATTACATTTACGCCGCGGATCACAATCTCTCCCCTCTCATTTTCATCCAGCGTATTGCCGTCTTCATCGTGAATCGCCATTTCATTAGCCGGAATAGGCACGCCAATACTGGGATAGCCATATTTACTGAGCCACTTTTTGTGTTCTTGTCGATCAATATCCAGCGGCACAAAACAGGAATAACAAGTCGTCTCCGAAAGTCCGTAGCCGTGAATAATGGGCACGCCCAGCCGCTCTTCAAAGGTTTCGGCCACTTTTATAGTCAACGGACCGGCACCACAAATGACATGTCGCAGTGTAGGGGTATCGGGTCGCTGTTCATCCTCATAATAATTATTGAGATACTGCAGCAGCGTAGGCACCATACTTACGATATGCACCTCCTCCTCGGCAATAATATCGAAATATCGACTGGTCCGAAATCGCTGATTCAACACGGTCGATCCCCCTGCATAAAATGGCGTTATCAATGTGACAACCGTCCCATTGACATGGTGGATTGGCAGCACACACATCATGCGCGTATCCTCATCGATATTGTGCCAGTTGGCAATGCTGCGGGCATCTTCCAACAAATTACGCTGATTCAGCAATACCCCTTTGGGCGCGCCGGTGGTGCCCGATGTGAATACAATCAAGGCTTCGGATTCACCCAGTGACTTCTCAGGAATTTCGAGCGGCCCTTCTTCTCGTGTAAAGTTTTCAATTTCCCCTTCGCAGACAATCCATTCTACACTTTTGAGATATTTGTAAGACTCTAAAATTTTTCGGAACCGCTCGCGATATTCCGTTCTCACAAACGCCAGCTCAACATTCCCATTCTCCAGAATATAGGCAATGCGCTCATCGTCTTCCCCCAGATTTACGGGCACCACGACCAACCCCAATAGCCAGGCGGCAAAATATTGAACGGTGGTATGCCAGTGATTGTGGGCGATGGTGGCAACGCGATCGCCCCGGCTTAGTCCATGCGACTGCATAAAACGAGCACAATTTAGTACATGCTGATAAAAATCAGCATAGCTTATCTCCGTGCGATTGTCCTCTTCATCAATATAGGTGAGATAGTTTCGATCATCATCAGAACGCTCGCTCAGCAGTTCGCGAAAATCTTCATATGGAAGCGGCGGCAGAGCATCAGTTAAACTGCGTGCGTGATCGATTTTGTGCTGGAGCTCTTGAAAATCCATATAATAATATGATTAATTTGCCGATTACCTGTGTGCAATTTTAGTTTATGGACAGCGGAAAGGCAAGTAAAAACAGGATGAACTGAAATCGCCAACTGCTTTGTTTAATATAGTGTAGCAAAATACAGGATTATGAAAATACTAAACAGCAGCCTTATCGTACTTATTGCCACGGGTATCGTATGGCTTTGCTTTACCGGGATAGAACCCCTCCCGGTCGATCGTCTATCCCAACCGACATCCGTAGATACCGTAACGGTTGATTCGGCAGAATGGAACCGGCCGCGCTTTTCGGAACGTAAAAAAGATCGGCACCAGATGGTAAAAACGGGTATTGAAAAAGAGGGCGTTTCCGATCCGCAAGTATTAAAGGCGATGCGTCACGTTCCCCGGCATCTGTTTGTACCCGGACAATATCAACAGTATGCGTATCAAAATCGTCCGTTGCCGATCGGACATGATCAGACGATTTCTCAACCGTTTATTGTGGGATATATGACCCAGATGCTGGATCTAACAGCCGGAGAAAAAGTACTGGAGATCGGCACGGGCAGCGGTTATCAGGCTGCGGTATTATCAGAGATTACTCCGCACGTCTTTACCATTGAAATTGTGGAACCGCTTGGCCGGCAAGCCATGGCTCGATTTGACAAACTGGGCTACCATACCGTCAACACCAAAATTGGTGATGGATACCAGGGATGGCCTGAACACGCGCCGTTTGATGCAATTATCTTAACGGCTGCGCCTGATGAAATTCCAGAGCCGCTTATCAAGCAGCTGGCAAAGGGCGGTGTGTTGGTAGCTCCAGTGGGTAAATCCGGACAAACACAAATGCTCACCAGAGTGACCAAATCTCAAGATGGAACTATTCATCGGGAACCAGAGCTGCGTGTCCGCTTTGTACCGATGACCGGCGAAGCGCAGAATCATTAGCAGGCAAAATTCTAAAAATCCTGAAGGAGATACTTAGAGAAGGCCGACTTCGCCGAAGCAACTCACCTTAGGTAAGCTGGACTCAGCACAGTGGTTCAGGATGATACAATAGCTGTTTCTTTAAACTGCTAAACCCAAAAAAGCAGATAATTTTCTTTTTTGGGTTTGTAAATAATCCTTAGCTTGAGCCTAGGAACAGAAACTGCAGATATGATATGTATGACTATGAACGTCAAAGTATTATTGGGATCCCTTTTTTTATACACAATTATTATTTCTCCAGTTAGCACAGCAGCTCAAGAAAGCTCATCACATTCGGTTGGCGATGTTCCAGAACAGCTTTTTGACAAAATGCAGGTCGCCCAAAAGCTGATGGAAACAACCGAGGAATTACATTCACAATTTGTCCAAAATCCATTTGGGCTGCCCGATGCTCAAAACGAACAGATGATGGATCTATTTCTGGAGGCATTTTCTAAACCGATGCTGGTCAATGATGCGAAGGAAATTTTTCAGCAAAATCTAAATTCCCAGTATGCCGATTCCACCCTGCAATGGATCCAACAGCCCAACACAAAAACAGTACTCGAGGCTCAGAAACAATATTATACACTGCAGGGCATTCGACAACGCATAGTACACAAGTACGAGCTGGAACAGCAGCCGCCCTCCGATGAACGCACAGAAATTATCCAATCCTTGGCAGAAAATACTTCAGCAATCGAGTCTGAGATTGAATCAAAGGTCATCATTTTTCGGGCGATTGTTTCGGCTTTTGATGAATTCAATACCCAGCAATCGTTTTCCGAGATGCAGCTAAACGGTATTGTCAATAATTTCCGGAGCCAGTTGCAATCTCAAGTAGAGCAAGAAGTTAACGATCGATTTCTTCTGATGTATTATGAAATAGAAAATGATAATCTCAGTGCTTACTCCTCCTTTTATAATACAGAATCCGGTCGCTGGTTGAACAGTACGATATCGAAATCGATTCACGCGGCCTATCAATCTGCCGCCGATCGCTTCCTTAAATCGGTACGAAACCTGTAATTGCAATCAATATTATCTCACACGATTTGAAATTTGCCATGACTAAACAGTTTTTAATCTGCTTTTGCCTGATGATTACACTGTACGCTTGTTCTACCACCGAACAAGCTACTCAGCCATCGGCGTCTGACACATCCGAACAAACCGAGACTGACCCACAACAAGAGCAAAGCCAACCGACAGTCGATTTTTCGACGATGCTGGAACCGCCTCAAAATTGGCACCATCTGGATGAGGAGCAGACGCAATTTCGAGGCATCAGCAGCAAGCGAGCATACGAAAGCATACTATCAAATAAATCCCCGAAAAAAGAGGTAGTTGTAGCCGTTATTGACGGCGGCATAGACACCGAACACGAAGACTTAGCCAAAAATATCTGGACGAATACTGACGAAATCCCGGATAATGGTCAAGACGACGACGGCAACGGCTATGTAGATGATATCCACGGCTGGAATTTTATTGGCGGTGCAGACGGAGAGAATGTCAATCACGATACCTTTGAACTCACGCGCATCTACCGCGATCTCAAAAAACAATTTTCTGACGCTGATACGACCTCTTTGACTCAAAAAGAACGGCAGACATATAACCGTTATCGCGATATTCGATCGAAGTATGAGAAGAAAATCAAAGATCTGGATCAGCAGTACAGCAATATCAGCTCGCTGGAACAAAGTATGAATCGAGCTAACAACATTTTAGTGGGACATTTTGGTACCTCATCGTACAGTTATGAGCAAATTCAAGAGCTGCAACCCACCAGCCAGGATCTCAACTTTGCAAAAAACGTGATGAGCTATGTGATGGAAAACGATATCGATTCCACGCTCATTGCCGATCAGAAAGAGCAGATCTATGAGTTCGCCAAGTACGGTTACAATCCCGATTATCATACCCGGCAGATTGTAGGCGATGATTACGCCGACAAGACCGAACGATATTACGGCAATAATGACGTCGCCGGGCCGGATCCCAGTCACGGGACGCATGTGGCAGGAATTGTAGCTGCCGTTCGCGACAATGGAATGGGCATTAATGGTGTTGCCAGCAATACCAAAATTATGGCGATCCGCGCGGTACCCAATGGCGACGAACGCGACAAAGACGTAGCCAATGCCATCCGCTATGCCGTAGATAACGGGGCCGATATCATCAACATGAGTTTCGGAAAGGGATACTCTCCACACCGCGAGGTTGTAAGCCGGGCTATTCTCCATGCCGATACCAGCGGCGTGCTGATGATTCACGGGGCCGGCAATGAGGCAAAAAATACTGATGAAAATCCAAGTTATCCCACCGATTCGTATAAATCAATTTTGAGCGATTCAACGGCTTCGCTGTGGATCAGCGTCGGGGCCAGCTCGTGGAAACCGAACGAGGAATTTATTGCCAGCTTCAGTAATTACGGCAATGCAAGTGTGGATGTCTTTGCTCCCGGTGTGGATATCTATTCCACGATGCCGGACAACAAATATAAATTTCAAGGCGGAACCAGCATGGCTTCACCGGTAGTAGCAGGAATGGCCGCGCTGGTGATGGCGTACTATCCGGAACTTAGTCCGAAAGAGATTCGTCAGCTGATTTTAAAGCACACCATCCAATATCCCAATCAACAGGTGTTGCTTCCGCACGAAGGAAATCCCCAGGAAGCAGAGCAGATCACTTTCCCGGAACTTTCGGCTTCTGATGGGCTAGTCAACATCTATAAGGTGCTACAAGCCGCAGAGAATATGAGAAAGTAGTTAGAAGTCATGGCAAAAGAGGGGCTATATTTTATCGCGATTTTACCGCCTGATGATATTGCTCAGCAGGTTCAAAAGGTGAAAAAGGAGTTTGTTGAGAAATATGACAGTGAGGAAGCCTATGGCAAACCACCTCATTTTACGCTACAACCACCGTTCAAAATGCCGGAAAAGATGGAGGAAACGATTGTACCGCCCCTTATCTTTTTTGCTGAAGATCAAAATAGCTTTACTGTTAATCTATCGGGCTTCAACCATTTTCGGGATGATGTCATCTTTATCGACGTTGAGGACCCCTCCGCGATGAAATCACTGCATGCTGATCTCATTGAGTATCTCCAAAACGAAATAGGGTTCACCAGAGTCCAAGAAAGTTTAACTCCGCACATGACGGTGGCCTATCGCGATTTAACGCCTGATAATTTTGACCGGGCCTGGAAAGAGTTCAAAGATCGTCCGTTTGATTATACTTTCGAGGTACAGAGTATCCATCTATTAAAGCATGATTATAACCGGTGGCAACCCTTTTATGAGTTTAATTTTGGCAGTTAACTATTTCTCTATATCCAGCTATTTCCTTCCCCTCACAATCACAAATTCACCGGGAATCTCATATGCAGTGTCGTTCCAATAAGGTTTGATGGACTCTATATACTCAGTATGAACTTCTTCTTTGGTTTGATCATCGAACTTGCGATAGGCCATGGCTACTGCTCCACCGAGAAAAGCACTGATGATGGCTTCCTCATCCGTTTCGTATCGCAAAGTCACATTAAAGCGATCAGATTCCACTTTATTAAAACCCGCATTTTCAAATGTTTTTGATAACGTTTGCCCCGTTCCCAACTGAAAAAATAGTGGGCATACATCTGACTGAACTCTACGATCTACAATTGGAAATATCTCAGCCCATCCGCAGGCATTTCGGTGACCCCATACCAAGGCCGTAGCTCGTCCCCCTGGTTTCACTACCTCATACATTTCCTGCAACGCCTTATCGGGATCGGGATAATACATAAGCCCGAGTGAATTGACGGCAATGTCGAACGAAGAATCCGGCAGATCAAGTTCTTCAGCATCCATATGTTGAAATGAAATGTTGGGATACCCCCTATTTTCGGCTTCTTCAGATGCTTTTTCAATCATTTTTTCCGAAAGATCGATTCCAGTAACACTGCCTTTTTCTCCCACGGCCTTGGCAATAGGAAACGTCACCAGTCCCGTTCCGCAAGATATATCTAACACTTTTTCTCCTTGCTCCAAATTTGAAGCTTCCAGAAGTCGCTCCTGGGCGGGCCAAAGCTGTTTTTGCCATCCTTTTTCATAGTATGGTGACGAATAATCCCAGCCGTATCGCTGTACTCTTCGTTGTAGTTCGGGTTTCATGATGCCTCCTGCTCTGTTGATTTGATAGTCAATTCACGTTCAACCGGTATGGCCCGACGGAAATCATCGAGCACCGGACTGTGGTCGTCGGCATCGTCGATAAGTTGCACAATCTCATCTTCGGATGCCGGACTTTCGATATACACTTTGTATCGAAGTCTGTCGAATCCGGGAGGATCGTCGTTGAGATAGAGCATGCCCCGGGCATCAAAATCGGATTCCACATCAATCTCCAATCTGTCGATGGGAATGCCCAGCACGGCAGCGCGCTGCGAGTAAGCGATCGCCAGGCAACTGCCCAGCGCCCCGCGTTCCAAAATACCGGGACCCGGTCCGGCATCATTACCGCCTTCAGATTCCCCGATATCGACTTTGAATTTCCAGTGCTTGTGCTCCACTTCGCAGGTCGTTCCGTCAGACAAGTGCACTTTGGTTGTAGCCGTGCTCTTTGCTTTCGACGGACGAAGTTTCAGTGCCTGCTGGTTTCGCTCGAACGCTTCTTTAATCGTTTGCGGATCAGCCATAATGGTAAATTTTCTATTTGATTAATCTGTTAATCCCTTTTGGGTATCGGGATAAGCATTCGTACCCGATCGCGATATTCTTTGTACTTTTCTCCGTGATACCGGATCAGATCCCGCTCCTCGAACCATATTCCAATAAAGATATACCCGGTGGTTGCGATTGCAAACACCAGATGGCCGAGCGTCATATACGGCGTTGCCCAAAATGCCATGATAAAACCAAGATAAAGCGGGTGTCGCACATATTTGTAAAGACCGGGCTCTTTAAACTCAATCGGGGTTATCTCTTTATCTTTCAGATGCAGATACACCTGTCGCAATCCAAAAAGATCGAAATGATTGATCATACAAGTGGAGAGCAGTGCAATTCCCCAGCCCAGCCAAAACAATCCTATTAAAATCGTACTCCAAACTCCGGATTCTACACTCCATATTACATCCGGCATAGGACGCCACTGCCAGAAAAGCAGGATTAAAATCAGGCTGCTGAGCAACACATACGTACTCCGCTCAATGTGTTTGGGAACAACATTCGTCCACCATTTTTTGAATCCGTCTCGAGCCATCACCGAGTGCTGGACGGCAAATAGTCCGAGTAATCCGGCGTTGATCAACAAGGCCTGCAGCAAATTTTCGGCCTCGGGGCCGGTGTTTATCGTTATGGGTACCCAAAAATCACCGACGAAAGCAATGGCGTAGAGAAAAGAACCCAAGAAGATGATATAGGCTACGATCCCGTAGACGAAAGAAAGAATACGTCCAATCATGGTCATTCACCTCTGTTTTTAATTTATTTAAATGAAAATTTCAACAGCTACAGGGTTTCCTGACATACCCTACATTATATAAAGCCGAAAATCCCGGCAAACTCTATCATTCTTACTATTTTTTAATCTGGAGCCAATAAGATCATAAAGAACACTTTGAAAAAACCTTTGTCATTTCGAATGGAGTGAAACGAAATGAGAAATCTATGTTTTCTCGTAACAGGAAAATGAGGGAAACAAAGCTCTCTCTCCCGACGGCTGTCGGGATCGAGATGACAATTGGGAGTTATAGTTTTTCAAAGCGCCCTATAATTAAAAAGACATTCCTTTCTCACTGTTTGGCAATAAAATCTTCCGCTTCATTGACAGCAGCTCGATCCGAGTTCCCGACATTGGCCAAAAGTTTTTTGTAGTAGTTTTGCGCCGCCGGCATATCGTTGGCAGCTTTGGCCGCACGGGCAGCACCCAATAATGTGTTATAGCGTTCGGGCCAGGTGGCATTCGAGGACTCATAAGCTTCCAGCGCCTCGGCGGGACGATCGAGCTCCATTAGCAGATCGCCGAGTGCTTCGTTGGGCGGCAGCAGCGCTCCGGGAGTTACCGGATGTTTTTCTACGCTGGATTCGAGCTCAGCGGCAGATTTTGTCAGCTCCACCGCTTTTTCGCTATTCCCTTTTGCCTGTGCTATTTGACCGGCAAGTATCCGGCGATCAATTTCGATGTACGTTGCCATATCCTCGGCTCCATTAGCCTTTGCCCCGTCTCGGAGTTCTTTCAGCTTTTGTTCAGCCTCACTGGCAGCTTTTATATCACCGGTATGTACTGCTCCCAGTCCTCGTGCCAGCCAAGTCAATCCCTCCGCCCATGGAAATGCATCCCACGGCAGATAATCCGGAGTGCGCGGCTCGAGTGTAATAGCTTTTTTCCAGTCTCGATTTTCCACAGCCAACCGTGCCTGTATCGCAGCCATATGGAATGTACTTACCGTTGATGGCTGATAGGGTTCCTTTGCCCGGACTTCTTCTAAGAGAGGTTCAATTTTATCATCCTCACCCAGCTGCAAATAAGCATAAATCAGATAATCTATCGCGTGTACGTAATGATGGGAAGTAGCACTGTTGACCGGATGATTGAGTGCGGCTTCGGCGGACTTCTTATTCCAGCTGATCACCTCATTCCAATCACCCAATCGCACATAGATATGCGTTGGCATGTGCAGGGCATGCGGAACATCCGGTGCGATCTTGCCATAGGCCGCTACCATATCCAGGGCATTTTCGGCCCGGCCGTCAACGTCCGTGGCATGAATGCTGTAGTGAATGGCCCCCGGATGCGTGGACCTTTGCTCATAAATCTCGCGAAGAACTTCCTCCGCTTCATCATGAAGCGGGGCTCTGTCCTCGGCCGTCTGGGCAATAGCCAAGCGCGACAATCCATATAATGCTGCAATATCCGCATCATCGGGATATGCTTCGTAAGCAACCTCCACAGCATCAGCCCAGCGCTGGATACGCGTCCAGAACGCCGCCGTTTCCGGTTCCCGGAAAAATGCTGCGGTAGATTCGACCAGATATTCTTCCCGGTCAGAATCGACGAGCTCCCGAGCCTTGTTGATCAATTTCCAACCCCGTTGCAGATCCTCTTCACTGGGACGCGTCCCCCACAACGGCTGGAACAAGGTAGTTGCCATTCCCCAGTAAGCCATTGCACAATTGGGATCTGTTTTGGTGATCTCTTCGAAATCGTTCCGTGCCGTTTCATACATCATGTTATGCAACATGGCCACGGCACGATTAAAAGCGGGCTGAACGGTTTCAGTGCACGAAACGCCAAAATCAACTTTACCATACTCATACTGTTGTGCATTCACCTCCTGATTAGGCACAAGCAGCAATAACGCTACACTACAAAGTGATAAAAAGATAAGCCTGTTCATTTTGGATACCTGCTTGATTTTATTTGACTTAACTCAACATCTCATAAAATGAATGTACGATAAATTTTAGAATTTCACTGCTGTACTTTCCATTTACCATTTTCAAAAACTCCATCCTGAAAAGTGGCCCGGTTCCCATCCTCATCAATAAAATAGCCTGATTTATAAACCAGTCTGCGCTCTCCCTCGTCGACCAAGTGAATAGTTTCCGGTTCAACGGCGTGCTCGTAACCATCATAAACTTCTCCTTCCACTTCTACAGCTTGACGAAAATACTGTTGAAGGAAACTCTGGGGAATATTGACGATAAAGTAAAATTGTTCCTCTTCCGTAAACACACCGGTTGTGTAATCAGCACCGCGATGCGTGGTGGGACAAAGTACCCCGACTACGGCACAATCAAATCCCGATAACTCACCGGTAACAGTTTTTGCTGAAGTTTCAACCTCTGCCCGATCGGGACGGTCTATTTCATCGCGATCGACCTCAGCATTACGTTCTGCCTCAAATCCAAAAAATGCCATAGATATGACAAACAACGTCAGAAGTAAACTTTTGGAAATATTCATAGTAATCCTCCTTTTATCTTTTTTTCTGATTTTATAAAAATTATTCTGTTAGTATTTGTAGGATACTTTTGTTTGTTTAGAATTATGGGGTTAATCCAAATGGAGCTCCTTCCATTTATATAAAGCCGAAAAATCGGATGGACTCCATCATATTGGGTGGGATGAACCCAATTTCAACGAGATTATGACCTAGAAAGGGAATAATCTCATAAACGAATGCCGCTAAAACAGTGAGGCCATGGATACGGTCAAAATCACAAAACTGCTTAAAGCTCATTCGTCGGGAGATCAAGAAGCCCTTGATAAGCTGATGCCCTTGGTATATAAAAACATGAGGGA
Source organism: uncultured Balneolaceae bacterium (assembly GCA_964490705.1). Lineage (GTDB taxonomy): Bacteria > Bacteroidota > Rhodothermia > Balneolales > Balneolaceae > Fodinibius. Next base: position 17,847 of record CAZBCG010000003.1, on the reverse strand, counting down.
AATGGCCCACTACCGGCTGCTGGGAGAACGATCGGATCATACCCTAAACACCACCGATCTGGTCCACGAAGCATATCTTAAAATGGTGCAATTCAATCGCATCGACTGGGAAAACCGCGCTCATTTTTTCGGCATTGCTTCACAGGTCATGCGAAATATTCTTGTGGATTACGCCGTCAAGAAAAAGGCACAAAAGCGGGGAGGAGATCGACAGCGTGTGACACTGGGGGAACAGGATCTCTCGACCGAAGTAAATTTACATGAGGTATTGTCAATCCATCAGGCCCTGGAGCGGCTCGCTGAAATAGACGAACGACAAATGCGGGTGGTGGAATGCCGGTTTTTCGGGGGATTAACACTCGAGGAGACCGCCAAAGCTCTTGACATTTCCACAGCGACTGTAAGCCGCGACTGGAGAATGGCCCGCGCCTGGTTAAACCGTGAACTATCCGAAAGCGAAGAAAACTAACTGGTTATGGATAACGAAATGACACCCGAATTCTGGCAAAAACTGAAGGAGATCTTCAACAAAGCCCTTGAGCTCGAGGATGCCGAACGCGAATCTTATCTCGATGAAGCCTGTGGTGATAATCGCAGGCTCAGGGAAGAAGTGGAATCTCTGCTGGATGCATATGACAGCCCCAGCGTGATGGACAAATCTCATGAAAAACTGATGAACTCCGTATTTTCTCATCAAACGAGTGGAGAGAAAAAGGGCGAACAAGTAGGATCCTACAAAATTCTTGAGACACTGGGGCACGGTGGAATGGGCAGCGTTTATCTCGCTGAACGCGCCGACGGGCAGTTTGAGCAGCAGGTGGGCCTCAAACTTCTGCGAACCGGATTTACCTCCGAAAATCAAACCCGCCGCTTTTTGGCCGAACGCCAATTCCTGGCGACCCTTAATCATAAAAATATTGCCCAGCTGCTCGATGGTGGCGTCACCGATGACGGACAGCCCTGGTTTGCCATGGAGTATGTAAAAGGTCAGCCGATTGATGAATATTGCGACGCTCATCAGCTCACCGTTAATCAGCGACTGAAGCTTTTTCTCAAGGTCTGTGAAGCAGTACAATCCGCTCATCAAAAACTGATCGTTCACCGCGATCTCAAACCTTCCAACATCCTGGTGACAGAAGACGGTACGGTGAAATTGCTCGATTTCGGGATTGCCAAAGCCCTCAAACAGGACGATATCTCCGAAACAGAATCGCTCACAAGTACAGGATTGCTGCCACTGACGCCCGCTTATGCCAGTCCCGAACAAGTGCGGGGCGAACCAATGACTACCGCTTCCGATATTTATCAGCTCGGCGTGGTATTGTATGAGCTTGTAACGGGATGTCGTCCGTACGAAGTAAACAGTCAGACGCCCAGCGAGGTGGAGCGTATTATCTGCGAGGAGCAACCTACCCGCCCAAGCACCGCCATTACTGACGTTCTGCCTGAACAGAAAGACACTGAAAAACCGATCCGCAATATTAGCCGCGATCGGCAGACAAAACCCAAGCAGCTTCAAAAGCATCTCAAAGGAGATCTGGATACGATCATCTTAAAGATGCTGCGCAAAGAACCGGAACGACGGTACGATTCGGCAGAACAACTGGCTGCCGATATTCAGAACTTCCTGGAAGGCCGGCCGGTAACAGCACATCCGGACTCTCTGACTTATCGCACTCAAAAATTTATTAGTCGTCATACGATTGGTGTGGCAGCCACCGCTGTAATTGTGCTTCTGCTTATCGGATATGCTATAACGATAACCTGGCACTCGCAGCGTACCCAAGCCGCCCTGGAACAGGCACAGCAGGAGACCGCCAAAGCAGAACAGGTTACTACCTTTTTGATTGATATGTTCGAGGCCGGGGATCCGGCTGAAGCCATGGGCGATACGGTAAATACAAGAGCGCTACTTGAACGCGGAGTCGCCCAGGCGGAACTGCTTGACGGACAGCCCGATATCCAGGCCCGGATGTTTGATGTTGCGGGTCGGGTGTATATGGCACTCGGTCAATACGAGGAGGCACAGCCACTGCTCGAGCGCGGACTTAATCTTCGGAAAGAGTTTTTCGGCAACAATCATTTAACCGTTTCCGAAAGTCTGCACAACCTGGCACTGTTATATAACGAGAATGGCAACTATGAAAAGGCCGGACAGCTTTACCAACAGGCGCTGGAATTGCGCCGCAAATACCTCCCGCCGGAAGATCCCCGAATAGCGGAAAGTTTATATCATGTGGGAATGTACAATCAGCGGGTGCATAGTGATATGGATGCAGCCGAATCATTTTTAAGACAATCTCTCGAGATCCGGCGTGCTGCTTTGGGTACTCAACATGAAAAAGTTGCTGAAAGTCTCCGCGGATTGGGAGGTGTACTCATTGCAAAAGGAAACTACGCCGAGGCCAGAGAACATTATTTGGAGGCGCTGGATATACAGGAAAAATTATTGGGAGAAAAACATCCGGAAACCATCACAACCGTCAACAATCTAGCCATCCTCAAAGCCTGGAGCGGCGATTACAATGAAGCAACTTCGCTGCTGAAAGAGTCTCTTGAACAGCGGCACGATGTGCTGGGTCCCGGCCATCCCAGCATTGGAATTCAGTTGAATAATCTTGCCTTTATCGCCGGACATCAGGGTGATTATAAAGAGGCTAAGAAACTACTGGAAGAGGCCATTTCTGTGATGGAAGCTTCTGTGGGAGGCGATCATCCCCACGCCCTGGTATTCAAAACCAATCTTGCCCGAATCAATCATGTAACGGGAAAAATTGAATTTGCGGAAAAGCTCCATCGAGAAACGCTCAACAAAAAACGCAACCTGCTCGGATCCGATCATCCTGATGTAGCCGCAAGTCTGGTACAGCTGGGATCGCTGCTAAAAGATCAGCAAAAATATGATGAAGCCGAGTCCCTGCTCCGAGAAGCTATTTCCATACATCGAAACAGATCGGCTAATGAATATCCAATGCTAATATCGGCCTATTATATGCTGGGACAAATGCATATGGAGCTGGAAAATTACCAGGAAGCCGGGAACCTGCTCCATGAGACGCTGAAAATTCGGGAAGAGATTCAAGCGGTCGATCATCCGGATATTGCCGTGGCCCACAGCCTGCAGGGAGCCTGCCTGACGAATCTCGAATTGTACGAAGAAGCCGAATCATTAATAGCGGATACCCGATCACTGCTGAATAAATTCGACGAAAAAGGCCAATCCCTGAAACGGGAATTAGTCAAGCAGATCATTACTCTCTATGAAGAATGGGAACAACCGGATGATGCTGCTAAATACCGGGAAATGCTTGTAGAATATCAGTCAGATTAAACTGATAAATATAAATACATCGGCAACTTACGAGCCGTCGGAGGGTTACATTTTTATTCCTTAGCTTCGATTTATCTTTTCTGTTCATCCCCCGATCCGGGGATTGGGATTACAATTGCACTACCCGCCCCTGGTTTTCAACGTAATCCACAAAACTGCGGTATGTCTCATGTGATGTCACCGTGGCACTGTCTCCCACCACAATCAGCTTTCTCTTGGCGCGAGTCAGCGATACGTTGAGCCTTCTCACATCCTCGAGAAAGCCGATCTGATCGTTTTTATTACTTCGCGTCAGCGATATGATGACCACTTCTTTCTCACGTCCCTGGAAACCATCCACTGACTTGACCTCCATATCCTCGGCATCAATTTTCCGATCCAGCAAATCAACCTGATCGTTATACGGACTAATCACGGCAATATCGCGGGGAGCTACTCCGGCCCGAAGCAAATTATCCGCCATTTGAGCTACCCAGAGTGCTTCTTCGGGATTTTCTTTCGACGTTGAGCCCTGTCGCGTGTGTTCCGGGGCATCCAGCTGGGCCGTATCGACAAAGACCACCGGCTCGGCGGGATCCAGAATCTGCATCACGTTATTATCAAACGCATTAATATCGAGCTGGAGGTCTGCCAGCGTGTGCCTTTTTACGCTCTCATCAGCAGAAAGCCGGTCTTCGTAAAACTGTTGACTGGAGAAGTCCATAATATTCTCATGCATACGATACTGAATGTTGAGCAAGTTTCTCTTCTCGGGATATTTTTCAGCCAGCCGTTCAAAAAGAGTGTTTCCCAATCCCTTATTAGCAGCTTTACGATTTTTCACCGTCGGTGGTAGCTGTCGGTGATCGCCAGCCATAATCACTTTTTCGCCATGCGTGATGGGAATCAAACAGCTGGGCTCGGTCGCCTGCGTCGCCTCATCGATTACGACGAGATCAAAATGGCGTTCCTCCAGCAATTCACTGCCGGCGGTGCTGTTGGTCGTACAAATAACCTGCTTGTCGTCAAGAATCTCATCAACGGCCTCCTCCCGGAGCCGGTCGGCTTCATCGAACAACTGTTCTACATCATCCTGGATCTCAATCCATTGCGCCATCTCCTGGATTTTGTCGGCCGAGACGCCTCGTGAGCCACGTCCCTCTTCGGCAAGCTCCTTGATTTTGCTATTGCTCATCCCCCGCCTATATTTCCCTGATGGGTGCGTAAACTCTTCCTGCTCTTCTTTTTTCTCAAACGCCTGTTTCCGCAACTCTTCCGACTGACGAAATTTCGGCTGTTCTTCAATCAGGCTGTCCAGTGTATGCTCTTTAAGCTTCGGTGTTACCCGTGCCGGATGTCCCACACGAACAGCCTCTTTGTCGCGATCCAGCAGAAAATCGAGGATATTATCGACCGCTGTATTTGAGGCCGCCGTAGCCAAGACGGACTGCCCTTCCGCCACGGCCTGTTCAATCACTTCGATGGCTGTGGTCGTTTTTCCTGTGCCCGGCGGCCCGTGGATCAGATGAAAATCATCGGCCCCCAAGCTGGCGGAAACCGCCGCTTTCTGGGATTCGTTCAAGTCACCGTTAAACCACTGGTCTATTTCCTTGTCATCAGAAGGATTCGGAGAGCGGAGTCCTACAAAAATGTTTCGCAGTTCACCTAATGTCCCTTTGGCCTCTTCCAGCTGCGATAATGCCTCCTTCATCCGCTGATAGGTAATATCATTGACATAGAGATCCATACGCAGCCCCTTGCCGAATATAAAACTCCGGGGCTGATCAAAAGCTGCAGTAATCGAATAGTTTGTTTTCTGCACGACCGTGCCGGTAGGATTATCACTGAGCAGCGGATCTCTGCGGGAAATCATCACCAGATCACCGACCGATATTTCGGTCTCCGGCAATGGCTCACCTTTATGCTGACGCATAAACTTCACCAGCTTCCCTTCCAGCGCATTTCCCTCATCACGGCCTCTCAAATGAAGAATTGCCTTTCCATCGGCCTGTCGCTGCTTACCGGAAAGGGTGCGAATACTTTCTTCGTGCTCCCGCATCTCCTGTTCGCGCTCCAGTTCAACCAGCCGTTTCAGGCGCTCCGAGTATTCAAAAACGGTTTCCAGATCTTCAAAGTCTTCCGCATCAATATCCCGAACCGTCACCCGGGATCGACCTACTTTTTTGCCATCCAGCTGCTTTGCAAGCTCCGCCGCTTTGTCGTCATCAACTTCCACAAAAGCCTTGGAGCCGTTTATATCAATATTACCAATGATAGCGGGATCGATATCTGTTTCTCCCCCGATAGCACCAAGAATATCTCCCGGTCCCTGATTTTCAAGCTCAGTAATCAAAATATTGTCCATCGCTTGTTCTGATATCCAGTCCCTTTATTCAAAATTTATTTGCAACGTATAAACAGGAAAAAGATGAATAGAAATTCCATATGAATACGCCATTCCCGAATAGCTAAATAAAAGAAAAAGCCTGCCGTGAATAAACGCGACAGGCTTTAAATAAGTGTTGTTTAAGACAGGTTACTCTCTCGCTTCGATCTTCTCCTTCTCCTCATCCTCGATCCAAGAATACGGATAACTGTCGTCATCCAGCTTCTTGGCTTCGGTCGTGAGATGCAGCGGATGGAAAGTATCGATCATCACCGCATACTCATCGGTTTCTTCTTTGCCGATACTGCCCTCATACTTTCCGGGATGTGGTCCATGCGGAATGCCGCCGGGATGCTGCGTGATACTGGCTTCTTCAACGCCTTTGCGGCTCATAAAGTCACCTTCCACATAGTAGAGCACCTCATCCGAATCCACATTGGAATGGGCATAGGGCGCCGGAATAGATTTCGGATGGTAGTCGAACTTGCGCGGACAGAACGAGCAAACCACATAATTGGGTCCCTCAAACGTCTGATGCACGGGCGGTGGCTGATGAACGCGTCCGGTAATCGGCTCAAAATCCTTGATGTTGAAAATCCACGGATACAGGTATCCGTCCCAGCCGACGACATCAAAGGGATGATGTTCGTACCAGTACGAGGTGTATCGTCCCTGCTTTTTGATGCGAACCTCAAATTCGCCCTGCTTATTCACAAATATAGGACCTTCGGGACGGCGAATATCGCGCTCACAATAGGGACTATTTTCAGCAAACTGCCCCTTTTCGGTAAGGTAACGATCGGGAATATCAATCGGCCCGGTAGAATCAACCGTTAACATGCGATTTTTTTCGGTTTCAAAAACTATCTGATAAATCGTACCGCGTGGGATAAAGATATAGTCGCCGTATCCAAAATCGAGCTTGCCGAACATGGTCTGCATATATCCTTCGCCCTCATGGATAAACAGCAACTCGTCATGCTCTCCATTTTTATAGAAGTAATCCATCGACTCCGTGGGACGTACCACGCCAATTTGCACATCATTATTGTAGAGCAGTACTTTGCGTCCCATCACGGGATCACCGCCTTCTTCCACATTGGCCGTCCGCAAGTGGTGATGCCGGAGTACGCCTTCATCCCACTTTTCTATGTCGAGCTCTTCGCCTTTCTCAACTTTAAATGTCCGCGTAGGCGGATTGTGATGATACAACAACGAAGAACTTCCGTGAAATCCTTCGGCACCGAACAGATGCTCTTGATACAGCTCCCCGTCGGGACGACGGAATTGCGTGTGTCGCTTTTGTGGGATCTTTCCGAGTTGGTGATAAATCATGGCTGATACCTCGTTTTAGTCAAAAGTAGAAAGTCTCAAGTAATGAGTGCGTAACATACTTTATACTCAGGACTTTCGACTATTTTTTTAAAGATTTCCTCGTTTTTCCTGTTCGCGTTCAATCGCCTGGAACAGGGCTTTAAAATTTCCTTTCCCAAAACCACGTGCCCCCTTGCGCTGGATGATCTCAAAAAAGAGTGTCGGACGATCGACAATTGGTTTTGAAAATATCTGCAGCAGGTATCCTTCATCATCGCGATCCACGAGAATACCCAAATCCTCGAGCTGATCGATGGGTTCGTCAATCTTCCCAACCCGACTTTCCAGTTCTTCGTAGTAAGTAGTTGGGACATGGAGAAACTCGAGGCCACGTCCCTTCAACTCTTTCACCGTTTTGATGATATCACCGGTAAGCAATGCAATATGCTGAACGCCCGGACCTTCATAGTAGTCCAAGAATTCTTCAATTTGAGATTTTTTCTTTCCCTCAGCCGGCTCGTTTATAGGAAACTTAATCATTCCGCGACCGCCGGCCATTACCTTCGACATCAACGCCGAATATTCCGTCGAAATATCTTTGTCATCAAAATGGATGTACTGTGTAAAGCCCATCACATCACGATAAAAATCGACCCATTCATTCATCCTCCCTTTCTCCACATTGCCCACGCAGTGGTCAACATACTGGATACCCACCGGCTCAATATTCTTCAAGGGTGATTCTGCGGCTTTAAATCCGGGCATAAAAATACCGTCGTATTCCGATCGGTCGATAAGTGTGTGAATAGTATCACCATACGTTGCAATAGCGGCTTTCCGGATCTTGCCGTGCTCATCTTCAAGATCATGTGGCTCTTCAATACTTGTCGCCCCACGCTTTACTGTTTCGCTATAAGCCCGATCCACATCCTCTACGTGCATGGCGATATCGCGGACTCCATCGCCGTGGCGAGCCACGTGATCGGCAATGGGAGAATTACTATTCAAGGGGCAAGTCAATAAAAACCGGATATTCCCCTGTTCCAACAAATACGAAGCACGATCACGATTGCCGGTCTCCAGCCCACTGAATGCTTTAAGTTCAAATCCAAACACCGTTTGATAGAAGTGACTAGCCTGTTTCGCATTACTTACATAATGCTCCACATAATCAACATCCTGAAGGCCCAGATGGTCATCAAATTTTTCCTCTACAGGACGTTCAAGCGTAGCTGTTTGATCGGCAACGTCACCCATAATCACACCTCAAATTTTGTTGTTATTTTCATAAAGTTAATATAGTGTCCTGCAAATTATGTCTCAAACTATTTAAAGAATAACGATTTAAATCATAAAATTGACATACTAAATACGTTAATTTGGATGAATGTATTTGTTAAATTTCACGTTCATGCATATGTTCAGTTTGCAAAAAGTTTTCATAAAATTTCAGCACTATGAGTGAAGAAGCCAAAAAACAGGTATTCCAAGACCGTATTGACAACGGCGAAACGATCGAGCCTAAAGATTGGATGCCCGAACGATATCGCCAGCAGCTTATCCGGATGATGTCGCAGCATGCGCATTCCGAAATTGTGGGTATGCTACCAGAAGGCAACTGGATTACACGAGCCCCCTCGCTACGGCGCAAAATGATCTTGCTCTCTAAAGTTCAGGATGAAGCAGGTCACGGTCTGTATCTATACAGCGCTACAGAAACGTTGGGTGCCAGCCGAGAAGAAGTTATCGATCAGCTTCTGGAAGGCAAGGCAAAATACTCGAGCATCTTTAATTATCCTACGCTAAGCTGGGCTGATGTGGCGGTCATTGGTTGGCTGGTAGATGGTGCTGCTATTATTAATCAAACAATGTTGGCTCGCAGTTCGTACGGTCCCTATTCGCGAGCGATGGTGCGGATTTGTAAAGAGGAAAGTTTTCATAAGAAGCAGGGCTACGAAATGGTAGCTACAATGGCAGATGGTACGCCCGAGCAGCAAGAGATGATTCAGGATGCTGTTAATCGCTGGTGGTGGCCCACACTGATGATGTTCGGTCCGCATGACGAGGATTCCCCAAACAGCGCTGAGCTTATCAAATGGGGCGTGAAGTCAAAAACCAACGACGAACTCCGTCAAAGTTTTGTTGATCGTCATGTTGCCGAAGCTCACGAAGTGGGACTCGAAATTCCTGATGATGAACTAGAATACAACGAAGAAAAAGAACACTGGGAGTTCGGTGAAATTGACTGGGATGAGTTCTGGAATGTTGTGAAAGGTAATGGACCTATGAATAAGGAGCGTATGAAAGCACGTCGCGAAGCGCACGAAAATGGAAAATGGGTCCGTGAAGCTGCAGAAGAATATGCCCACAAACAAAAACTAAGTAAAGAAAAAGCAAGTTAGTTGGTTACCAGGAGGCCCCTAATAACTATTAACCAATAACAAATCAACATTCTATAAAAGCTGACTAATATTTTTACCACTGAAACTTATGAGTAAAGAGAATCAATCAAATACAAACGACACCCAATGGCCGCTTTGGGAGGTATTTACCCAGCCCAGAGACGGCAAACCTCATGAACATGCGGGCAGCCTGCATGCTCCGGATGCCGAAAAGGCCCTGGAAAATGCCCGAGACGTTTATACGCGGCGTAAAGAAGCTGTCAATATTTGGGTGGTTCCTAGCGATCAGATTGTGGCCTCGAAAGGTGAGGATGAAGGACCGTTCTTTGATCCCGCCGATGACAAGCCTTACCGGCATCCGCAATTTTACAGTGTACCCCGAGTCTCAAAACGACGATCATGAGTACAGCTACAAAATCCAAAGAATTAACAAAACAGGAAGCGCTTTTTGAATACCTCGTCCGCCTGGCCGATGACCGCCTGATACTGGGACATCGTCTTTCGGAATGGTGTGGGCATGGTCCCATCCTCGAGGAAGATATTGCGCTGGCTAACATCGCACTGGACTATATTGGTCACGCTGCCAATTTGTATGAATATGCGGTTGAAATCGAAGATGAGGGACGCCATCGCGATGATCTGGTTTATTTTCGCAATGACGTTGAGTACAAGAATCTAAAAATCACCGAGCTGCCAAAAGGCGATTTCGGATTTACTATCGCCCGGCAGTTTTTGTTCTCCTCGTACAGCTATTATTTATACCAGTTATTATTGGACGTAAAAGATGAACAGTTCAGCGGGATGGTTGAGAAACATTTTAAGGAAGTAAAATATCACCTGCGCCACAGTCGCGAATGGATACTGCGACTCGGAGACGGTACGGATGAAAGTCACGAGCGTATCCAGGATGCTTTCGATGATATCTGGACCTACATTGGTGAACTGTTCCATCAGGATGAGGTTGAAGAGCTGTTGCAGGAAGAAGGGCTCGCTGCAGACACCTCAACGTTTAAATCCGACTGGAAGGAACTGATCGTCGATACGCTGGAAGAAGCAACGCTGGAAGTTCCGGACTTCGATCAGTTTATGGTGGAAGGCAGTCGCGAAGGTCTGCACACCGAGCATTTGGGACACCTGCTGGCTGAAATGCAGCATCTGCGGCGCTCTTATCCCGATGCTGATTGGGAGTAGCTTTTAGTAAATTTTTACGTGTTTTCTAACGGCTTCTAATAATCCGAAGCCTATGTTCGTTAATAAATGTTATGGCTACTGTAACCACATATAATAAAGATGAAATATGGGATCTGCTGTCGGAAGTAAAGGACCCGGAAATTCCTGTGCTTTCTATTATAGATTTGGGGATAGCACGCGAGGTTACAGTTGAAGATGGAAAAGTTGTAGTCCGCATAACTCCCACCTATTCCGGATGTCCCGCGATGAAAGCCATCGAACAGGAGATCGAGAAAACGCTTAAAGTAAATGGCATACAGAACTTCGAGGTAAAGAAGGATTTTTCAGAGACGTGGACAACGGATTGGATGTCGGATGAAGCCAAGAAAAAGCTAAAAGACTACGGCATCGCTCCTCCCGGTAAAACCGAACAAGATGACGATTTTTTAAAAACGCTAAAGGGATCGAGCCGGGTCATCTCCTGTCCTTACTGCGATTCCACCAACACCGAATTGCAGAGCGAGTTTGGCTCTACAGCCTGTAAAGCTCAATATTATTGTCACGATTGCGACGAGCCTTTTGAGCATTTTAAATGTATTTAGGCCGCGGATTTACGCAGATTTTAACTGATTCTATTTCTCTAACTTACATTTTATTATACCACAAAGTTGCACAAAGAAGGCACAGAGCTACACAAAGAAAGATCGATTTTCTCTGTGGCTCTTTGTGATTCTTTACGTATCTCTGTGAAATAATATCGAATTATATTTTGTCGCTGATCTACTGAACCGGAATTTTATCTGTTTAATCTGTGGCTAAAAAAATTACTATGAGTGAATATATTTCTACATCACTTGAAAATAATATTCTGACTATTACTTTAGATCGCCCCAAAAAGCTCAACAGTTTTATCGAGCCGATGGCACAAGAATTGCAAGATGCCCTTGGGAATGCCGGCAAAAATAACGAGGTGCGCTGCGTCTTACTCACCAGTAACGGTAAAGCGTTTTGTGCGGGACAGGATCTGCCAGAAGTCGTTGACAAAGGAGAAGATTATGAGCTCGGCGAAACCGTTCGCGGCAGCTACAATCCCACCATTAAAGCTATTCGTCAACTCGAGAAACCAGTTATCTGTGCCGTCAATGGAACAGCCGCAGGTGCCGGAGCCAACATTGCTTTTGCCTGTGATATTGTGCTCGCATCAAATGAAGCTGTTTTCGTACAATCGTTCAGTAAAATTGGCCTCATTCCTGACAGCGGCGGCACTTTTTTTCTTCCGCGATTGGTTGGCCTGCAGCGAGCCAATGCCATGTACTTGTTAGACGAGAAAATATCCCCCGAAAAAGCCGAAGAAATCGGTTTGATTTATAAAGCCGTCGGAGCAGATAATCTCTTGGATGAAGCTCAATCCATTTGCCAAAAACTGGCCTCTATGCCCACCAAAGGATTTGGGCTGTATAAGCGGGCTATCAATCAATCCCTATCCAATAATCTTGAAGAACATCTCGAGCTCGAAGCCGATCTTCAAACCGAGGCGGGCAAAACCGATGATTATCATGAGGGCGTACAGGCTTTTCTGGAGAAGCGGAAGCCGGAGTTTAAAGGAAAGTAGCTAATCCAAATCCCAAATACTTTGAACGTATTTCTTAAGCGAGGTATTTGAAACCCCATTTACCAATCGTTGATCAGCAGTATATACTACAGCATGCTTTTCAATGGCCGTAGCGATGTAGGTAGCGTCGTAAAGTGTTACAGGCAGAGATACTGATATTTCTAATGCCAACTTAGAAATATCAGTATAACCCAAAATTTTATATGGTAACTTCTCTCGTTCAACAATTTTCTGAAATGCTTCCTCACTGGAAATTTCTCGTTGACGTACTTTTTTAGAGATAACAGCATCAAGTTCGACTAAAAACAAATCCGGAACGAAAAAGAAAGATAATTCTTTCAAAACTTTTTCGGCTTTAGAAGATCCCTCCTCTAGAAAAAGCCACTTTGCTCCTACAGAACAGTCAATAACCAAACTCATCGCTCTCTGTCTTCACGTATATCTTTTGTACTATCAGAAAACTTTCGGCCTTCTTTCCTGTACTTTTCCAGATTTTCTCTAACCATTTTACGGACTTCTTCGATATCCGGCCCGGCGTGCATTTCCAGCAGTTCTTTGAGCTCTTCCTGCAGCGAACGATTATTGGCCGCCGCTTTTTTCTTCAGCTTCTCGAGGGTTTCCTCGTCAATATTTCTGACCAAGACATTTTTGGACATAATGACATTAATTTTGCTGTGATCTTTTTGATATCATCATGATATCATTTTTTGTTTTATATGACAAATGGTGTTTCGGTTTAACGAATCAGGTTGGTTTTAGAATTGAAATCATTATTTTCAGAGTGCAAGAATTTGAAAATAATTATCGCAAAAAATGAAAGATGAGATCATTGGCGTAGTAGGCGCAGGCACTATGGGACAAGGCATCGCCCAGATTGCATCCCAAAACAATCACAAAGTTTATTTATACGATGCCTATCCCGATCAACTGGGAAATGCCAAACACGCGCTGCGAAAAATCCTGCAACGTCAGGTCGAAAAGGATCGCATGTCGCAGGAAGAGGTGGACGGCATTATGGATCGTATCCACTTTGTAGAAGACCTAACCAATTACGACGAATGTAACTTAGTCATTGAAGCTGTTGTAGAGGATTTAGAGATCAAACAGGATGTCTTTCAACGTCTGCAAGGAATTGTTTCGCGCGATTGCATTTTGGCCACCAATACCTCTTCCCTCTCGATTGCTTCGCTCTCATCAACCCTCAAAAAACCGGGACGATTTTTGGGGATTCACTTCTTCAATCCCGCCCCCATAATGCCGCTGGTGGAAATTGTGCCGGGCATTGCTACTTCTGAAGAAATTACCCAAACAGCCCGACAGCAAATTGACGACTGGGGAAAAACCACCGTCTTAGCCAAAGATACTCCTGGTTTTATCGTCAATCGTGTGGCGCGACCGTTTTACAGCGAGGCCATTCGCATGTATGAAGAGGGTGTGGCCGACGTACCAACAATCGACTGGGCCATGAAAGAGATCGGTGGATTCAAAATGGGTCCCTTTGAGTTAATGGATTTCATCGGTCACGATGTAAATTATAAAGTTACCGAAACCGTATTTGAAGAATTTTTCTACGATCCCCGGTTTAAACCGTCGTTCACCCAGAAGCGGATGGTCGAGGCCGGCTGGTTGGGCAAAAAATCAGGCAAAGGGTTTTATAATTACGGTGATGATGCTGATAATCCCAAACCGAACAAAAACGAAGAGCTCGGTCAAGGAATAGTAGATCGTATTGTGGCAATGCTTATTAACGAAGCTGCCGATGCGGTATTTATGAATGTAGCTACCGTCGAGGATGTGGATCTGGCCATGACCGAAGGGGTCAACTATCCCAAGGGATTGTTGGAGTGGGCAGATGAGATCGGCCTGCAGGAAGTGTTGGATCGGATCTCTAAATTACAAACAGAATATCGTGAGGATCGTTACCGGCCGAATCCACTGCTGAAGAGAAAAGTTCGAAATGGAGAAACATTTTATTAAAGGCAGAACTCAGTATTCAGGAGTCAGAATTCTGAATAAATTTCTCCTGGATTCTGAGTTCGGAATTCTGACTCCACATGAATAAACAGAAACTTGCTAAAAAAGTAGTCGATAAAATGATGACCGATGATGCCTTCAGCCGTTGGCTGGGCATCAAAACCGTTGATATTAAACCCGGTTATGCAAAACTGGAAATGACGGTCCGAAAAGAAATGGTTAACGGATTCAATGTCTCACATGGCGGAATTGCTTTTTCGCTGGCCGACAGCGCTCTGGCATTTGCATCCAACAGCTATGGACGAGTGGCAGTAGCCATGGAAAATAATATCTCCTTCATAAAGAAAATAGTTGCCGGAGATACAATCACGGCCGAAACAGATGAACTAAGCATCGGCCGACGTATCGGCGTCTATAACATTAGCATTACCAACCAAGATGATGAGCAGGTAGCACTTTTTCGCGGAACCGTTTTTCGAATAAACGAAACACATTTCGAAGACAATTAACTGATTTACTTAAAACTTTCTACTACATTATGTCTGAAGCTTATATTATTGATGCTATTCGAACACCCATCGGCAAATACCGTGGAGCCCTCTCTCCCATCCGGGCCGATGACCTTACGGCATTGACCATCGAAGAATTGATGAACCGAAATTCGAATATTGATCCTGAGCGTATTGAGGATGTGATCTTTGGGTGTGCCAATCAGGCGGGCGAAGACAACCGCAATGTGGCGCGCATGGCAGCGCTACTGGCGGGACTCCCGACCACGGTACCCGGCGAAACCGTAAACCGTCTTTGCGCCTCGGGCATGAGCAGTGCGGTCCAGGCTTATAAATCAATCAACGTGGGTGAAGGCGACCTGTTTATTACCGGTGGAATGGAACATATGACCCGCGGACCGATGGTGCTGGGGAAAGGAGAAGCCCCTTATTCCGGTGCTACTGAAATGCATGATACAACCTTTGGATGGCGTTTTGTCAATCCCAAAATGGATGAGCAGTACGGAAGTGAAGCTATGGGAGAAACAGCAGAAAATATCGTGGAGAAATATGGCGTAAGTCGCGAAGATCAGGACAAGTTTGCAGCATGGTCGCAACAGAAAGCCGCCCAAGCTACCAAGAGTGGGCGCATGGCCAAAGAAATTATGCCGGTGGAAATCCCACAGAAAAAAAGTGACCCTAAAATTTTTGAAAAAGATGAATTTATCCGTCCGGAAACTACGGTGGAAGTTCTCAGCAAACTACCGGCTGTTTTTCGAGATGGCGGAAGCGTTACTCCCGGTAATGCCAGTGGTATCAATGACGGATCCTGTGCCATGCTGATTGCCGGTGATTCTGCGATCAACGATTTTGATCTGGAACCCTTAACACGCATTGTCGCTTCGGCGGTGGTCGGCGTAGAACCCAGAATTATGGGTATGGGTCCGGTTGGAGCTACGAAAAAAGTACTGGGACGCACCGATTTATCCCTCGATGATATGGGGATTATCGAACTCAACGAGGCATTTGCGGCTCAAAGTCTGGCCGTACTTCGAGAATTGGGCATCGACGATGACGACCCGCGTGTGAATCCCCATGGCGGGGCCATTGCACTGGGACATCCGCTGGGCATGTCGGGGGCACGATTGCTACAAACGGCGTCTATTGAACTACAGGAGCAAAATCAGCAATATGCCCTTTGTACCCTTTGTGTTGGGGTCGGTCAAGGCATGGCAGTTATCTTAGAAAAAACGTAACTCAGATTGACCAGATTTAGCTGATTACATTGATTAAAATCTGCTAAATCAACGATATCAAAATAATCTGTGATATGATTTACAAATTTGACGGATACAAGCCGGTAGTCGATGAAAGTGCCTATGTGCATCCGCAGGCCGCAGTAACAGGCAATGTAGTTATCGGCAAAGATGTGTATATCGCTCCGGGAGCGGCCATTCGTGGGGACTGGGGCAAGATCGTAATCAAAGACGGATGCAATGTGCAGGAAAATTGCACCATCCATATGTTTCCGGGTGTTACGGTAGTGCTTGAAAAAAGTGCTCATATTGGCCACGGCGCCATCATTCATGGCGGACATATCGGACGCAATTGCCTTGTGGGGATGAATTCCGTAGTGATGGATAATGTAGAATTGGGTGCTGAATGCATTGTTGGTGCGATGTCATTCCTGAAGGAAGGGATGGAAATTCCCGAGCGGAAACTGGTGGTCGGAAATCCCGCCAAGATCGTTAAAGATGTAAGCGATGAGATGATACAATGGAAAACGAAAGGCACAGAATTATATCAACAATTACCGGGACAGCTGCACAACTCGCTAAAAGAATGCGAACCGCTTCGAGAGGAGCCGAAAGATAGACCGAGCCAGTCGGCAAAGTATGAAACGTGGGGGGAGAAAAAGAAATAACTTTAATGACATGTCATTTCGAGCGTAAGCAAGAAATCTTTGTTCTTAGAACGTAAAGCAAAGATCTCTCCCGTTGGTCGAGATGACTATTTAAATAAAAGATGAGAAACAGAATGAAAGTACGAAGCTATATTAAAGGCGAATGGATTGATGAAGGCGAAGAAAAAAATTTGATCAGCGCGGTGACCGGAGAACCGGTGGCACAGATGCTGGAGGCGGATCTGGATTACAAGGGCACCTGCGAATATGCGCGTCAGCAAGCCGGACCAAAACTCCGTGAAATGTCGATCCATGAACGGGCATTCAAGATCAAGTTTTTGGCCCAATATCTGCTGGAGCGAAAGGAAGATTATTACGAGCTCTCGACGCATACCGGGGCTACACGCCAAGATTCCTGGATCGATATCGAGGGCGGTATCGGCAGTATGTTTACGCTGTCCAGCAAATCGCGTATTGAACTGTCCGATCTGCCCTATCATGTGGAAGGCAGCCACGAGCGATTGTCGCGCGAAGGGACATTTGTGGGACAACATATCTGCGTGCCGCGTCACGGTGTAGCTGTGCATATCAACGCTTTTAACTTCCCGGTCTGGGGGATGCTCGAAAAGTTGGCCCCCTGCATTATTTCGGGAATGCCGGCCCTCATCAAGCCGTCGCCCACCGGCTCATACCTGGCGTACAAAGTCTTTGAAGATATGCTGGAGTCGAACCTACTTCCCGAGGGCGCGATCCAGTTTATCGCCGCCGACAAGCCGGGGGACCTGCTGGATCATCTAACCAGCCAAGACAGTGTTTCTTTTACAGGATCAGCCGAAACAGGACAGAAACTTAAAGCGCATCCCAATATCGTGGCCAACAACGTGCGCTTTAATCTGGAAGCCGATTCACTGAACTGCTCGATTCTTGGCGCTGACGTCACTCCAGATATGGAAGAGTTCGATCTGTTTGTGGATGAAGTTGCCGATGAAATGACGGTAAAAACAGGACAAAAGTGTACGGCCATTCGACGAACGATCGTCCCGCAAGAGCGTATGGATGATGTAATTGAAGTTTTGAAAAAACGACTTGATAAGACTTCTATTGGCGATCCTGCTAAAAAAGAAACACGGATGGGACCGCTGGCTAGTACAACGCAGGCCGAACGTTTTGAGGAGCAAGTATCGTCGTTGCTGGAGGCAACCGAATCAATTTATAGCAATGGCAACGGTCGGTACGAAGGCGCTTTTACCGGTCCCAAAGTATTGTTGTGCCACAAGCCTTTGGAAGT
>CAZBCG010000002.1:0-352899 GCA_964490705.1 uncultured Balneolaceae bacterium | reverse complement strand
GACCGGGCGCGGTGTGGAAATCGATCGTAACGTGCTCATCGCTTTCGACATGCTCTTGGTGGTAGTTCTGGGACTCCTGCTCTACTGCATCTCTGCCCGGAATCCCCAGTCCCCACCCGGCGCCTTCGATGTGATACAGGTTGTGCTGGTAGTCAGTGCGCTGTTGGCCGATGCCGTAGCGCTATGGGCTATTTCCGAGCGGATCACGGAATTCGGTTTCACCCCGAATCGTGTGGCTGCCCTGGGCATGAACGTGATCCTTTTGGTTAACCTGGTCTGGTCCGCGGTACTCTACATCCACTTCCTGCATAGACGCAGAACATTCCCGGCACTCGAACGGTGGCAGACGGATTACCTGCCCATTTATGCCGTGTGGGCGGCGATAGTCGGAATTATCTTTCCACCCTTGTTCGGATTCGTATGACTTATGAATTGCCGCTTTGTCGGCTCATTGTAAATAACAACCAAAAATAAAAAGGAAATACTCGTGAACACAGATAGTAATTTTTACCAATCCATTGCCGGCCTTGCACTCGCTACCGGATTATTATTAATGATACCACTGATTGCAATGCAGTTCACTGATGAAGTGGTCTGGACTTTTTCTGATTTCATTTTTGCCGGCACCCTCCTATTTGGTATCGGCCTTACGTATAAACTGATAACGAGAAAGTCGGGCGAAATTGCCTACCGGGTCGCAATAGGGTTTGCACTCTTCACTGGATTCTTCCTCATCTGGACAAACCTTGCGGTGGGCATTATCGGTACGGAGGACAACCCCGTCAATCTGTTGTATTTTGGGGTGATTTTTGTCGGAGTCATCGGTGCGCTCATGGCCCGATTTCGGTCGCGGGAAATGGTTTTAACAATGTTTGCGATGGCGCTCGCTCAGACATTGGTGGCTGCTATTGCTCTGATCGGTGGATTTTATCAGTCACCTCCCAGCACAGTATTCCACATTATAGGTGTTAATGGGTTTTTCATCACACTGTTTGTGGTATCGGCCTTGCTGTTTCGTTATGCAGCGCAAGGAGAATCTGAACAGAATGCAGTATAACTACAAATGTTCACACTAATAGAGAGCTTAATATGGAAAAACCTGAAAGTTTAAGACTACACAAAATAATATCGATACTAACTATTGTGATCGGAGTCGTACTTATGATATACATGATTAGTGTAGAGAGTGAGCCCGGTGCTATTCCGCTACTGCTTATTTTACTTGGTGCGGGATGGTATTTAGTCACACGAGTTCGAAGCCAGTCGAATCAAAAATAACTCCTGTATAAATAAAAAAGGCAGTCTCGAGTGAGACTGCCTTTTAAGATAAAATTAATCTATAATTATTTATATCGTGCCTAATTATTTGTCCAGATCGAAACGATCCAGTTGCATAACCTTGGTCCAGGCATCTACGAAGTCATTTATGAACTTCTCTTCACTATCCTCAGTTGCATAAACTTCGGCAAGTGCCCGCAATTCAGAATTTGAACCGAAGACCAGGTCTGCACGGGTACCGGTCCACTTCACTTCGTCGGTATCACGATCGCGGAGTTCAAACACTTCCCTGTCATCCGACACCGGTTTCCAGGTCGTACTCATATCGAGCAGATTAACAAAGAAGTCATTTGTAAGTGCACCCGGGTTATCCGTGAATACGCCATGCTCAGATCCGTCATAGTTGGTATCGAGCACCCGCATGCCGCCAAGCAGCACCGTCATTTCAGGCGGCGTCAGCGTCAGCAGTTGAGCTTTGTCAACCAGCAGTTCTTCTGCCGTTGCATTGCGCTCGGTATCATAATAGTTACGGAACCCGTCTGCATCCGGATTGAGCCATTCAAAGGATTCCTCATCGGTTTGCTCTTCTGTGGCATCAGCACGTCCCGGTGTGAATGGTACCGTAATATCGTGACCGGCATTTTCAGCCGCCTTTTCAATAGCGGCAGCTCCACCCAGAACAATCAGATCGGCCAATGAAACTTTCTTATCACCGGATTGAACGTTATTGAATTCCTCTTGGATACCTTCCAGCGTCTCAAGCATGTTGGATAGCTGTCCGGGATTATTGACTTCCCAATTTTTCTGTGGAGCAAGACGGATACGTGAACCATTTGCACCGCCTCGTTTATCGGAATCTCGGTACGTTGACGCGGATGCCCATGCAGTAGAAACGAGTTCAGAAACCGTTAATCCGGAATCCAGGATTTCCTCTTTTAGTTGAGCAATGTCCTTGTCATCAATCAGTTCATGATCAACTTCGAGAATCGGATCTTGCCAGAGCAAGTCTTCCTCGGGGACTTCCGGCCCGAGGTAACGCTCTTTTGGTCCCATATCCCGGTGGATAAGCTTAAACCATGCTCGGGCGAAAGCATCTGCAAATTCTTCCGGATTCTCATAAAAGTGTCGTGAAATCTTCTCATATTCAGGATCTACTTTTAGCGCGAGATCCGTCGTGAGCATCATAGGAGCATTCTTTTTGTCTGGATCATGCGCGTCGGGTACGGTATTTTGAGCTTCCTCATCTTTCGGAGTCCACTGGTACTTGCCTGCAGGACTTTGGGTCAGCTCCCATTCGTAGTTGAACAAGTTTTCAAAGAAGCCCATGTCCCATTTAATCGGCTGATCTGTCCATGCGCCTTCGAGACCACTGGTAATCGTGTCGGGACCTTTGCCAGTTCCATATTCGTTGTTCCAGCCGAGACCCTGCTCTTCAATCGGGGCTGCCTCGGGATCGGGACCGTTGTGATCTTCGGGAGCGGCGCCGTGAACTTTACCAAACGTATGTCCACCGGCAATGAGTGCGACTGTTTCGTAGTCATTCATCGCCATACGTTTGAACGACTGTCGAATAAAATCCGCTGCTTTTGCCGGATCAGGTTCGCCGTTCGGACCTTCCGGATTCACATAAATCAGACCCATATGGTCGGCAGCAAGATTCCCTTCGAGATTTCCATCCTCATCGTGACGCTCATCTGCGAGCCATTCTTCTTCAGGTCCCCAATTGACATCTTTCTCAGGTTCCCAGACATCTTCACGTCCGCCTCCGAAACCGAAGGTTTCAAAGCCCATTGATTCGAGCGCGACATTACCTGCCAAAATCATCAGGTCGGCCCATGAAAGTTTTTTGCCATACTTTTGCTTGATCGGCCAAAGCAAACGGCGTGCCTTGTCGAGACTCACATTATCTGGCCAGCTATTGACGGGAGCGAAACGCTGGTTACCGGTGCTTCCGCCTCCTCGGCCATCGGCAACACGGTACGTACCTGCACTGTGCCAGGCCATCCGGATAAAGAGCCCTCCGTAATGACCCCAATCAGCCGGCCACCAATCCTTGGAATCGGTCATAAGATCGTTGAGATCTTTCTTTACAGCATCATAATCCAGCTTCTGAAATTCCTCGGCATAGTCGAAATCCTCGTCCATGGGATTGGATTTTGGAGAATGCTGGCGAAGAATATCAAGATTCAACTTATTCGGCCACCAATCCCGGTTTTGGGTACCGCCACCGGCCGTTTGTCTTGAAGCGCCATTGTGAAATGGGCACTTACTTATATCATTCTTGTTATCACTTTCGGTACTGTTTGATGATGTCTGACTTTTCTCGTTATCCATGCTAAAGCTATTTTTATCAGTTTTTATTTTCTGTCTTAATTATACCAAATCATTTGATGAAATAAATAACTATACCTATAGATAGTGTTTATAACCTATATACCATTTAGTTATATCAACAACCGTATAATAATTGATTCACTAAAATGAGATCCGGTAATCCTATAAACTTAAATTGATGAAAGATCCAACAACCATATCAAAAAAATAAAGTATATGTAAAAACACTTGTGATGTCCTGAGATTTATCGCAAAAGAGCAACAGTTTTCTATTGTTGATCCACGTCCCAAAAGAAAAATATTTATTAGCATTTGGCAGCAGGCTAATGAAACTTTTGCTTTTGCAATTCACTTTTTGTCTTTTAACAATCATCGTTTTTAAGATTAATTCCATTTCGAATTTTAGGGTATCAATCTTATGAGTAAAATTATTGATTTCCATGCCCACTATTTTCCTGTCGAATATCTGGATGGCCTAAAAAAAGCAGGGAGTTCTTCTACCGATGCAGCCAGGAACCTCAATGCAGGAAGTACAGATCACGACATAAACAGCAGGCTCAGAATGATGGATGAAGCCAATGTTGACCTGCAAGTACTAACTGCTGCTCCTCAGTCTCCCTATTTCAAAAATAAGGAAGAGGCTGTATCGTTGGCTCGGCTTGCCAATAATCAATATGCAGAGATTGTAGATCAACACTCCGAGCGGTTTACCGCCCTGGCTGCGTTGCCCCTTCCCCATGAAGAAGCAACTACTGGTGAAATTAAACGAGCGATGGACGATCTGGGCATGCCCGGCGTCAACATTTCGACCTCTGTTCTGGATTCGACTCTCAAGGATTCTCGGTTGGATCCTGTTTGGGAAGCTCTTAATAAGCGCGACGCTATTGTGTATGTACACGCTGCCGGTGAGGGGGCACAATCACCGTTAATAAATGAGCACGGTCTGCGCTGGATTGTGGGAGCCCCCTTTGAGGACACAATTGGCGTGTTGCACCTACTCCAAGCTGGAATTCCGGTCCGTTATCCCAATATTAAATTTGTTGTGGCTCACCTGGGCGGACCCTTGCCGTTTTATATGCAACGTATTGACGACAGCTATGAGCAGTGGGATGCCCCCTTTCCGGATATGCCAAGTAAACTTTTAAAAAACATGTGGTTCGACACTGTCAATTTCTATGAACCTTCGTTGATATGTGCAGTGGAAGCATTTGGCCCGGATCGTATTCTTCTGGGCAGTGATTATCCTTATTTTCAAGATGAGCTATATACTCGTACAGTAAATTATATTAGAAAATCTCGCTTGTCGGACGATACCATTGATCGCATTCTATCCCAAAATGCCGCAACACTGCTGGAATAGTTTTACTTGATGCAAAAGGTTTGTGAGTCCAATATTTTCATAAGCTGGCAGTAAAGTAAATAAACTAAGACTATTTAATTAGGGATCCCTTGTTCGGGAATCCCCATCAAAATACCTAATCAATCGTTACTGTTTTTCGCTTACTTTTTTCAGCTTTAGGTACATTAATTTTCAGCACGCCATCTTTAAAAACAGCTTTTATTTTTTCTTCAGTGATTGAGACCGGCAACATAATCGAACGCCGGAAATTACCAAAGTGCCGCTCAGTGCGAAGATAGCCTGCATATTCTGCATTATTTGTCTTTTTTCGTTCGCCTTCGATCGTAAGTACATTATCTTGGCAGTTTATACTGATATCTTTTTTTGACAGGCCAGGCAAATCCACCTCAACAAGATATTCATCATTTGTTTCCGTCATATCCGTTGATGGGGTCCAAATCCCCAGATCGGAATCTGCATCATCAAATCGCCAGCTGAAAGGGATCAGCTCGTTAAAAATTCGATCCATTTCACGCCGAAGATTATCTACAGGTACAGTAGGGGTTTGATATTTGGTTAATTGTTTCATGGTTAACCTATGTTAAATATTTTTGGTCTATGAGAATTGGAAACATTCTCTATGAAATTGAAGCTAACGCAAATTACCCTCCCAGGCTGCACTCTCAACCACTAGTCAACTGTAATCAAACAAGACGTTCATCAATCAGATAAATCCCTACGAAAAAAATTACCATTAAAAAAGATCAGTATGTTCCGTCTCTACCCACTTTACAGCATGTACCATCAGTTCGGTGGCGTTTTCTAGGTTAAGCTTGGTCTTAATCCTTGCACGGTACGATTCAACAGTTTTTACCGATAGATGAAGTTTTTCAGCAATTTTACGGGTGCTATTGCCCTTACCGGTGAGTTCAAACACTTCTAACTCTCGGTCGCTTAGCATTTCGATGGGGGATTCCAATTTTTCTTTCTGTCCCCGCGCCATTCCCATCAGCAATCGCTCGCTGACCTCCTCGCTGACGTAGATCCCCCCATTCAATACTTTTCGGACCGCCTTCAGTAAAACTTCACCTGCCTCAAGCTTCATAATATAACCTTTAGCGCCTGCGCGGATCACCCGTTCGGCATAAAGCGATTCATCATGACGAGAAACAACCAATATTTTTTGCTCTTCGCGCTGCGAGATAATATGCTTGACCAGTTCCAGCCCACTCATTCCCGGCAGCGACACATCCACGATAACAACATCGGGATTGAGTTGCCCTAACTTAGGCAGCAACTCTTCTCCTCGGTCCAGCTGATCTACAACCTCAAAAACAGAATCCGATTCCAGGGTAAGCGCCAACCCCTTACGCATCAGAGGGTGGTCATCTACAATAACAATACGTTTTTTAAAACTGGTGGCCATTGTTCTCCTTGTTTTAGGCTCTCACCGTTCATGGGGAATCGTGCATTTTACAGTCGTTTTTTGATCTTCACCATTTGTAATATCAAGATGTCCCGACATTATATTTGATCGATAATTCATAATATGGATTCCCATTCCCTTCTCTGTTTTTTGGCTTTCCGATTCCGAAAACCCAATCCCGTCATCCTCTATAATAAGTGAAAGCGAACCGTTTTCTGATGTTAAGGTAATAGCAATATTTTCAGCTTTGCCATGCTTTACAGCATTACTTATAGCTTCTTGAGCTATTCGATATAAATTCAAGGCTTTCAACTGACTATCAACTTTTTTATCGAGTTTATTTCTGAAAGAACAGTTTACTTTAAAAAACGTTTTGGCCTGCTCACTCAACCGATGCAGAGCCGGTTGCAAACCTTCTGCCTCGATATCAACATGTACCAGGCCATGAGCTAGCGCTTTGGTATATTTGTCGGCATCTTTGATAAGGTCAGAGATTTCCTGAACTTCTTTCGACCATTCAGCGTGTTCCGATTTCAACTTGTTTGCTAAATTCTGGCTGAGTAGTCCAATGCCGGTAAGCATTTGCCCAAGTCCATCGTGGAGATCCTGTCCCAGGCTTTGTCGCTCTTCTTCTGAGATCCGTAAAATTTCCCTTTCCAGCCGGCGTCGCTCGCTGATATCATTAACAACACCAGCAAAAATAGGCTCTCCTTTCCAATACACCATACTTACAGCTACTTCCATGGGGAATAACGTCCCGTCTTTTCTTTTACCCATAAGCTCGCGGCGATAACCTCCAATTGTTCCCTTGCGAAATTGCTTCAGATAATCATCATATTCATAATACATCGACTCCGGAATTAACACTTTCACTGTTTGTCCCCTTGCCTCCTCTTCGCCGTATCCAAAAATACAAGTGGCAGCCTGATTAAAGCTTTTTATTATCCCCTGTTTATCAATAATAACAACGCCATCTACAGTAGTCTCTAAAATAGCCTGAGCCTGAACCTTATTCTCTTCGAGTTCTTTTTCAATATTTTTGAGATCTTGGATGTTATACGCTGAGGCAATAATAGCGGTGGGATTCCCCTCGTCATCAATCAACGGACTGGCGTGGACATCAACCCAAATAATAGTTCCATCTTTGGTAAGCGTTCTCCACTGCCCCTGAACTTCCTGCCCATTTCTTAACTGTCTTAAATGCTGTTGAAACTGCTGTTCAGCCACAGAGGGATAAATTTTAATGAGTGACCTCTGTAGCATCTCTTGCCGCAAATAACCGAAGATATGTTCAGCTGTAGCATTCCAATAGGTCACAATACCATTCATATCCGTGGTAATAACACATTGTGTAATATTTTCCAGAATATCTTCGGTATTAGGGCGGTATCCTGTCACTTGATCAATCACTGAATCGTTAGTTTTCAGAATATTACTTCAAATCGGGAGAAAAAACACCAACCATTACGTGCAATTAATTAACGGTTCATTGTCAAGAATTATGCTCGTGGTTGTGCCAAAAATCACTCCATTCTGTTTGATAGTAACATATATCCCGCAACCGCATCACAGAAAGAACCTGGCACGCCCCCTAGCTAATTTATTAGAATTTCTTATTCTGATGGTTTATTGCGCGAGATTTCATTACAGCCGCAACCGCCATTTCTGAACCCAATCGCCATCAAGTTGTTGTATGCGATCTTGAGTAAGATTTCTCAACATGATCTGATTCACAATCGGATGATCCTCCTTCATCCACCGCTCCATCATTCGTCGTCCCCTTTCTGGCTTGGCTACAACAGCAACACTCCAGCACTCTTCCAGTACTTCCCGTAACTCATCATATCCTCTACTTTCTTTATCCTCTTTTACCATCGATACCGTTACCCAGTCCAAAAGATCCAGTACTTCCAAACTGATATCGTCATTTGCAAGAAAATGCGGCTCACAGACCGCTGCTACCACCGCACGTTGCTCCCAATACGACCCCTCTGCCCAATATTTAGCATATTGCAGCAGCCGAGAAATTCGCTTGCGTCCAATCATTTTAAGCGCCAATACTACTCCATCACGTATGCGCTTGCGAGAATCATTGGCTCTTTTTCGCAAATGCCTTAACAATCCACCATCGTGATGGCGTGACAAATATTGACCGAATCCGAGTACGCCACAGAGCGTTAAAAACTCATTAGGAGTGTTTTGGGGTGCCACATCAGCCCCCATACGGATAAAATGCTTAAAATCCATCAGCGTGCCGGCTTGTGCAAATGCCCGGGCCAGTTCAAGATTTGCTTTTGGTCCCGGCAGCCCGGAATGCTCCCGTAGAAAATCGGGCCACTTTCGAGGTGATAAATTCATCAGATCTGATTCGTAACTCCCTACCATATTCGATATGTCCTCCCTTTTGTTTTGTTCTTAAGCAACAGAATAGTGATTTCCAGAATGAAATGATATAAGGGAATCACCTACATGCATGATATACATACTGGCAAATTTTGGCTATATTATGCTATCCTTTGGAGGAATAGGGATCTAATCATTACCTTCAATATCGCGTTCGTTATAAATATTGCTATATACAGAGCGAGAACCATCTAACAAATCGAGATTTATTTTGAAGATATCTGACTTTGAGCAAACCGTCCCGATCGACCAAGTAGGAATTGAAGAACGGGTCGCCCGACTCAATTCGCGGAGTATCAAAAAAGAATCAAAAATACAGGCGTTGAAGCTTGCACTAAGTATGGTGGATCTAACCACCCTGGCCGGCATGGATACGCCGGGCAAAGTGATTCAACTTTGCCAAAAAGCAAAAAATCCGCATGCCGGATATCCCGATATCCCCACTGTTGCTGCCGTATGTGTCTATCCCAACATGGTGCCCGTAGCCAAGAAAGCACTCCGCGGTACGGATATTAACATTGCAAGTGTAGCCACAGCTTTCCCCAGCGGGATGAGCACGCTCGAAGCCAAGCTCGAAGAAACAAAACAGGTTGTTGAAGACGGCGCCGACGAGGTAGATATGGTGATTTCTCGCGGTGAGTTTTTAAAAGGGAATTACAGTTATGTATATGACGAGATTGTGGCCGTCAAAGAAGCATGCGGCGATGCGCATCTCAAAGTAATTTTGGAGACCGGGGAACTGCAAACGTACGAAAATGTCCGAAAGGCCAGCGACCTGGCAATGCATGCCGGTGCTGACTTTATCAAAACATCCACCGGAAAAGTAAGTCCGGCAGCCACACAACCGGTTACACTGGTAATGCTGGAAGCCATTCGCGATTATTTTTATGATACTGGCCGCATGGTGGGCATGAAACCTGCGGGCGGTATCCGAAAAGCAAAACAAGCCATTCAGTATCTCGTGCTTGTTAAAGAAACGCTGGGCGCCGACTGGCTGACACCTGAATATTTCCGCTTTGGTGCCAGCTCACTGGCTAATGATCTGCTAATGCAAATTGTGAAACAGGAAACCGGAGTGTATCAAGGTGCAGAATATTTTTCTGATGACTAAATTACGATATACACAATAATTCGTGCGTTAAGGCAAACAAATTCAAGCTAATATTTAATTCTGAGTCCGATGTCTGACGATCAACAAACAGCCGATCCCATTGAGGAAATGCCATATAAACCATCCTCACCAAGCTCTAAGCTCAATTTTGATGGGTTTTGGGAGTATGATGATGCCCCGCAAAGTGCCGACCACGCAGAGGTCAAAGACCAATATGATCTGTTCATTGGCGGCGAATTTGTAGCTCCCGAAAAAGATCGATATTTCGACTCCACCAATCCGGCTACTGAAGAAACGCTGACTTCTTTTGCCGAAGCTACCCAGCAAGATGTAGATAAAGCTGTAAAAGCGGCGCGTAAGGCATTTGAAGGTACGTGGTCAAAGCTGGAAGCCAATGAACGAGGAAAATACATATTCCGATTGGCGCGATTGATTCAGGAACGTGCCCGCGAATTTGCGGTGCTCGAATCTATGGACGGCGGAAAGCCGATCCGAGAATCACGCGATGTGGATATTCCGCTGGCAGCAGCTCACTTTTTTTACTATGCCGGATGGGCAGATAAACTCGATTACGCATTCCCCGGCAAAAAAGCAGAACCTCTCGGCGTAGCGGGACAGATCATTCCCTGGAACTTTCCCATGCTGATGCTGGCCTGGAAGATTGCTCCGGCCTTGGCGACAGGAAATACAGTGGTTCTTAAACCTGCCGAAACAACTTCACTCACGGCACTCAAATTTGCTGAACTTTGCCGTGATGCCGGCCTGCCGGATGGTGTCGTCAATATTGTTACGGGCGCCGGGCAAACGGGATCAGCAATTGTCAATCACGATAATGTGGACAAAATTGCCTTCACCGGATCCACAGAAGTCGGTAAAATCATTAAAAAGTCGCTGGCCGGCACTGACAAAAAATATACGCTTGAGCTGGGCGGTAAAGGTCCCAATATCATTTTTGAAGATGCCCCGCTGGATCAAGCGGTAGAGGGTATCATTAATGGAATTTTCTTTAATCAGGGACACGTCTGCTGTGCGGGATCGCGTTTGTTTGTGCAAGAAGGCGTAGCCGATAAAGTGATTCAAAAGCTGCGCGATCGCATGGAAACGCTGATTGTGGGTGATCCGCTGGATAAAAATACCGATATCGGTGCTATTAACTCTGAACAGCAGTACAACAAGATCAATGAATACCTTGAAGTTGGCGTCAATGAAGGCGCTGATATGTACCAGAGTTCGTGCACCATTCCCGAAGAAGGGTACTTCTGTCGCCCCACTCTGTTTACTAATGTAGGCCAATCGAATCGGATTGTGCAGGAAGAAATTTTTGGTCCGGTATTAACAGTACAAACCTTTCGCACGGCTGAAGAGGGAATTGCAAAAGCAAATAATACGCCTTATGGATTGGCCGGCGGTGTTTGGACAGACAAAGGATCCAAGATTTTTAAGGTGGGAAGTAAAATCCGCAATGGTGTCGTTTGGGCCAATACCTATAACAAGTTTGATCCCACATCCCCATTCGGTGGATATAAGGAAAGCGGCGAAGGCCGAGAAGGTGGTTTACACGGTTTATATCCCTATGTGAAATTGAAATAACGAATAGCCACAGACCTTCACTGATAGAAACTCAATTAATTTTTAATCTGTGTGAATCTGTGGCTAATAAATAATCTTACATTATGTCTGACAGAGTTGAAGTCTTAAAAACCTATAAAACTTATATTGGCGGTAACTTTCCGCGTACGGAGTCTGGTCGGCACTATAAAGTATATGACGGCGACGATAATGTGCTGGCCAATGCCTGTCAGTGCTCCCGCAAAGATCTGCGGGATGCTGTGGTAGCGGCCGGCAATGCCCTGGACGGCTGGAGCGGCCGGACAGCCTACAATCGCGGGCAGATTTTGTACCGGATTGCAGAAATGCTGGAAACCCGAAAGGCTCAATTTGTCGATGAGCTGGAAACCATTGGCTATAAGTCGAAAAAAGCCAAAGAGGAAGTTGACGCTGCTATCGACCGCCTGATTTATTATGCCGGCTGGGCTGACAAATACCAACAGGTATTTGGGAGTATCAATCCGGTGGCGAGCTCACACTTTAACTTTTCGATGCCCGAGCCCATGGGAATTGTCAATATCTGGGCACCGGTAGAACGTCCCCTGTTGGGATTGGTTTCGGTAATAGCTCCGGTGATCGTAGGTGGTAATACCTGCATCATCCTGGCATCCGAAAAGTACCCGTTAAGTGCCATAAGCTTTGCAGAAGTGCTAAATTCATCGGATGTGCCCGGCGGCGTAGTCAATATTCTTACGGGATTCCGGGATGAACTGCTCGAGCATATGACAACTCACAAAAATGTGAACGCCTTTTTCTATACCGATACGACGGTGGATCAGGAATCCAGGAAACAAATTGATGAGAATGCCACTTTAAATCTCAAGCGAGTGATACGAAAGCCGGTCGAAGATTGGCTGGATGGAGAATCACAATCGCCCTATTTCATCACCGATTTTCAAGAAACCAAAACAACCTGGCATCCCGTTGGACTTTAATTTCATGTCACACAATTTCCGCAACACGTTTTTCGGATTCATCGTACTGCTTTTGATCATTGCCTACGGATGTAAATCAACCGAGCAAACTGTCCCTGATGATGCAGCAATTTCTACCGATACTGATACTGCTGTAACAGTTAGCGATGAAGAAGCATCTGATCTGCAAAAACTGCTAAACAACAATCGTAACTCCCTCAGCGATATTCATTTATCGCAAAAGCACGATATGCCTGCCACCTTTTTAAAAACCGACTCGAGTAGTGAATCGCTAAATGAAAATCCTTTTGATGGATACCGGGTGCAAATTCTTTCAACGAGAAAGTTGGCAATTGCGGATTCCGTAGCAGCTTCATTTCGCCTTTGGTCGGACACTACCATCACGGGATACAATGCCAAGGCCTATGTTTCTTTTCGTCAGCCCTACTTTAAAGTACACATTGGTGATTTTCAGCAACGTGGGCAAGCCAACAGCTATTCCCAACTGGTCAAGCGCAAATACCCAGACGCATGGGTCGTTCACGATCGCATTAATCCAGCCAATGTTCCGGCTGACACTACCTCATTCTCATTCGGTAAACCCGATACGACCAATCTAAACGAGATGCAGGAATAATTATACGTTAAAGCGAAATAACATCACATCGCCATCCTGCACCACATAGTCTTTGCCCTCTTGACGCATTTCTCCGGCATTTTTGATCGCCTTTTCTGATCCCAGCTCTTTATATGTTTTATAGCTGACAGTCTCCGCTCGGATAAATCCACGTTCGAAATCGCTGTGGATTACCCCGGCCGCTTCAGGTGCTTTTGCTCCTTTTCTAACAGTCCAAGCACGTGTTTCTTTGGGTCCTGTAGTAAAATAGGTAATGAGACCCAGCTCTTTATAGGCCGCCCGGATTAACCGCTCAAGGCCCGCACTATCAACGCCCAGCTCTTCGAGGAACATTGCCCGTTCTTCATCATCGAGTTCGGCGATCTCTTCCTCAATTTTGGCACAAAACGTAACCACTTCATCTCCAAAACGATCGGCTATTTTTTGCACTTCATCCACCCATTCGTTGCCGGAGTTTAGGTCATCCTCAGAAACATTGCAGGCATATAACACGGGTTTATCGGAAAGCAGAAACAGTTCGCTGTAAATTCCCTGTTCGTCCTGATCGGCCTCAAACGTACGGGCGGCATTCCCTGTCTCCAGATGTTCTTGTAACCGCTGGGCCACTTCTAATTTCTTGATATCTTCTTTCTTTCCACTCTTGGCATCTCTTTTAAGGTTTTCTACGCGCTTCTCCACGGTTTCAAGATCTTTCAGGATCAGCTCATCTTCGATGATATGCACATCGCGAGTGGGGTTGACATCTCCCTCTACATGGATCACATTTTCGTCATCAAAACAGCGAACAACGTGCACAATCAGATCAACCTCCCGGATATGAGAAAGAAAGGCGTTACCCTTGCCTTTGCCTTCGGATGCCCCCTTCACCAAACCGGCAATATCCACAAATTCGACACTGGTGGGAATCTTCTCTTTTGATCCCACAATCTCATACAAATTATCGAGTCGTTCATCGGGCACCGGCACTACCCCAATATTGGGATCGATGGTGCAAAACGGAAAGTTTGCGGCGTCGGCGCCGGCATCACTCAAAGCATTAAAAAGCGTGGACTTTCCTACATTCGGAAGTCCCACAATTCCACAACGTAAACTCATGTGTTACAAGTAGTTAAAATCTTTAAAAAATCAATTAGTTATCAAGGCAATGTTGTTGGATGAATTCCTCTTCGGGCAGCTTTACGGCTGTTAGTTTTCCATAGCCCATTCGGTCATACACACATCCGGTGTCAATCCCAATCATCTTGCCTTTTTTGATTGGCTGATTACGAGGCGTATGACCAAATACCACGGTCTTTTCCCAAGCTGTTTCGTGGGCACTCAAATGCCCACGTTCCCACAAAAATTCTTCAATTTCGCCATCATCTTTAATACTTTCGGCAATGGTTTTGGCGGGTGACAATCCTGCATGTACAAAAAAGTAATCATCCGTATCGTAATACATGCGGGTATCCTCATAAAAGTGCATATGCTTTTCTGGCAACGTTGCCTGTTGATTATCAATGCCGTATGATTTCAGCGTAGTGCGGCCGCCATTCATCATCCAAAGGGATCCTTTATCTCTGTGAACAGCATCCAACAACATCTGTTCATGATTGCCGCGTAAGAAAATACAATCCACCTTTTGCTGAAACTCTAAAAGCACCTCGACTACTTTTTTAGAGCAAGGCCCCCGGTCGATATAATCGCCTACAAATACAAACTGCCGGTCGTAATATAGCGATAACTTTTGCAGCATCGCCTCCATAGACTGGCAGCACCCATGGATATCTCCTATGGCTATAAATTGTTGTTCACTCACAATGATGAATCTATGAATTCAGAGAAGTTTCGATAAGTCCGCGTCCTTTTTTCTGAATGCGACCGTCGTCTTGAAGCTGAGAGAGTGCGGAGTCCAGAATGCCATTAACAAAGTTTCCGGATTTTTTGGTTGAGAATTTTTTGACTACTTCTATGGCCTCGTTCATGGTTACCTTGGTCGGAATTTGCTCAAAATAGATAAACTCTGTAATTGCCATTCGCAGTACCAGTCGATCGATGGTCGTTAATCGCTCAATACGCCAATTATTGATGTGTTTCTTAATCACATCATCGGCCTCATCCTGATTATTCACAATCTTCAAAAACAATCGTTCAGCAAAAGTGAAGATTTCCTTGTCGTCGCGGAGCTTGGGCTTTATTACTGACTGTATGATTTGGGTCCACTGCCCTTTGCCAATTTCGTTAGCATACAAGGCCTGTAAGACTGCTTCTCGTGCTTCTCTGCGTTGAGCCATTGAATCTTTGTTGTTTGTCGTTTTTGGAATCTTAAAAATACAAAACCTCCCTCAGAGCTGAAAGAAGGTAACTACATGATACCATTTATAAATGGCAACTTGGTAATGATGAGCAACCTTGGAATCAAGAGTCTGGCGGATAATATAAAAGCCCTGCAAGATCGCACTTGCAAGGCTTTGTGGGTGCTACTGGATTCGAACCAGTGACCTCATGCGTGTCGGGCATGCGCTCTAAACCAACTGAGCTAAGCACCCAAGAGCGCCTAATATACTGATCTTTCTCTTAGTATAGCAAACAATGATTCGGAAATACCGGTCATTCATTAATAAAAATATTAACCCAGTTATTGTTGATTCCAAAGACATATAGAAAAGCATTCCCCAGAAAAATCTCAAAGTGAATCATAACTTTTCTTGCTTTTGATACGGCTCTTTAGAAAATTAGCTCAATATTTATTTTCAATTAACTTTTTAAATATGCATCAACCGAGATTATTCATTCAGATTCAAAAAATATTTACTTACTCACTATTTACATCTTTTCTCTTATTCTCACTAACTTTTCCTTCATCTGCTCAAGATGATACTCAAAACCAACTTGTAAATCCTGAGCATTTTGAAAATATCTTACCTGGTGAGCTATCCCCAAAATGGGAAAAGTCAAACTTTTCAGCCAGGACCTCTCCTTCCGAAAACTGGGGCGGTGCAACATATATGGGAGATGGAGGTGCCTATATGCAGGTAGGGCTACGTCACTACACGCATGACAAGTGGAAGGAAAAGAAAACAGAAGCTCAAGAAGATAATAAAGCTATTGAAATCGGGAATTATATCGGTTATCTCGGTGAAATAATGGGTCAGGAAGAATTTCTGGTCTTTTTCGGTAACAATTTTTCGATCCGTATGGTGGGAGCTAATCTAACGAAAGAGGATTTAACTGCCCTAATAGAGCAAGTACCGTTGAAAAAAATAAATGCACTGTCTGATGATCAAAATAAATCAACGAATAAAAATACCTCGAATGCCACTGACTCCAAATCACTTCGATCTATTATCCCGGATACTCTTTCTGGGATGATGCATGGCCGGATAAGGACCGTTCCCAAAAAGCCTATTTTAGCTGTAACTTATGGTAATGATGATCTGCATTATTCTGTCAATATTCAAATAGCTGCAGGTGAACCAATGCAGGACGCAAAAAAATCCCTGAAGGAAGAGCTAAACGAGACCAACACTGACTTACAAGAAATAGATTATAAAGGACAACAACTATGGTTTCGGGAGGAAGAGTCTGCTGTTAGTTTTACAATATTTCTCAATGATTTAGTACTAATGATTTCTGCAGATGCACCTGCGAACAACTCTTTTGATAAAAAAGCTGCGCGCAACCATCTTTTACAAGCATATGATCAACTCAAGACAAATATTTAATTCACTATAAATTTCAAGGAAGGGAAATCCAATTTGAGAGTGAGTCCTCTCTTATAATTCCCTCCCTTTCTCTTTACTCAGCCTAAAACTCATATACTAGCGTCAATCGGGGAATAATATCTGTATCAGGCGTCGCTCCAAATGCGGGGTCGCCATATACAATAGCTTCTACATTTGGCATCAGGCTGATGTTATCTTCAAGCTTGATATCGGCGCCTCCAACGAGAAATGTAGATTCGGCTGTTTCTGCAAAGGGAATATATGAATTGCCGCTGCCGCCCATATAAGGATCAAACAGATGATCCACCCGCAAAAAGCCATTAACCGAACTGGTGATACTCATACTCCCGAAAATAGAAATCAAATCCAAGTTTACATCACTACCGCCTACTAGTGGATTCCGGTGCTGATAGGCATAAAGAGCGCCTATATTCAAATCATCAGATTGATAGCTCGCAAAGAGCTGGGCTGTTTGGGAATCTGTTTCATTGGGATTATCGGCCGAGTCGTTCCAATCGAGATAGCCCTGCACCACGAGATGTTCGGTGGGCTGGTAACCCAGTGCAAGCATCAGCTTTTTACCCTTGTCGATTTCGGGTCGGTTGCTGTTGCCATTCCCAAAAAAGAAGTGATAGCTAACCTTGTTGGATGGCCCTAAATTTCCTTTAAAGGATACGCCCATATCCCGCGAGCTGCCAAAATCATACAGATCCAGTGGCGATTTCTCCACTGAACGGTATCCCCAGACATCTTCCACTAGTCCCCAGGTAGGCGTCGATGAAATTCCGGCCAAAATCTGGTGACCATCATTCTGCCATTTCAGGTAAGCATCTTTCACATTGGGAATCATCTCGGCACTGGTAGTAAAATCACCGGCCGAGTTCATTTCCAGCCGAAGACGGGTAGAAAATGCATCACTTAGTGCATGTTCATAGGTAGCGTAAATACGGCGGAACCAAAAGCCGTTTTTGGCCTCAATATCATCATTATGGTGTTGGGCCATCCAGTAATAATCCGTATAAACTTGCCCGCTAAACGTGCCATTTTCGCCGACTGAGACCTGTGCTGCCGAAGGCATGGCAAATAAATACAATAATGCTGAGCATAGTAATGCTATACGTTTCATAGTGTGCTGATAATTTTGTTAATGTGCTGATCTATGAATCGGAATTAAATCCGAAAAAATGAAACTGTTTCTACGCTAGGTACTTGACGTTGGTCGAGCTGATGCAAAAACAGCCGTCAAAAAAAGCAAGGGGAAGCAGTTATTTAATCTTCGTTGCCGTTTTTAGATTTCATCTTCTTATGCTTCAAGACTTTGGCCTCGATATAGAAGATGAGCTCTTCGGCCATATTTTTGGTGAGATCACCAACTCGTTCTAATTTTCGAATAATTGAAAACAGATACAGATAGTTCTGTGTCTGTTTTACATTGTTCTCGATCAAGCTCGTTGTTACTTCTGAGACTTCTCGATTA
The DNA here is from genome assembly GCA_964490705.1 of uncultured Balneolaceae bacterium. GTDB lineage: Bacteria > Bacteroidota > Rhodothermia > Balneolales > Balneolaceae > Fodinibius. The sequence goes on along the minus strand of CAZBCG010000002.1, from coordinate 334,668 downwards.
ATCTCATTCAGCGTTTCATCCAGCCTGAATACCTTGCGAGCCAGTTCGGTATCTTCCGTGATAAAGGCATTAAAGACGTTGCTCATCATCTTTATGGAAGTGTCATACATCTCCTTCAGGCGCATTACTTCAAAGATTTCTTGATCAATTGGACCCCCGAAATCAACAATATATTTAGCAATGCTGTTGGCGTGATCGCCAACTCGTTCAAGGTCAGAATTTATTTTGAAGGCCGCCATCACAAAGCGAAGATCTACAGCCACCGGATTGTGCAACGCCAGTAACTGCTCACAATCGCGATCGACGGTCAGCTCCAGGCTATCCACACGTTTTTCATTCGCCATGATTTCATGCGCTAACTCCTCGTCAAAATTGTCGAGTGCCTTCTGTCCTTTTTCGAGCTGATTTTTAACCAAGAACATCAACTCGAGAACGTTATCTTTCAATAATTTTATCTCGGTATCTAAATGTTGTGACATTAGCTGAGTCTTTTGAAAATTCTAACTGATGAATTATCCGAACCGACCGGTAATATAATTCTGTGTACGATCTTTTTCAGGATTCGTAAATATTTTCTGCGTATCTCCATATTCAATGAGCGATCCCATATATAAGAAGGCGGTATTATCACTTACGCGACCCGCCTGCTGCATATTGTGTGTTACAATGACGATCGTATAGTCTTTTTTCAACTCGTGAATCAGATCTTCGATTTTGCCGGATGAAATCGGATCCAGCGCCGATGTAGGTTCATCCATCAATACTACCGACGGTTTTACCGCCAGCGCCCGGGCAATGCACAACCGCTGCTGCTGCCCACCGGAAAGCGCCAGTGCTTGTTTGTCGAGTTTGCCTTCGATTTCGCTGTATAGCGTGGCCTGTTTTAGGGATGTAACCACACGTTCTTCAATAAACTCTTCATCGCTAATACCCTGAATACGAAGTCCATACGCCACATTTTCATAAACTGATTTTGGAAATGGGTTGGGCTTCTGAAAAACCATCCCCACCGTTTTGCGCAGCTCCTCAACATTGACGGACTCATCATAAATATCCTTGCCGTCCAGCAAGATATCGCCGTTCATGCTAAAGCCGTCGATGTAATCATTCATCCGATTAAAAAGGCGAAGAAAAGTCGATTTTCCACATCCAGAGGGACCAATAAAAGCCGTAATAGAGTTTTCTACGATATCCAGGCTGATATTTTTGATCGCCTGAAAGTCGTCATAAAATACATCAATATTGTTAGCCCTAAGCTTAAAATTCGGATTCTCAGAATTCAGCTTCGGCTTCGTTTTTTTATTGGTCGTTTTCGGACTTTTGGTTTCTGATTCCATGATTATAAGTCACTAGATTGAAAATAAAAATTGCATCTTGCATCACCACTCCATTTTACTTTGCCACTTGTTGCGCAAATACACCGCTATGCCATTCATGATAAACGTTATGCCTAAAAGCACAATAATAGCTGCCGCCGCGTTTATGATAAATTCTTCTTGCGGACGCGATACCCAGTTATAAATTTGTACTGGTAAAACGGTAAATTCATCGAGCGGATCTTGTGGAGCAAAAGGCACATATACCAGCGCACCAACCACGATAAGAGGAGCTGTTTCGCCAATGGCACGTGACAGAGCCAGAATTACGCCCGTCAATATTCCCCCGAACGAGGCCGGCAGTACCTGGTGCCAAATCGTTTGCCATTTTGAAGCCCCGAGCGCATTGGAAGCATCTCGAATAGAGCTTGGCACGGCTTTGATGGCTTCGCGCGTTGAGACAATAATAATGGGCAGAATCAACAGCGATAGTGTAAGCGCACCGGCCAAAATACTGTTTCCCATCTGCATCATCCGTACAAAAACGCCTAATCCCAACAGACCGTAAATAATCGACGGTACACTAGCCAAGTTAGAGATATTTATTTCAAGAAAAGAGTTCCACCAGTTTTTCTTGCCATATTCCTCCAGATAAATTCCAGCCCCAACCCCCAGCGGAAACGAGATCAATGTGGTAAATACCATAATCCAAACGGTACCCATCCAGGCTGTGTAAATGCCCGACTGTTCGGCGAAGCGCGATGGCAGCTGAACGATAAAATCCCAACTAAGACGTTGAACGCCCATATAGATCACGAAACCAATAAAAATCGCAAGGATTACAATGCCAATAATACTGGCAAAAATCCCCAGATATTTAAACGCCTTGTCTTTTAGTCTATTGATTTTCGCGTTATTCATACTTTTCCCGATACCTGTTTTTAATCCAGAAACTGATATTATTCAAAATGAATGTCACTACAAACAAGGTGATTCCGGCCGCAAATATCGTTTGATAGGCAACGGTGCCCTGGGGAACATCGCCGGAGCTCACCTTCACAATATAGGCGGTAATCGTTTCGATGGGTACGGTAGGATCAAACGTAAATACCGGCGTCTGTCCCGCTGCGATGGCCACAATCATCGTTTCACCAATAGCCCGGGAAAGTGCTAAAATGATGGATACCATAATTCCCGAAGAAGCCGCGGGAACCATCACCCGAAAGGCCGTTTGGAATCGCGTTGATCCCATCCCATACGAGGCCTGTCGCAAGGAATCCGGCACGGCCGCTAACGCATCTTCACTGAGTGATGAAACAAATGGAATAATCATAATCCCCATTACGATACCCGGTGAAAGGGCATTAAATCCCGATAAGTCAGGAATGAAAAGTTTTAAAAACGGCGTTACAATCATCAGGGCAAAAAAACCATAGACAACCGTTGGTACTACGGCCAACACCTCCAAGAGTGGTTTCAAGACTTTGCGAAAGCGTTTGGGAGCATACTCATTTAAATAAATCGCTATTGTAAGTCCAACGGGCAGTGCTACGGCAATGGCAATGAATGTGGTAAGCAATGTGCCTGACACCAGCGGCAGAATGCCGTAGTTTTTATCCGCAAAAAGCGGAGTCCACTCCGTGCCCGTCAAAAAATCGACGATCGAAACCTCCCTGAAAAAGCCGATTGCTTCGAACAATAATACCGAAATGATACCAACGGTAGTGAGGATAGTTATTAGCGCACAAAAGGCCAGAGCCTTTTCAATTATTTTCTCTTTTATATTCATGAATGAGAAAAATGGTTGTATTCCCCGCTTTTCTCGCACTCACACGGCTAAACGGAGAATACAAATGAGTTAATTAGTGGCTATAGTATCAGAGGCAAAACTGCTAAATGCTGATTTTTGCTCCTTGATATCCTCTGACGGCATAGGCACATATCCCACATCCTGAGCCAATTCTCCGGCATTTTCGAAATAAAATTCTATAAACTTTTGCACAGCCGGACGTTTTGCCGCTTCCTTAGCCACATAAATATACAGCGACCGCGATAACGGCTTATACGTTCCATTTTTAACCGTTTCCAGCGAAGGCTCAACAGCCCCGTCACCGGCATCAATACCAATAAGCTTCAGCTGATCAGCATTTTCTTCGTAATAGGCCAACCCAAAATATCCAAGTGCATATTTGTCGGATGAAATACCCTGCACAGCTACATTATAGTCGGCCACCGCATTATAATCAGCTCGGCTGGCGCCCGATTCGCCATTGATCACTTCCGTAAAGAAATCGTACGTTCCGTGAGCCGTATTAGGACCATACAAGCGAATTTCTTCTTCAGGCCATCCATCGCGGATATCACTCCACTGCTCAACCTCACTGTCGGCTTTCCAAATTTCATTAAGCTCTTCGGGCGTAAGTGTTTTAACCCAATCGTTATCGGGATGTGCAACAATCGAAATTCCATCCAATGCAATAGAAAATTGCTGGTATTCCACACCATTTTCAGCTGCCAATTGCTTTTCTTCTTCGGATATCTCACGGGATGAATTTGATATGTCCGTCTCTCCCCTGGTAAACTTTTTAAATCCAGCACCCGATCCCGATGAACCTACCGATACACGAATATTCGGATCTACTTTCCGAAATTCCTCGGCCACTGCCTCAGTAATGGGATAAACCGTTCCAGAACCGTCAATTTTAATTTCCTGCTGCGATCCGCCAGAACCACAGGAATACAAGAAAACACCGCTAAACAGTATAAGTGCAAAGATTTTTTTAACCATTATTCCGTTCGTTTCAGAATTGAATTTAATATGTGTGGTATGCTAATCTGTTAGGCAACAAATGTATCTGAAAAAACTGAGACTTTTGTTAACTCAATATTAAGATTTATTCCACGTCATCGTATCCAGTTCGTTATAATGCCCACTGGCATTTTTTAAGGTGATTTTTTAGTCCAATCCGCTGTGCAGAAAACCTCTCTTCCATTGCCGCAACAGGTTCTTGGTGTTTGCCACTAATATCGTAACTTATCACCCTGCATTGTTTAGAGAAGTACAAAAAATAATATTCGCTTTACTTTACAAACATGGATTCTGAAACCTCTCATAAACTGGCGGTGCTCATCGATGCTGATAACGCCCAACCCTCCATCATCGAAGGATTACTGGCAGAAATCGCCAAATATGGCACTGCCAATGTAAAACGCATTTACGGCGACTGGACCTCCACCAAACTGCGCGGATGGAAAGAACACCTGCTCGACCATTCCATTCAGCCCATCCAGCAATTTGGATACACCACTGGCAAAAACGCCACCGACAGCGCCATGATTATTGATGCCATGGATCTGCTTTACACCGACAAGTTTGACGGGTTCTGTATTGTATCCAGCGACAGTGACTTTACGAAGCTGGCCGCACGTATTCGAGAATCGGGGTTAACAGTCTATGGATTTGGAGAACAAAAAACGCCCAACCCTTTTGTAGCTGCCTGCGATAAATTCATCTACACCGAGGTATTGCGCAGCGAAGAAGAACAGGAGGAAGCCCGTTCCTTTAAACGGATGTCCACCAATGAGCTCAAACAAGATACCAAGCTGGTCAATCTTACCCGCAGTGCTATTGAGGCTTCTTCTGATGAAAGCGGATGGGCACATCTGGGACAGATAGGCAGTTATATTTCCAAACAGTCACCGGAGTTTGATCCGCGTAATTATGGCTATCAAAAGCTTAGTAATCTCGTGAAGGCCATCAAGCTTTTTGAAATCGAAGAACGCTCTACGGGACAAGGGCAATCAAAGGCAGTATATATTAAAGATGGGCGCAAATAGTATTATCACCCTCTTTTTTATTCCCCAGATTTATTCGTCGGACGTGCAATCCCAGTCGCCCAACGAAATATTGTTTAATTCATTCCAGCTATAGTCTGAGCCCGACACTCAAACTATATTTCATGCTAATCCATATAAAACAGCCTAATCCAATTCCCAGCCGTGCTGTTTTTAAAGCTTTACAAAAACAGATTTCTCACTGTGTTCGAAATGACTATTGCTATGTTTATCTGGTCACAATGCTCCGCGTTGTGACCAGAATTTGTCCCGGCGCAGAGCATCAAAGCAAGATGAGATTGAACCAGCAAAAGCATCATACCTCTATTCAGATATGGAAGTCTTTTTGATGAATCGACGGGCGGCCCATTGACTTCCCCAAAACCCCATAAACATCGCCAGCAGTACCATTCCTCCGCAAAGGTAGTACCAGCGTCCAAAGGGCCACTCAAGCACTCCAAATTGCGGAATATATCTGGGCAGCAGATATTGAAATGAAAGATACATAACGCCTACTGAGCAAAGTCCCGCAATTACCCCTTGAATAAGTCCCTCAATCACAAACGGACGGCGGATAAATCCATTGGTTGCCCCCACCAGCTTCATCGCTTTAATAAGACCTCGCTTGGCATATATCGTAAGCCGGATGGTATTAAACACCAAAATTAAGGCCGTGAATAAAATTAAAATACCCAACCCGCCGCCGACAGTGGCCACCGTTTGAAAACGGCTTTCCATCATCTGCAGCAGCTGTTGATTGAATCGCACCTCTTCTACCCCGCGATAGCCCTGGATCTGCTGCACCAACGAATCTACCTTGGTGATTTCCGCCTCGGGATTGATTTTTAGTCGAAATGAAGCCGGTAAGAAATTTAACTTGGCCAACGAGCTTCCGCCCGCCCCGAACTCTTGCTTAAAAATAGCAGCGGCACTGTCCTTGGAAATATAACTCACATTCTGGATTAGCTCATTATCGGACAATTGATTTTGGAGCTCGGCGGTCGTACGTTCATCCAGATCCTGCAAAAATACCTCTACATCGATCGACTTTTTCAGCGATTGACCCACTTCGTAGGCGTTGTAGGATACACGAGCCAATACCCCCAACAGCAATACGGCAATAAACAGCGAAAATATGGAGGTAAATGATGCCAACCGAGCACGGCTAAAACCGGCAAATCCTTCTTTGATAACGTATCCTAGGCTCATAAATATCAAATTCTAAATCATTGATGTTATTACAAAACTTCAAAAGATAAACGAACATCGCATTCGCAACTTATTTCAGGATGACATAGTTTTCAACTTTAACCAAACATCATTGTAGTTTTAGTCGAAATCAGCAGATTTCCCATTTAATTTCTGAATAGAGCACGCACACCAAAAATAAATCGACGCTCCGACATAGGATATTGAGCTGTCTCAAAGTAGCCGAGTTGACTAACATCGTCAAGCACATTTTCCCATCGCAGTAAAAAGACAATCGACCGCACGCGAGCCGAAATATCTACATCCAGGCGATTAAAAACGGGCAACTGCTGGTCATCACTGACAGGTTGCCACGTATCCAGCACGGGCTTGTAATCATCAGCCTGATACCGAAATGGAGCAATCATCCCCGAGAGACCGGCCTTAATGTAGGTGGCTCGATCAAAAAGGTAACCCTTCCAATACGCCCCGCCCTTTAGCCATACTCGTTCCGACGGATCCATCGGGATGGTATTGCTGGGCTCGGTAAAGCTGCTCGTAAAACGATGCATGGTGACCGAACCATTGAATTCAAAATGCTGGAGATTCCAATCAAAAAAGAAAGTGGCCGACTGCGATGCATAGCTGCCAACGTTGGTAAAACTGCTATCCACGGCCATAATGCCGTCGGTGATATCTTTATGCTGGCCACGAATTCCAATCCTCGCATCCGGATTAAATCGATAACTGAGCGTTCCTCTGGCCTCCTGAATTTTCTCATTAGCCAGTGATGAATTGCCCTCATACTCCACAGACTGCCAATGCAACTGCTGCTGCGTGGGCATCACCGCGCCCGATGAGACCCCCGGCGTTAAGGTAAATGCACCCAAATTTATATTTGACGCCGCATTAAGACGATACGACTGAAAACCATCGGTACGCAATTTAAAATCCCCCCCGCCCTTGAAATCAATAATGGGTGTAAAATCGAGCGAAATACGTCCCTCGGTTTCAAAAAGTCCCCAGTTCGATGCTGGCAGACTTCCACTGCTGGCAGTCTGATTAAAATACTGTGCGTAATTGGCCGATGTCTCCAGCGAAAGCCCGCCCAGCGTCCACCATTTTTTTGCTGATGCACCCACCGACTGCACGTTATAGCTGGTGGTATCGGCCGTATAAGTAAGCGACCGTTCATTCCCGCGATAATGGATCCCGGCATGGAAATTATCAGTGGTGACCGTAGAATCAGCACTCCGCTGGTAATAGTTTAGTGCCAGCAGACTAGAAGTTTCCTGTGAACGCGCTGAATTCTGGTTGGCAACAGCCGAGAACTTGTCAAAGTTAAACAATCGCATATCGGGGATATTATACCCAAAAGACCGACCAATATCGTAGTTATTATTTACATAATTCAGTTTGAGATATCGCTGTTCATCCAAATGATAGCTGATCTTTCCAAATATCTGCCGCCCAGTAAGTTCCGAATTTGGATACTCCCCACCTGTACGGCGATCCCAATAGCTCAATTCTACGTTCATCCGGCGTGATAAATTGTGACTCACCTCAAATTCCAGGTTTCGATTAGTATATTTGCTTTCGCTGTAAATCAGTCTCGAAAGCGGCTTGTTTAAATAGTACTGCCGCAGGTAATAGGTGGTACGATACTCCGTCCCCAAATCTTGCTGATAGACCTTGCCGATTTTGTGCTGTGGAATAAGTGACCAGTTGAGCGCACCAGAAACAGGATCGTTAAGTGAAACCCCCTCCCAGTACAACTGCTGATGGCGCGGCTCGTGGGCATGATACTGCACGGCATTACTACGGATACCTGTGCCCATTCGATAGCTAATGACGCCGGACTCACGGTTGAGTTTGTACGTCCAATCGGGCCAGATCTGCCAGCGAAGGGTACTGTCGGTTTCAACCATTTCAGCACCGATCGGGGCATGAAAATCCCACGGCTGAACGGTAAAAGCCGGCTTTTGATCAGCAGAATCAGTTTCTTGAGGGGGCGGAGGTAATGTTACAGGCCTTAGCAAAGAGCTGTCGATCCGCACCGAATCAATGCCCACAGAATCTACCTGCGCCATAGCCGGGACACATAATCCGACCAGAAGAATGATGAGATATGTAATGCGGAGGATCTTCAAGCCGGATGTTTTTTGAGTCCATAGGGCATTTCGTCGATATCGAGGATACAGCGGCGAACCATCTCTAATGCAACGGCCGACGACCGCTCTTTATTGATCAGCCGATCGTTGGTAAATCGCGCTTTGAGGGCAAAATGCTCCCCCTCACTATAAAACCCAATCCACACCATGCCCACCGGCTTTTCTTTAGATCCGCCACCCGGTCCTGCTACGCCCGTTGTCGAAATTCCGATATCAGTATTCAGATTAATTGCCACCCCCTCAGCCATCTGCAAGGCTACCCCTTTGCTAACAGCTCCATGCTTTTCAATGGCATCACTATTGACCCCCAATTGCTTAACTTTGACTTCATTCGAATACGCATTGATCCCACCTTTGAAATAACGACTGCTTCCTGGAATATCAGTAATGGCGTTGGAGACATATCCCCCGGTGCAGCTTTCGGCGGTTGCCAAAGATAAATTATGATCAACCAATACCTCACCAACGATCTTTGCCAGTGTTATATCTTTGCCTTCGCCGATAATCAGGGAGCCAGCCTGCTGTTTGATGAACCTGAGCACCGGCTCAATTTTGCTATTTATAGCTTCCCGGGATGATCCGTAAGCACTAATTCGAATACGTGTGCCCTGGGGGCTAGGTAAGTAGGCAACGCTTACATCTTCAGGCAATAGTTTCCCAAAATCGCCAATCACCTCATCGCTGAGCGTGCTTTCTCCCACTCCGGCCGTGGTGATATAGTGCGAATACCGAAATTCAGTATCCCCATTAATTTCGTAGATTTTGGGCAACACTTTTTCGTTCATCAAGTGGTTCATTTCGAATGGTACACCAGGCAACACCGCTAAATTTACGTTGTCCAGATCAAACCACATCCCCGGAGCCGTACCCTGGGTATTAAACAGGACTTCGCAGCAATCGGGTACTTCCGCCTGGTGATAATTGGATTTACTGAACGGAATATTACGTTTCTTGAACACTTTTTTGATGAAGTTCAGGATCTCTTCATTGATGATGAGCTCACATCCCAAAAGCTCGGTAACAGCCTGTTTGGTGATATCATCGTGGGTGGGGCCAAGTCCGCCGGTCGTAATTACGAGACCCGCCTGATTAAGTGCAGATTTTAGCACTGACTTCATCTTCTGCAAATCATCACCAATGGTATGCACATGAGTAACTTCCACTCCGGCCCCGGTAAGTGCTTGTCCCAGCCAGCTAGCGTTGGTATTTATCGTATCCCCAATAAGTAGTTCGTTGCCGATGCTAATAATCTGGCACTGCATGCGTGAAGGGTTATTCTTATTTTTGCGAAAATTGGAGAGCAAAATATCAAACTCTGGCAGCTTTTCGAAGCTCTTTATTCATCTGTAAAAAAGATTTAATTCTATACTACAATTCGTATCTTTGACCCGTGCGCCGACTACCTAACATATTGAGTACCATACGGATTATTCTGGCTCCGATTTTCCTCATGCTATATGTGCAGGATGAGGTCGTATGGCGTGCATTAAGCGTTGGCATTTTTGCTGTTGCGGTGGTTACCGACTTTTTTGACGGATATATTGCCCGCCTCTACGGCGCACAAACCGATTATGGGGTTTTTCTTGATCCCCTTGCCGATAAATTTCTGACCTTTGCAGGTTTTATCTGTTTACCCTTTATTGATGCGGGACAATTTCCGTGGTGGGCTGTGGGTGTTATCGTCCTGCGGGATATCATCGTCACAGGCATGCGCATTCTTGCTGATTATCGCAATATAAGCATGGATACGCGGCTGACCGCCAAAGCCAAAACCATGGGACAGATGTTTTTCCTTTACACCGTTTTGCTGGTAGGTGTTTTTATAGAAACTGATGTTTGGCTGAGCTCCTACTGTATAGAGCTTATGCAATCCGGAATATTGGCATGGCTGATGATGGCGATCGTAGTCCTGACTCTCTATTCCGGCTTTGAATATATTTACATTAACAAAAATCTTTTTTCGTATCACAAAAATGCAAAAACTGAAACCGATCCTCGGTAGTTTTTTCTACGCTGGCTTTTTACCCAATGCTCCCGGGACATGGGGCAGCCTTTTTGCGCTGTTTCCCATTTATTTTGTTGGTGTTTATACGCCTTGGTTTGGGATGCTTTTATTTACAATTTTATGTTCATTTATAACCGTATGGGTGGCCGAAGAGTGTGAACGCGTATGGGGCGGCGACCCCTCTCCCCTGGTGATGGATGAATTTGCCGGACAAGGAATGGGATTTGTCGCTATCTCATTTACAGGTACACTATCACATGATATTCTTCTGTTGGTTACCGGATTTATTTTCTTTCGCTTTTTTGATATCCAAAAACCATTGGGGGTTGACAAACTCCAAAAACTACCCGGCGGCTGGGGCATCCTTGTAGATGACCTGCTGGCCGGATTCTACGCCTTTTTGTGTTTAAAAGGCGTAGTTCTTGCACTGGAAGTAATTTAATAGTTCGCTAATATCGTGATAACCACAATTGACTATCATCAGCAAGACGATCAGCAACCGTTTAACAAGTAGATGTACTTATGATTATTGATCAACAATTTGCCGAAGAAATTGCACTCGACCTGCTCAATATTAACGCTGTTATTTTACAGCCAAACGACCCGTTTACGTGGTCTTCGGGCTGGAATTCACCCATCTATTGCGATAACCGCCTTACGCTGCGGTATCCAAAAATAAGGAAGAAAATTTCTCAAAAATTTGTCCAGATTATCTCCGATGAATATCCCAATACGGATGTGATTACCGGTACAGCTACAGCCGGCATTCCACATGCAGCTTGGATCAGTGAGAATATGGATAAACCGATGTCGTACGTCCGGGCCAAAGCCAAGGCTTACGGACTCGGGAACCAGATCGAAGGTGGCATCCAAAAAGGAGAATCCACCATTGTTGTCGAAGATCTAATCTCTACCGGCGGATCGGCGATGTCGGTCGTGGAAGCCCTCCGATTTATCGGCGCCGATATCGAAGCCCTGCTGAGCATCTTTACCTACGGCTTTGATAAATCCATCAAACGATTCGAGGAAGTTGGCGTCCCCATTTACACGCTTACTGATTATGCCACCCTCATTGATGTAGCCAGTGAAAATGATTATGTAGATGAAAGCGATCTCGAAACGCTGGGCAAATGGCGGCAAAAGCCCGAAACCTGGCCTAACTAGTTTCTGGTTCCTGGGTTCTGGGAACTGGATGCTAGATATACCATAAAACAAATCTTTCTTATCATCCTAAACCAAAACTAAACCAGAATCTGGTATCCAGTAACTGCCTTTCACAAAGAGGCAATCTCTTCTTATATTTAGAGACTCAATAAATTTAAGGAATTAAATCCTGTCGATAGTGGATCAACGCAATTTTTACATCGAAACATACGGCTGTCAGATGAACATTTCTGACACCGAGATCGTCAACTCCATTCTGATGGAAGAAGGCATGGAGCCGGTGAATGAACCTGAAGATGCTGAAGTCATTTTTGTAAACACCTGCTCTATTCGCGAAAATGCCGAAGAGCGGGTCTGGAATCGCCTGAAGGAATTCAAAGCGATGAAACGAGAGCGCGAAAACCGTGATATGACCGTGGGCGTTTTGGGCTGCATGGCTGAACGTATCCGCGATAAAATCATGGAAAAAGAAGAGCTCGTTGATCTCGTTGTGGGTCCCGATGCCTATCGCGATCTGCCTAAACTGCTGGCCGAAGTTAGTGACGGACAAAAAGCAGCCAACACGCTCCTTTCTCTCGAAGAAACCTATGCCGATATTAAACCGGTACGTCGTAACGACAATGGCGTAAGTGCTTTTGTGACCATTATGCGCGGTTGTGATAATATGTGCGCTTTTTGTGTGGTGCCCTTCACCCGCGGACGCGAACGCAGCCGGGATGCCGAAAGCATTATTGAAGAGCTGCAGCAACTCAGCGATCAGGGCTACAAAGAAGTCACCCTGCTGGGACAAAATGTAAACTCATACGACGACGGCGACAACTCCTTTGCCGATCTGATGTACAAAGCCAGCCAGGTAGATCCCGAGATGCGAATTCGATTTTCTTCTCCCCACCCCAAGGACTTCCCCGAAGAGCTGCTCGAAATTATTGCCGAGCAGCCTAATCTCTGCAATTATATTCATATTCCCGCTCAATCGGGTAATAGTGATGTGCTGGAGCGCATGCGTCGTCCCTACACCCGAGAGCAATATTTAGATCTCGTTGAGAAAATGCGTGATATTATTCCGGGCGTTACGCTATCGACTGATATTATTACCGGTTTCTGTGGTGAAACTGAAGAAGAGCATGAAGATACGCTGTCGCTGATGGCGAAGGTGAAATATGACTTGGCCTACATGTTTGCCTATTCCGAACGTGGACGTACACTGGCGCAGCGTAAATATGAAGATGACGTACCCGAGGACGTTAAAAAACGTCGCCTTTCTGAGATCATTGAACAGCAGATGAATATCCAGGAAGAACTGAATAAAAAAGAAATTGGGCGACGTCACTTGGTACTCATCGAAGGTACAAGCAAACGATCCGACGAACAGCTCTGTGGTCGTACCGACACTAACAAAATGGTGGTGTTTGACCGACAGGATAATCTCGAAAAAGGTGATTATGTCGAAGTTACCATTACCGATTGTACTTCTGCTACCCTGATGGGTGATGTCATCCAAAAAAGCAGTATTCAAGAATTTGAACAGGAACCCGTTGCTGCATAATACTTTTCTAACTCAATAAAAAAGGCCCACATCCACAATAAAAGGATGTGAGCCTTACGGCTTGGGGAGACAAAATATTAGTTACCGGAACTACTAGAGAGTTCAACAGTTCCTATGTTATTCGTTTCTCCAACGGTAACATCAACCCCTTCCACTGAAGTAGGTTCATAGTCATCATTACGTGGATCAACAGACAGGTCATAACCTCCTTCTTCCAAACCAATCAGTTTGAAATAACCGTCTGATGTATCAGCAACAGTAGAAGCCATCGTATCTAAGTTTGCAATAGCATAAACCACCGGCTCTGCTTCTGCAGGATCAATAGTTCCTTCGATGTTGCCGGTAATAGCTTTTTCTTTCGCTTTGATAACCGGTTTAAGCAAATACATTCCACTTTGCCCGGCTTTGACTACAGATCTGCTGGCATCGAAATCCAACAGCAGCACGTATTCAACGTCGGCTTCAATTTCGGCATCAATATTAAGCTTAATACCTGTTTGAGCACCGCTGGGAACAGTCAAATTATAAACGTCTTCTCCCACTTCCAGGCTATGTCCGTCTTGACTTAAAACCAATCGTATCTGTTGATATGTGCCGGCTTCTAGCTCAGCACTCCCAAGCACAGTGGTTGCTCCGTTGGTTAATTCGAGCAGATCATATTCTTGCTGAGGCTCATTCAGCGTAATCCAACCCTCTGAACTGCCTTCCCTATTTACCTCAACGCGTTCAATGAACACGTTAACAGCGTCAGCAGAATCAATAGGGGCATCAGTCATCTCAACGGTCATACTCCCTGCTCCACCGCCAGATCCCGTGCCGCCATCGCTTCCACAACCGGTGAAAAGCACAAGAAGAGCAACAATAAATGCAAATGGTATCGATAGTATCTTATTGGGTATCATAGTTTTTACTTTTTTTGAAGTTAATGATATTTGTTTTTTAAAAGGATTCCTCCCGATTCTGCCCATATGACGACCGACTTCAAAAAAGGTTACTCACTTTTCTATAATCTTTTGAAATACCAAAGGCCGCTTCAAAAAAGCAGCCTTTTACCTGAACACAGAATAATGAGGCAAATATTATCTACCCCCGCCTCTATTGCTATTGCCATTCCCTCTACCATTATTATCCGGTTTATTGTCTATCCCTTTCGGCAGGTCGCCCGGTGGGCCGCCACCAATATTCCCATTAAAAAGGTTTTGTAGAATTTGCTTTGCCGGTATTCCATCCTGCATCTGAGAAGCCACTTGATTGACTACCGAAGCCGCCGGAAGTTGACTGCGTTGCTGTCCCATTTCAAGCGCAGAAGGTAATTTCTGCAACTGATCAGCATTAAAGCCCCGCTTTAACGCTCTCACAATAAATTTAGCCGAAACATCCGGCTGATCTCCCGTGGTTGGTAAATCAGAAAGGATTCCCATGGCAACAACGACATTAGCAGGGTTGGTATTAGAAAGTACTGATTCAGAATCTATTTGAGATAACACCTGGTTTACCGCATCAGCAGGGACGTTTTGAATAAATGAAGTAGAAACAGCGCGTGCCATTTCAGTTCTGAATTGTTCAGATGACATTCCACTGCCCTCCCGATTAATCATCTGTTGAACTCCTGGTTTTTGCACCCACGGATCAACTACCCGGGCCGCCTGCGACATACTTTGTTGAACCTGATGTACAGCTGGAACAATACGTCCGCTTGGTACACCTTTTGAAATTCCCTCGAGTGCTTTATTGATAGCCATTTCTGCAGGTAAATCCTGAGCTGACATCTCAAGGGCTGCTTCTAAAATCTGGCTCAGATGCTCCGGACTTATCCCCTGCCCTTGTGCTTTGTTTTGTAATTCAGTCAGCACTGCTTCTTGGATGCCCGCTTTTCTTGCCTTTTCGATAAGTGCAGATGTATTACTGTCCTGGGCAACAATTGGGCCCGTCATTACCATCAACAGGCAACCGGTAACCAAAGAAGCCAATATTTTCTTGTATGTTTTCATAATCTTTATTCTCTACTTTATTTGACCAATAAAATTGCGTTCTCGCTCCCAAAACCGTCATCAACCGTATATATCTCACTGGAAAACGGCAGCCATTCTTCAGAATCTCCCTCCACCTTAAGTACTTTATACTCATACGTACCTACATCCAATGATAGTCGGGTAACATACGTATTGTCCGATTGCTCGGTGAGCGGGATACCTGCTTTATTCCAGTTGCTAAAACTTCCCACTAAAAATAAGCGACCTTCACCTGAGTATTGGATATACACCTTTTGCTGTTCAGGGGCTTGCTCCCATTCAGGCATAATAGCCTGATCTTGTGATCCCAAACGCGGTTCAAAGCTAAACCTCATGCCCCCCGAAACCTTATAATCATTGGTTGAAGAGTTTGCCGATTCCGAGTTAAACTGCAACGCCTCTACCCCTGCAAAGAGCGTAAATTGTTCATTAAGAGGGACAGCCCCATCCAACCGAAGTCGAAAAATACGGTCGGTATTGGTCACGGTAGAAGTGGTGGGTTGTCCACCTCCGCCAACAGGCGGGGTTCCGCCACCATCGCCTGAGCTTGTCGTTTGATCAAATTGATACTGCTGCATAGTTCCACTTAACGTTACGGAAGCACCCGTCCGAAAATAATATCCAACCGAGGCTTTTGTATTAAATCCCTCCTGGATATTCGGAATATGGTCTAATGTGCCATGTAAACCGGCCGACAACCGCCACTGATAATCAGGCCATGTTTCAAATTCCAAACTGTACAGATCAAACCGATCGCTCGTGCTCGATATGCCTTGGTAATTGCGGTACGTTCGAAAATTCGATCCCATTTTGAGACGTAAAAGTGTAAAGGGCGACATAAACCACGTCAATTTCGGCTGTGCCCACAACAACCGGCGGCTGTAACTGCTTTTCAGGTAGCTTGCTCCGCCATCCAATCCCAAACTAAAATTGCCGGAGAGTCGATAATTGTAATCAATAAGTGCTAACCCGCCTACCCAATTATCAAACTGAGTATTGAGAAAGGGCTCATAAATAAATCCTCCGGTGACTGAAACTGAATGTCCATTCGTGTACCAAAACTGCTGCCCCAATATGGACGTAAAATTGTAGGCTGATTCTTGTGAGGTATTCCATTCCGACAAGAATGGGTTCAGATAGCTATTGGTTGAATACCCAAACCTGGAATCAAGTGAAAGAACCGTTCGGCCCTGCTCCTGTTGGGCACGACTAATGGTTGATATTGCAAATGTTATGCACATGACAAACAGAATAATTCTCATAGATATATAACTGCATTTTTATTCCCAAAACCGTCATCGCGTTGTACCGTTGCCAGCGGATCTGTAATCCATTGGCTGTCATTTTTAACAAACATATAACGATGTTCACCCCTGTTCATCGAAACCAGACCCGTCCACACATCTTCTCCATTCACGGTTTGTCTCGTCATTTCAATAGGTTCCCAATCGCTAAAATCACCGGCCACTGCCACTGATTCTGCATCATTGCCGATATATACAAAGCGAAGCATTACCTGATCACCCGTAGAGGAAACTTGCTGGACCGAACCTCCCGGCTTTTGGGAACTCACCATATCGGCTTGTTGGGTCTGTTGCCAATCATTTGCTAAAAACAATGGATATGTAAATGAAATAAAGACCAAAATTGCAGCTGCAAAAGCATACACCGGACGCCATTGAAACTGTTTGGGTATCCAGAGTTGCTTATACCACGACGTAAGCTTTTCTGCAAATCCTTTCGCTTCCAACTCCCCTTCCTGCTGTTCTATTCGATGCATTACATTATCTGTAAACCCTTCAGGTACTAATTGCTCGGATTTGATTTGGGCTCCTCGAGCCAACGAACTCGATAAGGTATGCTCAAACCGAAGCATGGATCGCATTTCGGGATCATCAGCAATTTCGTGCAATGCTTTCTGCTCTTCTTCAGGCGTAAGTTCTCCGTCCAAGTACTGGCGCAGTAATTTGTCCTTATCCATAATAATTAGTCCTGTTTTCGATAAAAGTCTTCAATTCCCTTTTAGCACGATATACCCGTACTTTCAGTGCACTGACTGTCACGTCCAGTCGTTTCGACATCGCTTTGTAGCTCATATTGTTATCATATTTCAATAAAAAAGCTTCTGCATAATCTTGATTTATGTGATCCAATCCATCTTTTAGCAGATCAAGCCATTCTTTTCGTTCAACTGCCTGATCCGGCAAATCGTCATCTTCAAGTTTATTATTGAGCTCTTGCTCCCCCATTTCGCTGAATCTGCTGTTTTGCCTGCGAATATTCTTCGCATAGTCTCTACAGTGATTTTTCGCGATCATATAAAGCCAGGAAGAAAATTTTGAATTCCCTTTAAAAGAGGATAATCGCTCATACGTTTTAACAAATATTTCTTGTGCCAACTCTTCGGCCTCATCATCATTATCTACAAAGCGATTCACGACACTAAAGACCATTGGTGCATAGCGATCTACGAGCGTACGATAGTGACGGCGATCACCATCTAAAATCTGTTCTATTACTTGAATCTCCTCTTCCCGTTGCTCCATGTTTTACATTTTCTAACCAAACCTGCGTACATGATCAATTGAACGAAACAGCAGGTTTGAACCTTTATGCAATAGTGTGACGAACAACTCCTTTAATGGTTACCAATTTTTCTTTCTAATCTTAGAAGAAAAAGTAATACAGGAAGAAATAAAGTATGAATAATGGAATAGTACAACAGAACCTTTTAAGACAATATATTTATGACTCTAAACATCTAATTCTTACCTTTAGGGTTATATAACATCAAAAGATTTTAACGACAGAATAAGCTTCTGCTTTATGGATCGCGAAGCATTTCAAGAACGATTTGGACTTATTGGTGAATCTGCTGCCCTTAAGCAGGTTATCGACAAAGTTATACAGGTGGCCGACACTGATATTACTGTACTACTCGAGGGCGAAAGTGGCGTCGGTAAAGATGTGACAGCCAAAGCTATCCACGAGATCAGTCACCGCAAAAACGAAAACATGGTGATTGTAAATTGTGGCGCCATTCCCGAGGGCATTATCGAAAGTGAACTTTTTGGTCATGAAAAAGGTGCGTTTACCGGTGCCCATGAAGCCCGCGAAGGATATTTTGAAAAAGCTAACAACGGCACCATCTTTCTTGATGAAATCGGCGATACGCCCGCCAATGTTCAGGTTAAGTTGTTACGGGTGTTAGAATCAGGGGAATATTTTCGCGTTGGTTCAAGCAAAGTACGTACAACCGATGTACGGGTTATCGCTGCTACCAATAAAGATCTGTGGCAGCTGGTTCAGGAAGAATCATTCCGTGAGGATCTGTTTTACCGTCTCGATACCGTCAAAGTAAAACTCCCGCCCCTTCGCGAACGGCCCGATGATATCATCCCGATATTTCGGAAGTTTGTGACAGAATTTTCTGCCAAGTATGATTCAGTGTTTAAAGGTTTTTCTGATGATGCCAAAGAACTGCTGGTTTCTTATCGCTGGCCGGGCAACGTCCGTGAGTTGCGCAATGTCGCCGAACAGCTGGTTGTGCTCGAAAAGTCACAATTTATTGATACCGAAAAGCTCCAGAAGTATTTGAAAGGTCGTCAGCATACGGGCTCTGCGGATAACCTGCCGGTACTGGCCGATCAAAAGAAAAGCAGCAATGGCGCTTTTGGTAATGACGACCAAAAACTGATTTACCGTGCCCTTGTAGAGCTCCAAAGTGATATTGGTGATCTCAAAAAGATGCTGGCTAATTTTCTGTATTCCACCTTTTCGCAGAAAAACATTAAAGCCCTGCCCCAGAATATCCAGGATGAAGTAAATGATCCCAATATGTCTGATATGGATATCGATGTGGGGAATGCCGCTGATGAAGATATTGGCGTTCAGTCTTTTGCTGAGGCAGATATTTCGGAAGAACAAGAAGAGGATGCTTTTTCAGATTTTTTTACGAGTGACGATATTCCATCCATCGAAAAAACAGAGCAGTTTTTGATTGAACAAGCCCTCCGGAAGTATGAGGGTAACCGGCGCAAAGCTTCTGAGGCGTTGGGCATCAGTGAACGAACTTTATACCGCAAGCTCGATCAGTATGGCCTGTAATAAATTTCGATCGTTTCTGCTGTTAGTGCTGATTAGCTTTGCCCTCTCGGGATGCTTTCGATACAGCTTTACGGGGACTTCTATCCCCGAGGATGTAAACTCAATCTACATTCCATTTTTTGCTGACCAGTCGAACAGTGGAATCAGTAATTTAAGCGACCTGCTAAACCAGGCCCTGATTGAACGTTTTATCAATCAAACAAGGTTGCAACTGGCAAACTCCCGCGGTGAAGCCGATGCCGTGCTGGAGGGATCAATTAGCCGTTATACCAACGAAGCATTTAGTATTACCGGCGAAGAACAAACCAGTCGCAACGAAGTTACCATTACGGTTCGAGCCACCTATCAATACACGAATAAAGATCAGGCAGAATGGAGTACTACTTTTTCGGGATCGGATGATTACGATACAAATGAAAGTCCCATTGAAGGCGAAACCACGGCTGCCCAAAATGCGCTGAGCCAAGTCGCTGACAATATGTTCAACGATGCTGTCAGCGGATGGTAATTTTGCCAATTTATATTGACTGGCAGTATGTTCTGTTTGTATAATAGCAGCAACGTTGCTCGGGAACTTTTTACCAATTATTAATGCCTCAACTTCCGTTTGAAATACCAAAGTCGCTCGCTTCTTATGCTGAACATTATGATAATGATCCGCTTAAAGCCACGAAAAGATTAAAAAAGCAGCTTAAGAAACGAGGTCCCGATGCTGTGGGGCATTTTTTGCTGGCGTGGTTTTATCATCTGAAAGGGATGGACGATCAGGCTGTAGAAGAAGCCTTGAAAGCCCGCATGTTTGCTCCCGGCAGTCCATTTTTTGAAAAACTGCACTACTATCTCAGTCACCCCAACACCTTTGAGGCATGGACCCCCAAGGGTTCGATCTCTTCTCAAAAGAAGGGTCCAATTTCTGATGATCACGGACCAGTACTCAATCTCGATAACCTTATCCAAAAGCTTTCCACTATAGAATCAAAGCGTATTAAGCCCGGCAGTTCGGAATCCGAGGAACCTAAATCCAATTTAGCCAGCTCGGATGATGTGGATGATATTGTTTCTGAAACCCTGGCGAATATCCACGAAAGACAAGGGAAAATAGATGCTGCTATTCGCACGTACGAGCAACTGAAAAAACGTAATCGAGAAAAGCGTAACCACTACTCCCAACAAATTCAGCGACTGAAAAAGGAGAAAGAAGAGAGTGAAAAAGAGAACGGAAATGAAGATCCTGAAACAAGTTCAGGATGACATTGGTAATGTTTTATCCATTGACAAATGGATTGGACTGCTTTTCGTGGCCAATTGTCGTCTTAGGTCCATGACCGGGATACACAACCGTATCGTCAGGCAGCGGATACAACTGCTCGCGGATTGATTGCTCTAAGGTATTGAGATCACCTTTGTACAAATCCGTTCGACCTATACCTTCCTTAAAAAGCGCGTCACCGGCAATGACGATACCATCACTTTTACTGTACAGCGAAACGTGATCCGGAGCATGACCGGGGGTATAGCGCACATCAAACAAAAAGTTACCGATGGACCAATCAGGCTGAATGGGAATGGGCTCGGGATCAAACGAAAACTCATCTGACTGGAAACCAAACATCGCCGACTGTGAAGGGAAGTTGTTCCAGAGGTAGCGATCCTTATCACTCAGATAGACCGGTACATCAAACTCATCCAGCACTTTTTGGAGCCCCAACACATGATCAACATGGGCATGAGTTAACACAACTGCCTGCAGCAAAAGATCATCATTTTGAATCTTTGCTTTCACTTTTTCAAACTCGGCATCCTCAACAAATCCGGGATCTATGATAAGCGCCTGCTCCCCCTTGGTTTTGGTAACCAAATAGGTGTTTTCAGCGAAGGGGCCTACCGTAAAGCTGTGAATCTGCATGAAATTAAGGTTGGATTACAAATATACTAAGCACAAAAGACGACATGAGAAAGGCTTTATATAATAAAAAAAGGATGCACCTCAACGAGAAATGCATCCTCAATTTCGATAATCAAAAAACACTAATCGTCGCTTTGTCCGTAACGCTTCTTAAAGCGATCAATACGACCAGCCTTTTTCTGGAAGTTCATGTTACCGGTGTAAAACGGATGGTTTTTAGAATCAACTTCGCTGCGATAAACGCCATCTTCGGTATCGATGGTACTTCGGGTTTTAAACTCCGTACCGTCGCTCATCACGACCGTAATTTCGTTGTATTCTGGGTGAATTCCTTTTTTCATGGGATCAATAAGTTTCTTTGTTGCTTAAATTCAGTTGGTGAATATAAGATTTTCATTATCTATTTGCAACGATTATCCCTGGTCGAAATCCTCATAATCATCCAGATCGTCCATCGATCCAAGCATACTGCCAAGCATATCAGAATACGAACGTCGGTCATCCATATCCTCTTTGCCCAGCATGGAGTGTTGATGCAGCGCCTCGATCACAAAATCCATTAGCACTAATTTATTTTCATCATCTTCGACATCGAAATGCTCTTCCGTTACGGCCGCCAAGCCGGGAATTTGCTTAAGCGCCTCTTCGTATTGTTGACGACTGAGATTATCGGTGAGATCCAGCGTATTGCCATCAGTAAACCAGTCCAAAATGGGTTTATACACGCTTTCATCATCCTGCTTTTTCTGTTCTTCAGGATCTGGGAAGTGCTTGGCAAACGTCTTTTTGATCGCTTTGCCAATGATATGCTTTGCCACGTTGATCGCTCCCTCCTGTTCGCCTTCATACACCAGTTCGAGCTTGCCGGTCAACGCAGGGATCATATGAAACACATCCGTGATGCGTGCAACCGTTGACGATTCTCCATTCACAATCGCACGTCTTTCGGCGGCAGAAATAAGCTGCTCCATTGCCGTAATCGTCATTCGCGTAGAAACCCCACTTTTCTGATCAATATATTCTGATGATCGTGCCTCGAAAGCAACTTCCTCGAGCAGCTCTTTCAGTAGTTTGGGCACCGTCACCTGCACATCACCGTTGCGGGATATCCACGCTTCCTGCTGGGTAATTTCCATGCCCACTTCGATTTCACGCGGATAATGGGTGAGAATCTGAGAGTCGATACGATCTTTGAGCGGCGTAATTATATTTCCACGATTAGTGTAGTCTTCGGGATTGGCCGAAAACACCATCGCCACATCCAGCGGAATGCGCACATTAAAACCTCGAATCTGGATATCGCGCTCCTGCATGATATTAAGCAGCGCCACCTGGATACGCGGCTGTAAGTCAGGTAGTTCATTGATCGCAAAAATTCCGCGATTGGTCCGGGGTACCAATCCAAAGTTGATGACATTTTCATTGGCCAGAGTCAGCTTTTCGGCTGCCGCTTTAATCGGATCAATATCTCCTATAAGATCGGCCACGGCAGTATCTGGCGTTGCCAGCTTTTCGCCATAGCGCTGGCTGCGGTGAATCCAGCGGATCGGCGTTTCATCGCCCTGCTCTTCAATGAGCTCCCGTGCCTGTTTGGAAACCGGATTGAGCGGATCGTCATTAATTTCAGACCCTTCAACGATTGGCATATATTCATCCAGAAAAGAAACGAGCTGTCGCAAAATCTTGGTCTTGGCCTGTCCCCTGAGCCCCAATAATATTATGTCATGCTTGGCCAACAGCGCATGCTGCAACTGTGGGATCACCGATTTGTCATATCCTTTGATATCGGGGAAAAGCGTTTCTCCCGAACGAATTTTAGAAATAAGATTCCGCCGGATTTCCTCTTTTACTGAAACCGATTCCCAATTAGATTTTTTTAGAGCACCTAGCGTTTTTACTGATTTGTAAAGCTGACTCATTTAGTAACTGTGACCTTGTTTTTCCTATTCAATTTGTTAACTGATTATCATCATCAATAATTTCATTTGGAGAGATAATGCCAAAAAATATTTCTCCTTTTTCAGTCTTTCCTGTAAAATGAAAAAGTTGAGAGAAAATATTTTTCTCTCGTGCAAAACTTCTATCCAAAATTCCCAGATGAAGCTTGAATATTAGTATTTAAATTGTTAGATATGTACAAAATGAAAGCGCTTACATTTGTGCTTTCGAATCGGCTGAGGGTCATGGTTTATTTCAAAACAAATTGCATCCGAACAAAAACGCTTTAACGTAAGATTAAGCAACTTTAATGACTGTCAGCAGGCCAACGGCTAATAACAAAACGTTGCGCTCTCTTCACAAATTCGGTGAAAATATTGCAGGTAAACAGCAAAGAGTCTAATCAGCAAGTGATCTCAAAAGCATCTTTCCTAATATGTGGGTGGATGCCAGTATTTATCATCCAAATCCTAAACTCAACTCTATGATACCTATAAAAAAGTTACTTATTACGTCATGTCTCATATTGGGGTTAGCACTTCCCGGTTTAGCTCAACAGGTTACCGTTTCTGGTACCGTAACCGATGCTGAAACCGACGAAGTGTTGCCAGGAGTAAATGTTACAGTTAAAGGAACGCCCACCCAAGGAACTTCTACCGATGGAAGCGGCGACTATTCTTTAACTGTCCCTTCTGCACAAGATACACTCGTGTATTCTTTTGTGGGATATATTAAACAGGAAATACCGGTTGACGGTCGCTCAACCATCGATGTTAGTCTGTCACCAGATATCCAACAACTCGAAGACGTTGTTGTTATCGGATACGGTACACAAAATGTCGATGACAATACCGGATCCGTATCGGCTGTCAGCTCCGAAGATTTTAATGAAGGAGCAATCACGAATCCCGGTGAACTGTTCCAGGGTAAAGCTGCCGGTGTTACCGTTACCTCGAATGATGGAGCCCCGGGCAGCGGAACAACCATCCGCATTCGCGGAGGATCCTCCCTCTCGGCAAGTAACGATCCCCTTTATGTGATTGACGGTGTACCACTAGATGGCGGCGGCGTTTCGGGGATGAGAAATCCGCTTAACACCATCAATCCCAATGACATCGAGTCGATCTCGATACTGAAAGACGCTTCTGCCACGGCTATTTACGGTTCTCGTGCTTCGAATGGTGTTGTACTGATTACCACTAAGCGCGGCAGTCAGGGGCAGTCTTTTGATCTCAGCTATACAGGCAAGGCTTCGTATCAAACACGCAGCAAGCAGGTCGATGTACTTTCTGCGGATGAGTTTAGAACAGTTGTAGAAAATCAATTACTACCAGGAGCCAGCCAATTGCTCGGAGAATCAAATACAAACTGGCAGGATCAAATTTACCAGGATGCGTTTAGCCAGGATCATAACTTGAGCCTTACGGGATCGGTCAGTAACCTGCCCTATCGCGTTTCACTTGGGTTTTCCGGTAACGGGGGAATTCTTAAGACGTCAGAAATGAATCGTTTTACAGGATCTATTGCTGTGAATCCGTCGTTCTTTGATGATCAGCTAAACGTAGATCTCAACCTCAAAGGCATGAAAGTAGATAACCGGTTTGCTAATCGCGGAGCTATTGGATCTGCGGTTACATTTGATCCTACGCAACCGGTTAGCGTTGATGACAATCCATATGGCGATTACTTTACCTGGACTCAGCAAAATGGGAATCCAATTTCGATAGCTACCTCCAACCCGATGGCACTTTTGCAACAAACCAACGACCAATCCACCGTGTACCGGTCAATCGGTAATGTGCAGTTTGATTACTCGCTCCCCTTTGTTTCTAATCTGAATGCGGTACTCAAATTGGGATATGATTATTCGCAGGTTGGCGACGGAACCTATGAAGTTCCAGCCAATGCGGCCTTTCAGTATAGCGGTCCCAACAGCCCAAATGGCGTACGTACCGAATACACTCAGGAAAAAGAGAATGAGCTGCTGGATTTCTATGTGAACTATAAAAACGATCTTTCCTCTATAAATAGTACGCTGGATGTCACGGCCGGCTATTCTTGGGAGCATCACTACGAGCAGAGTTCCAACTTATCCACAAATTACAACTTGGATGTAGTTCAGGACACGACTGCAAATACAGACTTTAAAACGGAACATTACATTGTTTCCTTCTTTGGTCGAGCAAATTACACCTACAACGACAAGTATTTGCTCACTGCAACGCTGCGCCAAGACGGAACATCGCGATTTTCTGAAGACAACCGCTGGGGACTCTTCCCTTCTGCAGCTCTGGCTTGGAAAATCCACGAAGAATCCTTCCTCTCTGGAATGGATGACGTGTCGAAATTGAAACTCCGGTTAGGATATGGAGTTACAGGCCAACAGCGTATTGGACAGGGTAATTATCCTTACCTGCCTCAATATACCTTTAGCGAACCCACTGCCCGATACCAGTTTGGTAATGAGTTTGTGACAACCTTGCGGCCCGAAGGTTACAATGCAAACCTCAAATGGGAGGAAACAACTACTTACAATATTGCCCTTGATTATGGATTCTTTAACGATCGCCTATTCGGTTCTGTTGAAGCCTATTATCGGGAAACCAATGATTTGCTTAACGTTATTCCGGTACCGGCTGGATCAAACTTTACTAACCGAATACTCTCAAACATCGGCTCGCTAGAAGTTAGAGGATTTGAGTTTGATATTACTGGTCGTGTTATCTCAACCGAAGACTCGTACCTGCAAATTGGCTTCAACGCCTCACACACCAAAGATGAGATTACTAAATTAACCACCGTCAATTCCGAAGATTACATCGGTGTTGAAACAGGTGGTATTTCTGGTGGTGTTGGTAATACTATCCAAATCCATAGCGTTGGGCATCCACGAAGTTCCTTCTTCGTTTATGAGCAAGTGTATGACGAGAATGGGAATCCTTTAGAAGGCGTCTATGTTGATAAAAATGATGATGGTCAGATAACAGCGGACGATAAATACCGATACAAGAGCCCATCGCCGGACTTCACATTTGGGCTTTCATCCCGGTTCGAATATAAAAGCTGGGACGCCTCATTTTCGGCACGCGCAAACGTTGGTAATTACGTTTACAACAATGTGGCATCAAATAATACGGTGTACAACTTTATGTACAACACCCAGGGTTATTTAAATAATTCGATGTCAGCAATTAATGATATCCAATTCAACAATGCGCAATACATGTCAGATCATTACATCGAAGATGCATCATTCATAAGAATGGATAACATTTCGGTAGGATATACCTTTAACGACCTATTTAATCAAGTACAATCACTACGAGTCTCGGCAACTGTTCAAAATGCCTTTGTGATTACTGATTACAGTGGGCTCGATCCTGAGGTCTTTGGTGGAATCGACAACAACGTTTATCCGAGACCACGCACCTTCATCCTTGGATTAAGCCTAAACTTCTAATTGAAATTTCTTAAGTCTCAAGATTATGTTTAACTACTTTAAAATATCAGCTTTTGTACTACTAGCGGTATTGGTTGCGGCTACGGTCTCGTGTACGGATAATTTAAATACATCTCCAATCGATGACGACGTAGTAACCTCCGCATCTGTTTATGAAACACCTGAAGACTATCGACAGGTGTTAGCGAAGCTATACGCCGGTTATGCTACTACAGGTCAGCAAGGGCCTGCAGGTAACCCCGACATTCAGGGTATTGATGAAGGGTTTTCAAGCTACCTTCGTCAACTCTGGGTTCACCAGGAACTTCCCTCTGATGAGGCAGTCGTAGGATGGAACGATCCCGGCTTGCCATCATTTAATTATCAAAACTGGACGGCTTCCAATGATTTCGTGATGGGCTTGTACAGCCGCATCTTCTACGAAATTTCATTGGCCAATGAGTTTGTCCGTAACGCACAAGGAAATAATAACTCTACGGTTCAGGCCTATTTAGCCGAAGCCCGTTTCCTTCGTGCCCTGAGTTACTGGCATGCCATCGACCACTATGGTGGTGGCGTTCCATTTGTTACTGAAGGTGACGATGTCGGTGCTTTTCAGCCACAGCCTGCAAGTGCCGATTCCGTTTTTAATTATATCGAAAGTGAACTGATCGCCATTGAAAGTGAACTGCCGGCTCCACAGCAGAACGAGTACGCCCGTGCAGATAAGGCAGCGGCCTGGACTCTTCTTACCAAGCTCTACCTTAATGCAGAGGTCTATATCGGCGAACCTCACTATGATGAAGCCATCACCTATGCCAACAAGGTTATTGATCAGGGTGGATATAACCTTGAGGACAACTATGGGGATTTATTCTTAGCCGACAATCACACCGCCGATGGCATTATCTTCCCCATTGCCTTTGATGGAAAGAACATCCAAACCTATGGCGGTACAACCTTTATCCACCATGCTGCAATTGGCGGAAATATGAATTCAGCCAACTTTGGTACCGGCGAAGCTTGGGCGGGCCACCGTGCAACCCCACAATTTGTGGATAAGTTCTCCTACGAGGGGACAACTACAGAGAACCCGGGCAACAATGATGAAATGTACGTCCCCGGCAACTACCAGGCCGCCAGCGGTTATGGCAGCGACTGGACACCGGGTGATGCTCCACCCCTCGTCTCAGAAAATAATAACCGTGTTTACACCGGGTATGTTTATATAAATGGGGCCAGTGAAATCCAGTTTCACGAACAAGGTAACTGGTATGGCGATAATAATGGCGATGGCACGCTGGAGCAACCCGGCGCTAATATTACCGTTGATCAGATGGGACTTTATGAATTCAATGTTGATTTCAACAACATGACGTATTCTATGGAACAGGTCGATAGCCGTAATACTTTTTATACGGATGGCCAAGACATAGAAATTCCGGAGTTAGCTGAATTTACCAACGGATACGCCATCTCAAAATGGAAAAATATCACGTCCAGTGGTCAAGATGGATCCGATCCTGTGTTCGTCGATATCGACTTCCCCATGTTCCGCTTAGCAGATGTCTATTTGATGTATGCTGAGGCAACTCTTCGTGGAAGTTCCGGCGACATGAACAAAGCGACTACGCTCGTCAATGATCTCAGAGAGCGAGCTTTTGGTAACAGTTCCATGAATATCAACTCCTCTGAGTTAGATCTTCAATTTATCCTTGACGAACGAGCTCGTGAACTCTACTGGGAAGGCCACCGTCGGACAGACCTCATTCGATTCGGACAGTTTACCGGATCTGATTACAACTGGTCTTGGAAAGGACAAAGCCAGAACGGCGAATCTACTAACGAGCAATATAACGTTTATCCTATTCCCGCTTCTGATATTAACTCCAATCCCAACTTGATCCAGAATCAAGGTTATTAACATAATTTGAACTAAATCTTGCAGGATTATGAAAAATCTATCAATACTTCTACTATCGATCTTTAGTATCGTTGCGCTTACTTCCTGTGACAGTACGGAGATGGGACCGGTTGCCAATACGTCGGAACCAGGCTCTCCCGAATTAACTTCGCCTGAATCCGGGCAAAGTTATGCGATGTCACAAGACCAAGCCGATGATACGCTTATGACAATTGAGTGGACAGAGCCCGATTTTGGCTTTAGCTCTGCCCCAACTTACAACGTGCAAATGGCTGAGGAAGGGACAAACTTCGAGGAGCCGCTGGAACTTGCATCGGTCCAACAAACGTCCTACCCAGTTGTGGTAAGCAACTTAAACAACATGTTGCTTACGGCAGACTTTGCAGCTAACAATTCCCATTCTATGCAGATCAGGGTAACGGCCTCCATTAGCGACTCAGTCTCGAAAGCTGTCTCTGAACCGGTAACTGTTTCCGTTACACCGTACTTGGTAGAGATCAGCTATCCTGAGATTTACGTGCCGGGTGGCTACCAAGCTGCCAGTAATCAGGGGACTAACTGGACTCCAGGAGACGCCCCTGCCCTCTATTCGGTGGAGAGTGACGATACCTATGAAGGGTACGTTTACATGGCTAATGCTGATAATTTGTTTAAGTTTACTCCCGAACGTGATTGGGACGAAGATTGGGGCGATGATGGTGCAGATGGTACCCTCGATTTCCAAGGTGCTAATATTGAGCTCGCAAATTCAGGTTACTACAAAATGAATGTCAATCTCAATGACATGACTTACACTACCCAGAATACAAGCTGGGGCCTGATAGGGTCTGCAACAGCTGATGGTTGGAACTCTGATCAGGATATGACTTATAATCCTGATACACAGGTTTGGACTATCACTACTGATTTAACTGCCTCTTCGGATGCGAATGCTATCAAATTCCGAGCAAATGATGCCTGGAATATTGAATACGGCGACAATGGCGGTGACGGTCGATTAGATGCCGGTGGTGACAACATTATCGTTGAAGAAGCTGGCAATTACACCGTTATCCTTGACCTAAGCGAAGCTCCCTACAGCTATGAGCTTCAACAAAACTAACTGAATAAATCAGGTAATCTCCGAAAACCCACTCATCATACCGATGGGTGGGTTTTTTAACAACGATTTAAAAACTGTCAAGAGTTTAATATTCCAGCTCTTTCATTTAAGTTTTTTTTGATTTTTTCCATCAACTGTCTGTATGCACTGATTTTTTTCCAGTAAAGTGTGCAAATTAACTCTACAGTAGCTTGGAGGAAAAGACAATATTATGACAAATAATAAAAACATATTATTTCTTGTTTTTTTACTAGCTATTGTGTTCTCTGGATGCGACACGTCCACAGAACCATCATGGGACGATGAGGACTCCTCTCCCTCCTATTCTGCTGTTGAACATCCTGATTGGGCCGATAATGCCACCATCTATGAAGTAAATATCCGCCAGTACTCAGAGGAAGGTACGTTCGACGCTTTCACTCAAGATATTTCACGCATCAAACAGATGGGAGTTGAAGTATTGTGGCTAATGCCAATACATCCCATTGGAGAAGAAAACAGGCTTGGAGATCTGGGTAGCTACTATTCGATACAAGACTACAGTGAGATAAATCCGGAGTTTGGCTCTAAGCAGGATCTTCGAGAATTGGTGCAAACCGCTCATGACCATGATATGAAAGTCATTATGGATTGGGTAGCCAATCATACTGCTTGGGATCACGTATGGACTGAATCTAATCCTGACTGGTACACACGAGATGAAAACGGGAATTTTATTACTCCACAAGGGTGGGAAGATGTGATCGAGTTAAATTTCAATGTCGAGGCCATGCGCGATCAAATGATTGAAGAAATGAGTTATTGGGTTGATGAGTTCAACGTAGATGGATTTCGTGCTGACTATGCCAGTGGAGTTCCCATGAACTTTTGGAATCGTGTAAGACATGATCTAAATGAAATCAAGCCCATCTTTTTACTTGCAGAAGCAGAGGATCCCGGTTTTCATGAGTATGCATTTGACATGACCTATGCCTGGAGTTTCCCCAATTTAACGCATCAAATTGCCGATGGTTCCGCCGGACCCAATGCAATACATAATTATATGTCAAATGAGCAAGAAGAATTTGATGGCTCTGCTTATAGGATGTATTTCACAAGTAATCACGATATAAACTCCTGGGAGAATTCTGCTGTCGATCGTTATGGTCCTGCATTAGAAGCTATGGCCGTATTAGCCAGTACCCTTAATGGAATGCCTTTGGTATATAACGGGCAAGAGGCCCGAATGGATGAAGAACTTGCCTTCTTCCAAAAAGACCAAATCGAATGGAATGGGTATGAACTTGAAGAGTTTTATACCAAGCTTCTCCAGCTAAATCAAAATAATTCAGCCCTATGGAATGGCGAAAGTGGTGGAGCTTATGAAAGAGTAGATACAAATAATAGCGATGTCTTCGCTTATAAACGTGTAAATGAAGAGAATGAAGTTTTAGTTATTCTAAATCTGAGTAATCAAGATCAAACCGTAACATTACAAGACATTGAGTCGGCAACCTACACGGATATTTTTGCAGAATCGGAATTCACTATCGACGGCGAACCCATTGATATGACCTCATGGGGATATTTAGTACTGGAAAAATGAGTCGTGTACCAATTTATATTGCACAAACCCCTCATCCTCGTGATGGGTGGATTTTTCATTACTGATTTTTAGAATACGAATCTAGCATAGCATCAATGATTTTTCAGGTTTCAGAGGGAGCAATAATAGATTGCGGCATTCAATCTTAATTAAAAAACATCGTTATGCTTAATAACACTCTGAAATTAATACTAATTATTTCGATTGGGCTATTTGCCGTACAATGTAGCGACGGGGTAAGTACGGTATCCGAAGAAAGCACAGAAGAAACCTCCAAATCCAATAAAAAAGATCCTAATCCCACCACAACAGCCACCAACAGCACGTCCGGGGTAATGATGCAAGGATTTTATTGGGATGTTCCCTCCGGCGGCAACTGGTGGGATACGGTAAAAAATGAAGCTTCTACCCTGGCAGATATGGCCGGCGGTTACGGAATCGACAGAATTTGGCTACCCCCTGCCTCCAAATCTCAAAGCGGCGGATATTCCATGGGATACGATCCTGCCGATTATTATGACCTCGGTAATTATAATCAGTATGGAACGGTAGAAACGCGATTTGGTTCCAAAGCTGAACTCAAAAGTGCGATCTCGACATTAAATAGCCATAACATCTCGGTGATGGCAGATATTGTGCTTAATCACCGCTCCGGCGGCGACAAAGAATATAATCCTGCGACCGGCGATAGCACGTGGACAGATTTTACCAATGTTAAGTCCGGCAAAGCTACATGGAGCTGGGATACCTTTCATCCCAATAACGATCACTCATCCGACCCCGCAGCTTTTGGCGGCTTTCCTGATGTATGTTACTCCACAGGAATTGCCTATGGCGATATGCAAACCTGGATGAACTGGATGAAAGATGACATCGGCTTTGACGGAGGCTGGCGATTTGATTATGTCAAGGGACTGGAGACCTGGGCCGTTAGTGATATGATGAATGCAACAGGGAATCCATTTTCTATTGGCGAATACTGGGATGCCAACACCAGTACCCTGGATTGGTGGACGAACCAAACGGGTGCTTCGGCTTTCGATTTTGCCCTCTACTACACCATGGCAGACATTTTCAATAAAACTGACGGCAGCGGTTATTTGCCAAATATGATAGATCCCAGTAAATCGTTTGCGGCCAAGAGTCCGACGAAGGCAGTAACATTTGCCGGAAATCACGATACCGATGAGATTACAAATGATAAAATGCTTGCTTATGCCTTTATGCTCACGTATCAGGGCTACCCGTCTATCTGGTGGAAAGATTATTTTAATTATGGATTAGATGATCTGGGCGGTAAGTGGGGCAACGGA
Source organism: uncultured Balneolaceae bacterium (assembly GCA_964490705.1). Lineage (GTDB taxonomy): Bacteria > Bacteroidota > Rhodothermia > Balneolales > Balneolaceae > Fodinibius. The sequence goes on along the minus strand of CAZBCG010000002.1, from coordinate 302,118 downwards.
ATTGATCAGCTCGTTTGGGTACGCGGTGAGCTGGCCGATGGCGGACCTAATATTGAACTGCTCAAAACGAATGACGGTGACCTCCTCATTTACGGCTCTTATGGATATTCTTCTTCGAGCCCCGGTTATCTGGTAGTCATTAATGACCATCCCAACAACTGGAAAGGAGCAACAGTACAAACCAATAACGGATACCTTCAAAACAAAACGCTAAAGGTTTATGCCTGGTATTCATCAGTATCAGGACAGAATACACAACCTAACAATGAATATGCAAATAGTTCGGGACAGGTTGAACTTTGGGCTCCCCCCCGTGGCTATGCAGTGTACTCAGTAAATGGGTTATAATTAAAATATATTTTTCTGGAGAGGCTCAATCCACTTAGCACCTGGGCCTCTCCACTTAATATCTTGTATTAACTTAGTTCTAATTCGGATTTATCTTATGAAACACTTGCTATCTCTCATCTTATTAGTAGGGGCTTTCGTTGCAACTGCTCAAGCCCAAGTCGTTACCACAGAACCTGAATTTCCTACGGCCAATGAGTCGGTTACGATCTACTTTGATGCCAGCCAAGGTACCGGCGGCCTTGAAGGATATAATGGCGATATTTACGCCCACACGGGCCTCATCACCGATGTCAGTGCCGACGGCTCCGATTGGCAGCATGTAATAACCCCCTGGCCCGATGGCACGAACAACGCCGAAGCAAATACCGACAAAAACAGGCTGCAACAGGTCGAGGGTGAACCCAATCTTTATAAGTTAGAAATCACCCCTTCCATCCGGGAGTTTTATGAAGCACCGGAAAGCGAAATCATCGAGCAGATGGCTTTTGTATTTCGGAACAATGACGGCTCGCTGGAAGGCAAAGCCGAAGGCGGCTCCGATATTTATGCGGATGTCTATGCAAACGAATTCAATGTAAAATTGACTCAACCCGCAGAACCGCCCACTTTTCATTCCCAAAACAGTACCGTAAGCATCGAGGGTGTAGCCTCAACAAATACAGGAAGTGAGCAGCTCACCCTTTTTATAGACGGACAACAAGTTCAGCAAGTAAGTAACGACACCATCAGCTATGATTACAATACCCAGACAGCCGGCAGTTATGAAATCCGGTTAAAGGGTACCGATGGCACCAACAATGATAGCACGGCTCAGCAACTCGTTGTAAATCCTACCATTAACGAGCAAGCGCGGCCGCAGAATCTGCAAGACGGTATCACCTATGTGGATGGCAATACGGTGCGACTGTCACTTTTTGCGCCCAATAAAGAGTTTGTCTATGTACTCGGGGATTTCAACAACTGGCAGCCACAGCCGGAGTATTTTATGAATCGAGAGACCGTCAACGAAGACAGCACCTACTATTGGATCGAAATTGATGGACTTACTGCCGGACAAGAATATGGCTTCCAATATTTTGTGGATGGCGAAATTCGCATTGCCGACCCCTACTCCGAAAAAATACTTGATCCGGCCAATGATCAGTTTATAGAACCACAAACATATCCAAACTTAAAAGAATATCCACAAGATCAAACCGAATTTATTGCCGGTGTTTTACAACCTGGCCATGAAGATTACAACTGGCAGCATACCAACTATGACCGCCCTGATAAAGAAGATCTCGTGATCTATGAACTATTAATCAGGGATTTTGTCGCCAATCACGATTTCCAAACCCTCACTGATTCCCTGGATTATCTCGAACGGCTGGGTGTCAACGCTATTGAGCTTATGCCTATTATGGAGTTCGATGCTAACTTAAGCTGGGGATATAATCCGACATTTCACATGGCGACTGACAAATATTACGGTCCCGCCGAAGATCTCAAAGCGTTTATCGACGAAGCTCACTCTCGCGACATGGTGGTAATCCTGGACATGGTTCTCAATCATGCATGGGGCCCCTCTCCGCTTGTCAGACTCTGGAATGAAGGTGACTATGGTAATCCCACCTCAGAAAATCCATATCTCAATACCCAGCCAAGGCATGATTTCAACGTCGGGTATGACTTTAATCACGAAAGCCAATCCACAAAATATTTTGTTGATCGTGTAAACAATTATTGGCTTGAAGAATTTAAATTTGATGGTTTTAGATTTGACCTCTCGAAGGGGTTCACACAAAATAATACGCTTGGTAACACCGGCGCCTGGGGAGAGTACGACGCTTCACGAGTCAGGCTCCTCAAACGCATGGCTGACCAAATCTGGGCGACCGATGATTCGGCATATGTTGTTTTGGAACATTTTGCTGCCAACAACGAAGAAAAAGAACTTTCCGATTATGGCATGTTATTATGGGGTAACTATAATCATAATTACAGCCAGTCCACTATGGGATATAGCGACGGCAGCAATTTCTCAGGTATTTTCCATAGCAATCGCGGCTGGAATGATGCCCACCTGGTGGGATATATGGAAAGCCACGACGAAGAGCGGCTGATGTACCAAAATCTGAACTACGGCTCCCGTTCCGATAGCTATGACATTACTGAACTGCAAACAGCTCTGAATCGAAATAAAATGGCAGCAGCGTTCTTTTTTACTATTCCCGGCCCCAAAATGATTTGGCAGTTCGGCGAACTTGGCTATGACATCAGCATTGATGAAAATGGTCGTACAGGCGAAAAACCCATCAAGTGGGAATATTATGACGATGAATCTCGGAAAAAGCTCTATAAAACCTATAAAGAGCTCATCAGATTACGTAACTCCCACGATGCATTTACTTCGGAGCAATCACAAGTTCAGATGAATGTCGGCGATTTAAGTAAAACCATCCATATCAGTCATCCCGATATGGAAGTAACGATCGCGGGGAATTTTAATGTCAGTACCAGCGATATCCAACCCAGCTTTACGCAAAGCAGCGAATGGTACGATTTCTTCTCGGGAGATACCCTTTCGGTTTCCAACACTGATACTACGATTACCATGGAACCCGGAGAATTCCATATCTACACCACTCAAAAGTTTGAGGCACCTGATGAAGAGCTTGTCAGGTTTTTACCCACACAGATGGACGTACAAATTTCACAATCGTTCAATGGTTCATCCTCCCCGCAAGATTACCGTTTGGTTGCTTTGCCCGGCCAGGCCGACGAACCCCTTGCCAACGTAATGAGCGGCGATCCAAATGTCACTTGGCAGGCCTACTGGGATAATGGCCAGACAGACGATTTTATGGTCAAATATGATGAGAGCAATACGTTCACGATGGAGCCGGGCAACGGCTTCTGGGTGACGAGCCAAGAAGACTTTGCTTACGATCAGACGGTGCCTACCGTAGATATTAATGAAAACGATCAGGCATCAATTCCACTGCACGAAGGATGGAATATCATATCAAATCCATTGCATACCGATGTGGCATGGAGCCAGATTTCGGAAGCCAACGGCGGTAATTTACAGCCAATATGGAGCTTTGACGGATCTTACAGTGAGGCCACCAATTTTGTATCTGCTCGTTCCGGAGAAGCATTTTACTTCCTAAATGATCAGGGATTAGATAATCTTCTTATTCCCTACGAGGAATCTTCGGCAAACAAAAAAACCGATAGCAAACAAAACGAAATTCGGCTTGTTACCAACGTTGACGGAGAGCAAACCTCCTCGAGCAGTCTTACATTCGTCCCCTCCGAAGAGAGCGCTCCTCCTACTGTAATAGCTCCGCCTTCGGGATTTGAAGGAGCATCGCTGCGTTTTGCCGGCGATACCGAAAATAAGGAGTCATCGCGCGTTAATTCCTTCGCTCAAATTTATCGTACTCCAAATGCTGAGGGACATCGTATAGAACTTAACTTATCGGCCAAGTCCGGAGAACCGGTGTCAATTAGCGTTGAAGGATGGGATGAGACTTCCCTCGATCAAATAGCGTTGTTAAATACGGAATCCGGCCAAAAATACAGCCTGATGAACGGTAAAGAGGCAGAAATCACCCCTGAGAAGGAAAAAACCAATCTGTTGTTGGTTATCGGTGACACCAGTTACATTAACGAACAGCAGGAGGAATTTCTGCCCAACAAAATTGACATCAAGCCCAATTATCCCAATCCGTTTAACCCATCAACAACGCTTCGGTTTGAACTTCCGGAGCAGACAGAAGTACGATTACAAGTATATAACGTTCTGGGACAACGAGTCAGCACGTTAATCAATGACGAAGTTAGAGAAGCTGGCTTTCATACGGTTACATTTGATGCCAGCCAACAAGCAAGCGGAATGTATTTTGCCGTTTTCGAGATTGGAGATCGCCGATTCGTTCAAAAGATGATGCTAATTAAATAGAATAAGAGATTATGCAACGTAACTATATAATATCTGTACTAATACTTACCCTCTGTGGATTTTTGACTCTTACATCCTGTGGCGGCTCATCCACGGGTTCCGATAACGGTAATGGTGGTGGACCCGGCTCGGGTGAACCTCCCGCCGCCCCTGCTAATCTATCCGGAACTTCTGGGGACCAAGAAATAGAGCTAAACTGGGATGCCAATGACGAAGATGATCTATCCGGTTATAACCTGTATCGCTCGACCAGTAGTTTTTCAGATGCTTCAGATATGGACCCGGTCAATGGATCAGAACTCGTAACGAGTCCGAATTTTACCGACACAGGACTGGAAAACGGAACCACCTATTACTACCGGATTACTGCCGTTGATGAAGGTAACAACGAAAGTTCGGTTTCCACCCAGCTTGAGATTACTCCCTTTTCGGGTCCGCCCGACCGTCCGTAAGTTATTGAATATTGCTCAACCCTTTTAAGCAACCGATACTTACCAAAATGTGAACTCTAGGAACCTAATTAACAATGATTAAAATGGTGAATACTTATACCCGCTCTTTGTTACTTTCGCTCCTTATAGCGTTTTTTGCTTTTGGATCGCTTTCGGCCCAGAATTACCAAATTGACCGCGTAGAACCTTTGCACTGGTGGGTAGGCATGGACAATCCCGAGCTGCAGATCATGCTCTATGGGGATGATATCGGTCAGCTGAGTCCAAAAATTGACTACGAGGGCGTCAAGATTAAGCGCATTCAAAAAGTCGAAAATGATAACTACTTGTTTGTATATCTGAATATTTCGCACAATACCCAACCGGGTTCTTTTGATATCTCGCTACTGAACGATGGCCAACAAGAGTTGAGCCACTCTTATACTTTAAAAGAGCGGGAACAGAACTCAGCATCACGCCAGGGGTTCAATTCTTCAGATGTAATCTACCTTATTACCCCCGATCGTTTTGCCAACGGAAATCCCGAGAATGATGAGCTGGCAGGCTATGCCGATTCGCTGGATATGGATGACGACTACGGACGTCACGGCGGAGACATTCAAGGCATTATCAACCATCTGGATTATATCGACAAGATGGGCTTTACCGCAATCTGGCTCAATCCCGTGCTCGAAAATGCCATGCCACGATCATCTTATCACGGCTATGCCACGACCGATTACTATAAAATCGATCCCCGGTTTGGCAGTAATGAGCTCTACCAAAAGCTGAGCAAAGAAGCCGAAAAACGAGGCATCAAGCTCATCATGGATATGATTATGAATCACTCGGGTTCCAACCACTGGTGGATGGACGATCCGCCCACCGAAGACTGGGTACATTATTCTGATGAATATCAGCAAACGAACCATCGACGGACGGCCATACACGATCCTTATGCAGCAGAAATTGATAAAAAGCAGATGACCCACGGCTGGTTTGTCGAATCCATGCCTGATCTGAATCAAGGCAATCCCCTGCTGGCCGATTATATGATCTACAACAGCCTTTGGTGGATTGAATATGCAGGCCTGCGGGGTATTCGTCATGATACCCATCCCTATGTCGGCCAAGAATTTATGGCAGACTGGACCTGCCGCATTATGGAAGAGTATCCCAACTTTAATATTGTTGGTGAAGAGTGGTCGGTCGATCCCCTGGTCATAGCCAAATGGCAGCGCGGGAGCGGCATCCCCACCGACTTTGAATCGTGCCTCCCCAGCCTGATGGACTTTCCCATTCAAACAACGCTGGTTGAGACACTTAATAGCGAAGAAACCTGGGGGTCTGGTTTCGTGAATCTCTATGAAACCTTGAGTTTCGACTACGCCTATGCAAATCCCCAAAACATGGTCATTTTCCCTGATAACCATGATATGGATCGCTTCTATCGACAGGTAAATCAGGATTTCGACCTTTATAAAATGGGTCTCACGTATATTATGACGATGCGGGGCATTCCACAGTTTTATTACGGCACCGAAATCCTGATGAGTAATAAAGAGCATCACGATCACGGACAGATTCGCGAAGATTTCCCCGGCGGCTGGCAATCGGACACCAAAAACGGATTTACAGGTAAGGGCCTATCCGACAAGAAACAGGAAGCCCAACAATTTGTGAAAAAACTACTCAACTGGCGAAAAGATAACCCCGTTATTCACACCGGCAAGCTGATGCAGTACGCTCCTAATCAGGAAGGCATTTATACTTACTTTCGCTATAACGAGAACAAATCAGTGATGGTCATCTTCAACAAGAATGAAGAAGCGACTGCTGTAAATACCGATCGTTATTACGAGCGACTTGACGGATACAGTAAAGGCACTGATGTGATTACTGATAAAACGTATTCTCTTAATGACCTAAAGGTACCCGCCCGCTCTGCCCTGATTCTCGAATTGAAATAAAAGTAAAGAGGGCTTTGCAAAATCCACCATGTCATCCTGAATCTTTAGTCCTGAATTCGTTTCAGGATCACTTCAGGATCTTTGCCTAAACACGAGAAGTTCACCTGAGATTCTGAAGCCCCGAACTGTCGGGACACGGCAAGTTCAGAATGACATACAAGTTAGTTTTAGTAAAGTCCGATCAAGTCAATAATTCATGGGGTCAATATATCTATGGCCGGTCAATGAAAATTAACCAGCAGGCAGGTTCAATGCACTAACAGGTAAAGGGATCTTGTTACAACGCGGAGCATTGTAACAAGATCCTGATCAAGAAGTTCGGCGCTTAAAAATACAGTTTTTTGATTACCGACTCTGTATTTTTAATCCACATCAACTAACCGATTCCGCAGGCTCATTCATATCCCGGGCAGCTGTATCATCCACAAACACCATCGTGAGTGCGGCAATACCCATAGCTACTCCCCCGGCAATAAGAGCATAAATAGCTTCGCCGCCAAAGAAATTCCGTAACATTGTACCCAGAATACTGGCCGCTACAATCTGGGGGATCACAATAAAGAAGTTAAACAATCCCATGTACACTCCCATCTTCTTGGCAGGAATAGCACCTGAAAGAATCGCATACGGCATAGCCAAAATACTCCCCCAGGCTAAGCCAATACCCAGCATCGGAAGTACCAGCATATTAGGGTCGCTGATAAAATAGATCCCCGCCAGGCTTGCCCCGCCAATCAGCAGTGAAACCGCGTGCACTATTTTTCGGCTGCTCCACTTGGCAAAATACGGCAATGCAAAAGCAATTAAGGCCGCAAATCCATTGTAGATGGCAAAACAGATCCCCACCCAGTCAGCGCCTTCGTTGTATAACACCGAGGTCGTATCACTGGTGCCGTAGATGTGTGAGGTGACGGCAGCGGTTGTGTAAATCCACATGGCAAAGAGTGCAAACCACGAGAAAAACTGCACAAATGAGAGTTGAACCATCGTTTTGGGCATGCTTAAAAAATCGGAGACTACAACGACAAGTCCGTGTTCCTCTTTATCCATCTGCTGCATTAATCCTGCAACGGCCATAACCAATCCGAATACCGCAATACCGATACTGAAGATAAACAGCTCTTTTTCAAATCCGGCTCCATTGATATAGTAGGTCAGCCCCAATCCTATTGCGATAAGCGTGGCTCCAATGGTAAACTTGCGGCGGACGCCTCCGCTCTCGGTTGATTTTTTAGCCGCATCAATAATCGATTCATCGGCGTGTTCTTCATCCATATACTGTTCAAGTTGCTCGGGCGGATACTCCTCAGTTTTGAGTACCGTCCACAGCACCGACCCTAAAAAGGTGAGTCCCCCAACATAAAACGACCATTTTACCGCCGGAGGAATCTCTCCTGCTGCGGCAGTATTGGCTAACCCAATCCAGTTGGTCATGATGTACGGTAGTGCTGATGCAATAACGGCGCCGGTACCGATGAAAAACGTCTGCATGGCAAACCCCTTGGTATGCTGATCGTCGGGCAGCATATCGCCAACAAACGCCCGAAACGGTTCCATCGAGATATTAATGGAGGCATCCATAATCCAAAGCATGCCGGCGGCAACCCACAACACCGGCGAATTGGGCATGATGATTAATGCCAGTGAAGCAAAGATAGCACCGAAGAGAAAATACGGACGTCGGCGGCCAAGGCTATTCCAGGTTCGATCACTCAAGTGACCAATTATCGGCTGTACCACCAGTCCCGTTACCGGTGCCGCAATCCACAGAATGGGGATATTGTCGATGTTGGCACCGAGCGTTTCAAAGATGCGGCTGACATTCGCATTTTGGAGGGCAAACCCAAACTGAATACCGAGGAACCCAAAGCTCATGTTCCAGATTTCCCAAAAACTGAGCTTGGGCTTTTTCGTCTGTTTATTCATAAAACCAACGTTATGTTAGGATGATTGTGGATGGTCAATACAAAATCTGAGCTGACAGTATGATAACTGCTATTTTTCGAGTACCAGGTAATCATGTGCATCAAGTGTGACGCCTTCAGCGTTAACAGTCGATGTATTACCGCTAAACACATTTGAATACTCAACCGACTGATCCATCTCGGGAAATGCAATTTGTTGTTCGCTGTCGCTAAAGTTGAGAATCACGAACACCTCATTGTCCCCTTTTACACGCTTATAGGCATATACATCTTCAGATGGGGTCGTCTCCACTACCTGGAAATCACCGCCGTACTGACCATTCCAGAGTGCCTCGTTACGATCCTTCAGCTCAAAAAGCGTTCGGTAAAACGATTCATATTCATAGCCATCCCAGTTAATGGGATCTTTCTGGAAAAACTCTAAACGCTTGTCCAGCCCTGTCTCCTGCCCGCTGTACACCAACGGCATCCCGTTGATCGTAGCAGCCATTACCGCAAAGTTTTCAAAATTATCCCCAAACAGCTCTTCATCGGTTCCATTCCACGAATTTTCATCGTGATTAGAGGTAAAATAGAGCCGGTAAGCGTGCTCGGGAAAGGTCGTATCTTGCTTAGCCATATAGTTTGTGATGGCACTCAATGAAGTATCTCCCGCAGCAATTTCGGTAGTCAAATGGAAGTACTCCCACGTATAGGTTGCATCAAACCACGGATGCATGTCGGGTGTATTCCACTCGGCCAGCCAGAAAAAGTCTTCCTTCGATTCATTTACTTCGGGAATGGCTTTTTTCCAGAATGCCAGCGGAATATCATGACCCGCATGATCCACGCGATAGCCGTCGATATTTGCTTCCTCGATCCAGTATTTCATCTTGTCGATCATCTTACCCCACAGCTCTTTGTTTTCGTAGTTAAGCTGCGCAATGTCGGTCCAGTCGGCCTCGTACGTAATCGCTCCGGTAGAATCCTTCATGTAATACTCGGGATGCTCTTCGACCCACGGATGATCCCAAGCCGTGTGGTTCGGTACCCAGTCGATAAAGAGCTTCATACCTTGTTCGTGGGTTGCCTTTACCAGATCCTTAAAATCCTGCTTGGTTCCAAAGTGGGGATTTACCGCCGTGTAATCCTTAATGGAATAATAGCTTCCCAATTCTCCTTTGCGCTTTTTCTCTCCAATGGGATGAATGGGCATCAGCCACAAGATATCAACGCCCATTTCTTTTAACCGCGGCAGTTCTTCCTGAAAAGCTTTAAAAGTACCCTCCTCGGTATATTGACGAATATTAACTTCGTACATATTGGCACTTTTCGACCACTCGGGATGATCAATATGTACCGAAGCAGCTGAATCGGATGACGCATCGTTCGAAGATTGCGTACAACCAAAACCAACGACCAATACTAGGACTACTACAGATAACCAGCGCTTACATATGTTAAATTTTGACATGTCCATTTTCCTGTTGATTTATAATTATTAGTCAATTTTTATTGTACAGCCGCACTTTTTCGAGCGACTTCCAGTGGTTTATTCGGTAAAACTTCACATTTTTCATCATACACAAAACAGCTGATGCCCTCTCCTTTTTCGCAGCTGATACGCACCGTGTCGGCATCAACATGAACTTTCAGCCGCTGACCCTGAAAAAGAATTTTAAAGGAATACCCATCCCATTCGTCCGGCAACGTGGGAGAAAAGTACAGCTTGCCATCTTTTGCTCGTTTGCCGGCAAATCCTTCTACAATCGACATCCACGTGCCGGCCATACTTGTGATATGAAGCCCCTGGTGCACCTCCTCATTGTAATCATCCAGATCGAGGCGTGCCGTACGTAAATAGAAGCGATAGGCTTTGTCCCTGTACCCCAGTTTCGAAGCCAGTATTGCGTGAATACAGGGCGACAACGAGGATTCATGCACTGTGCGGGGCTCGTAGAAATCAAAATTACGACGGATGGTATCCTCATCAAAATGATTCTCAAAGAAATAAAGTCCCTGCACCACATCACCCTGTTTGATGAAGCACGAACGCAAAATGCGATCCCACGACCAGTGCTGGTTCAGCGGACGCTCTTCGTCATCCAGATCCGCAACCATCCGCTGTTCCTTATCCATGTAATTATCCTGCTGTAAAAAGATACCTCGCTCCTCATCTTTGGGCAGATAAACGTTTTCTAGGATCTCATTCCAGCGCTCGGTTTCAGAAAAATCAAAACTTGCCTTTTCCAAGATATTATCAAATTCTTCTGGTGCTTGGTTACGGACCTTCTCTATGCACTCCATGGTATAGCGCAGCGTCCAACATCCGATGTACGAGGTGTACCAGTTATTGTTGACGTTATTTTCGTACTCATTGGGCCCCGTAACACCCAGCATCACGTACTTCTGACGCTTCTGGGAAAAGTTAAACCGCTGACTCCAAAATCGAGACAACGCAATCAACACTTCCAGACCAGCTTCCTGCAAATACTCCTCATCACCGGTGTGACGTATATAATTGTGGATGGCATAGGCCATAGCTCCATTGCGATGGATCTCCTCGAACGTAATTTCCCACTCATTATGACACTCCTCCCCGTTCATGGTCACCATGGGATACAGCGCGGCACCGTCGGTAAAACCCAGCTTTTCAGCATTTTCAATGGCTTTCGGCAGATGTCGGTAACGATACAGCAACAGATTCCGAGCGACCTCATTGGGGGCGGTATTCAAATAAAACGGCAAGCAATAGGCCTCGGTATCCCAATAGGTACAACCGCCGTACTTTTCTCCGGTAAAGCCCTTGGGACCGATATTCAAGCGTTCATCTTCTCCGGTATAAGTTTGATACAACTGAAAGATGTTAAATCGAATCCCCTGCTGTGCCTTTTTATCTCCTTCGATAAACACGTCGCTGCCATCCCAGATTTCGGCCCATCGCCGGGCATGCTCATCAAAAAGTTGAACAAATTCTGTCTTTGCAATTTCCCCCTTCAGATCCTTTACATGGGGATGTAAGCGCTTACGATCATGGTTCAAAGAAGAAGCCACCACCGCATATTTATGAAATAAAATTTCGTCACCTTCGGTAATATCCACCTCATATTTTCGATCAACTCGCATGGATTGCACCGATGGACTTCCCGAAAGATCAAGCCCGTTACCATTCTTGCTGATGCTGTTGCTCATTCCGGCGCAAACATGAAAATCAAGTTTCTTGGTTTTGGTCGTTACATATCCGCCGTTCTCAAATTTCCCCTGATCAACTTCCGACCAAAACCGCTCGTCGTAGTTGGCATCTTCATTTCGTACATCGCCATTGACGTACGAATTGAACGAAATGGTGCCATCAAAATTCAGCGTTTTGATGCGATACTGAATAGCCCCTACTTCTTTGCGCACCATGCTGATAAACCGTTTTATCTCAACCGAAATATTATCCCCGTTGGGCAATGCAGCATTAAAGGAACGCTGCAAAAATCCGGCCTTCATATTCAAGGTTCGCTTGAAATTACTGACTTCACATTCTGCTAAATCAAGAGGCTGATCATTGATAGTTACATCAATGCCAATCCAGTTTACCGAATTCAACACCTTGGCAAAATACTCGGGATAGCCGTTTTTCCACCAGCCCACTTTGGTTTTATCGGGATAGTAGATGCCGCCAATATAACTACCCTGCAGCGAATCGCCGCTGTACTGCTCCTCAAAGTTGGCGCGCTGACCCATATGCCCGTTCCCCAAGCTAAAAATACTTTCCGAAGAACGCTGTCGTTCCGGGTCAAATCCCTTTTCAATTATATTCCACTCGTCGATTTCCAGGTATTGATTCATAAAGCTATTCGTTCTGTTAAGCTACGATACTAATTTTTAATTAATCGAGTTGAGCCAGTAACTGTTTTGGCGTCAACCCTTTAAATGACTGTATCACAAGGTCGGCATCTCCAAGAATCTCTTCGGATCCCACCCCCACACAAAGCATATCGGCTGCCAATGCTGCTTCCACACCCGATTCCGCATCCTCAAACACAATACATTCTGATGGATTTGCACCTACAGCCTTCGCCCCATTCAGGAATACCTCGGGATCGGGCTTGGTATTTTGCACTTTTGTCCCATCAATAATTGCATCAAAGGTATCAGTTAATTGCAAATAATCCATGATAAATTGCGCATTTTTACTGGATGACCCAATCACCAAGTTTGCATCCTGTGCTTTTAGTGCCTCAAGGAATTCGGGAATGCCGTCCAGAATATCATCGGGCGTCAGCTGGGCAATATAATCCTGATACCATCCATTTTTTTGATCCATCAACTGCTGAAATTTCTCGTCGGAAATTTTCCGATCATCGAGATCCAGTATAGTCTGCAGCGATTTGCTCCTGCTCACCCCTTTCAGCGCTTCGTTGTCCGATTCATCAAACGGAATATCAAGCGTATCGGCCAGCTTTTTCCAGGCTTTAAAGTGAAATTGCGCCGTCTCTACGATGACACCATCCAAATCAAAAATCCATGTGGTCGGTATGTTCATAAACTCCAAAAAATACGATCACAAATTTGTCACACAGCCAGGAAAATGGCGATTACAGCAACAAATTTTAAGTTCTACGAAAAAATTGGCTCACTAAATAAGACCAATTTTTCATGCTAATTCCATTGATCTGTAAAAAACCAAATCAACAGAGATTTAGCAATTTTTTTGATAGGAAATTTCGGTGGATGAGCGCAGTATCAACTCGGGAGAAAAAACCTTTTGGGTAGGCGTAGATATCTTATTCTGCATCCGGTCAATCAGGTTTTCGGTAGCAAAAGCGCCCATATCGTGCATGGGCTGACGAATAGTTGAAAGGCCGATGTAATTGGAGATCGTGATATCATCATAACCGATGATGGGGATGTGTGTGTTACGCTCTTTCATCGCCTTTATGGCCCCCACAGCCTGGATATCTGACGAGCAGAAACAAGCCTCGGGCGGATTGGACAACTCAAGGAGTTTGATCATGGCCTCGTAGCCGTTTTGCTCCGAAAAACCATCGCGATACATGGAGTTCCCGGCCACGATAAGATCTTCGTCGATCGGCAATCCCGCCTCAGAAAGTGCTTTTTTATATCCTTTGATGCGTTGCTCTCCCGGCTTTGATGATTTTAGTGCACTAATCATGGCTATGCGGGTCAACCCTTGCTCTAGAAAATAGTGCATCGCCTTTTGGATGCCCTTTTCGTTATTTACGCTTACCGAATCGATACCGGGATACTCTTCATCAATAAGCGTAAGCGGAACATCGTAGTTCTGTAACTGCTCAAGCTGGTGATTGCGCAGGTGTGTGGATATAAACAGATAGCCATCGGCCCATTGCCGCTTGATGATATTCTCGACCTGGGCAAACATATCGCCCCCATTACTCTGGATATTGAAAATATTCAGGTCGTAATCGTAGTTCGAAATCTTATCCTGAATACCGGACAGCACCTCCATAAAAAAGTAGTTGGACAGTACGGGAACCACTACCATAATGATGTTTTTTTTCTTACGGGCCAGTCCCTGTGCATATGCCTGCGGATGATACCCGAGCTCGTCGGCTACCTTGAGTACCTTTTCGCGCGTCTTATCAGCAATACCATCACTATTATTCACTACTCGGGATACCGTAGCAATGCTTACACCCGCCTTTTTTGCAATATCATAAATAGTACTACCAGCCAATTATAATCCCCTCTGTATAAAATTGATTAAATAATACTCTGCGTACAAATGGCGTCTACTATGATTGAATTATTCAATAGAAAGCTCATTTATAGCCATTCTTAACTAAACACTTCCCTGCTTTTAAAGCAAATCATCCAATAGTACTCTCTCCCCTTTAAACACCGATATCCATACTATATGTGCAGATCAAGTTGATTTCTTTCGTCAATCGTTTCAAGTAACGCTCGTGCCTTCACCAAGGTCTCTTGCCACTCTTTTTGCGGATCGGAATCGCTGGTTATCGCACCACCTACCGAATAGAAAAGCTCATCTTGATTTATGATCGCTGTCCGAATCACCACATTAAAATCAAAATCTCCGTCGGGACTGATATACCCCACTGCCCCGGAATAAATTCCGCGGCGATATCCCTCGAGCTCTTCAATCGTTTTCATTGCGCTGATCTTGGGGGCACCGGTCATCGACCCCATGGGAAAACACGCTTTCAGAATGGCAACCGGATCTTCGTCGGCAGCTTCAGCCTCCACCGTTGACACCATCTGGTGAACCGTGCCGAACGATTCGATTTCGAAGAGTTTGGGTACTTTCACTGAACCGTTTCGCGCAATTTTGCTGAGATCATTCCGCACCAGATCCACAATCATCAAGTTCTCGGCCTGCTCTTTTTGGGATGCAACCAATTCCTGCTTTAGCAAGTGATCCTCATCGGCATTGTCACCGCGTCGGGAGGTGCCCTTAATAGGCTGAGAGAAAACCCTGCTCCCCTCTTTGCGCAAGAATCGCTCCGGCGATTGGCAACATACCGACAAGCCGTCCATCTCCAAATATGCTCCAAACGGCACCGGACCTACCTCTTTCATTTGTTGATACAGTGCAAACGGATTTCCCTGAAAATACCCCTTCATCTGATGTGAAAGGTTGATCTCATAAAAATCACCCTCCGTAATTTGCTGCTGTGCCTGCTTAATTTTGACAATATAATCTCCTTGGGATATCCTGGGCTGTACATCTCGAAGCTCAAAAAATGATTTTTCACTACTTGCAGCATATTCTTTGGGCAGCTCTCCCCTGATAATATTCTTGGTCCCTGTTTGGTGATCAAATTCGATAAGCAAACCCGGAACCATAAAAAACAGATCGGGGGCTTCAAGCAGATCCTCATTGCGAGAATACAATACTTCAATATGATTTTTTAAGTCATAGCCGAGATATCCAAAAAGCCAATCGTTATGCCGATCCTGAAAATCCTGTAACTGTTGCCAGGGATTGCCGGTTCGTATCTCCTGTTCCCTCCCCTCTTTTACACTGATCTCATCGCCGCGCGCTGTAATCGTTGCCTTGGGTCGTGCAGCCAGATATGACTTCCGCGACCAGGGATGATCCCTGGACTGTGATTCAAGAAGAACTACAGATCCCTCTTGGACAAGTTGCTGTGTGAGTGTATGTAGTGAGGTTTCCATCAGCGTTATAGTGACACTAAATGCTCGTTGCGATATGCCCGAAATCGTTGCTTGAGCTCATCAAATAAATCATCATTAGTAATATACTGCTTTTCATTGATGCTATTAACAGGCAGCAGTTCGCGAACTGAATTGCAAATCCAAACGGATTCTGCTTGTACAATGTGATCTAATTCATAGAACCCGTTTCCCAACTCTAATTCTTGATGCCGGTTGATCAGTTCCATCATAATATCTCTGGTAATACCCGGCAACAGATCACACTTTTCTGAAGGAGTGAATACGTTGTTCCCCTTTCGCCAGAAAACATTAGCAATGGTCGTCTCCGAAATATGCCCATCCACCGTTTGCATCAACGCATCATCGGCGCCTTTTTGGCTGGCCTCTTGAGCCGCTAAAATATAATTGATGCCGTTGCTAAATTTATATTGCGAAGGCTGGCTCTGTGAGGGAATCCGACGGCGATCTACGGTAGTGAGACTAGGTGAATCAAAACGGGCGGGACATTCGGAAGCAGTGATTGCATAACGCACTTTGCCCTCTTCATCGGGATGATATCCTCGATTGCCGTCGCGCCAAAACTGCAATCGCACAATGGCATCAGTGGTTGACAGCTTGTTTCTCCGGAGCAGCTTTTTGATATCAGCCTTAATACGACTTGCAGTAATACTCTCAGGAATTGTAATACCCAGAGTGTCAAGTCCATCCCGGGTGCGATTGAAATGTCGATCAAAGAAAAGCGTTTTTCCAGAGTAGATTCGAAGTGTATCAAAAACGCCCTCTCCGTACATCAAACCGCGGGTATTTGCCGGAACAACGGGTGTATCAGCAGCGGTTATTTTACCGTCAAAACAGATCCAGTCATTGTGTTTTGCCATGTTTGATGAGTGCTCGTAAGCTATCGTATTGACTCTGATTTTGATATCCCAAAAATATACGCTGCAGCTTACCATCGGGATTGTAGATCAGCTGCGCGGGCAGACCCGGCACCGAAAAGTCGGAAAATTGCCGGGAGCCCGCCACAAAATGAAAAGGAAAATCGTGATCTGCAATATATTGGGTTGCTTCCTGCTTTGTGAGTCCCACTGCAGCGGCAATAACTTCGAGCGTATCGGCATGCTGCGTTTTGAGATGAGCCAGCTTCTTTTGCGATTCCAGAGAAGCGTCCGACCAGTTAGCCCAAAAATTAAGGATCACAAAATCGCCCTTGAAATCAGCCACACGAAGGCTGTCATCACCTTGTACATTCCGCCAATAAACTGTCTGCAGCGAATCATTGGCAAACATCCGTTCCTTGAAGACCGCTTTCTCGGTACTGCGATTATTGAGTGTAAAAACGGCAATCAGAACTGCTGCAACGATAGCGACAATCAGCAAAAAGACATTAAAATATTTGGGATCGAGTCTCATGCGTCGTCTTTTTCGGGAGAGAGAATTGCACCGGTCACCGGCGGCAATGTGATATCCATTTTTGAGTCATCCACCTTGATTCGAGTACCGGTAATTATATTTTCGAGATGCTTGCCTTCGGGAACATAAAGATTGGCAAGCGGAATGGTTAGCTTTTGCGGACGCTCTGAACGATTAATAGCGACGATACAAAACATCTGTTCATTCATTACCCGGGCAAAGGCAAAACAATTACGCGAATTATCCACGGTTAGCTCTTGAAATTCGCCCGTTCGCAGCGACAGGTGGCTATTACGGATCTGCCCAAGTTTTCTGTACCAGTGGTAATTGCGATGATCAAAATTGTTATCATCGGCCGGACGTTCTTCACCAAAAGGATGTGATTCTTCAGGATCATACTCAAATTCCGGCCACACCATCGGCTTGCGATCATCGGGATCGTCGGCACCCCACATGCCCGCTTCGGTCCCGTAAAAGATCATCGGCGCTCCCACATAGGTATATTGAAAAAGGGCGACCAGTCGCTGTAAACGACGTTCTTCGGTATTCGGTTTGCGAACATCAAAATCATCTTTGGGCATGGTTTCTTCTCCAAAATCCCGGTCCGGATTTACAATCATTGATGCCAGGCGCGGTGTATCATGGCTATCCATCAGATTTTGCAGCACAAACTGTGCATCATGCGGAAATTCGTGTCGAAAAGTGCGAAGCTCAGCTAAAAAATCCGCCGCCGAGATCGATTGGTTGATCATGTATTTCATCACGGCCTTGGTAAACGGATAATTCATTGACGACATAAAAAGATCGCCACTGACCCACTCCCTGGAGTTCGTTGTCCAAATTTCTCCCACCGTAAAGGCTTCGGGATTGATAGACTTCACCAGCGAACTCCACTCCCTCCAAAAGTCTTTGCCGACTTCCTCAGGCACATCCAAACGCCAGCCATCTATACCATCAGAAGGATCTCCATCACCGTCGGGATCCATCCAGCGGCGGGTAATATCAAAAATATGACTGCGAACCGGCCCCACGAGCGTGCCATTTTCTTCCTTAAGAGCGGGCAAGGTTTTCACATCCCACCAGCTGTCGTACTTAAATTCGCTCTCCGGATCGTCGGGATCGCGATACGACTGCACCGCATACCAATCTTTATACTGCGACTGCTGCTGATGCTGATTGAGATCCCGAAACGCCCAAAAATCGACCCCTGTGTGATTAAAAACTCCATCAATAATAATCCGCATATCACGCTCATGAACCTTTTCGATAAGCTCAAGCAATAGCTTGTCGGCTGAGGTCCACTGCCAGGTTGATGGATCATTGGGGTTTTCCTGCTCCATAATTTTGGCATCGCCCTCGGGA
Organism: uncultured Balneolaceae bacterium; assembly: GCA_964490705.1. Lineage (GTDB taxonomy): Bacteria > Bacteroidota > Rhodothermia > Balneolales > Balneolaceae > Fodinibius. The sequence goes on along the minus strand of CAZBCG010000002.1, from coordinate 283,571 downwards.
TCGGGACCAAAGAAACGATCTACGTGGTGATAGTAGCTGGTATCATACTTGTGGAGTGAAACAGCATCAAAAACGGGATTTAGGTAGATCGCCCCAATTCCCAGATCTTTGAGATAATCCAATTTATCAATGATGCCCTGCAAATCACCGCCATAGCGACGTTTATAGACACTGTCACGAAAGCTATCGCCCATGGCTCGTTCCCAAGGCGCTTGCTTATACCAATCGCCGGTCCACTGTGATATGCTCCATCCCTCGGGCGTACCAAGCCGTTCGCGCGTTGGGTCGTTTTGGGGATCGCCATTACGAAATCGCTCAGGAAAAATCTGGTACCAAATAACGTGTTTAGCCCATTCAGGGACGGTATATCTTTGATTTTTTTGTACCAACTGCCTGTTCACTGCTTTCTTCAAATTCGGTATCGTTTATCAGATTGAAATAATATCAGCAATGCGCAAAAGTTCATCATCCATCTCAGGATTTTGCTTTGTGGCGCGTTCAAAGTTCGTAAATTCTACCTTGCGATTCCGCACACCCACCATTTCATTTCTTCGCTCATCCATAAGCGCTTCAACTGATTTTACGCCTAACTGACTGGCAAGCACACGGTCGGCACAGCTTGGACGTCCACCCCGCTGCACGTGACCCAGAATCGTCACTTTGGTTTCATAACGATCACCAAACCGCTTTTTGACCTCATCTTCAAGATCATACACACTTCCGTTTTTATCCCCTTCGGCCACAAGTACCAGCCGAGAACTTTTTTGACGTTGTGAAGTACGTTCCAGCGATTCGAAAAGCTGCTCAATACCGCGATCTTTTTCGGGAATCAGCACCTCTTCGGCTCCGGCCGCAATGCCTGAATAAACGGCGATAAATCCCGCATCGCGTCCCATAACCTCAATAAAAAACAGGCGATTGTGAGATGTTGCCGTATCGCGAATTTTATCTACGGCTTCGACCACCGTATTAACGGCCGTATCGAATCCAACCGTAAAATCAGTACCATAAATATCGTTGTCAATGGTACCGGGAATACCAACAATGGGGAAATTATGTTTCCCTCCAAACTCCATCGCTCCTTTAAACGTGCCATCCCCGCCAATCACAACCAAGGCATCCAGCTCATTCTTTTGAACGTTCTGCCAAGCCTGCTCCATGCCCTTTTCGGTCTTAAACTCCCGGCTGCGCGCCGATTTTAAAATGGTGCCGCCCTGGTGAATGATATGCTTTACAGAACCGGCATCCATCTTTTTAATATCGTTGTTGATCAATCCCTCGTAGCCCTGATAAATACCATAGGGAGTAATTCCATAATATACACATGACCGGATTACGGCCCTGATTGCTGCATTCATGCCGGGGGCATCGCCACCCGAGGTTAACACACCGATTCTGCTCAAATCTGATTTTGTTGAAGCCACTTGTCGTTCGTATCTAATTAAAAATCAGGTTAGTTTTCAAAAATGCTTTTTATCCTAAAATAGGGCTATTCTTTCGGTCTGATCACGCCGCGGGAATTAACCGAATATGACGATTCAATTGTATTATCATAATTTATAGGATACTTGAAGCCGCGTGTAACAAATGATGTAATATCCAATGTATTGCCGTTATTGCTCACTTTGATAGCCGTCGAAACGTCCTGTTCTTCATCTTCGCGGAAAATTCCCAGTCGTCGGTAGCTGGTTAATGAATCATTGCGATACGCAGCTGCAAACAACCGATGGTCTTGCGACAACGACTCTTTTTTTAATAGAATCCAGCGAATGTTCATATCCCCAAAAGATGTATGACCAACATTGAGCGCAATAAAATTGGTGCTGAATCGATAATTCGACAGTTCGCAGTAGCTTCCTGTGTTCAACAACACCTCCGTATCAATTTCAAAGGGAGCCGTAAATTGCTTTCCCAGCTGACACGAGTTAAACACCTCAAAGTATTTTTGAAGCGATTGTTGATCTCGCAAATCAGCCGCATACTTTTTAATCACACCGAGCGAGTCAATCTTGTAAGCCGACTCAATGATATTATCGTACGTAAAGGGATATTTGAGGCTCCGATCTGTATAGCTCGTAATATAGATGAATTCCCCCTTTTGAGACACACGAATATCCGTTGAAATATTTTGTGATAAATTTTTCTTAAATGTGCCAACTGTTTGCACTCCCGCCAGGGTGGTATCGCGATGCGTAACCGCCAGCAACTCCAAATCTTTATAGACCGATTCCTTCTCGAGCAGTATCCAACGGATAAAAGTGGCTTTAAATCGTGAATATCCCAGTATTTGAACCTTAAAACTGGTATTAAACTGATCTGTCAACTGCCGGCACTGGTTTTCAGGATTTTGCAGCTGGTTTTCGGAGAATTGCAAAGGAAGCGACAATTCATCTCCTTTCGGGCAATTAATCAGTTCTTGAAGATAAGCCTCCAGCGATTCGCGACTGTTAACCTGTGCGGCATATTCCTGCTTGCGAATCTTGTCAAATTCCTTATAACTCTCGGATTCGAGATAGTCTTTATCGACCGGCGGCGACTCACATCCGCTGAGAATAAATAACAGAAAAGCTAAAAATCCCAATACCAACGTAGGCATATTCAGAGGCATGGTTGCGCCATCAATATTGGGTGAACAGTTTGGCACGGGCTAATTTTATCCTGCTTCTTCAGCCGTTTCGGCTTCTTTTTGTCCATTAGAACTGCCATAGTTACGCATCACATAGTCATCAAGAATATCCCTGAACTCTTCGCCAATTCCTTCGCCCCGTAAGGTTTTGTAGTGTTCGCCATCCATATAAACAGGTGCTTTGGGCTCCTCAAACGTGCCCGGCAGAGAAATCCCGATATCAGCATTACGCGATTCGCCCGGGCCATTAACCACGCAGCCCATTACGGCAACATTCATCTCTTCCACACCGGGATATACATCACGCCAGATGGGCATCATTTCGCGCAGGTAATCCTGAATTTCTTCGGCAAGCTCCTGGAAATACGTACTGTTAGTTCTTCCACAACCGGGACAAGCGGTTACTTGCGGTACAAAGTTGCGAATTCCGAGTGATTGCAAGATCTGCTGACAAATCCGGACTTCCTTAGCCCGATCCCCACCGGGTTTGGGCGTCAGCGAAACGCGAATAGTATCACCAATACCCTGCTGCAATAACACCGACAAGGCCGCCGTGCTGGCAACCGTCCCCTTCATGCCCATACCCGCTTCTGTAAGTCCCACGTGCAGCGGATAATCGAGCATTTCGGCGATGCGTTCATACACTTGTACTACATCCTGCACGTGCGACATCTTGCAACTGATGATAATTTTATTGGAGGGCAGTCCCACGCTTTCAGCCAATTCGGCCGATCGACGTGCACTTTCGACCATTGTATCGAGCATAACTTGTTTCGAAGATTTGGGGTTTTCGAGCTCGTTATTGGCATCCATCTTCTTGGCCAATAATTTTTGGTCCAGTGACCCCCAGTTAACGCCAATGCGCACCGGCTTGTCATACTTGATGGCCTGCTCTACGATCGTGCAAAAATTCTCATCTCGTGTTTTGGTACCCGTATTTCCGGGATTAATCCGGAACTTCGACAATGCCTTCGCCGCCTCGGGATATTCGACCAGCAATTTATGGCCATTGTAGTGGAAATCGCCGACGATGGGCACAGTTACATCGTCTTGCAGCAATTTTTCTTTAATATGCGGTACGGCCTTGGCCGAATCGTCATTATTTACGGTAATACGAACGATCTCGGACCCTGCCCGATGCAAATACTTGATCTGTTCAGCGGTAGCTTCAACATCAGCGGTGTCGGTGTTGGTCATCGACTGTACCACAATGGGCGCTCCGCCCCCTACCGGCACATCTCCGACCATTACCCGGATCGAATCGCGTCGTTTAATATCAGACATAATAATTGTTTTCGTGATTTTGTTTGTGCACCCTAATCAAACGAAACAGGCCACAACAATCATTCAAATTTGTGCTTAATTTTTCTTGCTGAGCTCGAATAGCTTTTTCTTCTCGGCATCGGTGAGGCCGTCATATCCTTTTTCGGATATTTTTTCGAGAATTTTATCCAGCTCCGACTGTTCGGTTTCATCTACAATCTCTACATCGGAGACCGAGTGCATATTTTTATTCCGCGGCCGGGATTGTTGTTTTGAATATATCCCCTTCAGCCGATACCACAACTGCTCGATCGGCAATACCCACTGGCTCAACTCAGTACCCTGACGTTGTGCTTCCATCAATAAATAACCAACGCCGGCCCCGGCCAAGTGAACAATTCGGGCCGTTCCGTCCGAAGATCCCAACAGCAAAGCATCAATGGCAATGAGCCCCGTAACTACATATCGTGCCTGTATGGGCGGCAACAGTATTAACATGATGGGCATAGTGGGATACAGCATCGCAAACGATACCATGATGCCATAAACAGCACCCGAAGCCCCGATAACGGGATTAAACCCCAACAGTGGTGCTACCACAATATTGAATAACGCTCCGCCGATTCCGGCTCCCAAAAAGATGACCGAAAACGTACGCGGACCCAGTGACTCTTCAACGGCCCGGCCCATCCACCAGAGCCACAGCATGTTAAAAATCAGGTGAAAAGCTCCGCCATGCAAAAACATGTAGGTAACCATGCGCCACGGCTGAAAAAGTGCCGTTTGCCAATCGGGATAAAAGGCAAACGCATTAATTAACGCGTTGCTATAGACGGGGCTGGCAATCCCCAGTATAACCTGGAAAATAAAAATCGCTACATTAAGCGTGATAAGCGTGCGAATGGCAACCGGCAATCCCAGGTAACCACGCTTTAATGAATTTCCAAATGAATCGTTATACATACTTCCTGAGCCGTTTATCAATCTTTATTGGCCTGTATCGGATAATTTTTTGACGCTGTAATTCAGCTCAATATTGCTGTTATAATTTACGAAATATTTTGCTGTTAGTAGTAAGATTCTTCGTTTTTTAATCCCCAGTATTTTATCAGGATATATCCTACCAGCATACCACCAAGATGTGCAAAGTGTGCTACATTGGAGCTTGTTCTACTAATGCCGCTTACCAATTCAATAACCCCAAAAATAGCCACGAAATATTTTGCTTTCATAGGGATGGGCGGAAACAGAAGCATAATTTGACGCTCAGGAAACATCATCCCAAAAGCCAGCAAAATGCCGTAAACAGCACCCGAAGCACCCAGCGTGGGAGCACCTCCACCACCAATGAGCATGTGCAGCAGTGCAGCACCAATGCCGGTTAAAAAATAATACATGGTAAATCGCCTGGTGCCCCAGAAGTTTTCTATCGACTGACCGAACATCCAGAGGGCAAAGAGATTAAAGAAGATATGTCCAAATCCCGCATGCAAGAACATATAGGTTACAATCTGCCATACGTGAAAATATCCCGATCCGATGGGGAAAAGCATACCATACTGCTGCAAATAGGGACCGATGGCGGGTGTCCACATCGCTACAAAAACCAGCACGTTGATGATCAACAGGTGCTTGACAGCGGGCGGAAAAACGGAAAGTTGGGTGTTGGGACTGTATTGTGAATTTTGATAATTCAAAAATGAGTAGAATTAGTTGCTATTTTCTTTCATCGGAATATACGGTTCCTGAGCATGAATTCTAACAGTGGTCTTACTGTTGCCACTACTTTTTGTTCGTTGAAGTAACAAAGATTACCTCCCTTGCAGGCCTATATATCCGGTACGAAAAAAAGTGGAATGAGTTTGGAAAATTTAATAGTTAAAAAACGAAAGTCCCTCAGCATAAATATATACAGAAGGACTTTGCACACAGTACCAATTGATTATTTACTTGCCGTGCTTCATCATATAGTCATAGGTTAACGTTGCCAGCGACTGTACGCCAAGCTTCATGCCTTCCTCTTCGATATAAAAATCCGGGGTATGGTGCGGGGCCGCCTCCGAAGGACTCACATCTTTAGGCATACCGCCGACAAAATAATAGAAGCCAGGCACTTTTTTCTGGAAGAATGAAAAATCCTCGGCCCCAGTAATAGCATCGGTCAGCACTACATTTTCGGTGCCTGCTACCTGCTGCAACGTAGGCAGCATCTGCTCGGTAAGTCCGGGATCGTTATACGTTACCGGATACCCTTCCTGGATTTCTACATCGGCCGTTGCCCCCATACTTTTGGCTGTAGTCGTAGCAACATGGCGAATTTTTTTGTGGATGATATCCTGCATTTTGGTATCAAGCGTTCTGATAGTGCCAATCATCGTTGCCTTTTCGGGAATAATATTGTTGCGAACCCCGGCATTAATCTTGCCTACCGAAATAACGGCTGCTGCTTTGGTAAGTTCTGTTTGACGACTGATGATTGATTGCAAGCCTTCGATAATTTTAGCTGAAGTCACAATGGGATCTACACCCGTCCACGGGGTTGATCCATGTGTCTGTTTACCGTGTACGGTAATCACAAAACGGTCAGCAGCGGCCATTGTGCCCTTGGGACGGTATCGAATTTTCCCAACTTCGGTTTGCGAATTAATATGCTGACCAAAAATCACATCCACATCGGGATCTTTGAGTACGCCTTCTTTAACCATCAGTTCGGCCCCGCCTTCTTCGCTGGGAGGTGCTCCCTCCTCAGCAGGCTGAAAAATAAATTTCACTTTGCCGCGCAGCTGGTCCTTCATCCCTGATAATATTTTAGCTGCCCCCATTAACATGGCAATGTGTGTATCGTGTCCACAAGCATGCATTACCCCTACTTCTTCTCCAAGATAAGTGGTCGTTTTTGTGGATTTGAACGGAACATCAGTTCGTTCTTTAACGGGCAAGGCATCAATGTCAGCACGCAAACCTACCACGGGACCGTCTTTGCCGCCTTCTAAAATGCCAACCACTCCCGTATGGGCAATACCTGTTTTTACTTTCATCCCCAGCGATCTTAGGTAATCAGCGATATATGCAGCTGTTTCATCTTCACGATTCGATAGTTCCGGATTCTTGTGAAAATGCCGCCGCCACTCAACAACCTCATCAAAAATTTCATCCGCTTGGTTATGAATCTGCTCTTTTATGTTCTGGGGATTTTCTTGCTGCGCCAGCAGCCGGCTTTCTAATCCCAAAACAAGCAATACCGACAGTATTCCATATATAAGTATCTGTTTTAACATTGTATCCCTAATTTCATTCTATTTGTAAAAGCTATTTATTAACAAAAACCCTCAGGATTTCCAAAATCCTGAGGGTTTAGGCAATGATCTCTTTTATTTTTGTTAAAGAATATTACTTAACAAATAACATCTCCCGATAGATTGGCAGCGGCCAGTAATCATCAGCTACATGACGTTCAAGGTAATCAACCGAATCCCGGATCTTGGTCATCGCCGGAATTACGTTTTCCTTGACGTTTTGCGCACTGCTGATTACGGAATCTTCTTCGGATTCGAGTACCGCTTCGCGAAGCTCTTCCAGCGCTGTATTCAGATCGTTCAACCCGTCATTGACTTTTCGCAACATCGACTGCGAGCCCTGGCTGTTGATTCCCAATCCATCGATATGCTCAACATTTTCCGCGAGCTCATTCATATACCGAACAGCCGCGGGATAGATCATTGTCTTGGCCATCGACTCGGTGGTATCCGCCTCGATATTAAGGGTTGTCAGGTATTGCTCTGCCCAAATTTCCTGCCGTGAGTGAATCTCACGTTTATTCAGCACTTCGTGTTTTTCAAAGAGCGCAATATTTTTCTCATCGGTCAGCTTGGGCAATGCATCAATAGTTGTTTCGAGGTTAAGGAGACCACGTTTCTCGGCTTCTTTCTCCCATTCCTCAGAATATCCATCACCATTGAAAACAATATCCCTGGAATTAGTAAGCGACTCTCTGATTACCGATCCCAGTGCTTTTTCCAGCGACTCACCATCTTCGACTTCGCCTTCCAGCTTTGTGCAAAGCTCATCGATGGCATCCGCAACAATGGTGTTGAGTACAACAATGGGAAATGAAATCGACTGACTTGAACCCACGGCACGAAATTCAAACTTGTTGCCGGTGAATGCAAATGGTGATGTTCGGTTACGATCACCTGCATGCTTCGGCAGTGATGGCAACACCGGTGAGCCGAGTCCCATTAGGCCGCCCTGCTTGGATTCTTTGGCTCCGCCATTAAGTAATTGATCGATTACATCTTCGAGCTGGTCGCCAATGTAGGCCGAAATAATAGCAGGTGGAGCTTCATTGCCTCCCAACCGGTGATCGTTGCCCGCATGGGCAATACTGATGCGCAGCAGATCCTGATGTTCATAGACTGCTTTTAGAATAGCGGTAAAGAAAAACAGGAACTGCATGTTGTCATGCGGATTGTCTCCCGGCTCTAGCAGGTTCATCCCTTCGCTGGTGCTCATCGACCAGTTCAGGTGTTTACCGCTTCCGTTGAGACCATCAAATGGTTTTTCGTGCAGCATGCACTCCAGCCCATAATTTCGAGCAATTTTTTTGAGCGTAATCATCATCAACTGCTGGTGGTCGGCCGCAATATTGCAAGTCTCAAAAATCGGTGCAATTTCGTACTGGCTCGGAGCCACTTCGTTGTGACGCGTTTTCACCGGAATGCCGAGCTTGTACAATTCTCGTTCGGCCTCCAACATAAACGAAAGCACACGATCCGGAATCGATCCGAAATAATGATCATCAAGCTCCTGTCCACGCGGCGGCTTCGCTCCCACCAGCGTGCGGCCGGAGGTCATCAAGTCAGGACGTCGGTAGAAAAACTCCTGATCAATCAAAAAGTATTCTTGCTCGCAACCCACCGTTGACGTAACACGCTTGGTTTCAACATCAAAAAGCTTGAGCGCTCGTTTCGCCTGCTTGTTCAATGCTTCATTTGATCGCAGAATAGGCGTTTTATGATCCAGTGCTTCGCCCGTCCACGATGCAAAAGCAGTTGGGATACACAGGTACGACCCGTTTTCGTTCTCCATGATGAAGGCCGGAGACGTTGGATCCCAAGCCGTATAACCGCGAGCTTCAAAAGTCTGCCGCAATCCGCCATTGGGAAAACTGGAAGCATCGGGCTCTCCCTGGATCAGATCTTTACCAGAAAATTCAGCAATAGCTCCACCGCCCTGATTAGGTGTTATAAAACTGTCATGCTTTTCAGCGGTGAGTCCCGTCAAGGGTTGAAACCAGTGCGTAAAGTGCGTAGCTCCTTTCTCCATGGCCCAATCCTTCATCGCAACGGCCACAGCATCAGCTACATCAGGATTAAGCTGTTCCCCTTCCTGGATCGTTTTCTCGAGATCCTTCCAAATTGATTTGGGAAGCTGCTCCTTCAAATCGTCTTGCTGGAACGTATTCTCTCCGAATATTTCCGTCACATTCATTGATTCGGTGGGCTTCCCATTGTTCTTCGGGGACCAATTTCGCGCAGCAGCTAGCGTGTCGTAACGTCGAGTTCCTTTAGTCATTGAAGTATAATATAGTTTGGTTTTGAAGTAATGGTTTAAAACGCCAATAAAATAATTAAGATTTCATCAAACACACAAAATTTTTAATTATTTTTTTATTAACACATTAATTTAAAAGGCCATATTTTTATTAAAACTTATTTATTTAATAAATAATGTGTAATTCTTAGCGCCGATCTAATATAATTTTACTTATAGGTAACTCCGGCTTGTTTTTTTAAGCAGAGGATTTATTACTATAATTGGATTCATAAATTTTCCACAATAATTATCCCAATTATAACAATGTCAGACTCTGCAAACCTGCACATCTGGATTCAGGCTGCGCGTCCCCAAACCCTGGCTGCTGCATTTGTTCCTGTTTGTGTTGGAGCGGCATTGGCCATTCACGACCAGCAGTTCGATTGGCTTGCCAGCACGGTTGCCCTGCTGTGTGCGTTTCTTATTCAAATTGGCACTAATTTCGCCAACGACTATTTCGATTATAAAAAAGGGGCAGATACCGACGATCGCATCGGCTTTGAGCGCGCTACCGCTACGGGACAAATTTCTGCTGCTTCCATGCGCAATGCCATGATTATTGCCATGGCGCTGGCATTTTTGTTTGGATTGTATCTGGTCTGGCATGCCGGATGGGTAATCCTTCTGCTGGGTATTCTGTCGCTGATCTGCGGCGTGCTTTATACCGGCGGTCCCTTTCCGTTGGGATACAATGGGCTCGGCGATCTGTTTGTCTTTCTCTTTTTTGGGATTGTTGCAGTAATGGGCACGTATTATGTAAATGCCCTGGAATGGAGCACCGCCTCGTTCTGGGCCTCATTAGCTGTAGGTGCACTATCCACAAACATTTTAGTGGTCAACAACCTGCGCGATATTGAGCAAGACGGGCCCGCGGGTAAAAATACGCTGGGCGTGCTCTTCGGTGAGGAGGTTCTGAGATGGGAATACCTGCTGATGCTACTGTTGGCACTGGCCATTCCGCCTCACTTCTATTTTCAGTTTGGATACAGCGAACTCATTTTTGCCCCCTATCTGAGTTTGCCGATAGCCGCACTGCTACTGTATCAAATATGGACCGAGGAAGATAAACCAAAGCTTAACAAAACACTCGAGCGCACAGCCCAATTTATGACGGTTTTTGGAATCCTGTTTAGCGCCGGAATGTTAGCCGATTTACTATGAGTCTGAAAGCATATCAATATCAACTACCCTTTTCGATACCGCTGGTCACCAGCACACATAGATTTGAGAATCGTGATGGCATTATTATAGAATATCAATCAGGGGAACATTCATTTTTTGGTGAGGCTGCTCCCCTGCCCGGTTTTTCCAGAGAATCGCTCGACGATGTTGTCTATATCCTCAAGGATTTGTATCCAAAAATCACAGATTGTTTAGAAAATGAGTTTCCTGTCAAATCGCTGATTTCGCTGTATGCCAATCATGATCTTCCGCCCTCGTTGTGCTTTGCTTTAGATACGATAGCCTATCAAATGGCTGCTGCAGACAAAGAAACTTCACTGCCTGATATCTTATTTGAAGAATCCCGAAATCAATTATTGATCAATGCCATTGGACATCTGTTAGGTGATCAGCCGATTAAGGAGGTAGAAGGATTTGTAAAACAGGGATTTGGAACCATAAAGTTTAAAGTTGGCCGCTCATTTGATACCGAGCTCAAACAGCTGCAAAATATTCGATCGCAATTCCCTGACATCACAATTCGGCTGGATGCGAATCAAGCCTGGGATTTAGACCACGCCCAAACTTATTGCGAGCAGCTTTCTGAACTTGATATTGAATATTGTGAGGAACCCCTGCGAGAACCATCCCCAAAAAATATGGAGCAGTTACACCGGGATACGACACTGCCGTTGGCCATTGATGAATCACTCATCCAAACAGACTGGTGGCCAAACCTGCTGTCATTTACCTCACACATCATCATAAAGCCGATGCTTTTGGGAAGTTTTACAAATATTTTTGAAACAAATCGCCTTGCGAACACTCATGATAATAAGACCGTTTTTACAACGAGCCTTGAAAGTGGGATCGGTCGAATGGTAACGGCAATATTGGCAGCAGGGCTGGGTTCCCCCAATACAGCACACGGACTCAATACCGGCCGATTATTAGCTAAAGATCTTTACCTTGATTTCGATTATATTTTGGAGGGTAAGTACCAACTGCCGGAACCAAACAACCAACTAAGGATCACAGCACAGCAATTGGAGAAATTATCTGCGATAAAAATTCAGCAATAACAGTGCGCAAGAAAAACGAAATACCGTCATTTGATGCTCCACGAGCTGATGACCTATTTCTGGGATCCAGTTTTGGACTGCACAGCTATGGCGATCTACAGCAGTTTGAACAGTTTTTTCTGCAATTTCTCTTTGACTTTGATCACGACTTTGACAAACCCGTTGGTTTTCTGGCACACTCCAGTGACACTCTTATTTTCGCTATTGCCGCCTGCTGGAACCTGGGGATCCCATTCGTACCTCTCAACACGAAAGCCCCGGCAGAGAATTTGCAAAATCAGCTGGAAAGAGTTAATCCCGGATTGGTATTCAGCAGCAGCGATCTTCAGCAAAAACTGGATTATTCCAATCAAATTGACATAAAACAGCTCGATCTGCCTCGTTCGTTAAATGTAGATGTCGCACTTGGTTTTGAGGCCAAAAATTATGAGCCACCTGCAAATCCCGATGATATTTTTGGCTATTTCTTTACTTCCGGTACATCGGGATCGCCCAAAATAGTGCCACTCAAACGCAGGCAAATGCACTTTGCGGCTGAGGCATCAGGCCAAAATTTTCGTCCGCGGGCCAATCATTTTTGGCTACTGTGCCTGCCCTTGAATCATATTGGAGGTATCTCCATCATCCTGAGATCTGTTTTGTACGGATCTTCTATCTTCCGGATGAAAAGCTTTCATCCCAAAATGATCCAAACTTTTCTATCAGAGAATAAGCTCTTTCAGGCAGCTTCGCTCGTCCCCACGATGCTCAAACGTCTGCTTGATATAAATGGCTTTCACGTGCACAATAATTTTAAGGCAATTTTACTGGGTGGCGGGCCTATTGACCCTGAGCTTGTAAAGCGATGCAACCGAAAAGGCGTACCCTTGGTGCCCAGCTACGGCATGACCGAAACTTGTGCACAAATTGCAGCAAATCCCATCCTAAAACCCAGCGGCACCTATGGACCCATGAGCAGCGTGGGTGAACTTTTTCATCCCAACAAAATTCAAATTCGGGATGAAAACGATGAGCCTTTGGGTGTAAATAATTCGGGGTCGATATGGTTGAAAGGTCCCCAGGTTTTTGACGGCTACCTTGATGATAACCAAACGAACCTCTTCGACGATGACGGCTGGTTCAATACTGGTGACTTTGGCCACATGAACGCCAATAATCAGCTGTTTATTGAATCGCGCCGGTCGGATCTTATTATCACCGGTGGAGAAAATGTGTCTCCTTTCGAGGTAGAATCGGAACTGGAAAAGATTGCGCCCATCACCGAAGCAGCTGTACTGGGGCTGCCCGATAAAGAATGGGGACAAAAAGTAGTGGCCGTTGTTGTGGCTAAAACCAAGCAGTCGATCGATACCGAAACCATTCAAAAAGAGCTTAAATCACGGATCACCTCGTACAAAATCCCTAAACAGATTGTACAGACGGATTCCCTGCCGCGGACACACACCGGCAAAATTCTGAGAGAAAAACTGCCCCAGCTATTTGATAAAGAGTGAATAGCTGATTAATCACCATCCCCAGCAAAGCTACTGATTGAGATTTGGAAGAATAAGGATGGATCAAAACAAAGATTTCTCACTTCGCCTGCCTGTGCAAAGCCGAAACAAACATATCTTTAAAAAATGACCTTTTAGGCTCTGCTTCGGCGAAGGCATGGTTCGAAATGACGAAGTAAGTTTTTTTGAATGGGCTCATCTCGAGCGCAGTGAGAGATCTTTGTTTGAAAATTTAGTAACAATACTATTCGTTGAGATGCACAAGCCCTTTAGCCCCGATATCCGTGCGGAAGTACTTGTTCTCAAACGAGATTTTATCAACTTCTTGATAGGTTTTCTGGATAGATTCCTGAAGCGATTCACCTACCCCAACAACGCTCAGAACACGTCCGCCGTCAGTGTATATGGCCTCGTCTTGGGACTTTGTACCTGCATGAAATACCAGCGCATCATCTGAGACATCATCTAGCCCAGAAATCTTTTTGCCCTTTTCATACTCAACGGGATATCCCTCGGAAGCAAGCACTACGCAACAACGATACAGATCGTCGATCTTCACATTTTTTGAATCGAGATTGCCATTGGCTGCAGCATCCATTAACTCCAGAAAATCAGATTCAATAGACGGTAATATAGCCTGCGCTTCCGGATCACCAAGACGGCAATTAAATTCAACTACTTTTGGTCCATCCACCGTAATCATCAATCCGCAATACAAAATACCTTTGTATGGATGTTCATCGAGCAGCATGGCTGAAATGGTGGGCAGAATGATCTCTTTTTCTACGCGCTGCAACATGCGTCGTCCAATCACCGGAGTGGGACAGTAGGCCCCCATGCCACCTGTATTAAGACCCGTATCACCATCACCAATACGCTTGTGATCCTGGGCATAATGCAAAATTTTGGCTGTCTGTCCATCCGAAATAACAAACACTGAGGCCTCTTGCCCTTCCAAAAATTCTTCGACGACGAGCGTCTGGGCTGCATCCTCAAATTTTTCATTCTGTTTGAGCTCTTCCAATCGCTTTTCGACTTCCTCTTCGGTCTCGCAGATAAAAACGCCCTTTCCACCAGCCAGACCATCGGCTTTTAAAACGACCGGGTACTCCCCTTTGGATTTGATCACTTTCAACGCCTTGTCAAACTCGCGACGGGTATAAGTCTCAAATTCCGCAGTGGGAATCCGATTTTCTTTCATAAACTCGTTGGCAAATTTTTTGCTACCCTCCAGCTGTGCCGCATACTTTGAAGGACCAAACACGCTGTGCCCTTTATCCTCTAAAAAGTCGGTGATGCCGTCAACCAACGGCTTTTCGGGACCGACGACCGTCAATTCAATATCATTTTGCTCTATAAATTCCAGAATGGCTTCAAAATCAGAAAGCGACAGCTCCACATTCGTGCCCACTTGTGCCGTACCGGGATTCCCGGGTGCAATAAAAAGCTCATCGAGCTTGTCAGATTTGGCCATACTCCACGCCATCGCATGTTCTCGACCGCCGCTTCCTAACAGTAATACATTCATAAAAGGTTATAGAATTTGTGTCCTGTTGAAATAATTTAGGATAGGTTGTCAGCTATTTCAATAATATCAGTAAAACTTTCGGCTTTGAGCGACGCCCCGCCAATGAGTCCGCCATCCACATCGGGTTGTTGCAGCAGCTCTTCGGCATTGTGCGGCTTCATGCTTCCGCCATAGACAATCTGGATTTGATCGGCGGCTTCTTCATCAAAAAGGTCGGCCAGGACTGCACGAATCATGTTATGCATCTCTTGTGCCTGATCGGGCGTTGCCGTTTCGCCGGTGCCGATAGCCCAGATGGGTTCGTAAGCAATGACCAACTGTTCTGCGTTATCATTTTCCACGCCAATAAGCGCAGCCTGAACCTGTTTGCGAACCCGCAATTTATGTTCGTCAGCTTTGCGCTGTTTTAGGGATTCACCCACACAAATCACGGGTTTAAGACCACCTTCCAGTGCCTTATTTACTTTGGCGTTAACCGTTTTATCGGTTTCGCCAAAATGCTGACGGCGCTCGGAGTGGCCGAGAATCACATATTCACAACCGACTTCATTAAGCATCTGCGTACTCACTTCTCCGGT
This sequence comes from uncultured Balneolaceae bacterium, assembly GCA_964490705.1. Taxonomy (GTDB): domain Bacteria; phylum Bacteroidota; class Rhodothermia; order Balneolales; family Balneolaceae; genus Fodinibius. The sequence continues at coordinate 268,245 of CAZBCG010000002.1, read as the reverse complement.
GTAAGCCCCGTTATCCTCAAAATGGACATTCTGTGCCCCCAGTGCCATTCCACTGATATCTTCCAGTTCATCGGCTGCGGCCTGCAACGATATCATCGGTGGACACACGAGTCCATCAACGCCTTCGGGTATCGTATTTTGAATTTCTTTGATTCCGCTGAGCAATGATTGCGTTTCGCCGATGCCGCAGTTCATTTTCCAATTTCCGGCAATTAGAAAGTTTCTCATGATGCTGGCTCTTTTTCTTTTTGGATGAGTGTTTGAATACCATTAATAACGTCCTGATACTCCTGACCTACATATTTTCGGATTATTTTGCCTTCCCGGTCAATTAAAAAGCGCGTGGGAATCAGGCGGATATTAAATTTTTCGATCAGCTGATTCCGATCAAAGGTCTGGGCATCAGCTACCGGCCAGGGCTTTGGTCGTTCGTCAAAAAAGGCGTCAACGGTAACTTGGCTTTCATCAAGCGGTAGCGTAACCACCTCTAACCCATAATTCTTATAAATACTGTGGATGGCCACGGTGCGATCAAACTGATTCTGATACAGCCGATTCGAAAGCCGGGTTACTTCAAGAATAAAAGGCGTGCCCAGCAGCGAATCGCGGCTAACAGTTCGACCATTTTCCATAAAACTGAATTCCGGGATCGTATCTCCCGGAGACATATAATTTAGATCATAACTCATAGACTCCACCCATTCGGAAGGCCGCACGTTGGGAGGAAATTCTTTTTTAAACGCCTGCAACTCTTTTTGGGCGACATCTACCCGGGCGCTGTCATATAATAATTTAATACGTTCCATATTAATCTGCATGCGCTTACTGGTATCTTCAGTGATGTTTTTAAGCGTATCCAGATAGCTGAGCGCGGGTACCAATCCCCGGCTCTGAGCAATATGATTTTTACCAACTGTAGCCCCAATATCGCTAAATTTGTCCTGCTCCTGCACCGATCGGAGACGACTCATCATTTTTTTATTATCAAATCCTTGTAACATGCGGATGGCATCGCGTGCGGTCAGCTCTGAGGCAACTGTACCTTCATTCTTCGAATATACCTGCCAGTAAATATCGCTCCATTTGATAATCTCCTGCCGCAAGCTGTCTCCTTTGAGGATACCGGCATTCGCAAATTTTCGGATCCGCTCAAAGTTCTTATTGATGCGCTCATATACTTTCATTGCATCATGCTCAGTGGATGAAATGGACAACGATTCTCGAAGATTTGGAAGTGTTGCCGAAATATCGATGGAATCACCATCGGCCAAAATAAGACCAATTCTTCCCATATTTCTGCTGTTACGACTTATAATCGCCGGATATTGGCGACTTTCATCAAATGACACTGTGCCCGTAAACGTACCGGCCGAATCCGTAATCCCGTGGAAAAGTGTGTCCGCATCAGCATTAGCCGAATCTTTCTGGATCACGGTAAGCCCAATCCCCGAGAAGTCATCAGATTGCTCCATAGAATCGGCTACTGAAAATTGCCCCGAAATATAAGCTGTTTTTGTTTCCGGTTGAGACGAACATCCCAATCCCAAAAGACCCATTAGCATTACAGCGACAAGGCAGCTTATCTTTTTATGCATAGTACAATAATGTTAATACTGAAACCGTAAATTAATCTTCAAGTCTGTCGGTAATAATCTCGCGCACCATATTGGGATTGGCCTTGCCCTGCGACCGTTGCATGACCTGCCCGATAAAGAAGCCAATCAGTCCCTTCTTCCCCTCTTTATACCGTTCAACCTCATCGGGATGACTATCAATAACCTCATCAATAATAGGTTCAATAAAATCAGTATCCGATACCTGGATGAGATTCATCTCTTTGGCCAAATCTTCGGCCTCTTTTTCCTCCTCGAGCATCGCATCAAAAATTTCCGTCATCGCCGAAGAGTTAATTTTGTCATCCTCGCGCAGCGTAATCAATCCCGCCAACCGTTCTTCGGAAATCGGAAATGCCTGAATATCTATGCTACGGTCGTTGAGCACCCGAAGCACCTCTGATAGGATAAGATTCGCCACCGCCTTGGGACTGTCAACATGCGAGAGTACAGACTCATAATAATCCGCAAGATAGCGATCTTCGGTAATCGTCTGCGCATCGGCCGGACTCATATCAAACTCATCCTGGAAGCGCTGCTTGCGCACGTCCGGCATCTCGGGCAGCTCCTGCTTAATCTCCTCGAGCATCTCATCAGTCACCACTACGGGTGGAATATCCGGCTCGGGGAAATAGCGGTAATCATGTGCTTCTTCTTTGCTCCGCATGGTGCGGGTTTCCATCTTGTTGGCATCCCAAAGCAATGTCTGCTGCACTACCTTGCCGTCGGACTCAATCAGCTCGATCTGTCGGTCAATCTCAAACTGGATGGCCCGTTCCACATTGCGGAACGAGTTCATATTTTTCAGCTCCGTCCGCGTGCCAAACTCTTTCTGTCCCCTGGGACGAACAGAAACGTTCGCATCGCAGCGGAGACTGCCCTCTTCCATATTACCGTCGCAGATTTCCAGATACTGCACAATCTGCTTAATTCGCTTCAGATATTCGTAGGCTTCCTGCGGCGTGCGGATATCCGGCTCAGAAACAATTTCGATTAATGGAACGCCCGCCCGATTTAGGTCAATGAGCGTGTGATAGGGATCCTGATCGTGAATCGACTTCCCGGCATCCTCCTCCATGTGGATGCGCGTGATGCCAATTTCTTTATCTTCTCCATCGGTTGTTATCGAAATATGTCCATCGTGACAAATGGGTGTCTCGTACTGCGAAATCTGGTATCCCTTAGGCAAATCAGGATAAAAATAGTTTTTGCGAGCAAAGATGGATTTACGAGCAATGTCACAGTTCGTAGCCAGCCCCATCTTAATAATGTACCGCACCAGGTTTTCATTTAGCACAGGCAATGTGCCGGGATGTCCCAGGCAAAGCGGCGTAACCTGCGTGTTGGGCGATCCCCCGAATTCTGTGGATACCGGTGCAAAAGCTTTACTTTCCGTTAACAACTGGGCGTGGACCTCGAGCCCAATAACTGCTTCATAATCTTCGTGAACCGAACTACTCATGTACGTAAGTCGTTGTGATTACTTTTTCAGGATTTGCAAAACCTGGATGTATTTCATCCAGCAAGAGTTTTTCGAGATTCTTTTATTTATTTGCCAACCCATTTTGAATGGCGAAAGATATTAAACGTCTGGGACTTTTATTAATGATTCTACTAAAATTTAGGAATCCAACCCACATGGCCTTGGAGGGAATCGAATTCCCAGTCCCAAAGGCGATAACATTTAATTGATTGATGTATAACGAGCTGCATATTTTTGAAGAGAGTACGCACCTGTTCTGGGGATTGGTAATCTTTATCTGCACGTCTCTGGGTACCTACTTGTTGGCGGGCTCATTTATCTTTATCGAGTGGAATATCTTTAACCTCGATCAGGTTACCGCACTCATTCTTTTCCTGATTAGCTTTCGCGGCATTTTCGTCCTTTCCGAACCGCTCTACCACTTTGTGATTTACTTCGAAGACCGTACGCTGGTGGTCCATACAAAAAAAGGAGACCTCGATGTTGATACGCTACGCATTCCGGTTGATGAAATTGATGCCCTGAAATTTGCTCCCCACGGACAACGAAAACCCTACGAAGCTATGTTTGATTTTTCTACTTCTTACCACATCCTTTATCGAACAAAAAAGCAAGCTAATTATCAAAAGCTCATTGATGTAGAAAAGGGATCCATCACGCTTAAAGTGGATGATATTGCCGACATCATGCGATTTATCCGCGAGCGCAAGTCTGAGATCTATATCCCACCCGAACAGGCCAACTTTTTTAATCTGTAAAAGGCGCTCCCGACGATGGATTATAGGCAGAATCGGCCTCTGCAAATGCCTCATTTGGTGCAGAGTTATAACCGTCCAGTAAAAACTTCCAGTTGCCATCCGGCATTAATCCCATTACCGTAACAAATTTGCCGACACCGCCCTTTTCTGGAAATGCAGCCGCCGTATCCGCTTTGGAACGCGTATGATAATAGCCCACATCAAAAGCCAGACTATCGGATATTTTTCTGCTGATAATCCGAAACGAAATATCAATTTTGCGATTATTTTGAGCAGCACCGTCAATAAATCCGGAAAATGATTCTCGAATTGATGGACGTCCCGCAAGAACCGGCGCTTGGGGATGAGGAATCAGATAAAAAGCATCCTCGGCATAGAGGTCCGTCACCATATCGGTATCGAGGCTGTCATAAGCAACCTCGAACTGCTGATACAGCTGATCAATACTGGCGGAAGCCTCCCTGTCGGCTTGCCTGTTATTGTTGCATGCTAAAATTAAAACGAAAACTGATAAGGTAAGCCATAGTTTATACATATCATCACCATTTTAAGTTGGGATAGTTGGTAATCTAACAGAAAATTAAATGCCATACCACTGCTGTGTGATACAGTGGATGGCTCCCTGCCCCCAAACTAAATCGCTACACCGAACCCCAATCACATCACGGTCAGGAAAGTATCGTTCAAACATATCCAGCGCTTTTTGGTCATAGCGCTCATCATAAGTAGGCACCAACACCACGCCGTTGGCCACATAAAAATTGGCATAGCTGGCCGGCACATACTCTGATCCATCAACAGTAGTGCCTGCTATTTTTGTTTGTGGCAGCGGCAGCAGCTCAATGGTAAAGGGATCACCGAACTGATCAGTAGCCTTAAGCAAAATCTCCAAATTGTTGTGGAGGACATCGTAATTCACATCCTCGGGATCATCCGAAATAGCAGCCAGAATGGTATCCTCATTGAGAAAGCGCGCCAGATCATCCACGTGACCATCGGTATCATCCCCGGCCAGTCCTTCTTTTAGCCATATCACTTTTTCTATACCTAAGTAGTTAATCAGCCGCTGTTCAATTTCTTCTTTTGATAAGTTGGGATTTCGATTGGGATTTAATAAAACCGATTCGGTTGTTAGCAGCACGCCATTCCCGTTGGTTTCAATAGCCCCGCCTTCGAGCACCATGTCTGCCTCAAATCGATCAATTCCAAAGGTATCTGCCACGTATTGAGGAAGTCGATTATCATCTTTATACGGGGGATATTTTTGTCCCCACGCATTGTATTGCCAGTCGGTAATGGCAAATTCTTCGTTCCCATCTCTATTTCTGGCAATAAAAATCGGTCCACAGTCCCGAGCCCACACATCATTAATTTTTTGGACATGAAATTGAATCTGATCAAAATCAATGCCCAAGTCATACAGAAGAGAACTAGCATGCTCATGCACCGCATTATCTTCTACAAACAGATGGATAGGCTCATACTGATGAAGCACATCAATAATATTTAGATATACCTGCTCAACCTTCTGTAAGCGCTCCCCCGGCCACGTATCTCGATTAGAGGGCCAGTGTAACTGGGTAGCCGAGTGCGTATGCCACTCTGCGGGCAACCGGTAGTACAAAGATTTTGGTACGTCTCCAGACATGATGAAATACCAATACTAATATTTTCTCAGTGCAGTCCTGTCACAAAACTTACGTTGATAATATATAGGATACATCTAAAAAGAAAAGGGCAGTGAGTATTACCTCACTGCCCTTCTGAGCTTAAAAGCGCCATATCGGACGTCTCTCCATGACCCTCGAACGCTGCCTTCCAATTCACAGCGAAAATATGTCAAACATCACTCATTTTGATGCAGTATGTTGTCTCTCGTTGATTGCTCTCTCTCGATAAATTGACCTCTTGATTCATGCTCTCATTAGTATAATTGCGTAAAGAAAATTAAAAAGGTGACAAATCCATACAAAAAATTTCATATTAATCCCTAAAAACGTTTTTTTAACAGTGCAATAGGTTATTTTAAATCAGTATTTGTACGGATGTCTTCCAATAAACCGCAGTCTGAAATCACCCGTCTGTTAAAAAGTGTGCAGAAGGGATCCGAAGAAGCCTATGACGAGCTTTTTCCCCTTATTTATGATGAACTAAAGAAACTGGCTTTTTCCAAACTCCAACAAGAAAGAAACGACATCACGATTTCTAAGACCGAGTTGGTACATGAGGTTTATATCAAGATGATCAATCAGGATACGTTGGAGTTTAAGAGTAAAAACCATTTTATGGCTATTGCCTCGCGCTGTATGCGGCAAATCCTTATTGACCATGCCCGCAAACGACAGGCTAATAAACGAGGAGGCGAAAAAGAGGATTTCACCTATATCGATGAACTCCTTAAAGTTGAAGAGCAGGCTGAAAAACTGATTGACATCGACAAAAAAATTGACGAATTATCAGACTTAAACAAACGGCTTTCGCAAATTGTAGAAATGCGGTTTTTCGGAGAGATGACCATTAGTGCCATTGCAGATGTGCTAGACCTGTCAGAACGGACGGTCAAAAGGGATTGGGCAAAAGCAAGAGGTTGGCTTTACAAGGAACTCAAAATGTAACAAACTCTTTACACCATGGACAAGAGAGAATGGAAGCAAATCGAGGAGATCGTCGATGAGGCATTGGAATACTCGGGCGAAGATCGCAGGCAGTTTATAGCAGAACAATGTGGCGATGATGAGCATCTCAAAGCAAAAGTCACGAAATACCTGAACGCCATTGCCGACTCTACCGGATTTTTAGAGGATGAGGATACTATCCAAAAACAATTGTTTATCCAGGATTATATAGAAGATTCGGATGCGCCTGGTTCCAGCCTCATCGGGACCGTGGTTGGCAATTATAAAATTATCGAATTATTGGGCTATGGTGGCCTGGGATCTGTTTTTCTGGCCGAGCGTGCCGACGGTGAATTCGAGCACCAAGTGGCGCTTAAAGTCCTTCGTCGGGGAATGGATACCCCCAAAAATATTTCGCGGTTTCAGCTTGAACGCGAAATTCTGGCCGAACTCAGTCATCCCAATATTGCCCAGCTTTACGACGGTGGCGTTACCGATGATGGTCTGCCCTACCTCATCATGGAATATATCGACGGTACGCCCATCGATGTCTATTGCGATCAACAACAGTTGTCGATTGCAGAGCGACTTTCGCTGTTCGAGGATATTTGTGATTCAGTACAATACGCCCATAACAACCTGATCATTCATCGCGACCTGAAGCCCAGCAATATTATGGTTACCGAAGGCGGCGATGTAAAAATACTCGACTTTGGCATCTCCAAACTTATACGGGATGAAATGGATGAGTCGGCCACAGAAACCAAGGAATCACACCAAATGCTTACGCCCGGTTATGCTGCCCCCGAACAGTTCAGCTATGAGGCTATCACCACAGCGATCGACAATTATGCACTCGGTGCACTGCTTTACAAACTACTAGCTGGCGTTCCACTTTTTGATCTAGATGGAAAAGATAGAACCGAAATTGAGCAAATAGTTACCAATCAAACGCCTATAGCGCCCTCCAAACGGCTCCAGCAATTAAGTCGGGATATCCAAAAAAGAAGTGCAGAAAATAGAAACACCAGCATTCATGATCTTACCTCCACCCTAAAAGGCGATCTCGATGCCATCATCCTAAAAGCTGTTCGCAAAGAACCGGAAGCACGATACGAATCACCTGCTCAACTTAAAGAGGATATCCAACGATACCGCAATGAAGAAGCGGTGGTTGCGCGTTCGGATGCGTTCAGCTATCACTTTTCGAAATTTGTGAAAAGAAATAAATGGCCCATAGCTGCCGCTGCGGTGTTGATTATCTTGAGTACCGGATTTGGTATATTTTATACCTACCAAATTTCACAAGAGCGAAATCAAGCACAGCTAGAGGCCGAACGCGCTCAACAAGTTACCAATTTTTTGGTCTCGATTTTACAGTTAAATAATCCCAGTGAAAGTGCCGGCAGGCAGATTACCGTTGAGGATGCCATGAATCGGGGAATTGAAAACCTGCCTCAACAAGACATGGCACCACTCAACCGAGCTATTATTTTGGGGACAATCGGGTCTATTCAGGCAAATAATGGGAATCTTGATCAAGGGGGCAACGCTTTGCAAAAGGCAATGAACTTTGTGACAGACTCACTTGAACAGCAAACAACAAAATCGCTGGCAGTGGGTACCGAATTTGCTGAATGGCATACCACGGTGGGTAATAATGAAGAAGCCGAGCAGGTTTTTGATATTACTGATTCTCTTTTTCACACCAACAATCTTACTCAAAGTACCAAGTACCAGGCACATCTTTTAAATTACAGCGATTTTCTGCAGGAAAACGCTCAGTACAAGAAGTCACTCGATGTCTTGGATCAGCTGGAGCAATCGTTAAACAATTTATCTGTGCAAACGGAAACATCGCGCGATTACCGCTCTGATCTGTATAACAGTCGCGGCCGGGCCTATAAGAATCTCGGCGAAAACAGAAAAGCACTGGAAAATCTGGACAAGGCATTGAATCTCAAAGAAGAAATATACGGTGAAAATAATCCCAAAATTGCCAAGCTATACCACAATATGGGAGTTGTGCATGCCACTATCGGAGAATTTAAACAGGCACAGCAGATGGCAGAAAAATCCTACGAGATTAAACTTGAGGTCTTTGAACCTACGCACCAACTGGTGGGATCAACACTGCGATTGCTGGCAAATACTGCAATGGAACTGGGCAATTACGACCAGGCGTTAAACTATATCGAGGAGTCCGTTGAGATCAATAAGCAGAAACACGGTGTTGATCATTTTCGGTATGCACTGTCCCTTCGAGAGTATGCCAAGACACTCAGCAGAACGGGACGTATTGAGGATGCAAAACAGCAGATCGAAAAAGCGACTACTATTATTACCGAAAATTACGGTGCCGGCCACCCCTATCACGGGTACATGATGAATACGCATGGGGATATTTATTTCCGTGCCGACAACTATCAGAAGGCAATGGAATATGGGGATAAAACCATTGCAAATTTCTCGAATAATTTTGGCGATCAGCACCCAAACCTGGGAAGAGCTTATGCCAACCAGGGCAAATATGCGCTACACACAGAACAGATTAACCTAGCTGACTCGTTATTGACAACCTCCATTTCTATCATGGAGCAACATTTTGATGAAGGGAACCCCTATTTAGATGAGGCCGATTCACTTTTGAAAGTTGTTACTGAAAAATTAAGCGCTGAATAATAGAACCATCAGCTCATTTTCAATCAATAAATCGCTTTAAAATTGGCTCATAGGTATCAATGCGCCGATCGCGGAAAAACGGCCAGACTTGACGCTGTTTTTCAATTTTTGACAGATCAATATCCGCTATCAACACCTCTTCATCGGTGCCCGCCTCGGCCTGCATCTGTCCAAATGGTCCAGATACAAAAGAGTGACCCCAGAAGTTAATGTCATCCTCCTGCCCTACTCTGTTGATGCTGGCCACAAAACATCCATTGGCGATAGCATGACTCCGCTGAATCGTCTGCCAAGCATCTAAAAACTCTTGTCCCTGTCTCTGATCCTCATCCGGCAGCGTACCAATGGCCGTGGGATATACGAGCAGTTCCGCCCCCTTCAAAGCGGTAATTCGTGCAGCCTCGGGATACCACTGATCCCAGCAAATAAGCGGACCAATTTTGGCGTATTTGGTATCAAAAACCTTGTAGTCATCTTCTCCCGGCGTAAAGTAATACTTTTCGTGAAAGTTGGGATCATCCGGAATATGCTTTTTACGATAGGTTCCCATCAGCGTCCCATCTGCATCAATAACTACCAGTGAGTTGTGATAAATGCCTGCGGCACGGCGCTCGAAAAAGGGTGCTACAATAACGATATCCAACTCTTTGGCCAGCAATGACATCTCTTCGGTAATCGGTCCCGGTATAGATTGCGCCCAATCGAAAAACTGATCATCAACTGTCTGACAAAAATACGTTGTATTAAACAGCTCTTGCAGCAGAATAACATTAGCTCCCGAAGCAGCGGCGGCTTTGATCTTTTCAATAGATTGAGACAGGTTTTCTTCGGGATCATCGGAGCAGCTAAGCTGGATAAGTGCTAGTGTCGTTTCTTTTTTCGCCATTAGGTTCTTTTCCGTTCGTGGTTAAAAGCCAAAATATGGAATTCCATAATCCCACCGCAAGAATAAATAGTTAGAATAAAAAAAGCCGCCTGTTTACTACAAACAGACGACTCTAAAAAGAATTAATACAGAATGTTAATTGCTGCTATACGAGTTTCCATCCGGATTATTGGTAAACGTATTGCTGGCAGCGGAACTCTCAATATCGTTAATTGTTCCGGCTCCCTGAAAGTAAACCCCGTATCCTCCACTATTGGATATAGTAGAGTTCGTAATAGAAAGTTGGGCATTTATATTGCCTGCTACTGCTGTGACCGGATCTTCAAAATCATCCAGCGAGCCATGTTCAGCACCGCCCGCATAATTTACGGTCACGTAATCCAGCGAATTCCGGGCGTCGGCAGAGAAAAATCCTATACCCGCCCATCGTATTTGACCAGCCTCATTGGAGGTTGTCATAACAATAGGATTTGAAGATGTACCCTCGGCTATCAGGTAACCGGTATCAGCAATGGTTAAAAATACATCCTCATCAAATTCGAGCAAGGCTCCGGGATTAACGGTAAGTCCGGTTGTAACATCGATATTAGTAATAATATGATAGGACGCATCATTCGAAAGGTTAACCCAAGTGGATTCTTCCGATAGATCATTATCTCCATCATACACCTCTACCGCATAATTGCCGTTGTCACTAAAGGTAGTATTGGCATCAATACTTTTTACCTGATTGGATTGAAGTCCAATATCAGCCAGTGTGTTTGAAGAGAATGTATTTTCAGCAAAATTATCGAACGTCCCATACCGTACATATACCCCATAACCATCACTATTAGAAATCTCTGTTTGCGTAAGCGTCAGACGCGCATCATTGTACATAGCAAGCGCCGTCTTCTTGTCAACAAAATCTGAAAAACTTCCGAATTCGGAATTACCTGCATATGAAATAACAGTATGAGTTAACTCATTTCGAGCATCTGATGATGTCAGCTCTAAGCCTTTCCAATAAATTCCGGAACTCGATTTGGCACTGGTAAACTCAATCTTTTCTGATGATGTGCCAACTGCTTTAAGAGCGCCGTCATTGTTGACTTTCAATTTAACATCTTCGGCAAAATCAAACTTTGCACCTGCACTTATTTCAAGAAATGAACTTACTCCAACATTGCCCGAAACGTAATATCGAGATGTTCCATCCAATTTAGACCAAACTGCGTCAGAAGTTAATGACAGAGTTGAACCATAAATTTCAACGGCCCTTTCGTTTCCACTAAATGTGGTTGCCCCATCAATATTATGAACCTCATTAGCATTTAACCCTATTCCTGCCAAAGCATTATTCTCGAAGTTATTTTGGACAAAAGACTCAAAAGTCCCATAGCGTGAATATAGCCCATATCCTCCACTTTCTTTGATATCCGTATTATTGAGATTGAGTTTTCCATCGCTATGCAATGCAATAGCTGCAGGCACATCTACAAAGTTAGAAAAACCGCCGAATTCTGAGTTTCCAGCATAGTTAATTTCGGCATTACTAATCTCATTTCGGGCATCAGTTGAAACAATTTGTATTCCTTTCCACATACGCCCTCCTTCAGCATCGGCACTGGTAAAAATAATTTTATTAGATGCCTCTCCGGCTGCAAGCAACGTTCCATCACTGTTGATATTCAATTGCCGATCTTCTTCGAAATGAATAATAACACCCGGTTCTATGGTCAATTCGGCATTTACACCTACATCACCAACGACCAAATAATCGGGCACCTCGGGATCCTCAACGTGATTTTCCAGCGTGGTATTTTCATTCATCTCTCCGCTTATTTCTTCGGTGGGATTACCTTCAACCGCAGAAACAGTTGCTGTTTCTGAATCACTAACTCCTTCAGAATCATTATTGATCTCCAGCAAAATCTCATAATCGCCCTCCAGATCCGGCGTAAAAGTTGCCTGCACACTGGTAGCGTTTTGTATAGTTGCCGAGCTGTTAGAAGGTTTACTCTCCAAACTCCACTGCACTTCGTAACCAATTCCCTGATCGTCTCCTGAATTAGAAGCATCCAACGTAACCTGGGTATCTGTTTCAGGATTTTGGGGACTGTAATCAATAACAGCTTCCAAGGATGGTGAATCGTTCTCGTTTTCCTCTTCGTTCTCTTCGGAACCCGTTATTTCCGAACAACCAACAAAAACAATGAGTGATAATAACAATATATTTATAGGTCTTAATAGAGATCTCATGTCTTTTTTTTTATAGATGATAATTTTCCTCTGTATAAATTCTCTGAGGTTTCGTCTTAAGTAAGACCCTTTAGAAAGGTAATCCTTACAATTTTTTTTGAACTTTTTAGCCCAAGCTGTAATCAGTATATACATATAGTCTATTAATACCTATTATGTTTATAACAAAAGGCCTGAAACCGGGCATATTTTCAGCTGAAATTTGAAAATTATTTCTATTTATTGCAGAAAAATATTTCACCAAGCACATTGCATGAATATAGGAATCCATTTTCGTTATTTTTATTATAAAGATGTTTAAAATCACCTCAGGGGTAAATTAACGCCTCTCAATAACTATTGGAATTCGCTTTGTTGATATCCTTTATTTAATACGAAATTGATAAAAAACTTAATTAATAAGGGAGAAAACGCTTTCAGACATCAAAGATTTTTCATTCCTTTTCCGCTAACAAATTCATCATAATAATTCTTATACTTAGTCCTTTATTTGACGGGATAAAAATCGGACTATCTCTATCACCTATAGCCAAAATCACAACGCAAAAAACAACAATCACTTATCAGATGAGTAACCAATCACACCCCCGAAGTTCTGTGGGGCTCGACTATTTAGGGCTGGAAAATAATGAGAAGACGCTTTGGAATTTAACACCTCCTGAGCTGTATGAAGAGGCCATCCAAAATGGCGAAGCAACACTTACTGAAGATTATGCTATTCGCGTATTAACGGGCAAATATACCGGACGCTCTCCCAAGGACAAGTATTTTGTTGATCAACCTTCAATTCATGACGATATCGACTGGGGAGATATCAATCAACCTATTGATGAAGATGTTTTTGAGAATCTGTTTGAAAAAGTGACGGATTACCTGCAAAACAAAAAGCTCTATGTAAAAGACTGCTATGCCGGAACCGATGAAAAATATCAGCTGAACGTTCGTGTAGTCAGTGAAGCCGCATATCACGGACTGTTTGCTCATAATATGTTTGTTCGTCCCAACAAAAAAGAACTTGCCAACCACGAACCTGATTTTACCGTACTTGCAGCTCCCAATTTTAAAGCCAACCCCGACGAAGACGGAACCAAGACCGAAACCTTTATTTTCGTCAACTTTGATAAGAAAATTATTCTGATCGGTGGTACCCTCTACTCCGGCGAAGTAAAAAAGGGGATTTTTTCTGTGATGAATTACCTGCTGCCCAAACAGGATGTGATGGCTATGCACTGCTCAGCAAATATGGGTCAAGATGGGGATACCGCTGTATTTTTTGGTCTCTCGGGAACTGGAAAAACCACGCTCTCATCCGACCAAAGCCGCATCTTGATTGGTGATGATGAACACGGCTGGAGCGAAGACGGCGTATTTAATATCGAAGGTGGCTGCTACGCCAAAACGATTAATTTATCTGAAGAAGGTGAGCCGCTAATTTATGCCACTACAAAAATGCCCGGCACTATTTTGGAAAACGTGGTGCTCGACGAAAACCGCGCCCCAGACTTTGATGATACCAGTTACACCCAAAATACTCGCTGCTCCTACCCCATCCATTATATTCCCAATGCCAGCGAAACAGGTACCGGAAATCACCCAAACAATGTTATCTTTTTAACTTGTGATGCATTTGGCGTGCTACCTCCTATTTCAAAACTCACACCCGAGCAGGCAATGTATCACTTTATCAGTGGATATACGGCCAAAGTCGCGGGAACCGAGCGTGGCGTCACGGAACCACAGGCAACATTTTCTGCCTGCTTTGGTGCTCCTTTTATGCCGCTACATCCAACGGTATATGCTGAACTGCTGGCGGATAAAATTCGTCGCCATAACTCAACCGTTTGGCTACTCAATACCGGCTGGACCGGCGGTCCCCATGGCGTAGGACATCGCATGGAACTGAGACATACCCGTCAGATGCTTAGTGAAGCACTCGAAGGAAACATCGACAATGCCGAATTTAAAATAGATCCGGTATTTGGACTGGCTATTCCAAAACATGTAGAAGGCGTACCTGACGAGGTATTGATTCCCCGCAATACATGGGATGACAAAGAAGCCTACGATGAAAAAGCGGACAAATTAGCTTCGATGTTTGCTGAGAATTTTGAGCAATTCAAAGAAGAGGCAAGTACGGAGTTAATCAAAGCCGGACCCAAGGTCTAGTTTTTTGTTAAACGTTATTGGTTATTGGGAAAACTGAATCCTAATAACCAGTAACAAATAACTAACTTTCCATCACGGCATTCAGCTTATCCAGGTTATCCTGAACGCGTAGCGCTTCAATAACCTCTTCAATCTCTCCTTTCATAATATCTTCGAGGTTATACAGGGTAAGGTTTATGCGATGATCCGTCAGCCGACTTTGCGGAAAGTTATAGGTTCGAATTTTTGCACTTCGGTCTCCGGTTGATATCTGGCTATTGCGTTCAGCCTCACGCTCTTTACGCTGTTTCTCCTCTTCCATCTCATACAGCTTTGAGCGCAACATCCGCATCGCCTTATCCTTATTCTGATGTTGCGAACGCTCCTGTTGACACTCAACAACTACCCCTGAGGGTTCATGCGTCAATCGAACAGCCGAATCGGTCTTATTCACGTGCTGACCGCCGGCCCCACTGGCACGAAAGGTATCCACGCGGATATCCGCGGTTTTCACTTCGATATCCACTTCTTCGGCTTCGGGCAATACTGCTACCGTTGCAGCCGAGGTATGCACGCGTCCCTGCGTTTCGGTTTGTGGGACACGTTGCACGCGATGGACCCCGCTCTCGTACTTCATCTTGCCATAGACCTCTTCGCCTTCGAGTCCAAATACAAGCTCTTTGTATCCTCCCTTGTCGGATTCACTGAGACTCAACAGATTCAATTTCCAGCCCTTTTTATCCGAGTAGCGTCGATACATATCAAAAAGATCACCAACGAAAATAGCCGCTTCATCTCCGCCCGTGCCGGCACGAAGCTCCACAATTACATTCTTTGAATCATCGGGATCTTTGGGTATCAGCTTGAATTTAATATCCTCTTCGATCTCGTCAAGTTTCGGCTTAAGCTCCTCGTTTTCGGCCTTGGCCATTTCGGTAATTTCTTCATCCTCATTCTCCTGGATCAGCTCTTTATTACCTTTGATCTCTTTTTTCGTACTCTTCCATTCATCATAGAGATCAACAAGCTCTTTGAGATCACTGTGTTCTTTGGTAAGCTCGGTATAACGGTCGGGATCGTCATATACGGCCGGATCGCTCATGGCCGTCGTCACTTCCTCAAACCGTTCCTTAACTTGCTCCAATTTTGCTTCTATATCCATGTATCGTACGGGGTATTTCTAAATGCCTGATTTTATTACATCCCTAAAATACGATTCTTTCACGGAAATTAAGAATCCCATTAGGCAGGCTTACTCCATAAAAAAAGGAGCAACTCTGAGAACTGCTCCTTTTCAATGATAAACAAGCTCGTCTTACTTTTTAATTCTTTCTTTATGCAATTGGGATGAATTACGAACTTCATAAGTGGCAACCTCATATTCTCTCTCATCAATAACTTCAAAAGGATAAGAAAAACTACCGGTTAAGGATTCTCCATTATCCAAGACAAGATCAAATATCAGTGTATAAACATCACCAGATATTGCCACATCTACTTCTCCTCCCGTTACACCATACCAAATTTCTTCTCCGATACCGTCTTTGAGAGTTAACCCACCGTCATATAGATAATCATGCTGTACAGTAGTGTCTGTACTAAAGACAAAAGTACCAGGATCAAATGAATTTGGCCCTTGTGATTCTAACCAAAGATATATTCGATAATCTGAATTATCCGTATCATAGTAATAATCGTCATCATAATCATCATATACATATTCACCAGGTTTTTGAGTTAGAATGAAATCAAAATTTCTAGATCCCGTGGTATATTCTCCAAAATCCCCAATTGATCCCCACTCCAGTGGATACGTTTGCCCGTCAAATATGAACTCATTTTCTCCGGCAGCCTGAACCATTACCGCTGCCAGTTCTGAACTGCCCGAACTGTTGGTGGCTGAGAAGGTAAAACTATCACTGCCTGAGAAATTAGCATCCGCATCATAACCGAATACGCCTGTCTCGGCATCAAGCAAGGTTACGGTACCATTTGTCGGATCACTTTCGATCGTAAAAGAGGCTGCATAATCTGCTTTTAGGGTATCTGTAACAGATTCACCGGCTTTCACGCTGATTTGCATGTCATAGGCTATAGGAGTTGCAGGTGTGAGGATCGCCTCTACTTCTAAAGAAGATTCTTCATCCCCGTAATTAAAAGTGAAAGAGCGATCTTCAACAGGCATCACTTCATCCTTAAATGAAAATGTAAAAGAGACCTCTGATTCTGCCGAAGAATAATCAGCTGTTATATCAGGATCAGAAATATTTGATATTGAAAATGTTGAAGTATTCGCAGGTTCTTCTTCAATAAAATCGTTTGCAAATAAATAATCGGCCCATGATGCTGAAATACTTGAAAGTAAAGAACCCAAAGCACTCTGTATCTCTTTAATACTCGCTTCGACTTCCTCACTCAAGCGCTTTGTGCTACTTACTGCAAAGGTTTGTTCTTTATTGTGGCTAAATGTATAACTCTCAATACCTTTATTGCTGCTTAAGCCTTTATTACTACTTAAACTCCCTAAAGAGAGCTCAGGTACGATGCATTCGTCTATAAAAATATCTAAATCATCTATGGTACGCGAAAGTATCTCAAATACACTACTCGTAGAAAAAATGTTAATTATGGTCCCCTTAATCCCTCCAAAGAAACCTCCAGAAACTCCAGCTGTAGCAGCAGTAGCAACTCTTTTGGGACTCTCTGTTAATCTGGTTTCAATATCACTGCATATACTAAAACTGTTGACTGCAGTTCCTTTTGATGCATTTACAGATCCAATATTTTCTTTGATGATATAAGCGATTTGCTTTTGCTCAGCTTCATCCAAAGTTGAAAAATCCTCCATTGCTTCATCTAAATCTGACAAAGCTGTTTCTAACATTTGTTTCGTTTCTTCATCTGAAGTTTCGTCGATCACCTTATTTAGTTGATTCTTAATCTGAGTTTTATTGTTGGAAACCAATTCCTCAGCGTCTTCTATTACTTCGTATTCCTGAACGTTAAAATCGAGGGCCTGCTCCTGTTCATCCAATGTAAATATGAGCTCGTGGCTTTCGGGGGATATCTCAGGAACTAAGAAGACCAGCGTTTTTTGGTCAGAATCCTCTTCATATCGATAGAGTGTAATATCGGTTTCATCTGAAAGGGTTGCTGCATACTCTTCATCAGAAAGCGTTATACCATCTACTGCAATGAACTGAAATTCGCCCGGTAAAAAGTCTGTATCTTCACTTTCAAATGAGCTATTAATTTCTGTCGGGTCATTTGGCGTATTGGGATCATCGGAATTAGTGATACCTCCACCGGAATCTTGGCAACTACTGAAACCTAGTCCCAGTACCGAAAGTGTCATTACCAATGTACATAAATAACCTATTCTTTGGATTCTCATAGTGTTGTGCTTTTTAAAATTGACAGGATCTTCAACAAGAAACAGGGACATTCAATAAAATGAATGATCAACTTTGGGTATTTTAGAGATCTTAAAATGTTATTCCTGCATCGAAAGCGATCCCAAGCAATAAAGTAGTAAGTAGTGCTACATTACGTATTAAATGCAACTCAGGCACCGCATATTTATGCGGTAAATGGATCATTTTACCTACCAATACTCATCGAATCTTTCCTTCCCATTCGAATATTCCTTATGTTCCGACTTCAATTATCAAGACTGATAAATCATAGATAGATGGATACAAATCCACTTTCAGCAAACTTTAAGCTGGGATTTTTAGGCGCCGGACAACTTGCCCGCATGTCGGGATTGCAGGCATTTCGGTACGGCATACAGGTAGGTGTTTTTTCGGATCGGGATGAAAATGAGCCCGTCCAATTTATGACGCCCCACTCTCACACAGGCTCTTTTGAATCGGCTGAAGATCTCACTGCATTCGCCAAAACATGTGATGTCCTCACGCTGGAAAACGAATTTATCAGCTCCAAAATCCTCAAATCAGCACAAGAAAATAGCAGAACCCCCATTTATCCCTCTCCGGATAGTTTTGCGCTCATAGAAAACAAGCTGATCGAAAAGCAGACGTTCGAAAATGCCGGAATTCCCGTAACCCCCTATTCCCTAATTGAAGACGAAGAAGCACTTGAAACATTCGGCGAAAAGCACGGCTGGCCGTATCTGCTAAAATCATCCAAAGGCGGTTATGACGGCTATGGCAATGAAACGGTCAGCGATATTGACGAAGCAGTCATTGCATATGAAAATCTGGGCGGAAACAGCGGACGTGATATCATCGCCGAAGCATTTGTGGATTTTACGCATGAGCTGGCAGTACAAGTAGCGCGAAATGAAACGGGACATGTCGTCTATCCCTGCTGCGAAACCGTGCAGGAAAATCATATCTGTGTAGCCGTTAAATCTCCGGCTCCGGTGGGTGAATCCATCCAACAAAAAGCACAGAAATTAGCCGTCAAAGCAACGGAAGCGATTAACGGAAAAGGCATTTTTGCCTATGAATTTTTCTTGAAATCCAATGGTGAACTGCTGCTTAATGAATCAGCTCCGCGTCCCCATAATTCAGGACATTATACCATTGAGGGCTGCGTGACGTCCCAATTCGAAAATCACGTGCGTGCCGTAATGGGGCTTCCGCTGGGATCAACCAAACTTCGTGCTCCCGCCGTGGCCATGATAAATCTACTGGGTACCGATGAACGAGATGCTCAAGTTGATCACGCTCGCGATGCGTTGACCACCTCAGATGGACACCTGCACGTGTATGGCAAGCTGGACAGTCGCCCGGGCCGAAAAATGGCACACTACACGCTCTTGGATGATGACATGGAGGAAACGTATCGAAAAGCCCAAACTGTAACTGAAGACATTAAAATTTAAAACTACAGTTCGTCTCATTCTGGATTCAGAATTCTGGATTCAGAATTCTATATTCCTTTTCAACAACTCAGAATAAATTCCTTAATAATATGAGTAATGAACAGCCACAAGTAGGCGTAATCATGGGCAGCGACAGTGACTGGCCTACCATGAAAGCCGCTTGTGATATTTTGGATGAATTTGACATACCCTACGAAAAAAAAGTCGTTTCGGCCCACCGCACCCCCGATGATATGGCAACATATGGCAAAGAAGCCCGAGAACGAGGCATCAAAGTGATTATCGCGGGAGCGGGCGGCGCAGCCCATCTGCCCGGTATGACGGCCGCTCACACGACCCTGCCTGTGATTGGCGTCCCTGTAAAAACAAGTACGCTCAGCGGACTCGACAGCCTCTACTCCATTGTTCAAATGCCGCCGGGTGTGCCCGTAGCTACGGTAGCCATTGGCAAGGCCGGCAATGCTGCACTTTTGGCCATCCGAATGCTTAGCACTGAGGATAATAATTTAGCGAGCAAGCTGGAACAATATCACGAGCAGATGGCTCAGGAATCCCGAGAGAAAACAAAAAACCTTAGCTGACAGCTAATTAATTTAGCAAATGGCACTCTTTGAACAGGATTTTCTGATGCGGCAGGTACAGCATCTCACACAACTGCTGCAGCAGATTATCTTTAAAAAGAATCAGAATAAACCCAAAGAGGCGGTTCAGGATATCCATAATGCTTTTCAACGGCTGACGAAAGATCATCCCAAAGAATTTAACGAGCTTACCTTGCCAGAAACTCAAGAAATATTCTTTCAGGATGAAAAATTTCAGGATGAACTGGCGTTGGCAGTAGCTGATCTTCTGTTTCAAGAGGGAGAGATCTTGCAGGAGCAGCAATTTAGCCAATCAAAAAAGTCATACTTGCAGGCACTGATGCTCTATAAAACGGCACTTGACAATGAGGATGCCGCCGTGCCGTTGGATATCCAGCAAAAAATTGCTGAACTTGAACAGAAGCTACTGGACAAGGATCTAGATGAATTGAGAAAAATTCTGCAGTAGTAGATCATATTCGACCAAGAGCACGTAACGAAAACAGGCGAATGAATAAAAACTGGCTTGATAGCAAACTGCATCCTTCGGAAAGGGTCATATTTTCGACGCGTCCGCACTGGTCAATCTTTTTTAGCTCGGCCGTTTTTTTCTTGTTATCTCTGGCTCTTTGGTGGTTTATCTTTTTTGCTTTGACTGCTCTGATGTACGCTCTGTTTATTTTTCATTCCCATGAATTTGTCGTTACGGATCGACGCCTAATCGAAAAGAAGGGATTATATTATATCCGTCTAAATGACTGGTCTTTCAACAAAATTGACGATATCATTTGCACGCAAGCTATCGGAGATCGCCTTTGGCGAAAAGGTTCGGTTATCATTATGGGGATGTCTATTCGCAAAGCAAGATTGCGGAATGTGGGACAACCTCATGAACTAAAAAATGCGGTTTACAGCCAGTTGCCAGCCAAACAATAATCTTATCAACTAAATTTTTAGCCGTGGCTGAATACAACGAAAAACTGGAAGATCTCGTCGATCATTACCTAATCGCCAACGAAGAACTGGAAAAGAAAAAAGAAGGCGGCGGCGTGGGATACCTGATCAACGGCAATATGTGCCTGGGAGTGTATGAGGATTTCTTGGTGGCCCGTATCGGAGAACAACTGGCCCAATCGCTGGTTGACCGTCCGGGCATTCGCAAATATTTACCGGACGAAGGACTTTATGACGATTTTATTATGATTGAAGAACAGATCTACAATCACTCAAAAGCCCTCCACAAATTTATTGACAAAAGCATCGCCTTTACCGAAAGCCTGCCGCCAAAGGATCACGGAAAAACCGACATGGATCTTTAGGACTACACCTCTTCCATCAGATCGGTAATTGCCTGGTACATTTCTGATAGCTGCTCTCGGGTAGTACAGTACGGCGGCATCAGGTAAAGCACATTCCCCAGAGGACGCAGCAGTACCCCGTGATCCACACAACGTTTTTTGATAGCATCTGCCACCGAATTCAAATAACCATCTTCATCGCGCAGCACTTCGCTGGTGTAAGGATCTACACTGGCCTGCTCCCTGCCCGAGGTATCGATATCCACGGCCGCAATAGTTCCCATAACGCGGTGTTTTTTTAGCCGAGGGTGATCCTTTAACTTATTCAATTCTTTGGTATGCCACTGCTCCATTTCTGAATACACCGGCTCGTATTCATCCATCAGCTCACACGCTGCAATCGCTGCCGCACATCCCAGAGGATTGGCCGTATAGCTGTGTCCGTGCCAAAACGTTTTTTCGGGATCGCTGCTGTAAAAGGTCTCGTAGATTTCATCCGATGATACCGTAGCCGAAAGTGGCAAAAATCCACCCGTAAGCCCTTTGGCCATACAGATAATATCGGGCTCAACCTGCGCACGCTGGCATGCAAACCAATCGCCCGTGCGACCGAATCCGGTCATCACTTCATCAAATATGAGCAGCGTATTGAACTGTCTATTGACCCAATGCAGCTTCTGCAGAAAATCTTCGCGGCACATTTTCATCCCCCCCGCGCCCTGCACAAGCGGCTCAATCATAATACCCGCATAGGTTTCCGGATTCTCGCTCAGCAGTTCTTCCAACTGCTCAATTACCTCGTCTTCTCGGTCAGCGACCGTGGTATCGTCCATCCACGTATCGGGATAGGGCAAAAATTCTACATCAAACAGCAGATCCTGGAATACATTGGTAAATACCGATCGCTCTCCGGCCGACATGGCACCAAAGGTATCACCGTGATAAGCACCCTCAAAGCAGATAAATTTTGTACGCTCCTGCCCTTTGTTGCGCCAATACTGATAGGCCTGCTTCATCGCCACTTCCACAGCCGTTGATCCGTCATCGGAGTAAAAAACTTTGTTAAGCGAACTTGGCAGCGCATCGGTAATCATCTCAGCTGCCTGCTCGGCAGGATCGTGCGTAAAATTGGCAAACACCACATGCTCGAGCTGCTTCGACTGCTCAGTAATCGCTTCCGTGATTTTTGGATGCGCATGTCCGAATGTGTTGACCCACCAGCTCGATATGGCGTCCATAATTTCGCGACCGTCCTCGAGCTCAAGCCAGAGTCCTTCCCCGCTCTTTACTTTGAGCGGCTCGGGCGCATCTTTCAGAACCGTAAACGGGTACCAAATATTGGGATGAAACTTAGACATAGAAAATCAATTGCTGTGGTTCGCTGTTAAAAATATTGTTGAAAAATATAGTCTAATCCATCGGCATTGATGGGATCAATGACATCAATTTCAGCCAAAATATCGACGTTGCCGTAATGTGTTATGGCTTTTCTGTTGCTTTCATGCTCCGGACCGTTCATCACTACACCTAAAATGGGAATATCGCGCTTTCGCAGTGCTTCGAGTGATAAAAAGGTGTGATTTAGCGTTCCCAGTGAGCTGCGTGCCACCAATACAACCGGGAGATTTAGCTTATCAATCAGATCAATAATCATCTGATCATCGTTAAAAGGAACCATCAGTCCACCGGCCCCTTCTACTACCAGATGATCGGTCTCATAATCCGGCAAGCTAAAATCCGACATCTCGATATAAACATCATCAATTTTAGCCGCACCGTGGGGCGACATCGGCGTTTGCAGGCGGTACCGCTCGGGCACAATTTGGTCATCAGAAACGCCCGTAGTACGGCGGACAAATTCGGTGTCTGTTTCCTCTTCCAGTCCCGCTTGGATGGGTTTCCAGTACGTTGCATTCAGTCCTTTGGTTAACAATGCTGAAACTACGGTTTTGCCGATGCCGGTATCGGTACCGGTCACAAAAATTTCGGAGGGCCAATTCATAAAAGTTCAAAAGTCTCTTTTATAGAAGATCCCGAAACAAGTTCGGGATGACATGCTTTAGAAGTAATTATTTAGGAATCGTAATCTCGTTTGACCGCTAAAAATACCAGGTGATAACTGACTTCAATGTCGCCGTCGATAGAATTATCCCAGTGATTAGTCAGCAATGAAAACTCTTTGGCCGACAGCGAGCGACCCTCCTTTTGTGTAGCGGCTCCGAGAGCTTTAAGAGTTCGGAAAAAATCGCCGGCACTTGCAAATTTCTGGGTCACCGTATCCTCATAATAATCGACCTGGGCAGGTCCCACCGACATTTTCACGACCATCTCTTCCACATCCGGTAACGCATTGCCCGTAAACGGAAGTCCCAACTCTTCGCACTTCTCCCTCCATTCGGGAAAACTTTCATTGCCGGGAAAAGAAGCCAGCAGCAAACCACCGGGCTTGGTCACTTCCAGCCACTGCCCCAGCGTGCGGGCGGGATTACGAAACCACTGTGCCGAAAAGCCGCTAATTGTCATCGCATAATGCGGTTCATCCACGGCAATATCTTCTGCATCCTGAACGCGAAAAGATAAATTCTCGTGATCTCCCAGCTGGGCGCGGCAATATTCTACCATCCCTTCTGATAAATCAGTTACCTCGATATCTCTTTGGGGATACATCTCTGCCAGGCCGCGGGTGACGAATCCCGTACCGCAACCGAGTTCAATAATGGGACCAGAGGGCAAAATATCACGCCAAGGCTCCAGAGAGGCGATTAACCGCTCAGCAACCTGCTGTTGTACTTCTGCATTGGAATGATAATACGGTGCTGCAGATCCAAAATTTTCGGCGATTTGTGTTTTTAAATTCTCCCCGATAAGGGCCTGCTCGTTCATAGTAAATCCTGCTTCTACACTTTCGATTTCACCAGCTGCTCAACTTCGGGCATAATAAATTCCAGGCACTGCCGGTGATGCGTCTTGGGCAATGCGTGACCGGCATTTTTGATCTCAAAATATTGCGCTTTCTGCTGCAGCTGATTGTACATCTGCCGGCCCTTTTTATATGTCACAATTTGATCTTTTGAACCGTGAAGGATACAAACTTTGTCGGCCTTTTTCAGCAATTCGGCATCCATTTCCGAATCCTGCAGACGCTGCAAATCCTCCAACAACAGCTGATAATTAAGGCCATCAAAATCGGCGGACGGCATCTCGTCCGGTGCAAAACTATTCTCATAAAATCTGCGCAGCACCTTTTGGGGATTGCTTTCGAGCTCGTTCATCATTTCCTGCATAATAAGCCGAGAGCGCCGCTTGTACTGCGCCGCATAGGGATGGAAATACAAAAACCCACTGGCGATAATTAGTAAGTCAGCCTGCTCAAAGAGCGACTCATCAATCAGATGAAGACCAAACGAATGCGCAAGCAGAATGAGCGGCTCATTGGTGTTATTGACTTCTATCTTATGGGGATCGTTGAAGTAACCGCGATCAAAGGATTGAAAATTGCCGTATGAAGAAAGCTCGGCTGTCCAGTCGTCCCAGAAGTGTCGATCAAAAGCCCAGCCGTGAAATGTTGCAAATTGGCAGTCAGCCATTCGTCCATCCGTTTAGTGCTGTTAAAAATTTATTGATATGCTGATCACTGTGAGCTGAAGATAGGGTAATTCTGATTCGGGCGCTACCTTTTGGTACGGTCGGCGGACGGATGGCTGTAGCTAAAAATCCATTATCTTTAAGATATTCTCCAAGCTCCAGCGTTTGCTGTTCATCTCCCACCATAATGGGGATAATTTGCGAGGCCGACTGCCCGGTGCTAAATCCCGCATCTGCTATACCCTCTTGCATGCGTGATATGTGCTGATGCAACTTTTTGCGCTCGGCATCCATCCGGGGAATCAGCTCGAGCGAGGCTTCGATAGCGCCGATGACAGCCGGCGGAAGTGCCGTCGTATAGATAAAACCGGGACAAAAATTGATCATATAGTCACGCATTTTGGATGAACAGAGCAAATATGCACCAAATCCACCAAATGCTTTTCCGCAGGTGCCAAGTACCATGTCAATACCGTCAATTCCGTGCGTTAATCCCAGTCCATGCTCACCCCAAACGCCCACGGCATGGGCATCATCTACAAACAACCAAGCATCATGTTTTTGACACAGCTCGGCTGTTGTCTTCAAATCGCTGCGGTCACCGTCCATACTGAACAGCGACTCGGTGATCACAATAATGCGGGAATACTCTTCAGCAGCTCGATTCAGCTGGTCCTCCAAATCAGATATCTCATTATGATCAAAGCGGCGAAAAGTAGCACGACTGGAAAGCGACCCCTGCAACAGGCTATTGTGACTGAGTTTATCCGCCAAAATAAGTGAATGGCGGTCGGCCAGCGTGCCAATGATGGTGCTGTTGGCCTGAAATCCACTGTTAAACAGCAACGCAGCCTCCCATCCAAAGGTATCAGCCAACTTTTGTTCAAGCTCTTCATGGATGGAATAGGTGCCGTTGATCAGGCGCGATGCCGTCGCTCCCGCCCCGAACTCATCTGCGTATTGCTGGGATCGTGCTATCACTTGCGGATGCTTCGACAATCCTAAATAATCGTTGCCGCTAAAATTGATATACTCGGCTTCCCCATCCGATATCAAGATAGAATCACGAGGTTCAAAGCTGCTCAACTCACGAAATTGATACCGCTTTTTGCGCTTGGAAAGCGCGTCATCAATAAAGTTGTACTTGGATGAAGAAGACACGCGCTAATTCTCTGCTACCGCTTGATTCGCATTGCCTTGCCAGGTAGAATCACTTTCGAATGTCCGAAGCATCGCCCGGAATTCCCGCACAAAGCGACGTTTATCGTATTTGGGTGCAAATTGGGCAAACTCCAGCATAAATAACCGGCTGGTTTCTTTATCATAGACAGTAAAATTCGCAAAGGGTCCGGCCATCGCATCATTTGTCATCGTCCACACGCCGAGCGTTTCATACACCAAATCGCCGTTCATGCGAAAGGTTTCAGTCTCATATGGGCGATTATAGGCTGTGGTTACGTATGATTCTTCTCGCGACCCGCGAATCCACTGCCGATTCAAAGAATCGCGTTTTGTATTAATCCATTCATCGTCAACCTTGTTGATATTATCGACTTTTTGCCACCAAGTCCAGAACCAGCGATCGTTTTCGGGGAGTGGGCGACGCATCGTTAAGAAATGAGCCCGTTTCCCATTATCGGTATACGTGGTATCTACGTTTTTGACCCAATCGTGCTGTACGCGAATTTTCCAGCCGTGATTTTGCCAAAGGCTGTCTTCGAGTGCAAACCGTTCGCCACGATCATAGATTTCTTCGGTATGACGTTCGAGCTCTTTATCAATCAGATTGTCGATAAGCGTTTCTTGCGAATTCCTGATCTGCTGTGCCAATGCCGAATCGCTGGGCGCCGACAGCAACATTAGCCACTGGTCGCGATACCACTGATTCTTAATCGGAAATGCAAAAGCCTCTCCATTGCGGACCTGTTGCTCTACTTCATCACTCAACAATGCCCGCATAAACTGCGATACATTACTACTGTCGTTGACGGGAGCCGCGACAATAATATTTCGAAACCGCTTCAGCTGTTCGAGCTCGCTATTACTGTCAAAATCCCGAAATGAGAGATCAAAGCGAGAAGGTTTGCCGGGAATGGTTTGTGTCCATCCGCCATAGGTTTGCCGAAGTGCCTCGGCCGTTTGGCTGTCAAATTCGGTAGAATCCATTACCACAATAACCTGGCCAAAACTTCCACGGGCTTTTTGACGGTAATCCCCCTCACAAGCCACAAACGTTCCTGCAAGAATGACAACTAATGATATTTTGATTAATAATTTCATAATCTTGATCTCGTTTAAAAATTACTCCGTACCATACTTTAACGACCTAACAAAAGCAAACACTTCATCCTTCCATCCCTGCTCGGGATAATGCTCCCGGATAGTATCAATAAGCGCACTGCCCACGATAAAACCGTCCATTTCGGCCGCTATACGCTGAGCATCTTCGTGGGATTTAATCCCGAACCCCACCATCTTGGGATTCTGCGTCACATTTTCTTTGACGCGACTAATAAACCGCTGCACCGATTTCGCAACCTCATCGCCCTCCCGCGCCCCGGTCACACCCGTCACGGATACACAATACACAAAACCCTGCGACTGAGCATCTATTTTACGCATGCGTTCGTAAGAGGTATTTGGCGCCACCAGATAAATGATCGGTAATTCATTCGCTTGGGCATGATCGGTCAAAACACCCGATTCCTCAATGGGGATATCCGGAATAATCAGCCCATCGACGCCTGCAGCGGATGCATCTTTACAAAACTGCTCCGTACCATACCGCAAAACGGGATTGATGTAGCCCATCAGAATAACAGGAATTTCAGATTTTTCCCGAACTTGCTCCACAATCTGCAGGATCTTTTTCATCGTGATACCCTGCTCAATCGCTACATTACTGGAATACTGGATTGTGGGACCGTCGGCCAGCGGATCGCTGAACGGCATGCCCAATTCCACCATATCCACCCCATTTTCTGCAAATCCCAGAATCAGATCAACCGTTGCTTCGGGATCGGGGTAGCCGGCCGTGAGAAAGAGGCTCATTATTTTTTCGGGGCCGTCGTGCTGTTCAAAAAGTTGTGTTATTCTGTTTTCTGTCTGAATCATTAAGAATCTATGTTTACAGATCCTGATCCCGAAAGCTATCGGGACAGGATGACATGTTCTTTGAAAGTTATTTAAAAATACTACTCTAAGCGTCCACGCTTGGACAAAAAGTGATAAGCGTGGACGCTTATCACAGCCATAATTTTATAAATTCTTTGAGATCGTGCCCATATCTTTGTCGCCGCGGCCGGAGCAATTCAAAACCACAATTTCATCTTTGGTTGTTTTGGGCATCAGCTCATCCAAATACGCGACCGCGTGAGCTGTTTCCAGCGCAGGGATAATTCCCTCAGTTGCAGAAAGCAACTTCACTCCTTCCATCGCTTGGTCGTCGGTAATGCTGATATAATTCACGCGCTTGGTATCGTGCAGATACGAATGCTCGGGACCAATGCCGGGGTAATCGAGTCCGGCTGAAATCGAGTGCGCCAGCTGAATTTGTCCTTCAGAATCATGTAAGAGATAACTCATAGACCCATGCAGCACACCGGGTTGGCCGATTGTAAGTGTGGCAGCTGTTTCATCAGTCTCAGCGCCCAATCCAGCGGCTTCCAAACCGTGCATCTGTACCGATTCATCCTCGATAAAAGGATAGAAAATCCCAATTGCGTTAGAGCCCCCGCCTACGCAGGCCAGCAGGTGATCGGGGGTTGCCCTGCCCTCTGCTTTTTGCAATTGCTTGCGGGTTTCGTCTCCAATCACCCGGTGAAAATTACGTACCATCTTGGGATACGGATGCGGCCCTACGACCGACCCGATGATGTAAAACGTATCTTCCACATTGGTTACCCAGTCTCGGATAGCCTCGTTCGTCGCATCTTTGAGCGTTTGTGAGCCGCTGGTAACGGAACGTACTTCGGTGCCCAGCAGTCGCATGCGCTCAACGTTCAATTTCTGACGCTCCATATCCTCGGCACCCATATATACTATACAATCAACGCCGAATTTTGCGCAAGCTGTGGCCGTAGCCACACCATGCTGACCAGCCCCCGTTTCGGCTATAATGCGATCTTTGCCCATACGCTGGGCCAGTAAAATCTGTCCAATTGCATTATTGATCTTGTGTGCCCCTGTGTGACAAAGGTCTTCGCGCTTCAGATAAATCTTTGCTTTCCCGTAGTGCTCGGTAAGCCTATTAGCATAAGTCAGCTTTGTCGGGCGTCCTACATATTCATCCAGCAACTGATGATATTCTTCCTGAAAGGAATCGTCATTCCAGGCTTCTTCGTAGGCTTCTTCCAATTCTTCGAGCACCGGTATCAAGATTTCGGGGACGAATTTGCCTCCAAAATCACCGTAATATCCTTCTTTCGTTGGTAAATCGTATTTCATTCTAGACTTCTTTGAATTAGATCCTGAAACCCCGAGTGGTCGGGACACGGCAAGTTCAGGATGACATGTGTTTTAAACTCTAATTTAACTCAATACTCATCACTCACTACTCAATACTATAGCTCCCCAATCTCCTGCTTTTCCCAGATATCGCGCATCTCTTCCATAAATGCATCCACCTTGTCGAAATCCTTTACGCCGGGCTCCGACTCCAACCCACTGGAGATATCCACCACATAGGGATGAACTTCTTTGCAGGCCTCACGGATATTTTCGGGACTCAATCCCCCTGCCAGAAAGTATGGTACGCCCCGGGCCACATCATCCAGAACAGACCAATCAAAAGACTGCCCCGTGCCGCCCCACTGTCCGTCGATTTTAGTATCAAACAGCAGGTATTCTACATGATCGAGATACGGTTTGATCCGTTCGTTCAAATCCGATGCCGTATCGGTTTCATGCACATGAATCGCCTTGATTATCGGTTTATCTACCAATGAACAGTAATCTGCATTTTCATCGCCATGCAACTGCACATAGTCAATGCCTGTCTGGCGGCCAATCATATTTAGGTCGTCCAGCGGCTGATTTACAAACACCCCAACGCATTCCGGTCCGTGCAGCCAGTTGATCATGGCACCGGCTTTGGCAGGCGTTACGTGCCGCGGGCTATCCTCATAAAACACAAACCCTATATAATGAGCCAGTGCACCGGACACAAATCGGGCATCCTCAAGCG
Source organism: uncultured Balneolaceae bacterium (assembly GCA_964490705.1). Classification (GTDB taxonomy): domain Bacteria; phylum Bacteroidota; class Rhodothermia; order Balneolales; family Balneolaceae; genus Fodinibius. Next base: position 238,321 of record CAZBCG010000002.1, on the reverse strand, counting down.
AAGTAATTCCGCAAATTTTAACTTTTGTACGTTCTTCGGGATCTGCAAACATCTATTGTTCTGCTTCTTTGGTAATTCGTTGCTGTAATTTCGATTTCATTTCTTCTACCGCTTTGCCGGGATCCGGCTGACGCATAAAATATTCGCCAATCAGGGCAGCATCAATTTGCTTGTTGAACAGTAATTCTAAATCCTCGGGACTGCTAAGTCCACTCTCGGAGACCAGCACGGTTCCCTCCGGTGCTTGATGCAGCAACTCAATTCCGCGATGGAGATCCACATCAAACGTCCGAAGATCGCGGTTATTAACGCCGAGAATATCAACCTGCTCAAAGTTAACATATTGGATGTCATCCTGCGAATAACATTCTACCAGTGCCTGCAACCCAAACTCCTTCGTGGCATACAGAAGTTCCTCCAGCTGATGTCCATCGGTAATCGCAGCAATCAACAACACCGCATCAGCACCGTAGGATTTTGCCTCTTTTACTTGATAGGGATCAACAATGAAATCCTTGCGCAGCAATGGAATAGATACTTCTTTGGAAGCTATTTCTAAATATTTTAGGCTGCCCTGAAATGCAGGTTCATCCGTCAGTACCGAAATAGCTGAAGCCCCGCCCTGCTGATACTGTCCCGCTATCTTTGGGGGATCAAAATCTTTTCTGATCAATCCTTTGGACGGAGATGCTTTTTTTATTTCGGCAATAATGGCCACATCATTTTCAAGCTGAAGTGCATCCGCAAAATTTCGGGCTGGCTGCTCAAACAGCTCCAGGTCTTCGAGATCATTAAAGCTGATCTTTTGCTTTCGCTTTTTGAGATCCGAAATCGTTTGCTCTACTATTTCATCCAAAATGTTGGACATAACTTACTAATTAGCTACCTCATTAGTGACTTCTACAAACTGTTCTAGCGCCCGCTTGGCTTTACCCGACTTAAGACTTTCCTCTGCGAGCTCTTTGGCTTCCAGCAAACTATCAACTTTGCCTGATGCATGGATGCCAAACGTGGCATTGAGCAAAACAACATCTCGTTGAGGATCAGTCGCTTCATTCTCTACAATCGACCGGATAATATTCGCATTGTAATCCGCATTCTTACCCTGTAGCTCAGAGAGATCGGTCCATTCAAAATCCAGCGAACGGGGATCAAAAGTCGTTGATTCTTTCACCATATTGTGATTAAGCTCATAAATCTCCGATTGCGCAGCAAGGCTCACCTCATCCAACCCATCATGGGCATTTACCGTATAGGCAAATTCTGTATCCAAATTCGTAAGGATATGGGCAATTTCCCGGGCTACATCTTTGTTATATGCTCCAATCATCTGCCGCTTTACCCCGGCCGGATTCAGCAGCGGTCCCAAAATATTGAAAAAAGTGCGAATGCCCATGGTCCGCCGAGCCGGCATCACATGCTTCATGGCAGGATGGAAATTGGGCGCAAACATAAATACAAGTCCCGCCTGATCAAATACCTGTTCTACTTCTTCTTTGTTCAGATCAATAACAGCGCCGAGTTCTTCCAACACATCGGCACTGCCGCTATTGCTCGATACGCTTCGATTGCCGTGCTTAAGCACCGGCACCCCTGCACCGGCCACTACAAACATCGAGGCCGTGGAAATATTAAACGTTCCCGATCCGTCACCGCCCGTACCACAGAGATCAACGGCTCCATCCGTATTAACATCCGGTTTGATGGCCGCATCGCGCATTACCTGCACAAAAGCGGTAAGTTCTTCCGTGGTTTCGCCCTTGACCCGCATGGCGGTCAAAAAAGAGGCAATCTGTTCATTATCTACTTCTCCGCTGATGATCTCCAGCAACGCCTGACCTGCTTCATCCCTGTTCAAGTCCTGGCGCTGAACCAGCTTATTTAAAATTGAGGTAAAGTCCATAATCAATTGTGCTTCTTGTTTTTATAAAAATTTTGTTAACAGTTCACTTTATTTCGCATTACTCACATATTCCAGCTCCAGCCAGTTCTTTACCAAGCTTGGTCCCTCAGTTGTGAGGATACTTTCGGGATGAAATTGAATGCCCTCGATCGGGTATTCACGATGACGAAGTCCCATAATCACATCATCATCGCTGTGGGCGGAAACCTCTAACACTTCGGGGATTTGATCAGGATCAAGTACCAGCGAATGGTAGCGCGTTGCCGTAAAATTGTTGGGGATATTTTGGAATACCGATTTGCCATCATGTGTGATTTTCGAGGTCTTCCCGTGCATTAATTTGGGAGCGTGAATAACCTTGCCGCCAAACACTTCGCCTATCGCCTGGTGACCAAGACAAACGCCCAAAATGGGTGTCTGCGCCCCTAATTCTTTAATCAGCGGCTCAGTAATCCCTGCATCAGCGGGACGTCCCGGTCCGGGTGAAATAAGAATTTTATCGGGATTCAGCTCCCGCACCTCCTCTACCGTGAGCTCATCATTGCGGATCACCTTGTAGTCATCCGTATGCTCCGCCACGATATGAACCAAGTTGTAAGTAAAGGAATCGTAATTGTCGATGATTAAAATCATAATATTACTATTACACTAAGCTACACAAAGTACACACGAAGATTCCCGAAGCTACTTTGCGCAACTTTGAGACCCTTCGTGCCACTTCGTGAAATAGTCTCGTTAACTTGTGAAATCATACGTTTTTAAAAGACCAGTTACCTCGCGGACGGGTTCCATGACCTCTTCCGCTCGCTTGCGGGCCTTTTTGCCGCCTGCTTTGAGAATATCCCGAACGGTATCCAAATCCTGAGCCAGCTCTTTACGTTTGGCGCGTGCCTCGGCGAAATACTCCTCAATCATACCCAGCAACTCCTTTTTCGCATGGCCATAGCCATAGCCGCCATCCCGATACTTTTGGGCAATCTCATTCTGTTTTTCTTCCTCGGCAAACAGCTTGATCAGCGCAAACACATTGCAACTTTCGGGATCTTTGGGTTCATCCAGTGGCGTAGAATCAGTCTGGATCGACATCACTTTCTTTTTGAGATCTTTGCCTTCATCAAAAATGCCGATGGTATTGCCGTAGGACTTACTCATTTTTCGTCCGTCGATACCGGGCACTACCGCCACTGATTCTAATATATGAGGCTCGGGCAACTTCAGGTATTCATCGCCGTAATTGTGATTAAACTTACCGGCCAAATCGCGACAAATTTCGATATTCTGCTTCTGATCCTGTCCCACCGGCACCAGATCTGCATTGTACATCAGGATATCAGCGGCTTGGAGAATGGGGTAAGTAAACAAACCAATGTTGGGCTTGAGTCCCTGTGCTACCTTATCTTTATAGGCAACGCCCTTCTCCATCAGACTAACGGGGCAAAACGTACCTAAAATCCACGCCAGCTCGGCATGCTGTGGCACATCACTCTGGGCAAAAAAGGTTGCTTTATCAGGATCTAATCCCAGCGCCAAATAATCCAAAGCGACATCAATGGTATTTTGATAGATTTCTTCCCCGTCGTTGATCGAGGTTAGCGAATGATAGTTGGCAATAAAATAAAAGGCATCGCCCTCTTCCTGCATCTGGATATGCTGGCGCAGTGCACCAAAATAATTGCCCAGATGTAATTTTCCTGAGGATTGTATGCCTGATAGTATCGTTTTCATCGTTCAATATTTCTTCTGTTAAAGTTTTGTTGCTTTAAGTTTTACACAAAGTTTCGCAAAGAATCACTAAGAGCCACTAAGGAAATCTTTGTGCAACTTTGAGCTACTTTGTGTCACTTCGTGAAATAATAATTAATCAGTAATCGACAAGGCCACGCTGAGCGCTTCCACCAGCGCCCCGGCCTTATTCTTGGTTTCAACATATTCTTTTGCGGGATCGCTATCAGCCACGATGCCGGCCCCGGCCTGAATATACACTTTTGAATCGGTTACCAACATTGTACGAATCACAATACAGGTGTCCATATTGCCGGAAAAGTCAAAATAGCCGACGGCTCCTGCGTATGGACCGCGTTTCGTCGGTTCCAGTTCATCAATAATCTCCATCGCCCGAATTTTGGGCGCCCCACTGACCGTCCCCGCCGGGAAGCATCGCATCAGCGCATCCACCGAAGTCTGATCTTCAGCCAACTCCCCTTTCACGTCCGAGACAATATGCATCACATGCGAATATCGCTCGATCACCTGCTCGCGGACCGGCTTCACCGTCGTCGGTTTACAAACACGAGACAAATCATTGCGTCCCAAGTCAACCAACATCACGTGCTCGGCAATTTCTTTGGGATCATTCTTAAGATCTTTTTCAAGCTCCAGATCCTCCTCGGGTGTTTTGCCGCGAGGACGTGTCCCCGCAATGGGCAACAATTGTGCTGTTTCATCTTGCACACGCACCAGCACCTCCGGCGACGAGCCCACCAGCGCAAAATCATCAAAATCCAAAAAGAACAGGTACGGTGATGGATTCACCATTCGAAGCGCACGATACAACATAAAGCGATCGCCGCTGAAATCCGTTTCAAATCGCTGTGATAATACCACCTGAAAAATATCGCCCTCATAAATATATTTTTTTGCCTGCTCAACCATCTGTTCAAACTCGGGCTGCGAAATATTGCTCGTCAAGGCATCCGGATCGATAGAAAAAGAATCTGACGAACGACTTGACTGATAGACAAGTTCTTCGAGTTCATCCAGCCGCGATTGTGCATCTCGATATAACTGCTCGGCAGAATCTTCTTCATCCACAAATACCGTTTTGATAATAATAACCTGCTGTTTGACGTGATCGAAGGCAAAAACCTCATCATAAAACGCCCAGATAGCTTCTGGAATCTCGATATCTTTTTCGGGCGGGCTGCCAAGCTGTTCAACTTCGCGGACAGTATCGTAGGATGAAAATCCCACGGCCCCACCCGATAATCGCGGCAGATCGGGGATTTCCGGCTCACTGTGCTGAGTCGTCAATGATTTTAGGGCTTCGAAATAGGGTTGATCAAGTGTTTGGGACTTGCCATCTCGCTGTAAGCTCACATCCGCTCCATCATATTTGAGCACTTGGTAGGGATTTCGTCCCAAAAACGAGTAACGCGCCAGCTGTTCTCCGCCCTCGACAGATTCCAACAGAAATGGATAGTCGGCATCTTTCCGTAGTGATAAAAAGAGAGAAACCGGCGTCAGTACATCGGCCATCAGTCGGCGATAGACCGGCACCGCTGTATAATCTTTTGCTAACTTTTTAAAACTTTCTAAATCCATTTAACATCGTTTTAGATTCTGAAACAAGTTCAGAATGACATCAGATTTTAACACTTTCATAAAACAAAAAAGCCCACTCCAGTTTCCTGCAGTGGGCTCTAAAAATGCTTTCTTAAATCTAGCTCATAAAAATGCCACTGCTCGCGTATGTTGCTTCACGAGCCACCACCAATTGGTATTTTTATGAACTGATTTTTGCATAACGACCTGAAGATAATAGCCGCCCCTCCGAAAATCAACAAGTTTATTTTGGATGAATAACACCTATATTAGACCCCTCAAATAATCCGTTTTATGTTACAGAAATCATACTTTTTTATACCTCTGTCATTTTTGTTGTTGGGATGGAATCCTATTTCTCATGCACAAATTGTTGGCCCGATTCCTTCTCCTGATGAATCTATCGAGCAAAACTCGGTATCCAACATGGAAGCCATTGGCGACACCTTGTGGATTGGTCCGGGATTGAATCGCACGATCAATAATGATCCGAATTGGTTTTATCCCGAGGGCGCCAGCCAAATCACTGACGGCGACGGACGCGTATTTTCGATTGCCCTTGCCCCCGATACCGTGTGGGCCGGCTTGGGATTTAACGCCTCTACTCCCAACGGCAGTGTGCAGGCCGGCATGGGTTTCCACTATTCGGTGGATAGCGGAGACAGCTGGCAATATGTTGAAAATCCCAATGATGCGGAAGACGATACTACTTTTACATATGGCGGCACAACCTATGCCAAGCTACCCGTCACAACCCGCGAACAATCCCCGCCTTTCGATATCGCCATGCAGGGTAATACGATCTTTTCGGCCAACTGGGCCCTTGGATTGGTCCGCAGCACAGATTTCGGCAGTAGCTGGCAACGAATAATTCTGCCCCCACAACAAGCTGACAGTTTAGTCCCGGAACAAGAATACGAGTTTAACAGTGATGAAGAGAATCGCTACGATCCGCGCTCTGATCAAAATCTGTTGGGGTTTTCGGTTTTTATTGATGATCAAGATCGCGTTTGGGCAGGCACCGCAGGCGGACTCAATATCTCTGGAAATGCGCTCAGCGCTCCTGCCGATAGCATTCGATGGCAACACATTCAAGTCAATAGTTCCGATAATGGATTACTTGGCAACTGGATTATTACCATACAACAGCATCCCGTAACTGGGGATATCTGGATGACCAACTGGACGAGCGGGCTCAGTGAAAATGAGCAGTTCGGGATTGCTCGTACGACGGATGGCGGTCAAACGTTTGATCAATATTTGCAGGGAGAACGCATCAACGATATCGGGTTTTCAGGCGGATCAATTTATGCGGCGGGTGACAACGGACTTTTTGTGAGCAGCGACAATGGATCCAGCTGGATGCAAATTCCCCAAATATCCAGCCCGAATACCTTTATAAAAGAATCAGCACAGTATTACAGCATAGCCAAAACCACAAATCGACTTTGGATTGGCACCAGCGACGGCATTGCCTCGACTTCAGATAATGGGGAAAACTGGCAAATTACGCGCGTCAATTTTCCGCTGGATGGAAGTAATCGGTACCAGCAAGATGCGCCCTCCGTTGAAGCTTATGCCTATCCCAATCCCTTTTCGCCACGGCGACATGAGTTGGTTCGTATTAAATATGAGATTATGGAATCCGGAAATGTTACCATTCGCCTATTTGATTTCGGGATGAATTTGATCCGGGAAATCGACTCGGGTAATTACTCAGCTGGCACATACGAAGCCGTTTGGGACGGCACCGCCAGCAACGGAAATCAAGTGGCCAACGGTCCGGTATTTTATCAAATTGATGCGCCCGGCAGTACTATCCGTGGAAAAATTTTGGTGGCCGATTAGATGAAAAAACGAGTAACTCATATCATCTTAATTTTCATTTTGCTGAGCGGTAGCAGCGTAGCTTTAGCCCAAAACGGCGGAAAAGCCGGGGCATTTAGCCGCATGGGCTTTGGTCCCCGTGGCATGGCGATGGGCAATGCGCTTACGGCAGTGACCTCTGAAGGGGTTTACAGCTATTATAATCCCGCACTCGCGGCGCAGGCGCGAATCGGCAACCAAGTCAATCTTTCAACTGCCGTCATGAGTTTTGATCGCAGTCTTAATGCGGTCAATGGCACTTTTCGACTGCCCCCTACCGGTGGAGTTACCCTCTCTTTGATCAACGCCAATGTTACTGATATCGACGGGCGCTCCATTGACGGTTACGATACGGGGACAATGGCAACACACGAATATCAGATTGCAGCTACATTGGGGCAACAAATTTCCGACAACTTCTCAGCAGGAATTGGGATCAATTACTACATTTCCGATCTGCACCAGGATCTCGAAAGTGCAACCACCGTGGGGCTGGATATCGGCGTACTCTATGCTATTTCTGATAAGCTGAAAGTCGGTGCTGCAGTTCAGGATCTACTAGCCTCCTACAGCTGGGATTCGAGTACACTCTATGGGGATAACTCTTCAGGACGAACCGATCAATTCCCCACGCGCATCCAGCTCGGGCTGTCATATCATCCCATCCCAAAACTAGTAGTTAGTTTAGATGGCGGACGGATGATCCACGAAGATCAATCGACCAACAATCTGAAGCTTGGCACAGCGTATCGACTGCATGAGCGCGTGACACTACGGGGCGGTTGGCAGATTGATGATCTTTCAGCTGTTGAAATTTCAAATCACGGCAGCGTAGGATTTTCGGTACACTTGCCCTTTGACTTCCTGAGTCCTTCTGTGGATTATGCATTTGTTCAGGAGTCCAATAATATTGCATATATGCACACTTTTGGAATTCAGATGAACTTATGAACAAGATAAAACTCATTACATTAACCTCTCTGATTCTATTCTATTTTGGGATGTCCGCAACTGCCCAAGAGTCGGGGTTAGAGTTGCTTACCATTGGTCCGGGTACGCAGGCATTGGGATTAAACGATGCCGTTACCGCTGAACTTCTCGGAGCATCCAACCTGTATTCCAATCCTGCAAATCTTGCGCTGGAACCAAGTTCTAGTCTCAATGCCGACTATACGCTATGGATTGGCGATCTTACCCATGCCCATGCCGCCATTAATCTTAAAAATGAAAATCGCGGTCTCGCTTTCGGATTTATCGGCTCGCAGGCCGACGATATTCCCCTTCGCGGTAATCAGGCCGGACCGCCAGAAGGGACCTTTGCCGTCAGCTTTCTTTCACTCAGTGGCGGATATGCTTATAACTTTGGTCCTGTAGCCTTAGGCGGCACTTTTCAATACCTGCGGGAGGAATATTATACCTTCAACGCATCGGGCTATGCAGCTAATTTTGGAGCGGCGACACAACTCTGGAATGATCGCCTTCGACTGGGTGCCAGCCTGCTGAACTGGGGCAAAATGAATGAGCTCAGAAATGAAGCTACGACTCTGCCCACTACCTTTCGAGCGGGATTTAACGCCGAAGTAATTACATTTACTCCACCCGAAAATGAGAATCTTCCCATCACATTGTATCTCAAAAATGATTGGATTATCCCTATAAAAACGGAGAACGGTACCACGCAGGGCGACTCATCATCCAATCCCCATACCAACATTGCCCTGGAGTTTGATATAGCTGATACCATCCTGCTGCGGACGGGATATAAAACGGGTGATACCGAACGGCCCTGGAGTGCAGGTGCTGGCGTTAAGGCCGGTTCCATTACAGCTGAATATGCGCTCATCCCTTTCGAGACCGGATTTGGTACGGTGCACTCTCTGGGATTGAGCTACCGGTTTTAGTCCATTTTTGATAGATCCTAAAAGAGATGCCGCCAAAAACCTGCAAGCTGTGAGGGAGTTTTACTCCCGAGCTAATGCAATGTTTACAACAAGAGTGTAATTATAACGGGAGTGTAATTCCCATATAGCTAGATGTTTAGCTTGTCATCTCGACCCAACCTACGCCGGAGGCTATGGTCGGCAGGTAACGGGAGAGATCTTTGTTTAAAAAGCTCTATTGGGAATCTTCTGAAAAGTTCTCATCCCCAAACGCCTCTTTCCAGAAAAAATATCCTCCGAGCACGATGCCTTTTAGGATAAAGGCAGAAAATACAATCATCAGTCCCACTTCCTGGAATAGCAAGATGAGAATACCATAGAAAATAAACAGCGACAATTTCCCTTTGTGCTTTTGGATGGATTCTTTATCGAAGCTGGGAATTTTATCAAATGGAATAGTGCTAACCATCAAAAATGAAAGCAGGACAATCAGCGGTACGAGCACCGTATTAAGCCCATATTCCATCCACCCAAAAATTTCGAGCTGGTTATAAAAGGTGAGGTAAAAAGCGGCGATCATAATTGCCTGACCAGGAATGGGCAACCCCTTGAAGAAATCACCGCGACTTTCCTGGGCATCTACATTGTAGCGGGCCAGTCGCACGGCACCACAAAGCGGGGTTAAAGCACTAAGGATAATTCCCACAAACGGCATTTCGCCTAAGCCAAAGGAATAAAGCAAAAATCCCGGTGCTACGCCGAATGATACCACATCACTGATGGAATCGAGCTCGATTCCAAACTGGCTGGTGGCGTTGGAAAGGCGCGCCATAAATCCGTCTAGGGCATCAAATAATCCCGCAAAAACGATGAGCCAGGCCCCGAAAAAAAGTCGTCCTTCGGCGATACTGATAATCGCCAAAAAACCGCAAAATAGATTCATCAATGTAAAGAAGCTGGGAATAACCGTGCGTGGAATTTGTTTTTTCGACCGGCCGTTTTCTTTTCGCTTGCGTTTACGACGGCGGCGAAAGCGCTTCCACTTCTGTATGGGATATTTCATCTTATGCGTTAATCGTGGCTAAAATTGTTTGTCCGGCTACAGCTTTTTCTCCTTCCGAAACATTTATTTCGACCTCGGCCGGAACAAGTATATCCATTCTCGAGCCAAACTTCATCATCCCAAAACGATCGCCGGCATTAAGTTCATCGCCCTTTTCAAGATGATAGACAATGCGCCGTGCCAGAAAACCGGTAATTTGTCGGAAAAACACTTTGGTGCCGGACGGATGACGGACGCCAAAATCAGCACGTTCGTTGAGCTCCGAGGCCCGATGATCATAGGCTACCAAAAAAATACCGGGTTCATATTCCAAATATTCCAACGTTCCTCTCACGGGTACACGATTTATATGCACATCCATTGGCGAAAGAAAGATGCTGATCTGTGTGGCCGGACCTTCGATATACTGATCTTCTTGTACCTCTTTAATTTGCACCACATTGCCATCGGCTGGAGAAAGAATATAGTTGTCACCTTCGGTTATGTCTCGATCGGGATCTCGAAAGAAAAACAGAATAAAAGCCACCAGCAACGCCATGGCAGTGTAGATGATATAGGCCGTCCAGTGGGGTTCGATATAACGGGCAATACCGCTGACAATGATAGCAAAAATAATGGTTACGAATATCGTAGTGTATCCGTCGCGAGCAAACATAGAATATTTGGTTAACCGAATTGTCTAAGGATGTCGTTGAAAGTCACAAAGATAAAGAGTGCGATAATAAGCAAAAAGCCGATCTGTTGCAGCGCCATCCGTACTTTTTGAGATGGTTCTTTACGGGTAATGCCTTCATAAATCAAAAACATTAGATGACCACCATCGAGTACCGGGATGGGCAAAATATTCATAATGGCCAGCGTAACACTTAAAAAGGCCGTAATATTCCAAAAGCCAATGGCCCCGCCAGACTCAGTTGCTTGCTTAGTGACGCTGGCAATGGCGACCGGGCCTCCTAAATTTTCGCGGACAGAGATATCACCTGAGAACATCTTACTAAATCCGCCAAATATGCCATTTACCGTTTCGGTCGTTTTTTGAATTCCCACATTTAAAGATGCAAACAATCCATATTGGAACTGTTCAACGTCAAATGCATCTCTGGTGGGACGGTAAATCCCCAGTTTGTTGTTTTCGTTTGGCATCACCGTAAAATCCAGTGTTTCACCCACTCTGTTTACTGTCAATTGTAATGAATCCTCAGCCGTCTGGATTTTTTCTACCAATTGTACCCAGTGCCGAATCTGTTCACCGTTTACCGATGTAATCATGTCTCCTGCTTGCAAACCCACATTATCGGCGGGGCTTCCCTCTTCAACCTGCCTAATCTTGCTGGGGAGCACATTGCCAAGCGTAATAAGTCCCTGCCGGCCTATTTCGTTAAGCAGGCTGTCGGCTATGGGGATTGTGGTTTCATTACCACCACGCATCACGGTATAGCTCAACGAAGAAGACATCATCTTACTGGGCGAAAACAGATCTTGAAAATAAGGAACCTTCTCACCGTTAACCCCCACAATTTTATCTCCTGTTTGAAATCCCACCTGCGCTGCCAAGGAATTTTCAGCAACATAAATACTATTGATACTATCAAGCTTCACTTTCGTTTCGCCATTGCTAAACGCCAGCCCGCCATAAATAAGCACGGCTAAAATCATATTGAAAATTACACCAGCGGTAATTACAACAATACGCTGCCACACTGGCTTGCTGCGAAATTCCCAGGGTTTCGGATCCTCATCCAAATGTTCGGTTTCCATACTTTCGTCAATCATCCCGGAAATTTTCACATAACCGCCCAGTGGAGTAGCACCAATACAGTAATCGGTATTGCCTTTCTTGATACCAAAAATTCGGGGTGGAAATCCCAGAGAAAAACGCTCAACACGCATCCCAAAAAGTTTTGCCGCCAAAAAGTGGCCCAGTTCATGAAAGAAGACCAGGATCAGCAGCGCTGCAGCAAATATTCCGAGTGTCGATAGTAAACTTAAAATCCATTCCATGGAGCAAAATAGTACGAGTTAAACAGTTAATGCCAGTTCTCTGGTTTGTTGATCAATGTTTTTTAGTGATTCTAACGTAATAGATCCAGAATTATTTAGCGATTCCAGGCAGTGTTCAATGACTTGTGGAATCTTAAAATAGGAAATTTCTTGATTCAAAAAGCGGTACACCGCCACTTCATTGGCGGCATTGAGGATAGCCGGTGCCAATCCTCCCTCTTCGACAGCATCAAGCGCTAATTTGAGACAGGGGAACCGATCGTAATCGACTGGCTCGAACGTCAAATCAAAGGCCGACTTCCAATCCAAACGCGGAGCATCGAGCTCAAATCGATCGGGATAGGTAAGGGCATATAAAATAGGCACTTTCATCGTGGGCGGTCCGAGCTGCGCTTTGCTGGATCCGTCGGTAAATTCCACCACCGAATGAATAACACTCTGGGGGTGCACAACCGCCTCAATTTTTGAAAGCGGCATATCAAACAGCCAGTGCGCTTCGATAATCTCCAGTCCCTTGTTCATCATCGTGGCCGAATCAATGGTAATTTTAGATCCCATGGACCAGTTCGGATGATCCAGGGCATCTTCGACCGTAATATCCCGCATCTGTTCTTTCGTCCACGTGCGGAACGGACCACCGCTTGCCGTAATCACCAGCTTTTCGATGGTTTCGAGCGGCTCTCCCACCAAGCACTGCAACATAGCACTGTGTTCCGAATCTACGGGAATAAGCTGATCACGATTTTCTTTGATTAGCTCATTAATTAAGCCACCACCGACCACTAATGACTCTTTATTGGCTAACGCCACTTTTTTTCCGGCTTTTAGAGCCTCAATAGTGGGAGCAAATCCGGCATATCCCACCAAACTATTCAAAATAACATCAGCATCACTTAGCGTTGCCAGCTGAAGCAGATTTTCATCGCCTGATAAAATCTCCGTATCATTTTCCGCCTGTTCACTTTTCAGCGAATCAATAGAATTCTCATCATTAATAAATGCATACCGGGGACGAAATTCGTTGATCTGCTCGGCCAGCTTTTGCCAGCTGCTGTTACAGCTCAGCGCCAGTATATTGAACTGCTCGGGGTGTTCCCGAACTACATCCAGCGCCTGCCCACCGATTGATCCGGTAGAACCCAGTATGACGATATTTTTGGGCTTCAAATGATTGATTTATTTCTGTTCAAAAGAGTTGTGAAGATAGATAAAAACAGGTAGAACTCAGAATAAGATTATAAGGCGAAATTTACTTTCCTCTATATCAACATTCGGATTTAAGGAGCCAGTTCCAGCGCGGTTTCAAACATAAGTGCATGCGCTCGTACCGTTTCTTTAAGTGTGGGGGCATAACCACCCGAAAGTAACAGCACCAGAGGTACTTCTTCATCACGTATTTTCTTGATAACAATTCTATCGCGATTGGCCAGCCCCTTGAGCGTCAATGATAAGCGACCAAAATGATCGGTTTCCAACGGATCTATTCCGCCCAGATAAAATACTAACTCAGGCGAAAATTGATTAAAAATATTGTCCAATGCATCTCCCAATGTGGATAAATACTGCTGGTCTCCAGTGCTATCAGGCAAGCCAATATCGAGCGTAGAAGGCGACTTTTTGAAGGGATAGTTTTTGGCTCCATGCAGCGAAAATGTAAATACCTCGGGATGGTCTTTGAAAATTTCAGCTGTCCCATTTCCCTGATGCACATCGCAGTCGATCACCAAAATTTTGCGCGCCCACATCGATTGTCGCAGCACTTTTATAGCTACAGCCACATCATTAAACACACAAAAACCTTCGCCGTAATCGGGCATGGCATGATGGGTGCCACCGGCCAAATTTCCAGCCATACCATCCTGCAAAGCCATCAGCGCTGCATTGATAGTTCCCTGCACCGCCAATCGAGATCGTTTTGCCAACCCTTTTGACCACGGAAGTCCCAGCTTTCGCATTTCTCTGCTCTCCAAGTTACCCGTCATTATTCCATCGGAATAGCGCTGCGTGTGTACCGTCATTAGATTGGCTAAATTCACCATTGAGGGCTCAATGATATCACTCTCGGTGATCAGGTTTTGCTCCGTGAGATACCGATACAGGCCCATAAACTTTTTCATGGGAAAAATATGCTCATTGGGAATGGGAGCATAATATCCCGGCGAATATGAAACTCTCAATGGCTCGACATTTATTTTAATTCTTTATTATTCTGCGATCTGAATGAGCGCCATCATGCGTCCGCTTTGCTGACCTTCGCGGCGATAAGAGTAAAAACGATCAGCTTCTTCAATGGTGCAACCGTCGCTGATCTCAATATGTTCACTCAATAATCCGCCTTCCTGCAACTGATGGCGCAAAAATCCCTTTAAATCAACGTGTGGTTTGGCGTAGGATTTATAATCGACAAACTCATCGGGAAACTGCTCGGCAACCTCCTGTCCTACTTCGAAATTTTTAAGTGAGATACAGGGACTCACAAACGCTTTCATTGTAGAAGGATTGGCTCCCAGATTGATCATTTTTCGGATCCCTTGCGGCACAATATTTCCTGCTGCCCCCCGCCAGCCGGCATGCAACGCACCAATGATGTTATTCTCAGTATCAGTATCCCACAATAAAACTGCTGCACAATCGGCTACCTGAATACCCAGCGTGAGGCCGGGAATCTGGGTAATCAATCCATCGGTATCTGGATATGTACCGCCCTGAGTTACCGTTTGAATTCTCGTGCTATGCACCTGCTCGGCATAGGCTACCCACTCGTCATCCACATTTAAATGAGATAATAACTTTAATCTGTTCCGCGCCACAACCTCTTTTTTTTCCGGTGTATTGAATCCCAGATTGAGTCCTGATATCAAATGACCATTCCCAAAGTCTGCATTCTTCAATGTGAACCACGCGTTGATGCCCTCATCCTGGTGTAGGATATCGGGTCGTATCAAGGAAAAATCAGTTTGCAAGTTCTTCATGGAGTCTTGTTCTTACTTTGTCTAAGGGAAAAGGGCGTCCCGTCCATAATTCGAATGACCGACTGCCCTGTTGAATCAACATTTCGAGTCCGGCAATTGTTGCAGATCCTACTGATTTGGCTTGTTTTAAAAAGGTGGTCTCCGGCGGATTATACACAATATCATAGCAGAGACAATCTGCAAGATATTCTTTTTCGGTCTCACGTACCGGCGATTTTTTTGTTTTCGGATACACCCCCAGCGGCGTAGCATTAACAATTAATGCTGCTTCCTCGGCATGTGATGTCCACTCATTATAGGAGATGACCTCCGCCCGGTCAAAATCAGAAAAAGATTTTTTGCTATCGGGATTGCGGGAGACCAGATAGAGCTCTTGCATTCCAAAATCAACAAGTCCTGCCACTATTGCCCGCGAGGCACCGCCTGTACCAAAAATGATAGCCCGCTCACCCTCTAGCTCCCAAGAGTACTCATCGAGCGGAGCCAGAAATCCGGCACAATCGGTGTTGTATCCCCGCAAAGTGTAATCCTGTTTTACAATGGTATTCACGGCTCCAATATTGCGGGCGGCACTGTCGATTTCATCCAGATAATTAGTAATAAGCTGCTTATACGGTACGGTAACATTCGCACCTAGGAAGGTATCTCTGTTGAGGTATGAAGCCAGGCTGTTCAACTCATTATTGTGCACATCAACAGCATGGTATCGGGCCTCCATTCCATACTCCTGTAATGCTGTATTATGCATCAGTGGCGACCAGCTGTGGCCAACGGGATGCCCAAACAAGAGATAATGAGGACTTTGTGCCTGTTGACTCTTTTTAAAGCGGGATAAATTCATCAGATAGAAAATGTAGATAAAAAAAATGCGCACCCGAAAGTGCGCATTTAAAATCAGTAAAACGTGCTGGTTATGCAGCAGCTTCTTCCTCAGCCTCTGCCTCCTCTTCTGCTTCTTCAATTGCAGCTAGCGTATCATCCGCTTTTTGCTTGAAGGTGTCATCTTCAGCTTCTTCCTTAAAACGCTGCAGATCTTTTTTCATCTGCGCAGGAAGCCCTTGAATGAAATTGGCTAACTCTTCCTCTGGTTCACCGTAGAATGTGCGATAATCCAGGCTAAAATCAACACGGGTACGTTCTCCGTTATCCAGCGGAGTAAAACGGATAGTTCCGGTTTGATTTAAATTGCCATTAATCGTAATCCACGCAAAGCGCGTATTACGCAAATCGTCAATGACGTTTGTCGTCCACTCAAATGCTTTGCCGCCAAGCGTTGTTGAAAATTCGAATGTTTGAGAGTTTATTTTATTAACTTTTTCAATCCGTTCGAAGAAGTGAGGAAAGTAGGTAGGATCACTTAAGTATTCATAGACTTTGGCTAAGGGCAGGTCAACATCAATTCTTTCGTGCGCCATAATTTATATACTTCAGAGTTGGTTAAAATTAGTAGTTGAAACGATGAAAAGGGAGATTTTCAGTTTCTAATTAGGTTTTACCCACAATGCGATAAAATTAATCATTTTTTACCTAATCAGCAATTAATTTCGCGCTCAAAATGAGCCACCATTTTTCGTATTTGCTCCTTTTAATCCCCTATTGACTATATCAACGCACAAATTGGAGCATTTGAGCTCTTTCAATTTGTGCGTTGATATAGTCTCAGAAACAGATACATACCATCCTCATCGAAACTTTTTCTCTACATGCTTCCAGATCTGCTTGTGTACCCAATCGGCAGGCTGTGTGGCATCCACTGTAAAAAAGCGTTCTTCATTTTCGGCCAGATGATTAAATCCCCTGATCACTTTCTCGAAAAATGGATCGCCGGCTTGCTCCATCCGATCTTTTTGCTTGGCCATTCTTTTTTTGGCTTCCTGCAGCGGTACTTTCATATAGATTGTGAGATCCGGTTTGCACTTGTGGCTTGCTATCTGATTCATCTTGTGGATCTCATCCAATGGAACCGATTCTCGTCCATATCCCTGGTAGGCAATCGTAGAATCATAAAACCGATCGAGGATAACCACCCTGCCTTTTTCAAGGTTAGGCAGCACTTTTTCGGCTATCAACTGCGACCGAGCGGCCGAAAACAGCAGCAGCTCGGTAACAGGATCAATATCATAGTCAGGGTTCAACAGTATTTCGCGCACTTTTTCTGATACAATTGGTCCGCCGGGATCACGAAAGGTCTGTACCTGTGCCCCTTTCTTTTCAAACCGGCCTCTTAACTTTTCGATCTGTGTTGATTTTCCACTGCCGTCAATTCCTTCGAATGTAATAAACACGTGTGCGCTATTTGGTTAGCATAAATTCGTCGGGAAATATAACAATCATTGCTATGTGAATGAATTGATAATCCCCATAACAAAAAAGGCCCGAGCAATCGGGCCAAAAAATCAGAAATTAAAATCATCCATCATTTCCGGCGGCTCTTTATCCAATGCAAAAGCCAGCGCTAAATAGACAAGAAGTGAAGTACCGGAACCGGCAAAAAACGTAATCACAAACAACAGGCGAATTACCGTTGAGCTGATACCAAAATATTTTGACAGTCCACCACAAACACCGGCCCACTTCTTATCGGTTCGGGATTTATATAGTTTTTTGGATTCGCGGAAGGCATAGCTGTCAAAATTATATTTGCCGGACGACGATTTACTGCGGGATTTTTGCTTAGATCCCAAATCATTATTTAATGTAAAATCTTCTTCTTGGTTCTCATCTGAACTGCTGCCAAAATCATAATCGAAGTTGTACTTTTTGGAAGTGCTATTTTTCTTTTTGTTTTTCTCTTTCTTGCGGTCGCCCACCAAAAAGCCAAAGCCAACGAGTGTAACCAAGGCTCCACCGATTAGCGGCATGGCTTCCATTAAGCCTCCCAATCCGGGTCCTATACCAAAAACGGCGTTGATAATGGACATTATTGCTACAAAAAACATGGCGATACCCGCAATGGTGGCAAAATTCCAGATATTGGTGTTGGCTTTCTTCTCATCCTCCAAAAACTCACGCATGGTACTTTGAAGCTCGTGGTCTTCAAAATCCATCATGGAGTCGAGATTCTGATGTGTGGATTGTTGTCTGGTTTGTTCAGCCATAACTATTTCTCCTGTGCCCAAAAGTTTTCAACGAACAAATGATCGTACGTCAACAGCAATCAATTGTTACGACAATATAGCAAATTAATCTCGATCAATAACACGCTGTTCTGTAATAATTACATCAAGTGAAATATCGAATTCTTCAACTGGAATTTCGGGAATAATATTTTGTTCAAAAACCAATCCTATCTTCGGACAGCTAACATCCTTGAGAAACCGATCATAAAATCCCTTTCCGTATCCTATTCTGTTGCACTGTGTATCGCCTCCCACCATCGGTACGATTACGAGATCCAACTTCTGAGGAGGGACCTCTTCCCCACCAACAGGTTCGAGCACGCCCCATTTATTTTTTTTGAGAGCATCAAATGAATGCAGACGGATATGCGATAATGTGCCCTCATCAAAATGAGTAACCGGAACGATCACATCTTTGCCAATGGCTAGCATTTTCTTGATCAGCCCGTGCGTATTAACCTCTCGTCGCTCGTTCATCGACACATAACAATGAACCGTATGAGCTGTAGAAAGTTTTTGTTGATCTAACAGCGTTTTTATGATCTTGTCTGATCGTTCCTCAAAATCTACAGCATCAATTGCTGTACGCTGATCCAGCAACTGCTGGCGAAGCTTCTTTTTCTGTTTACGAATTTCCACAATCAAAGATAAATCAATTTATGATGATCAAATTGCTCCTGCTCATCAAGTGCTTCTAACAGCTTATCCCAAATATCGACCCCGTATTTGTTCATGTAAAAGATGGACGCAATCTCACGCTCCTGCAGGCTACCATCCGGAAAAAGATTTGCCTTAATCCGGCGAATGCGCTTCAGCTGTGTTTCATCCTGCCGTTTTACGGCCCGATATACTTTCCCTTTTAGTTTATCCAATTCATTGAAATAGACGGCCGTTGCTTTGCCTGCAGCACCTTCGAGAGTAGGATCTACATCGGCAATTTCATTAGTTTTGGGTTCGGCCAGTTTTTCGACCTTTTGTTTCCAGTCATCAAAAATTGTTTCAATATCGCGCTGTTCAGTACGATCTACATAAGCAGATTCCAGGTCCTCAATACGATTTTCAAACTCATGAAATTGGAATGGAAGCTCATTTATAATGCGATCGATGGCGGGCTCAATCAGCGTGGCACTAAGGCGGGGAAAGATGATGGGCATTTCCAAATCAAAACAGGAATACATATTCTTCATCTGTCCATAATATGCTGTTTCTCCCGGACCGGCTACATACCCCAGCGTTGGCAACAGTGCATCTTGTAAAATGGGACGCAACAACACATTGGGCGAAAACTTTTGGGGTTCTTCGTTGATCGCGTCAACAAGCTGGTCGGTCTTCCATTTGATGCCGGAATCAGTCTTCCAGCCATCACCATTGCGGGCAATTTTCGTGCGACCGGCTTCACCATCCAAATAAAAAAGATTAGAATCGTACAATGTAACCTGCTGATGATACTGCTCGCTGATGCGATCCGTCTGAGCTTCAAGCTCGGCACGGATATCGTCGGCTTGTGCAATTGACTTAGACAAAAACTTCCCGGTTGCCTGTTTAACCTTGGGATTGTTGCTACCGGCCAGTACCAGCCCATGCTTCGAAAATAATGTAGCTATCAGCTGACCAAAGGCCTGCAAAAACGTCTGTCCGGATTTGTAAGATGCTTCCAAGATGGACCAAAGTTCATCCGAAAAATCGGTATCATAGAGTGATGATTTCAGATCCGAACGCAACTGTTCAATTTCGTCAGTGATCGCCATCTCCGCTACAGTGGACAAATGGTTTTCTTTGGAGGGGAGTGTTACCTCCAACACCTTCTCGTTTTTC
Source organism: uncultured Balneolaceae bacterium (assembly GCA_964490705.1). Taxonomy (GTDB): domain Bacteria; phylum Bacteroidota; class Rhodothermia; order Balneolales; family Balneolaceae; genus Fodinibius. Next base: position 218,381 of record CAZBCG010000002.1, on the reverse strand, counting down.
AACACGGAGAGACTTCGCACCTCTTCGTAATCGTGATCCTCATCTGCCAGCCAAAAAACCGGAATTACCGGTCGATCAAATTTTCGTTCGATTTGACGAGCCAGATGGATCGTACTAACTGTCTTAAAAATAGTATAAAGAGGTCCGCCATAAACACCGAGCTGCTGTCCCGTAACGATTACCAGCGACCGCTCATCATTCAATCGCTGAAGATTGTTTTTAGCAGCCTTGTGAATATCAAATTGATCGTTAAATGACGAAAGGATATCAGCAGTTTGCTCGCGATCGCCCGAAAATTCGTATTGATTTATCTTTTGACTAATCGCCTGTTCATCAAACGGATTGGTAGCATAAAAATCGCTCAGCTTGTCGAAATTACTGAGATAGGTTTTAAACAGATCAGAAAACGGAAGATGCTCGAACGAGTAGTTAGAAACCTGCAATGCCTCTAGCCTTTTAGCTTTTGAATTTCATCCCGAATGCGGGCAGCCTTTTCATAATTTTCGGTATCAATGGCCGTCTGAAGCTCTTTTTCCAGTTTTTCGAGTTTACTCAATTCTTTGGGTTGATCCTGCCCTTCGGTGGTCGCTGTTAATTCTTCACCTTCATCTCCCTCAGAGATAATGCCGGCCTCTTCCAGAATTTCGCCAGCAACAAATATCGAAGCATTAAAACGAACAGCCAGCGCAATAGCATCGCTGGGTCGCGCATCCTGCTCCATCTGCTGGCCGTTATCCTCATAAATAATCTTGGCAAAGAAAGTGCCTTCACTCAAATCATTGATAAAGACCTGATCTACGTTGGCTCCAAAATTTTGAATCATGTTTTTGAGCAGATCGTGTGTCATCGGCCGTGGGGGCTTTATATGCTCTAACTCGAGAGCAATGGCCTGCGCCTCAAAAGTTCCAATAATAATAGGAAGGCGCCGATTGCCATCTACCTCATTCAAAATTAACGCATATGCACCGCCGCTGCTCGGACTTGTTGAAAGCCCTAATATATCCATCTTGATTTTATCCAATGGTCAGAAAACTTCTTTTGAGTAATAATTTAAATTAGGAACAAATTTACTGATTTTTATGATACCCGTAAACTCTCGGGACACCTTACAATAAACGGATTTTTCGGTCGAAATGTTTATCAAAAAAGGAAATTAAATCACTCATACTATGGCACAAAAAGACGTTTCCCCGAAAATTCATTCCATCCGATGGGGACAAATTACAGTTGGCAACCAAAAAACCTATAAAGATGCTAAACTATTTCCGAGCGGTTCGCGCAAATGGGACTGGAACGAAACCGGCACGCACCATGTGCCCGGTATCCAGCCCGCGGATGTAGAAGAACTGTTGGAACATGGCGCAGAAGTGGTGATACTTTCGCAGGGATTTCACGAGCGCTTGCAAGTGTGTGATGAAACAAAAGACGTACTCAACCAACAAGATGTGGAATTCTATATTTTAGAGACCGAAGAGGCTACCCAAAAGTATAACGAACTACGTTCAACCCACCGCGTCGGAGCCCTGATCCACTCTACTTGCTGACAGGGATTTTTACTGTCATTAAAGACGATCTTTATTTACCTTCTACAAGGTCATTTAGGCAGGGTTAGAATTGCCGAGTTTAAATTCATTTTAAATAAGAAAGGCGGGGTAATTTTATATGTTTTCAATATTAGAAATCCTATATTCCCCGTCTTAATTTCATTGACATTACGAGCGATTGCCCCTAATTTCCGATTGACTCAATCAAATTGAAACTGACTAATGTTTTCTAACTATCTACCAATCGTAATCCTCGGCGGAGTTGCCATTGTACTGGCAATTTTGCTGATGTCACTTTCTAAACTTCTCGGTCCCTACCGCCCCAACAAAAACAAGCTGGATCCCTATGAAAGTGGCATGGATCCTGTTGGCGATGCGGCCGATCGTTATTCTATCGCTTTTTATTTAGTGGCAATGGAGTTTATTGTTTTTGATCTCGAAGTCGTTTTCATCTATCCCTGGGCGGTTAACTTTCTTGATTACGGAGTAGGAACAATTCTAGCAATGGTTTTCTTTATTCTCATTTTATTAGTTGGACTACTTTACACCGTCAAAGTTGGAACACTGGAATGGGATTTGAAACAAGGAATGTTTAATTGATTAAACTTAGCCTGTACACTTATGGGTATTGAAAGTTCACTTGGTGACGGATATTTCACCACAAAAATTGATACACTAACAAATTGGGCACGATCCAATGCGGCATGGCCTATGCCAATGGGATTAGCTTGCTGTGCTATTGAGATGATGGCCTTTGCCGGTCCCAAATATGATGCCGCCCGGTTTGGCTCTGAGGTTATGCGGTTTTCGCCCCGTCAAAGTGATGTGATGATTGTGGCCGGCTGGGTCAATTATAAAATGTCGCACGCTATCCGACGAATTTGGGATCAAATGCCCGACCCCAAGTGGTGTATTGCAATGGGCGCTTGCGCCTCAACCGGCGGTATGCACCGATGCTATGGTGTAGTGCAAGGCTGTGATAATTTCTTGCCTGTTGATGCGTATATTTCCGGATGTCCTCCGCGCCCTGATGCCCTCTTGCATGCCCTTATGAAGATTCAGGATAAAATTCGTACCGAACACTCTGTAATGCTCGATACCTAATATGGATTTGGAACTATCTGATAAACTTCAAGACGTAGTCGATGGGCTTTCCGAGCAGTTCTCGGATTCGTTTATCGAAGTATATCAATCAACGGGTGATACATTCATTCGGGTTGAGGCCGATGTCATCGTTGATGTCTGCAAATATCTGAAAAATGAACAGCACTTTATCTATTTGACGGATCTGTTTGGCATCGACCGGTTTACTTCCGAAGAACGCTTTGAGATCGCTTACGATTTAATCTCGCTGCGCGATCGGGAACGCCTTTTTGTAAAGGTTCGCCTTCCGGAAGAAAACCCGGTACTGGCCTCAGTCGCCGATATCTGGAAAGCTGCCAGCTGGATGGAACGAGAAGCATATGATATGTTCGGCGTAACATTTACCGATCATCCCGATTTTCGCCGGATGTTTATGCCCGAAGATTACGACTATTTTCCCATGCGCAAAGAATTTCCACTCTTGGGCATTCCGGGTTCTATTGAATTGCCAAGTACAACGCCTGATACTGAGTAGTCTCTTTTATGGAAAAGAAACACCTTACAGATCAAGTAGATCCGAAGTTTTTCAAGGAGCACCAAGAAAAACTCTATCAAGCCCTTGAGGATAAGCATACCACTATCGAAATGATGGACGAGGATGATCCCCTCAACTCGAAGATGGTGCTCAACATGGGTCCGCAACACCCGGCCACCCACGGCGTACTTCGACTCATTCTCCAGCTTAACGGTGAGCTTATCGAAAAAGCCAAAATTGATATCGGTTACCTGCACCGAGGGGTCGAAAAAATTGCAGAAAATAAAACGTATCAGGAGTTCATGCCCTATACCGATCGCATGGACTACCTCTCTCCATATAGTAATAACGTTGCGCTCTGTACAGCTGTAGAAAAAATTGCAAACGTAGAAGTTCCGGAGCGCGCGCATTATATCCGTATGATTGGATGTGAACTTGCCCGAATATCTTCGCACCTACTCTGGCTGGGTACCATGGTGATGGATGCCGGTGCTGTTTCCTTCTTTATATGGACGTTCCGCGAGCGGGAAAAACTGTATGATATTTTTGACCATATCGGCGGACACCGATTTACCATTTCACATGCACGCATCGGGGGGGTAGCCAATGACTTTACCGATGATGCCATCGCCATGATTAAGGACTTCGTTAATGAATTTCCGCAGGAACTTAAGGATTTTCACGGCCTGCTTGATCGTAACCGAATCTTTTTTGATCGAAATCGCGAAGTCGGAGTTTTATCCCCCGAACGTGCACTTGAAATTGGAGCCACTGGCCCTACCCTTCGTGCATCGGGTTATGCGTATGATCTCCGTGACTTTGAACCCTATGCTCGTTACGAAGAAGTAGATTTTGAAATCCCAACGCGACTCGAAGGCGATAACCTGGCACGGTATTATGTACGAATGGAAGAGATGCACGAAAGTATCCGCATCATTCGTCAGTGTCTGGACAAGATGCCGAAAGGTCCGGTACGAACGGATAACGCCAAGCAGGCATACCCATCCAAAGACGAAGTATATTACTCGATGGAGGGGATGATTCACGACTTTATGATGACCGATACCGGAATTTGTCCGCCCGAAGGTGCAGAAAGCTATCACGCTGTAGAAGGACCGAAAGGCGAACTGGGATATTATATCCAAAGTGACGGAACCGGCCATCCCTGGCGGATGAAGATCAATTCTCCATCCTTTAAAAACCTACAGGCACTTGAAGATATGCTGGATGGCGAAATGGTTGCCGATACGGTTGTTATTATTGGTGGGGTCGATCCGGTAATGGGTGAAGCAGATAAATAGAAATTAGTAGTGAGTTGTGAGCCCTGAGTAAAATTCTCATGACTTGTGACTCAAAACTCAAGATTAGATAATCAATGGCTGAATTGTCATTTACAGAAGAAGAACTTAAGGAAATAGATAAGATCAAGGCCAAGTTTCCGACGGTCAAGGCCGCTACTCTGCAAGTATTATGGGTGGCGCAGCGCAAGTATGGACATGTAGAACCGGAAGTCCAGAATTTAGTTGCAGAAACACTGGATCTGCCCAAATCGCATGTGCACGGCGTTGCCAGCTTTTATACGCAATATTATAAAGAAGAGCAGGGTAAATTTGTGCTCGATGTTTGCACCTGCTTAAGTTGTCAATTGTGTGGCGGATATGATATCCTGCATCACCTGGAAGACAAGCTGGGCATTGAAGCCGGAGAAACAACCGACGACGGCATATTTACAGTCAAAGAAGTAGAATGTCTGGGAGCCTGTGGATACGCTCCTATGCTGCAAGTTACCAATGGCGTGTACGTTAATAACCTGACCAAAGAAAAAGTTGATGATCTTATTGACAATCTGAAGAACGGTAAAATGCCTGAATTTGAATCGATGGCAATGCCGGAATTAGAAAAACGAAATCAAGCTGCTGCAGAATAATGGCAAACGACTGGAAATCATTCGAACCGCTTCTTATTCCTGACATCCCCAATCTGCAAGATATTGGAGTGTATGAGGAAAACGGCGGCTATGACGCGCTAAAAACAATTTTAGAAGACCAAGACGAATGGTCACGCAAAAGCGTAATCAACGAGGTGAAGCAGGCCAACATTCGCGGTCGCGGCGGTGCCGGTTTTAATGCCGGACTCAAATGGAGCTTTATGCCCGAGCCCGACGGCGGACCTCGATATCTGGCTTGCAACGGCGATGAATCTGAGCCGGGCACGTTTAAGGATCGCAAGATCTTTGAATACAACCCACATCTGTTTATCGAAGGCGCACTGATTGCTGCCTATGCTATGACTGTTGATACCATTTACGTCTATATTCGCGGCGAATATATTTCCTGGGTCGATATGTTCCAGGATGCCGTTGATGACGCCTATGAAAAAGGCTATCTCGGTGAAAACATTTTGGGCACCGATATTTCCATTGATATGGAGATTACCTATGGAGCCGGTGCCTACATCTGCGGTGAAGAAACTTCGATGCTTGAATCCTTAGAAGGTAAACGCGGATATCCTCGTGTGAAGCCGCCCTTCCCTGCGCAAAAGGGATTGTGGGGACGTCCAACGACAATCAACAATATTGAAACATTGGCCAACGTACCGCTGGTCATTAACAATGGTGCTGACTGGTATAGTGATATTGGCGCCGAAGATCATCCGGGACCAGTATTGTACGGAATTTCGGGACACGTGAATCGTCCAGGTGTTTATGAGTATCCGTCCGGAGTTCCGGTGTTGGATTTGATCAACGATGTAGCCGGTGGAATCCGTGGTGGAAAAGACTTGAAAGCAATTATCCCGGGAGGATCTTCTACTCCGCCCCTGCGAGCCGACCAGCTTGAAGGCGTCACCATGAATTCTGATTCACTCAAAGATGCCGGTTCTATGATGGGAACAGCTGGTTTAGTCGTGATGGATGAAGATACCGACATGGTGGATGTGCTCTGGCGCATTGCTCATTTCTATCATCACGAGTCGTGTGGACAGTGTACCCCCTGCCGTGAAGGAACCGGATGGCTCGAAAAAGTATTAAAGAAAATCAAAAACGGTGAAGGAGAAATGAAAGATCTTGATCTCCTTCTCGACGTTGGCAACCAAATGGAAGGACGTACAATTTGTGCTCTGGCAGATGCTGCCGTATGGCCGGTACGTCATACCATCAACCGATTTAGAGACGAATTTGAAGCACGTTGTAAAAAATCAGCTCACGCTGTTGCGTGATTTGTTATTCGTTGAACGTTATTAGTTAATTGGAACGTCCAATAATAACTAATAACCAATAACAAATAACTCTTTTAACCTAGTAAACCGATGCCTGAAGTATTTATAGACGGTACACGTTACGAATTTGACGAAGAACAGGACGAGATGCTCCTCCAGTTTATCTTGGATCAGGGCATGGAAGTCCCATTCTTCTGTTATCACCCATCCATGTCGATACCGGCGAATTGTCGCCAATGTATGGTCAAGGTGGGAACACCGGTAAAAGATCAGGAAACCGGGGAATATGAGCTCGATGAAGATGGAGAACGCAAAATTCGATGGTTCCCGAAACCGCAGACCTCCTGCTCTACTCCGTTGCAGGATGGCATGGTGGTTCACACGCAGGAAACATCCGAAGAGATTGAGCGTGCCCAAAAGGATAATCTCGAGTTTATTCTCGTCAATCATCCGCTGGACTGTCCTATTTGTGATCAGGCCGGTGAATGCCCGCTGCAGATTCAAACCTATAAGTATGGACCGGAAGGCAGCCGTTTTGAAGTCAAAAAGGTGCACAAACCCAAGCGCGTTGACCTTGGTCCCCGAGTGACGATGGATGCCGAGCGATGTATCAACTGTACGCGGTGCGTTCGCTTTACCGAAGAAATTAGTGAGACCCATCAGCTTACCATTGTCGAACGCGGCGACAGCAATTATCCGCAAACCGCACCGGGCGAAACATTCGATGATCCCTATTCACTGAATACTGTGGACATCTGTCCTGTCGGTGCACTAACCTCCAGCGATTTCCGATTTAAAGCTCGGGTCTGGGAGATGAACCAAACACCCAGCATCGATATTACCAACGGCAAAGGCTGTAATATTGACCTATGGACCCGCGACAACGAAGTGCTCCGCATCACGCCTCGTCAAAACAAGGAAGTCAATGATTATTGGATGCCGGACGTCGGACGTGAGGCTTATAAACTCTTCAATGAAAACCGCGTTTCGCGTCCTTCGATTAAGCTCGACGGCGATAATCAATCGAACACCTCGTGGAATAATGCCATCGAGACATTTGCAGAAGTACTCGAGGCTCATAATGCTCAAGATATTGCCATCATTGGCAGTCCGCATGCATCCGTTGAAGAAAACTATTCCTTCAATAAGTTTTTTAACCTGCTGGGTGCTACCAATGCGAAATTTGCAAAACATATCATTCCGGGAGCTGGCGATGATTTCTTAATTACTGATGACCAAGCTCCCAATACGAACGGATGTCGAGCCATCAATCTTGATGAAACGGATAGCGAATCACTGAAATCAGCCGTTGCAAAGGCCGAGGTGGTAATTATTCTTTCGGATGATCTAATCGGTCGCGACGTACTGGCTACTGATGATCTCAGCAATACATACACCATCTCTTTTGCTACGAATCAGTCTGATACGACCAACGCATCTGATCTGGTTATCCCCATAACCTGTGTGGCTGAACATGCGGCCAGTTATGTAAACGTGGATGGTCGCATTCAGCGGTCGTATCCCGCGAAAGAAACAAAATACACCAACCGTCGCCTCAATCTCGAGATGTCGGAAGGTCGCCTTGATCGTTATGGAACCAATTTTGACAACTGGGTGAGCGAAGAAAACAAAGTCGATTGCCTGCCGGTTTGGGAGTTCCTGAATAAGCTGGCCGATCGCATTAACCTGGAGTTTGAATATCAGCATTCCCGCGATGTTTTTGCTGATATCCGAAGTCAGTTCGATATGCTTAGCGATATCTCCTACGAACGCATGGACGAAGAACAAGGCGTACAGCTGCCCATCCAACAAGAAGAAGTAAAACAAGCGTAAAAAATATTTAAATGGAGCCCGTAACAACGACATCATACATTGTTTTAGGAACAGCGCTTTTTATGCTGCTTAATTCGGCGGCTATTGCTGTTTATGCAGAACGACGTATTTCTGCTTTTATCCAAAATCGCTATGGTCCGAACCGCGTAGGTCCGCTGGGGTTGTTTCAGCCGCTGGCCGATGTTGTGAAGCTCCTGCTCAAAGAGGATGTTACTCCGGCACAAGGATTTAAAACGATCCACGCTATTGCGCCAATGATTCCCGTCGTTACCGCCCTGATGACTATTGCAGTTATTCCTTTTGGCGATGGATTATATGCCACTGATATTAATGCCGGAGTGCTCTACTTACTGGCCGTAAATTCGCTGGGTGTCTATGGCGTAACGCTGGGCGGATGGGCTTCAAACAGCAAGTATTCGCTTCTCGGTGGACTACGAGCTGCCGCCCAAATGATCAGCTACGAACTGCCCATGGGTATGGCTATTGCCTCTTGTATTTTGTTTACGGGATCGCTCAGCATGATTGACGTTGTGAATTCACAAGAAGTGTGGTGGAATATTTTACGGAATCCCATTGGAGCCGTTATCTTTATCGTCGCTGCTTTTGCCGAAGCAAACCGAACACCATTTGACTTGGTCGAGGCCGAGCAAGAACTGGTCGGTGGATTCCATACCGAATACAGCTCGATGAAGTTTGGGATGTTTTTCCTTGCCGAATATATGCACGTAATTATCGGCAGTATGCTTATCACTACCTTTTTCTTCGGCGGCTATCACTTGCCCTTTGCCGAGTGGTGGTTACCAGAAATGAGTCCGATGTACAAAGCCATCCTGGATGTTTCCGTATTTACTCTTAAAACCGTGTTCTGGGGATTTGTTTTCATCTGGGTACGGTGGACCATCCCGCGATTCAAATATAACCAAGTAATGAAACTGGGCTGGAAACGGATGCTGCCCATCAGTATTTTAAACTTTCTGGGCCTTGCAATCATTATCTATGCATGGCACCATTACCTGGGGTAACCTCCAAACACTTTATTTGATTTCAAAAGGCTGAAAACATCTCGTTTTCAGCCTTTTTTGTTTTAGCTGCCAAATCCTAAGAAATTCTAATAAATATTACGAGCTCTGCTATTGCCTTCCATCGGTAGAAAAGCTAATATGCTCTTATTCAAAAGTGATGTGGGATGCTTATCAATCAAATCAGGGAGGCTCATCATGCAAAACCAAATATCAACAAAATTATTCTCAGAAAAATCCAGGGCGTACGCGAAATACCGTGCCGGATATAACGATAAAGCGATCAATGAAATTATTGCTCCGTTTCAGCATCAGGATGTCATCAGCGTTGTTGATATCGGTGCCGGAACCGGAATTGGATCGCATTTATTAGCCGAAAAAGGAGCATTTGTTACAGCTGTTGAACCCAATCAAGCCATGATTGAAGCTGCAGAATCGCATCCCAATATCGAATTTACACAAGGCAGTGCAGAACAGTCCGGAGTGAGTGATAACAGCGCTGATGTAGTCACTTCCTTTCAGGCATTTCATTGGTTCGATTTCAAAAAAAGTCTGCGAGAATTTCGCCGCATCCTCAAACCCGGCGGACAGTTGGCGCTCATTTGGAATTACTGGGATACCTCCGATCCCTTTACCAAAGCCTATGTAAAACTAATCGATGAGGCTACCGTGAAAAATGCGGATCGCATCGAGCCCTACGACGGGCTATCCGGTAAAATAAAAAAGCTGCGGGTGCGTCTGCTCTGGAAATTCCAGTACCTGCCCTATTACAAAAATGTGCAGCGCCATACGTACCAACTTTCCCAAGAGATGGATCTCGACGGACTGATCGGCGTTGGCCAATCACAAAGTTATATCGAACACGAAGGTCCGCTTTGGGATGAGTTGGCAGCCGGTATTATTTCATTAGCCGGTAAAAGTGAATCCACAAACCTGGTCTATAGCATCAATCTTTTTACTGCTAATCCAATAAAATAGGTTCCAAAGGAATCGATCGTCGATATTTTTGCAGTCATTTCGTATTTTTGGTTGCTTTATTGATACAGCGAATAAATCGCTTATCCCCGAAATTCGACTTATTAGTTGATTCATGAAAAAAGTTGCTTTAAAAACTCTCGGCTGCAAGCTGAATTATTCCGAGACTATGGCCATTCAGCAGGATTTTGAAGAAGAGGGCTATGATATTACAGAGTTCGATAGCGAGGCCGACATTTATGTCATCAACACCTGCTCGGTAACCCAAGGGGCCAACGCCACCTGTCGCCGTACCGTACGAAAAGCACTGCGCAAAAATCCCGAAGCTTTTGTGGCCGTTATCGGATGCTATGCACAACTCGAACCCGACGAAATTGCCGAAATTGACGGCGTAGATGCGATTCTCGGAGCAAAAAACAAGTTCAAGCTGCTCGAACTTTTTGACGATTTTGAAAAACAATCCGAGCCCATTGTTTATAACTCGGATGTAAACGAAGCCGTCGATTTCCACAATGCATTTTCGGCAGATGATCGCACACGGGCCTTTCTAAAAGTACAAGACGGCTGCAGCTATAACTGTTCGTTTTGTACCATTCCGATGGCGCGCGGCGAAAGCCGGAGTCCCGAGATTGCGTCGGTCGTTCAAAATGCAGAACTACTGGTTGAAGAAGGATTTAAGGAGGTCGTCATCACCGGCGTAAATGCAGGCGATTTTGGCCGTGGTACCGACGAAAATTTCTACATGCTCATTCAAGCCCTCGATGAGGTATCAGGACTGGAACGCATTCGGTTTTCATCAGTCGAACCCAATCTTATGACCGAAGAAATCATCCGCTTTACGGCCGAATCAGAGAAAATTCAACCGCACTTTCATATGCCCCTGCAAAGCGGAAGTGATGAGATGCTGGGACTTATGCGACGCCGCTATCAATCGGATCTGTACAAAGAACGTGTAGAGCTCATCAAGGAGCTGATGCCCGATGCGGCTATTGGCGTGGATGTAATTACGGGACATCCTGGAGAAACGGATCAGCTGTTCCAGGAATCCTTTGATTTTATTGCTGATCTTCCCGTCTCTTACCTGCATGTGTTTACCTATTCCGAACGTCCCAATACCCATGCACTGGACATTGAACCAAATGTGCAGAACAGTGTCCGCAAAGAGCGCACTCACAAATTACGACGTCTCTCCAAGAAAAAGCGATTCAATTTCGATACTTCCTTTACCGAGGAGGTGCGGCCCGTTCTTTTCGAAGGATCAAACCACGATGGAGCCATGCTCGGCTGGACCGACAATTATGTCCGCGTGGGAATCCCCTACAATCCACGATATGAGAACAAAATTCTGCCGGTACGACTGGGTGCCCGATCTAAGGATGGATATCTCATTGGAGAACTTACGCCCGAAGCCAAAGAAGAACAGCAAGTTATCGCCGAGCTTGTTGGGTAGATCATTCTTTTTCTTGTCATCCTGAACTTGCCGTGTCCCGATCATTCGGGGTTTCAGGATCCAGAATCAGTGTTTTACCGTCCATCTTAGAAAGAAGCTTAACGAAACTATCACTTACAAAGATATTATTACGCTCTTTCCAGTTTAAAAGGATCACAAAAAATTGTAAACTCTTTATTCTATCAATATCACAGAAATAGCTCATGGCTGAATCTGATCAAAATCCCGAAGAATTAATCGAGCAGGCAATCTCATTTATCAAAAAAGAGCGGGAACTCTATGGGGATTTTAGCACAGCGCCATCCACTGCCGCCGAAGAACAGATAGATCAGCCGACAAAAACCGACGACGCCTCCACTCCTGTCCCACCTGACACTTCCAACACTGTTTCTGAACCATCGGATCAACAAACCAACACTCCCATGGCTACATCCCAAAACTCCGAATCATTCGACTCGCAAGAAGGACTGTTCAACCAAGACGATTCGAACGAAGTCTATTACCAAATTGACAAGTGTAATACCTTAGATGAGCTTGAAGCGCTCTGCCAAAAAGCCGATGTGCTGCGAACCGATCTTGAAGGCACGCAACTGGTGTTTGGGGTCGGAAATCCCAATGCCGATCTACTGCTGATTGGAGAAGCACCCGGCGCCGAAGAAGATAAACAGGGCGAACCATTCGTGGGCAAAGCGGGTCAGCTTTTAAACAAAATTCTGGACGCCATTAACTTCGATCGCGATGACGTCTATATCGCAAATATCCTCAAACATCGCCCGCCGAATAATCGGAATCCCAAACCGGAGGAACGCAAGCGCAGTCTCCCTTTTCTGCTCCGGCAGATTGATTTGATTGAACCGAAGCTCATTTTGGCACTCGGTAAAGTCTCCGCACAAACGCTGTTGGACAAAAATCTTTCGCTCACTAAAATGCGTGGGCAGTTCCACAATTTTCGAGGCAAATATCAGCTCATGGCGACGTACCACCCGGCGGCCCTGCTCCGTCATGCTAAGTGGAAACGACCAACTTGGGAAGATGTTCAACTGCTCCGAAAACGCTATGATGAGCTCGGTGGCACACCCTGATTTTTCATAATTTTAATCCAGTTTCCTCTTTCTAGAGTGACTCATTTATTTTACTTTGTGTTTCGAGCAGATGTAATAAATTCCCGTCGGGATTACACTGCTCTTCTAATTCATTGGCTATATTAATATTTAGATTCGATAATCGCGGATGGCATCACAAGGTTCGAATTTTAACAGTAGCGATTCCAAGACGCTGGAACAAGAAGGGCGCGTTCCGCCACAAGCCGTTGAGGTTGAAGAGGCCGTACTGGGATCAATGCTTATCGAACATGAAGCGGCTACCGTAGCGCTGCAGATGCTCTCTGCTAAGGATTTTTACAAACCTGCTCACCAGCACATTTTTGATGTATTGCATGATCTGTATGAACGGGATAATCCCCTTGATCTGCTGACTGTTGAGAATGAACTTCGCGACAAAGGCCTGCTCGACACTTGCGGCGGCTCGGGATATCTTTCTGAGCTCACACGCTCGGTCAGCTCCGCAGCAAATATCGATTATCACGCGCAAATTATTGCCGAGAAGGCCACTAAACGAAATTTGATCCTAGGCTGTACCGACATCATCAAAGAAGCGTACGACAGCTCCTCGGATCCCTATGATGTGTTGGATAAAGCCGAGCAGCGCATTTTTGAGTTAGCTAACTCCAAGCAGCGCACCCAGGCACAGCCGATCGGCGATGTACTTAAAGACACCCTTTCTCACCTCGAAGAGATGCGCGGAAAATCAGCCGGAATTACAGGCGTGCCTACTGGTACTGATGTGGATAATCTAACGGCCGGCTGGCAGGATGGCGATCTCATTATTGTGGCCGCTCGTCCCTCGATGGGTAAAACGGCCTATGTATTGACGACCGCTCGCAATGCGGCACTCCACCAAGATCCCAAAAAACAAACAAAAGTAGCTATTTTTAGCCTCGAGATGTCGAACCAATCGCTGGTACAACGCCTGTTGACGATGGAAGGACGCATTAATGCCCAGGCAGCCCGATCGGGACGGCTCGAAGATGAGCAGTTCAAACGACTTATTGATGCGGCAGGACGTCTGTTTACGGCCAATATTTTTGTGGATGATACGCCGGGGCTCAGCATTATGGAGCTTCGTACCAAATGCCGCCGCCTGAAAAGTGAGCACGATATCGGCCTGATTGTTGTGGATTACCTGCAGCTGATGACCGCCTCCGGGGATTTTGGAACTCGGGAACAAGAAATTGCATCAATCTCACGGGGACTTAAAGCACTGGCCAAGGAATTGAGTGTGCCGGTTGTAGCCCTGTCTCAGTTGAGCCGTGCCGTTGAACAGCGCGGCGGTGACAAACGTCCCCAGCTTAGCGATCTGCGTGAATCGGGATCGATAGAGCAGGATGCCGATGTGGTTTGCTTTCTCTATCGGCCGGAATACTACGGCATCAAAACAACCCCCGAGGGACAATCAACCACAGGCCTTGCAGAACTAATTGTCGGGAAACAACGTAACGGTCCGGTGGGTACGGTGCCCCTCTACTTTATCAAGGAATATGCTCGGTTTGAAAATCCCACTACGGCCAGTCCCGATCCCTTTGATGGAGGCGACGGAAATAACCAATCTGAAAATAATTCTTCGAATAACGGTGGTCCCCCGACGATGGGTCATAATCCCGGCCCGGATGGCTCGGATAATGAGGATGACGAAGAAGCACCGTTCTAGATCATTTTTCTAACACCAGTAATGCACAGAGCGGCTTGTCGAGCGTTTGCCAAGAATCTGTCCCTTGTGTATGAAATAGTTTCGAAAGCAATGGTTGTATAGGGCCGCTTATATTGGGCAAATATTCCGAAAGCTCTTTGGAAGAATTCTTTAACACTTGCTCCCCAAAATACTGCAGAGTTTTGGGTTTGAGTCCCGATGGAATAATAAGCCGATCATACAAATCCTGTTCGCTGTATCGGCGCTGAAAAAATACCTTGCCATCATTGCGCTTGATTGAGGAACCCGACCAATAAAATGTATTTGTGGTATAGTCCATTTCTGACTGCGGTGCAAACGGTACGGTAATTACACAAGATCCCCCCTTCTTGAGTACCCGTCCTATTTCGCGAGCACACTGCAAGTCGCCCTCATCTGGAATATGCTCCAGCACACTAATAGAAAAAATCTTGTCAAAACAATGATCGCCAAAACTTAGATTACGACCGTCTTCGACTTGCAATACAAACTGCTCTGGCGAAATATCTTCGAGTGTTCGTAACAACTCGTACTCGTTAATAAAGTAATCTTCAATATCGGTAGCATATATTTTGCACCCCACCTTTTTGCTCAGATACAGGGCCAACAACTTGGGACTACCAATATCGAGTACAACATCAGAGGATTTAAAATTGCCGTGCCTCAGAGCCAGAGAAAACTCGAGCGTACGCCAGTAATTGACCGGCAACAAGAGATGTTTGATAGATGAACGGATTTTGAACTTCAAAAGCTCTTTAAATCCCAATTTCATTCCATAAGATTGTAATGCCGGCACTTTGATCATAATAGTGTTGCACAAATTATCTGGTGATGAGAAAGCTACTCCTCGTTATTCTCTTCTTATCTCAAATAATGTGCCAGATCATTGCGCTTTCTCAAATATTATTGCAATCACCTAAATAGTGCGCCCGAATCCGAATCTCATTGCATACTCCATGCAACAAAGAGTATAAATTTCACACTTTATGCCAGTCGCATGAGAAGTATTGATACAGACTCTTCTTTTTGACCCACCACAGCAGCTCAAATGCACTTGCATATAGTCTTGGCACGCTAATTGTAATATAAACAACTGACATTAAGTAGATAACAAAACCAAGAGTGTATGTTATGCTTACACTAGAAAAATCAAAGACTTACAAAATACTGGGAATTGATATTTCTCCCTATTCAAAAGAGGAGTTTTATAATCTTATCGACTTGCGACTTCAGGAAAGTGATTTACAATCGCCTCCTTTTTTCGTGGTTACTGTAAATCCGGAAATTGTCGTTCAGTCGATTTTGGATAACGAATTCAAAGATATTCTCTTGAGTTCATCAATTAATACGGCAGACGGTATCGGCATAAGCTGGGCCGTAAAATATCTGTATGGGCAAAATGTAGAACGTATCACCGGTTCTGATTCACTCGATAAAATTTGCGGGATCTGTGCCAAACACCGGCAGCCGGTATTCTTTTACGGAGCCATGCCCGGCATTGCCGAACGAGCAGCCATTATATTGCAACAGCGAATTGATCATCTTGATGTAAGTGGTACCTTTGCGCCCGCCAGTCCTGATTTAGAATTCGAGCAGCTTCCGTCAGAAATCCAGGCACAACTCAAATCCACATCGGTAATTTTTGTAGCCCTGGGAGCTCCGGCACAAGAGAAGTGGATCCGTAACAACCTGCCCAAGCTCCCGAATTGCAAACTCATCATTGGTATTGGCGGATCATTCGATTTTATAGCAGGCAATATTAAACGGGCTCCAATAGTGTTCCGAAAAACCGGCATGGAGTGGCTTTATCGCTTGTATTTACAACCTTCGCGATGGCGACGCATGTTCCGACTCCCCATCTTTGTGCTAAATATTTTATTGCTGAAATACTCATACAATCAGAGAAAACGAGGCTAGGCCAAACTATCAGCCAATCTCGTTTTATCTCTTATTGATACCTTCGCTATACCGTGTAATCCTTGAAAAGAAGAGAGGATTTATGCTGAGTTCGGGCGGCGGAGTTTCTTCAACCGCAGAAGTCGGCGGCGCAGAATAAACCAAAAATTCATTGCAATAGGCATCGGATCACTCAGCTTATATCCCCCCAAGACAAATCGGGTAAAATACGATCTGATCCACCTTGCAACTGATATTTGATGCAATCTTAGGTTCTGCAGAAATGCTTTGATATCCTTTTCCAGAAAGATAAACGTAACGCCCGATTTATAATACAGCTGCGGTGCGGGCAACAGTCCCAGAAGATCTTCATAGCAAAGAACGGCCAAATTAATTCCGGCTGCCGTGCCCAGGTAACTCCACACGCTATTACGGGTATGAACCTCCAGCAACACCGGCTTTTGGGTTCGTTCATCGCGTTTAAATTGGATGTTTAGCAAGCCTCTCAACTCCAGCTTTTCAACGACATCGAGAGCCATGTTGAGCATTTCCAGGTCGCGGCGGGTTACAATATAGCAGCCCTCCCCTGCTCTGACCGGAAATGTGCGCAACTTCTGGGCAATGAAATATCCCTTGAGTTTGCCCGTGTGATCCACATACATATTTACGCTGTATATTTGATCTTCTGCCCCCGAAATAAACTCCTGCACCACCACATGAGGATTGACCTCAGCAATGCGCTTATAGGTTTCTGTAAGCTCCTCAAACGTTTGGCAAGTAATTGCTTTCTGATAGTCCCCTACCGATTCATCAAAGTCGTTGCTCCACCAGGCCTGCTTGAACGATGGCTTGATGACGCAGGGAAACTGGAGTTTATCAACCGGTTTTTGATACAATTCTTCAAGACTCGACAATGTGATTGATCGCGGGGCGGGCAAATCGTATTGCTCAATGAGATCACAAAACAGTTGTTTGTCAAGCAGCTTTTTGACACGCTCGGCAGGCGGAAATAGAAAGTAAAAATGCTCCTCTAACCGAGATTGATGCTCGGCGATGTTGAGGATGGCATGATCATCATCACTAAAAATAACCGCCTTTTGTCCCAACTGTTCCCCGAATGCGCATAGCTCATCAATAAAGGCTGGCGAACGATAATCAGAAAAGAAAATATGCTGCTTCGTAAACCGCGAATAGATTGATGGATTATCCCGGATCTCACTCCCCAGATAGATAGGTACATCTGCCTTACCCAAATTTTGTACCAGGCCAATTTCTCCCAGCACGAGGGCCGGTGTTCTTTGTTCGGATTGCATCACTTTTGCTCCTGTTTTATGACTTGCTCTTTGTGAAATAGTTTTTTTCAAAACTACGCGCTTTTTTCTTTGCTTGCCATCGTTTTTGAAACGAAAACCAAAGCTGCATGGCCATGGGTTTGGGATCGGAAAGTGAAAAAAGAGCAAACGACCGGTCTCCTCGAAATGACTGTAGCCACTCACGAATCGTAAGCAACCCTTCGGCACGATACTGTATCATAGCCTGTAGATCCCGCAATAAGTCAAAATATTTTACATTGGGACGCGCCCGGACCATCTCACTGCTGATCGGCTGTCCGGTAACATACCGGTAATAAAGCTGTGCAAGTCCTGCACCGGCCTTATTCCCCAGCAGACTCCACATGCTGTTTCGCGCATGGATCTCCATCAGCTTATACTGCCCGCTGCGGCTGTCTTGTTTAAACTGAATATTCACCAATCCTTTGAGTTCCAGTTTTTGGATGATATCAATACAGATATTCAGTACCTCGGGATCATCAAGAGTAACAATATATGTACCTACGCCCGCTTTAATGGGATAAATACGAAGCTTTTGTGCAATATAATACCCGCGTACCGCTCCCGCTTCATCCACAAATAAATTGGCGCTCACATGTTGCCTGTCGGGACCTTCTACATACTCCTGCACAACCACACTGGGATTTACAGCCGCAATTTTGTGATAGATATCGACAAAATAATCTCGGCTCATACATTTGATGGCCTTCTTGTAAAACCCCACGCTTTCTACAAACGCCTTGCCCCACCAAAAATGCCGCTGTGTAGGTTTGATAATACATGGATACGAAATTTGGTCTGCAACAGCCGTGATCTGGCTGGGATGGTTAACCTGATACGAGCCCGGTGCTGGTAAATCATACAGCTCCGATAACTCAATAAATAACTGTTTGTCTAGAATACTATTTACCATCTCGGCCGATGGATATAGCAGCAGATAATACGGTTCCAGGCGCTGGCGATTATTCGAAATATTTAAAATTGCCCGATCGTCATCACTAAAAATAACAGCTTTCTGATCCAGCTTGCTGCCAATTTCACAAAGCTTTTCGATAAATGCCTCCGAGTCGTATGAGGGTAACAAATACCGCTCCCGGGCATATTTTGAATACCAAACAGCGCTTTTCTTCGATTCACTGCCCAAAATTATCGGGATATCAAGCTCTCCCAAGCTTCTCAGCAATCCGATCTCACCCAGGATAAGTGCCGGATGCGTATTTTGATGCCCCATTATTTGCGAATTCATATGTTTCCATCCCATTATTTGTTGTTAAGGCGAAAAATGCTTTTTCAATATCATTGCCGATAACCGACCAGTCGTACTTCTGTTTTACCCGTTCATGACCATTGGATATGAGCGTATTTCGCAATTGCTGATCTTCAAATAACGCAACTACGGCCTCGGCAAAACTGGCAGCATCATCCCTGATCAACAAATGTTTTCCATCCTCTATCTCTATTCCCTCGCTTCCGATGCTGGTGGATACGATCGGCTTTTGCATCGAAAGGGCTTCTACGACTTTCAAGCGCGTACCGCTGCCCATCCGTAAAGGTACAATATACACGCTGGCCTGATCGATATAGGGACGGATATCATCTACAAAACCAGTCACAACAACCGAATCTGACTGATGCTCAAGTAGTTTATCGGGCGGATTATTGCCCACAATATATACTTTTGCCTGTGGTACTCGTTTTTTAATAAGCGGAAAAATCTTATCCAGAAAATACATCATCCCATCATTATTGGGCAGATAACCCATCGCTCCCGTAAATACCATTGTAAAGGGCTCTTGGGTGGCACCGCTGGAACTAAAGAAATCGGTATCCACCCCATTGGGAATCACAAACTGCGTAAGCTCGGGAACGTCTTGTTGAATGATATTGCCATCTCGTGATGAAGTGACAAACAACGCATCATGACGTTGGAATGCCTGGATCTCCTCAGCAAACGTTTTGTTGTACTCTCGTGTATAAAAGAGTTTCCGGACGGGGGCCCCTTCCAACATACTCATCCGTCGGAAATTATCATATTCCACATTATGGGCATCCAAGATGCGGATGGCATCGGTTTCTATATCAAAATGACCCATTGTGGCAAATTCACCGATAATGAAATCGAAATCCCCGTGATCGGCCAAATTCTGAACTATACGTTCCAGTTTTGGTGATTGTGCCCAGTTGTACCAGTAACTGTGGGTGGTAAAATACGATCCCACCTGTAATAGACGACGAAACGTTGAACGCCGTCGATTGATGAAACGCATTTTTCCTTCCAGCTCAGGAAAGGCTTCATCGAATTTTTGCCGATCGCCATGTTCACAAAATCCAGCTACGGTAACATCGTGATGCTTCGCAAGATGCTTGAGAATGTGATACACGCGCAGTGCGCCCCCAAATGTGGGCGGTGTGGGCAGGTAGGGAAACAGATGGAGTATTTTCATTTGTAGTATGCTATAAAACGTTAGTAGTGAATCGCTAAATTATGTTGATGTTATATTTACAATAACTGTGCCATTTTAATATGTGTCGCCGTTTGTTTAAACGGGGTATGCAGTAATGATCTTTTCGCGTAAATTTTATATGCCGGTACAACCACTGTGCAATATTGTAACAGTGTTGGTCGCTAAACACAGAAATCAGGTTTCGCGAGTCGTGCGTATCCATTGCTGCTCATGATCGCGCGTCGCAAATTTGAAGTACAGCTTTATCTTCCACAGTACATACAGCGGGATATAGAGAATAGATTTATAGACCTCTTTATCTGCTTTAGCGGCGTATAATCCTACAAACAGATGTAGCAACCCCAGCACGGCAATGCCTGTCCACAACCATGTAAAAGTAATCGACAACCATCCTACGGCCCACAGCGCTATGTTAAGTACGCTCATACCTACAACAAGAAGCAATGTATTTACCAGCGGCGGCGTAATTAAATCCACGAAACTATCGAGGTACGATAGTGAACGATTTCTAATGGCCGCTCGAAGCATTTTCGGGGCATAAGTTTTGACAATCGGATAGCGCCCCATCTCCCATCGCTGTCGTTGTGATTCTGCATTTGTTGACTGAGCCGGCATTTGTGCCCATACTACTGCCTCGGGAGCAAAATCAATGCCAATGCCTCTGAGCCGCAGAATCAAACCAAATTCAACATCTTCGGTTAGCGACATAGCCTCCCAGGGATGCTTGCGCAGCACCTCTGCAGCAAAGCACATGCCATTACCCCGGAGCCCCATACTAAATCCCAAAACCTTGCGCCCAAGTGGTTTAACAAGATTATATAACAAAAATCCTATACGGGTGGCTTCGCTACTCCACACTCCTGCCTGTGGTAGCACAAGGTCGCTGCTCTGAATTACTTTACTGCCGTTTTCAAGGTAGTAATTCATTACATCCAGGTAATTGCCTGAGACCAAACTATCAGAATCAAAAACTACGATAGCGTCATAGGATTTTTCCCACGATAAAATCTGATCAAACGCCCAGCGCAGAGCGTAGCCCTTGCCCCGTTCCGTAGTATGCTCGCGCTCTAATACTTTAGCACCGATATCCCGGGCAATGCGGGCCGTGCGATCGGTGCAGTTATCGGCAATCACAATCAAATCATACATATTCTTCGGATACACCAATCCCGACATGCTGTACAATGATTTGGCAAGTACCTGCTCTTCGTTATGAGCAGGTATAACAATGGCAAAGCGTCGATTATGCCCGGTATGGAAACTCGTCCGTTTCGTTGTCCACAGAGCCGCCAGGCTCAGCAGCAGCTGATATCCCAGCAACAACGCCATCACGGTAGCCAAACAGTATTGTAAAATTTCAATTATGATCATCAGTTATTCCTTAATTAGTGTGTAATACATGATTTGGTGAAGAAAAATAGCCGGCTGTAAACGAAAATATAGCTGTCCAGTTTATGGCCGGTTCATTGACGAAATAGTTTTTGGGATTATCTTCATAGCTTTTACCGGGATAGTCCGACAGTTTTTGTCCACGCAGCTGCTGGCGATAGTTGGCACCTCCCACCATCATGCCGGGTATCGTCGATCCCGCATCTAACAACATTGCAAACTGGTGATAAGGTTGTGCTACGGCGTGTGAGCCTACCCCGGTAACCAAGGATCGGTTAACGGGATTTCGGCCCAGGATATAGTGCAGCTGATCGAGTGCCGCCCGGTAATACAGGGCATTACCCGTCGCTTCATATAACTGGATTAGTACAAATGCATAGCCCAGCGTCACTCCTGCCGAACCCCAATAATATTCGGTATTATTCAACAGTGTTCGGTAATTATTCTGCCTGTATGCACTGATAATACGTTTGGCATGCCCTTCCAACTGCCTCAGAACATGATCTTGAACACTACGATATGATTCAGGGACATCAGTATTTAAAAAACTTGTAAGTGCCAGCGCTTCAAAATTTTTAAAGCTAAGCGGTGACATTCCGCCTTGAATCACATTGGGATACAGATCTTCAAAATGATCCAGATATGAGGTTTCTCCGGTAAGCTTGTAAAGCTCAACAAGGGCCCACAGCCGCACGTCTTTGTCGTTGTAATCTCCATACTCTCCGCCCCGTACGTCATTGGGATTTTTGAATCCACCCAGCGGCTGTGTTACGGGATACTCCAGCAAATACGACCATCCTTTCAGCGTAGCCCGGTACAGTTGATCCGAAAATTCCCGATCGTAGTCTTTGAAAATACGAGCTCCCATAGCGGCTACGGCGGTAAATCCAGCCGTGGCGTTACTGCTCACTCGAAATATATATCGCACTTCGGGATCCTCATGAGGTAAAAACTCTCCCACCCACGTTTTCTGTGATACTTTGTGATACACGCCTCCGGTGCCGGTTTGCATCTTTAACAGCCATTCCAGCTGCCAACGAACTTCGTCGAGCAGATCGGGAATGCCGTTGTTGCGTTCAGGAATTTGAAGCTGGTTATCATCAAACAGTTCTGGTTTCATCTCATAGAGCCGGAGCAATAATCCCACGCTCAGCTCACCATTGATTGAAAATTTGTTATAGTCCCCCGCATCGTGCCAACCGCCTGTTAAGTCGCGATGCTTAGCGGGATTATCGTAATACACAGCATCATCTATATGGCATGCGGAGTGCTTCCAGGGATTTCCATTGTCAACCACGGTGCCGCAGCGATTGTAATAGTAGCTCTCGATGGCAGTATTCATTGCCTTGCGATAAACATTGGCTCCAATCAAAAATGGGTGCGAATGAACTTCCGGATTTTCCTTGCTGCGCAAGACGTATGATCCGGATTCATCAACGGATGAGAAGTCTATAATCGAGAGGCTGTCTCCCGAAGAAGCATCAGCCGGTATCATATTTGTGGAAACTCCCTCAAAGGCAACAGCTCCGGTTTCGCTATTTACAAGCTCGAATGCCCCGGCGGAGATATTAACCAGGAATGCCTCTTTGGAATCTCCGGTGTTATATCCCACCAGATTGGCCGCAATAAACGGCCTCTGTGGTACAGAGCTGCAGGCCTGAATGGTGATACACAGTAACATGATTTTTAAAAATTCCTTCATTATCGCACACCTGCCTTTTGTATATGCGCATCGTGCTGCTTACTGTGGCGAAGCTGAACAGCCTGTTGCACTTCTGTTTTGATAGCATCTACAAACTGCTCCAGGTTATGAACCTCTTCGATATATTGCCGGGCAACCTGGCCCATCAGCTTTGCTTTTTGGGGATTATCCCAGAGATCCTGGATGGCCTCCCGCAATGCAATGGGATCGCCCTGTGGTACGTAAATTCCCGTTTTACCGTCTTGAATCACATCAACCTGCCCTTCTACTCTTGAACAAATAACGGCTTTGCCCATAGCCATCGATTCTAGAATTACAGTGAGTCCATTGTCGGTATCTGTTTGCAGAAGTGGAATAACCACAAACCGCGACCGGGCATAAAGTTCTCGGAGTTCGGTATAGGGCTTTGGACCGATGGTAATGTTATCCTCTGCATCTCCTGCTTCATGCAAACGCTTTACCGTATCATAAATTTGTCCACGGGCGGCTTTACTGGCCGCAATGTGGCAGGGTATATTCAGCGGACGCAGGGCTTCGATTAGGGTGGGATAATCCCGCATCTCCATGCCAGCGGAACAGATCATATCAGTTTCGACATCAAAAGGACGCCAGAATTTCTGATCGGTGCCTCGTTTAACCAACTTAATTTTATCGGGCGAAATACCCAGTTCATTGATTCCAAAATCGCGCTGGTTAGAAGACCAGGTAACGATCTTTGCAAGATTGTCATGCACGCGCTTTAAAAACCACACCTTCTCTTTTGAGCTAAACCATGTCGTGAGCAACACATGCGGAGTTTTGGTACGCAGCAGTTTTTGCATGTAAGCCAGCGGAAGTCCCACTCGCTCATAATATGAGAGTACGGCATCATATTTATGCTGGGTAACCAATGCTTCGATAATCTGGGCCGCCTCGGTTGGTAAAAGCTTGTACAACAACCGGCGATACCATGGAACGGTTTGCAGATAACGTTCATCAAGCAATTGTACATTCAATTCTTTCTCTAGCAACGACACCCTCGGGTGTAAGTCCTGATTCTCCAATGCTCTGATTTCCGCATCAGAATTTTTATTCATCCCCTTTGCTATGATAAACAGTGTTTTCAATGCCGTATTCGTTAGATTAATAATTCTTTTCTGTTATAAAGGATTTCTCAGACAAATCGGGCTCATCATATTCCGAAGACTGCTCAGAAGTATCTTTACAATCCGTAGCCCGACCTTTCAGTCTGTTGTAAACCCATTCTGCATATTCGTAAGGCATCAGCAACCGGGTCAAAAACTGCGCCATTCCCATGTTATTGCCAACCGCCAGGCGATGGATGTTCAACCAGTCATCACCAAAACGCGGGGGACTCGAAAAAACACCGCAGCCAAATTTGAAGCCCGATCTGCAAATTACATCATACACCTTTTGGTTGAGGGCTCCGTATGGATACGCAAAGCTGAGAATCTCCTCTCCCAACAACTTTTCGATGGATACTTTTGAGCCCAGTACTTCTTCTTTGATTTCAGCCTGTGATAACTCGGTAAGCATCGGATGACGCATTGTATGGGCCCCGATCTCAAAACCCTCAGCACGAATATCCAAAATTTGGGCATCACTCATGAGCGGTAGGTATTCGCCTGTGGCAGATTCATCCCAGAATGCACTTTCCAACTCTCGATCGCCAACCACAAAAACCACTGCCCGCATATTGAATTCCCGTAATACGGGTACCGCTACCTCGAACGTATCTAGATGCCCATCGTCAAAGGTGATGATAATTGGCTTTTTGGGAAGCGTAAGCTTATCCTCTAAATAAAGGTTATAATCCTCAAAAGTAATAGGCGTAAAGTTAAGCTGATCAATTACTTCCATTTGCTGTCTGAATTTTTTCACATGGACAGCATGCCAATCTTCTGCCTTGTCCACCGGCTGCTCTACCACGCGGTGATACATTAATACTTTGATGTTTTTATACTCTGTCAAGTGATCCATAGTCCAACGTTCTTTCCTTTAATGCTTTCTTCCTTGTATCACAACAAGCGTGCCAGATGTTTAACAAGTTAGAATTTGCTCTCAACATGGTTATTTCCACTCTATCCCCGCAGATTGATATATGATGGGGGTTACTTTTCTTCTCACTCTATTTTGCTGTTCGTGTAAAAACTGTACGGCGGCTACAATCCAAATTTCATCTTCACGCTCGTCCAGCGGAAATACAGATACCCAAACAGCATGCGCAGAACTCCTTTCTGTTTCTTCTGTACATTTAACAGTCGCAACTCTCGGATAAAATACTTATAGACTACTGCATGTAACCGATTGAATATCAATGGGATACTTTTCTTACCAGTAAGTACAACAGTAAGCTTCCAGTTTTTAAAATTCGTTGAGGTGAAATCATATTTGTACCCCTCTTCGCCCCGTAAAAGTTCTACCGCCTCCAGGTTTTGACGGATGGCATCTTCTACCAGATTTAGCAACAACCCAATTCCGGGTCGGTATTTTGATGACGGGCGCAACTCATCAAATCCACTGATGTAATCGTAATATCGTCCCTGATACAACAAAATCATCCGGGCGGCACACATCCCTTCTTCATCGGTAGCTTGTTTGAACCACAGCCACCCATTTTTATGAGCATACTCCAGCGTATCTTTAAAAAATTGAGTAAAGCGTTCATCATAAAATACCCCGGGGAATCCCAGTCTGTGCCATCGCGACTGGTGCAGTTCAATAAGTTCATCTGTTGCCCGCTGGATTTCATTCCAGTCGGTAAGTTCTTTAATCTGATACTCCCCCTCCGGCCCTTCGGCGCGCTGGGTTTGTCGCAGTCGGCGCCGTGCATTCGACTTCTGATCTTTGATATACGCCTTCAAATCATCAAAATGCTTGAGCGGAATAATGGGACAAGTATCGGTATGCTCCATCGACATCGTTAGCCCGCGCTCTTCCAGCTTGGGATACAGGTGGTTTTTGATATAACTGTCATCGCGCAGCTGGTGAAGGGTAATTACGTCTGCATCTAAGAACTCTGGAGTAATTAGCTCTGACAGCCGGTTTGTCACCGCCTCGGTATATTCCCGATCTACGATGATATCCAGGAAGTCGCTGATGCCGTAATCATCTTTATAACCATACTGCTCATTAGGGGTTCCACCACTGCCTATAATTTGCACACGCTGCTCAATGACATGCGATCCTAACTTGGAGTACCCTTTATAAAAGGGAGCCAAACCAACAATCTTGGTGCCATCCCATATCGTAACCAAAAACAGCGATCGTTGTTTATTTCTGCCGAAATGGTTCCACCAGTTGCGGGCCCACTCATACGACATGTAAATATTGGTATCAGCTCGTTTTTCCAGATCCTTCCAATAAACTTCAAGACCTTCAAACAGGGCTTCGGTGGTAAATATCTCTACCATCAATTCTTCATCAGAGGTTTCCAGCCAATGTAATGTTGACTCCCGATCTCCACTTATCGTTTCGTTTTGAAATTTAATTACCTGCATATCTTCCTCCTTATTTATTGACTCCTTTCGTTTCAGATGCTCTTGATTATTCTTGTCCATAGTATTTCTCATGCGTTTATATTTTTACTGCTCAATATCATTTTGATACGCTGCACTGAAGCCAGCTTTTTAATCAATTCAAGTTCATTGGGCGGAAATACTTTAAAGACAAATAACAATCCAATGTAAATCAGTCCCCCTACCGCCAGTGCAATCATCCAGTATAATTGCGTGCTGACCAATACCCATACTACGGCTACCATCACCACACCGGCTGCCAGCGGTTTGAACACATAGGCCGGCTTGAAACGTTGAAAATAGTTGTCGGGCAACAGCATAATTGCCGATACCATCACAAAAAGTTCTGTTATAAAAGTAGCCACTGCCGCACCAATACCCCCGTTACCGTATTGCATCTGTGTATAGGGAATCAACAGATAATTAGCCCCGATGTTGATAAAAATGGCAATGAATCCCACGGTAGCCCACCGATGCTGGCGGTTAGCAGCCCCCATAATGGCACTGCCCAAAATAAAATCCACATAGATAAGCGGCACGCTGATGGCAAAAATCTGCAGAATAATAACCGAAGGGCCGTATTCCTGAAGACCCATAAAGAACTGAATGATGTCGGATGAAAACAGAAATACGATACACGCTACAGGGACAGCCAAAATCAGGATTAGTTTGAGGCTCTGCCCAAATGTTTCCTGCAGGATACCCTCTTTGTCATCCCAGAGCTTTGAAAAAATCGGAAATATAACCTTGGTATAGAGGATTGGAAAAATCATCACCATGTCGAAAAAGCGATAGGCCCCGCCATACCAGCCCGTTACGGCATCGGTGGACATCGATGCCAGCATAATAGCATCTACACGGTAATAGATGATCGAAAACAGGGAAAACAGAAAAAACGGCAGGCCCGAGCGCAACAGGTTAAAAACCTTTTTATCGAATTTATACGATACCTTGATAAACTTCCGGGAAAACCAGCCGACTATGGCAAAGTTAACCACGGTGCCCAACGCTATAATGACGGCTATTCCCACCGAATCAGCGCCCATCAGCAGAGCACCTACGGCAAACGAAGCCACGAAAATACGCTCGATCACCATCCCGATGGAGGGATATTCTGTGCGCTCAATTCCCTGAAAATAGGCTTTCAGCGCTGTTGATTCACCTTCAAAAAGTTTGCCGATGGCAAGAATGATAATCAGCAAATGTACATGCTCGGAGTATCCAAACAGGTCGGCGGCCAAAATAATAGCCCCAATGGAAATCAACCACAACAGAATGCGCAGCATAAAGTAGCTGCTGAGTATTTTCAGGCCGTACTTTTCTGATCGCGCTACTTCTTTGGTGATCAGATAGTTGCCTCCAAAGTCGATAAACAGTCCCAGCATCATTTTTACCGACAGCGCCAGATACAAGCGTCCATAGTCTTCGCTGCCCAAATAGCGCGGTAAAAACATCAGCAACACAAAGCTGGTTACCCAGGTAATGGCCTGGGCGCCAAACATGATTGAAAAATTCCGGGCAATAGATTTGCCAATTTGTGCTTTCGTCAATTAATCCTCTGTTGATGCATTAGTGGGTTTTTGTGTTGTCAATGTAGATTGCAGGCCGGAGTGCGATATGGCCGATAGCAAACCCATTACGCAGCCCAGGTAGATCATATTGCGGTAGTAGGTCAGCTGCAGGTCAAAAAATGACACTACCATCTGATTAATAATGGCGATGATGACCATGCACAATACAACTCGCAAATAGGGATCGGTGAGCTTATTCAAGATTATCACCCCCTTGGCCACAAAGGAGTTGAAGAAAAACCAAAATGCCAAAAAGCCGATGCCCCCCATCTTCACCAGTATCCAATAAATTTCGTTATGGGGAATGTAATCCCGAAGCTCAAAGCTTAGTCTAACCAGCGGCAAGGGCTGCTCATATTTTTTTCCAAACCCAATGCCTTTTATGGGATTATGGACAACCGTCTGCGCCAAGTTGTAATTCTCATAATTGCGATACAGATTTGAATGGTAATCCTCATAGCTTGTTTCTTCTTGAGGTTCCACCAATCCCGATTTGATCATCTGTACGGGACGTCCCAAAGTAGAATCGCTGTTCCAAAGTGCAGCGGTATAGACAGTACCCCCTATCAAAAATGGAATGGCATATTTAGCAAACGTCCACAGCGAATCGCGAGGGAGTAACATGACAAAGGTTACCAGTGAAACAATCAGCGAGGCATAGGCTGCTCGCCGCATCCCCACATAAAAGCCCAGCAACAGTGGAATTAACAGTAGTAATAACCATATTTTTTGTTTGTCTTTTACTTTAAACACTATAAACCCAAGCAGCAAAACAATCAGTGTAACAGTAAATACGGGATCTTCATGATTGGTAAGTGTTTGAAACCCGCCGGTCGTAAACCCGAGATCTACAAATCGGCCTAAAGCCTGAAAAGCTTTAAAAGATATGCCAATCATAAATACCCAGACCATTACCTTTATTTGCTGTTTGGTACGAATGATCTGTGGAACAATCACATATAAGATACAGAAGTAACATAATGCCCGAATCTCCCACAGTGCCGGTAAAAAGTCGCCTCCTCCCATCATGCCATATACAAATGACCATGCAAAGAAGCAGAAGAAAATGATAAACGGCCAAAATACCGGAATGGATCGCCAGCTAAATTCTGAATTCACGGAAAGCATTACCAGCAGTGCAAAAATAATGATGAAAAGATGCAGCTCTGCCGCTGAAAATGAGGCAAACTCCATAGCGGGTAAGTACGGCACGTCTTTCAGATTCCGAAAAAACTCTACCTCGAATGTGAAATTCGCCGGAAATCTGGGGATTCGGTCCTGGTCAAAAACAAGAGCGCCTAAAATGAAGATGTACAAGCTATAATCCAGCCGGGTAAACGACAGCAGAAAAATGGTTGTAAAGTAGATGATGAACAAAACGACAAATATGTTTCCTTGGTAGTACCAAAGGCCGCCCAGTGTAATACCCCCGGCCAAAAGCAGTAGCCAAAACACCAAGGCGTTTTGAGAGGTTAATCCCAGTGGTTGTAAAAAGAACCGATTAAACAGATGATATTCAGTAGATGAGTTATTCATAGTCCTACCCTTGGGGTACCTCCATCAAGAACATCATCAGCACCACATATCCCACCAGGCAAATCGTGATCAGCAGGATGGAAATATAGGGCATACCGCCGTTGGGACGCATGCGGGCACGTACAATCACAAGCAGATGGAAAAAAATAATACCCAGCAAAATTTTCATAACAGTAACCGCTAGTGTTGATCAGAATATTTGTTCAGGATGTAGCCCACAAACCTGTTTTCATCAATGTGATTATAAATCCTTCTAAGATGCTCCTGTCGGGTACTTTCGGTATTTACCACAGTAATCAATCCATCCATTTCATTAATAAAGTGGATCGGAAACTCTTCGATGGGAAATACCGAACTCATATCTACGATCACAAAGTCAAACTCATTTTTGAGTGTAAATAAAATCTCCCGCAGCGCCAGCGTATCTTTAATACTTGGCTTGTAGTTTTGGCACTGTCCGGCCGTAAGCAGATACAGATCATCTACCATAGTGGGACGAATCCGAAGCATGCGATTTTGCATGGCTTCGGCAAGTCCGGGACCTAAGCTCGAACCAAACACCGTGTGCAACTGTGGATTTTTAAAATTCAAATCCAGCAATATCGTACGCTGACGATACGCCTGCGCCAATGATACCGCCATATTCGATGCAACCAGTGTTTTCCCCTCTCCCTTGTTGGCGCTGGTAATACCCAGCGTTACGTTAAGTTCTCTGAAATGCTGCGAAAGTTTCGAGAAGTTGAAGTTGTTATAAAATTTATCGGCAATAGTTGCCGAATCCAGATACTCTAACCGCTCTTTCGCAATGCTCATGGGAACCAGCGACGTATCAAAATAGAATGTAGGCTTATTATTAAATTCCAAGGCTTCCCCCACTTCCATTTCATCTGGATGGGTATCCGAAAATATGATTTTAGATTTAGGCTCTTCCATCTGCGAGATATGCAATTATAGGTTTATCAAATTCGAGATCTTCCTGTCGGCGGATTGTTGTATCCAGCACTTCGGCAACACCAGCCAGCAGGCCACCTAACACTACTCCGATAAGCAGTCCTACGCCTACAATAAGTCGGCGGTTAGGCGAAGACGGACGCTCGGCAACGTACGGCGAGTCGAGCACGATAAACTGCTCTGAAGCCTTGTCACCGATATCGCGGGTCATACGTGCCTGCTCCAGCTTGATCTTCATTTCGTTGTGGAGCTGTTGGTAGATGCTAAAATTCGTCTGTTTGCTGTTATTTAACTGAGCAGCTATGAACGCCTTTTCCATATCATTGATAATCTTCTCGCGTTCGGTGCCCTGATCGCCGCGCAACCGCTTCAAGTTCGACAAATTGGATTCAATGGCCGGCGGAATACGCTTGGTCACTTCTGTTATCTGGGTCCGCAATGCCCGCAACTGTGGATAGCTGTCGGTAAACTGTTGTCTCATCTGGTCGTATTCGCCCAGTAAGATGCTCAAATCTTCGCCCAGCGGAATATTTTGAACCGGCAATTTATATAGCGGATCTACCAAAATATTCGGCGCTTTTTGACTCAGAAAATCATTCAATATTTTCAGCTTATCCTCTTCCTGCATGATTTGCCAGTCGAGCTCGTCGATCTGGGTATCAATCGTTTGCAACCTGCTTTGCAGGGCCGTCTGGTCGATGGGCTGCTGCTTCATATTCTCTGTGGTTGCACTCACAATAAGATTGCGCTGCTCATCCACCACTGTTTCCAGCTCGTTCAACTTGGCCTGAAAGAAATCAACGGTTTCATTATTTCGTCTGTTTTCCAGCCGAAGCCGCGTACTTATAAAGTGATTAGCCAACAGCGCTACCCCGTCGCGTGCCCGAACGGGATCGGTATCATAAAACGTAATTTCAAATGAATCGGAAGCGCGGGAGCTTGTCGAAATATTACGACGCAGGCGATCCAGCACCGCCTGTTTTTCAAATTTCGAAACCACATCACTATCAAACGCCAGGCTGTCGATCAGCTTTTCCATCGTTGACCGGCTATAGACAATTTCATTGAATGATTTCAGCCGATCTTCCGAGGCAATGTTTACCGCCATCTCATAAAGGATGAGCGGATTCAACGTTTCTTCTTTTTGAACCAAAATAGAAATAGACGATTTATACTTGGGCTCAATAACATACAGCGAGCTGATGCTCAGCAGTACAATAAAAATGGGCGTAATAAGCAGCAGAATTTTTCGTCTCCGCAGCACACGCTTTAATTCTTGGATAATTTCTTTTGTAGGATACACGTGAGTAGATATTTAATCGATGTTTGTGATACACTGTGTCGAGCAATACCTACTACAAGAGCTGTGCCAAACCGATAGGAATAGTTCAAATTTTATAAATTAGCGTTTAAAACCCAGCTTTTGTACCCGTTCTACTCTCGTTTTCTAATCGCTGCTACTAAATTACACATCTCCGTTTGTCGGCAATGTGAAATTTATACTCACCTCCTTTTCCTATCAAAAAATGGCTGCGGGCAAAATAAAGCGTATTACGACCCATCAAGGTTTTATCTGTCCTTTTTAATATCCCAAACACAGACGCCACCAAGATTGGCACATTTGTTGTAGATGCATTGGCAACAGAACAACTGTTTCATCCAATAATCCTTAACAACGGATAAACAACAATGCAATTAAATATCACAAACATACCGCTGATGGGTCTCCTTTTGCTGGTTTTACTGGTTGCCCAAGGGTGCGTCGGCAGTAACGAGCTCCAGGAAGAAAACACCCGGAATCTTATATCATCAGGCGGGCAATATACCGTAACCAACGATTCGCTCTATCAAATTAAAACAGGTGATGAAATTGAAATTTTAGTGTGGGAACAACCCAACTTTAATACAACCACAACCGTCTCGAGCATGGGTACCATTGCCGTGCCGCTGATCGGCGAAATGCAGGTAACCGGATTGACGCACGGGCAGCTTAAACGAGATCTTAAAAGTCGGCTCTCAAAATACATTAAAGACGAAATTAACCTTACGGTATCGATACGCAATACCGATAATATGCTGGTTTCTGTTTTTGGGATGGTTACTCGTCCCGACAACTATCCGGTCGTCGATCAAACCTCCATTTTCAAGATTCTATCCATGGCCGGTGGACCGTCGGAAGAAGCAAACATCAGAAATGTGCGCATTTACCGGAAGAACAGTAATCCCCGGTACACCACCCTCGACCTAACACAATACCTAGAAAGCGGAGAGTTCAGTACGGCTTCCCAAGTTTATCCCGGTGATGTAGTATATGTACCGCGCAAAGAAAATGCCGTCCGCGAAATGTCGGATTTTCTACGAGATGTCGTACTGTTATTCGGAATTTTTAGAGTGATTAACTAATGAAAACCTCGATCTATTATATTTCCATTATTGTAGTTTTTACGCTGTTGGCTTTCCCCTTAGCCTCGGTAAGTACTGCCCAGGTTGTGGATGAAGATATTCCCGGAGGAATTCCACGCCTACTCAAGTTAAATGCCCGCACTGGCGCCATGGGCGATGCTACCGTCGCCGATCCCACGGATGTGTCTTCAATAAATATTAACCCGGCGGCACTTTCATTTGTACGAGATTTTAGAAACGTCCAGGTAAATATCTTCCAAAACTGGAATAACAACCTGATGTTGGAAAACATCACCGTGCCGGCCTTTCGTCGAAGCGGGCACCACCTGGCTGCACAACTGGGAATACATCATAAAGGATATAACACGACGAACCTGCTGGGCCGCAGCACCTTGTTCGAGCCCCAGATTCGCATGTATCAATTTGATCTTGCCTATGCCTATTCGGTGGATAATGTGCTCAGCTTTGGCATTTTCAACAATATCACCTATGCCGAGAATGACGTAGCGCAGTATTGGACCTATTATCCCACTTTCGGGATCATCTACGCCCCATCCCAATCCATCAGCTATGGAATTGCGTTTCGGGGATTGGGACGAAGTGTAGGTTACAATTTTGTGGATCTCGAAGACGGTCCCGTGATAACAACCTTGCGCAGCATTAATCTCAGAGAAAGCCTGGAACTGGGCGCTACCCTCCAGTTCCCTATCGATACCGACCAAACTTATCTATCCCTTTCGCTGGCCAACGAAAAGCGATTTGGCGAAGAAGGCATCTGGTATAAGGCAGGGCTGGAATGGAAGAGTGTTCCCTTTGCCGCACTAAGGGGTGGCCTGCTGTTTCAGCCGGAACGTAGTATCTACGCTCCGCGATTAGGCTTGGGTATCATCACAAGCATCATAGAATTCGATTACATGGTCTCGCATTCCGACCGGCTGGTCGAGCGATATCACCAAATGGCCCTAACTTTTCACTTTTAACTTGTTGCCATGAATAGCATCTCCCCACATACCACATTATCAAAATCAGCCATACTCAGCGATATCGAAAAATCTTCGCAGAGCACACTGATGAGGGACATCTTCTACAAAATTCTGGATCTTGCAAAACTTGAGGTGAATGCTATCATCGTGGGAGAAATAGGATCCGGAAAAAAACGACTGGCCGAAATTATCCATGCCAACAGTTCCCGTGCCCAAGGCCCCTTCCAGTCGTTTTACTGTGTGGATGTGACCGAAAGCGAATACAAAGAGAGATTTTGGGGACAACTCTCCTTCGAAGACGATTGCCTGACCCTGCGCTACGATATCCTGGAAAAAGCCAGCAACGGCATTCTGTTTCTTGATCAGTTCTCCGAACTTTCGCCGGTGCTTATGGAAAAAATTGTCGAATCGTATCTAAAGGGATGCGCCCAGCTATTCCGGTATAACCGGCCGGCACAACCGCGGCTCATCCTGTCGCTTAATCAAGAGTCGTACCAAACCATTGTACAAATGCCGGTATGGACACAACTGCTGGATCAACTTGATCCCGTGGTTATTATGCTGCCGCCATTGCGAGAACGCCGAGAAGATATTCCCACGCTTATTCAATCACTCTTGCAAGAGATAAAAGCATGTTCCGGAGAATACAAAGACCTGACGATATCGGCCCAGGCCCTTTACGAATGCTTTAATTATAGCTGGCCGGGCAACATCCGGCAGTTGAAAAATGCCCTGCTGCAGGGGGCTATTCTTTCGTACGGCAAAACCATCGAGATACAGCATCTGCCGTTTACGATGAACTGGAAATTGCCCTACGATATCGACCAAAACGATAAACTATAAATCACGAGACTGTCATGATTTTCGAATTTATCACAATATTTATCATTCCCGTACTACTTTCACTAGCCGTAACCCCCTGGGTTATCAAGTTTGCACTACACATTAATGCCGTGGATGCCCCCGGCGGACGTAAGATCCATTCCAAGGTAACACCTCGACTGGGTGGTATAGCTATTCTCATAAGCATAGTCTGCTCTTTGCTTATCCTGTTTATCCTCTTCCCGGCACTGTTTAACGACCTGCAAGACCATCCACTGCGCCTCGGGATTATCGGCGCCTGTTTTGGAGCTGTCTTTTTACTTGGCTTTTGGGATGACCTAACCCCCCTCAAACCGGGACTCAAATTCGGGATACAATTTATCATTGCCGGACTGATCTATTTTGCCGGTTTCAAAATCTCGAACATCACCAATCCCATTGGCACGGGCATGCTCAATGTAGAGATGATCGACTTTCCGCTAACTGTGATATGGATTGTAGGTATCACCAATGCCTTTAACCTGATTGATGGTCTCGACGGGCTGGCATCCGGGGTAGCCACCATCGCCTGTATTTCAATTTTTACTGTTTCTGCCTTGGCCGGCGAAATTATCACTGCCGTTTCGGCCCTGGTAATGGCCGGTGCCCTAGTGGGATTTCTGCGGTATAATTTTAGTCCCGCTAATATTTTTCTCGGGGATTCGGGGAGCCTTATCATAGGCTTTGGATTGGCCATTCTATCGATCCACAGCACCACTAAAATCTCCACCGGTTTCGCCCTGCTCTTTCCCATGTTAGTGCTCGGCCTGCCTATCGCTGATACGCTTATCTCCATGCTGCGGCGGTTTTTGGGAGGCTTTTTGCCCGAACAGGAAAGCCAAGAACAACAATCAATTCGGGGTAAAATCTATCGCATGTTTACCCCCGACAGCGCACATATACATCACCAGCTGCTTTCACTGGGCCTTACGCACCGAAACACGGTAATATTGCTGTACGTGGTATCCAGTTGTTTTGCAATAGCGGCGTTTGCTACCACCCAGATAAACACCTTTAAACCATTTATTATCCTGTCATTTCTCTTAATTGGAGCACTCTTCGTGGGGATCAAAAAGCTACGCTATCGCGAAATTGCCATATTCAATAACGGTATCATGCTTCCGTTCTACGAGCGTTGGATTTTGAGCCGGATCACCTTTTTGAGCCTTATCGACCTCACTTTTATCGCCCTGTCATTCAGCCTAAGCTATAAACTGATCCATAGCATAAATCCTGCATCCATAGGCTTTATGCAGTTTGAGAAAACACTCATCATTATACTTTCTTTGCAATTGTTCACCTTTTGGGCATCGGGGCTGTATCGCGAGACGATCAAACAGATGGGAATCGGCAACGCCCTGCGCATCACAGGTTCAGTGACATATGCAGTTATCCTAACGGCTATCGTATTATTTGTCGCTGATATCTTTCCGCTGGAGTCGGGCATCCAATTTTTGCTGCTCGATTTTTACTTTCTGCTGACCTGTACGCTCGGCATCCGCATTGCCTACCAGGTATTCAGCTACTGGTTTCACAAGGATAAAAAGACCGGCGAAAACGTACTTATTTACGGGGCCAATGAAAGTGGCACCATGATTCTACACAAAATCACGAACTCTCCGCGAACTAATTTCAAGATTGTCGGTTTCCTCGATGATAACCCACATTTGGAAGGAAAATATATTTACGGATATCCCATCTTAGGAGGACACTGGAAGCTGATGAAAATCCTGCAAACAATGAAGGTCGATTATATCCTGATCTGTGAAGATGACATCAAGCCGGAGAATTTTAATCGCCTCAAAACGCAGGCGCACACCAAAGGCGTCAAAATCAAACGTTTACAAATCCGACTCAAAAATATTTTACCGGAGAGCACTGACCAGAATTCCATTTTATCTCACATCAATGAGCAGTCTATCACCTATATCTAATAACTATAAAATTTCTAGAGAAATACGTCGATGAAAAATATTGCACTTACCATCCTTACTTGCATCAGCCTTGCTGGTTGCGACCTTTTCCAAAACGAATCGGGCATCCCTATCAATGAATCGCCCTGGGTGAACGGTTATCTTGCCAGCTGGCAACATGATGCGGGCACCCCTTACAGCAACTGGGGCACCATTCGTACTGAAGATATTCCGTGGGAATCCCTCACACATCTCACCTACTTCTCATTATTTGTGGCTGAAGATGGTACGCCATTCGAATCTCTGGACCCACTCACAAGAAATAACTTTAACGCTGACCGGCTCAATGCCATTGTGCCCGCAGCTCATGAACATAATGTTAAAATACTGTTTAATATACGAGGGTTAGAATCAGTCAATACGCTGAACATTGCACTGGCAGACACCAATCGCACACAGCTAATTCAAACGATTATGGATCTGATGAATACGTACAATTTCGATGGCGTAAATATGGATATGGATACCCCCAACCAACCTGCTGATTTTGAAAATTATCGACGATTTATTGTTCAGCTGAGCATGGTATTCGATACCGTAACAACAAGCAGCAACGAGCGTCCCCTGCTGACTATGACCGCTCTTAAAGGCGATAGTGCTATGACACATTATGCCGATATCCAGCGATATTTTGATCAGATAAATATTCGTACTTTCAACATGACACTACCCTGGCGCGGTTGGCATGCCTGGCACAATTCAGCTCTTCAAAACAACGAAACCACGTTCCTCAACAGCAGCGCCCGGCTGCCAAGTGTACAACAAAAGGTTGATGAAGCTCTTAGTGCAGGCATGGATCGTGAAAAAATCGGAATCGGCATCAACTTTTATGGCTATGTATGGAACACCGTCAACTTAGGAGAAACCTGGCTACTATGGCCTTCCCAAGATATGTCGATTATCGAAGGCAGAGGCAGCATTCCCTACTCCCAAATCAGCAATCAGTACAATCTTTCGCAGGCCAAATGGGATGCCAAAGCAAAAGTACCCTATGTTGATATTGATAATCCCAAAACCTTTATCTCTTATGACAACGAGGAGTCGGCCCGAGAAAAGGTACGGTTTGCCAAACTACAACGCTTGGGCGGCGTTATCATCTGGGAGCTGGGCGCCGGACATTTCCCTGATGTGACAACTAATAAAAATCCGCTCATGGACTCGATTAGAGAAGAAGCATTTGCGGGATCAAATAAATAACTCACATCCAAATAAATAATCTTGTTATCACATGCTATCACTCAAAAAAATGATGCCCCAAACAGTCCTGCTTTTCATCTTGTGTTTGTTTACTACTGTTTATTGCCAATCGGTTTCAAATAACAACCAAAATTCGGGTAATAATGCAGAACCTCCCACTATTACAGAATCGTTTGTTACTGTCAATAATGGCAATTTTCAGCTGGGAAATGATTCATTTTACTTCGTAGGAACCAATGCCTACTACCTGCCCAACTACGAAAAAATTAATCCCGATTTTGTAGATGAAACACTCAATATTTTTGAAGAATCAGGGATTTCCGTCATCCGAATTTGGGGCTTCTACGAAGGTAATCCCCAGTACCAGAATGATATCAACCTGCAACCCCAGCCCGGCATTTATAACGAGGCCGGCCTCCGATATCTCGATAGTATAATCGCAAAGGCCAAAAGTCGTAATATTCGACTGATTATAGCCCTGGCCAATTACTGGCATGAGCTTGGGGGCATGCCCCAATACAATGCCTGGGATGGAAATCCCGATGGGGGTATGGCCCATTTTATTACTGACTCTGATACGCAGGATTGGTTCAAAATGTATATCCACATGCTGCTCAACCGGGTTAATACCATTACAAACGTCGCTTACAAGAATGAACCAGCTATTTTTAGTTGGGAAATCATGAATGAGGCACGCTTGCCCAACGGCGATCCTCAAACACTGCGCGATTGGTACCAGGAGATGGCACAATTCCTTAAACAGCAAGATCCGAATCACCTTGTTTCTACGGGCGAAGAAGGATTTGAAGATTCTGTCATGGAAGAACACTACTCAGTATCGGAATACAGCAATACCTATGTCTTGCGTGCTGAGCTGGGAACCAGCTACCTGCTGAATACCCAGATCCCTGAAATTGACTATGGCACTGCCCACTGGTATCCACAGAGTTGGGGATTTGGGAGTAATGCCAGTGAAAATCTGCTGAGAGCACAACGGGCATGGCTGTCTGACCATGGGCAAATTGCAGCAGAAGCAGGTAAACCGTTTGTGTTGGGAGAATATGGATTCCCGGGCTGGGGCAATGATAGGGTCAATCGTGTATATAAAGAGTTTTGGGATCATGCTGAAGAGATTAAACTACATGGCAGTCTCCTCTGGCAACTTACCATTGACGGCACAAAATGTTACGAATTTGGGGGTAATATTTGTTATCCCGGTGGTAGGCGTGATGCAACGATGTATAAAAACTTTACATCTCACGCTTCGGCTATGAACCAACTAAAATAGCGTCGCTGTTCCTCACTTTTTGATTTCTCGCACAAAAATGCACCAAAATATTAAAAAAAATTAATATTTCTGTGCTATAGTTTTCTCTTTGCCTCTTTTCTTGCATTTCCCGCTAGTTTTAAAGGCATGCGTTCCAGCCGGTTAGGAGTACCTTAAACTTTCGCCTCTTTATAAGAAGAAACGAGGAACAACATACCGTAATAATTAGTATTAACTAACCTATAATAATTATCATAAGTATATGAAAATATTATAGTTACAAATAAATAATACCATTTTGCCAGAGAAAATATACCCCACTTTCCTCGGCTTATGCTAACCCCAATGAACCATATAATAACTATGATAAATCGATTACTTTATCTCTTTATGGGCATTTTTATGCTCTTAGCATTGGTACAATGCGAAGAGTCCATTACAATATCAGCAGAACCTGAATTAATAGAACCTAGTCTCATAGCTCCCGAAGACAACACGGTACAATCAACATCTCTTACCCTTGACTGGGAAGGTGTAGAGGGCGCCGAATCTTACCGAATCCAAATAGGAACTAATGATGATTTATCATCACCTATGATCGACAGTCTTTCTGAATCTACAGACTTCGATATTAGCGGCTTGCCATACGATACAACCCTTCACTGGCAAGTTCGTCCGCTGGCTGAAGAAGTCGAAGGGCCATGGTCTGAAACCTGGCAGTTTTCTACGGAAGAAGAACCACAAAATGCCGATCCGGTTTCTACCGAACTTCAAAGTCCGGAAGACGGAGCCGTTGATCAGGCCGTTAATGTAAACCTACAGTGGACGATGGTTGCAAGTGCATCTGCCTACAATGTACAGCTAGCAACAGATGAAAACTTTAATTCTCTTTTAACCGATCAGGAAGTTGAAAACTCATCATACCAAACATCCGATCTAAGCTTCGATCAAACCTACTACTGGAGAGTAGAACCTGTTGTTTCTGATCAAGAAACAGAGTGGTCATCTGTATTCAGCTTTACTACAACGGCCGAAACACAACAAGTACCGGCCGTAACGCTCGTGGCTCCCGACGATGGTGCAACCGATCAATCTACGACGCTCACCCTTGAGTGGGAAGACCTTTCTGATGTAAGTGATTATCAAGTACAGGTTGCTACCAATGATAATTTTTCTTCTCCTCTCGTGGATCAAACCACAGCTAATATCTCATACGAAATCTCTGATCTGGAATACAGCCAGACTTATTATTGGAGAGTTCAGGCCAGCGGTGATGATGACAATGAAAACTGGTCAAGCGTTCGTGAATTTGAAACCGAACAGGAAACTACGAACCCTCCCCCCACCAATAACGATGCCATTGTTTCGGCAGAAAATGGAGATTTTGTAGCCGATGGCGAAGTATTCCGCTTTGTGGGATCAAATGCCTATCACCTGCCTTCTTATGAGCAGATCAATTCTGGTCTGGTTGATGAAACCCTCGATACTTATCAAGAAGCCGGCGTAACGGTAATTCGTACCTGGGGATTCTATGACGGCCCTGCTCAGTATAATAATGATATCAGCCTGCAGCCCGAGCCCGGCGTCTATAATGAGTCGGATCTGCAGCATCTGGATAATTTGATAGCTAAAGCTAAAGAACACAACATCCGTGTAATACTTACCCTCGTTAATTATTGGGATGCCCTCGGCGGTATCAGTCAATATAATGAGTGGGATGGCAACGGAGGTGGAGGAATGTCGCACTTTATCAACGACCCCGACACCCAGCAATGGTTTAAGGATTACATCAGCATGCTGACCAATCGCGTAAATACAGTAACCGGCGTAGCATATAAAAATGAGCCTGCTATTTTCTCTTGGGAAATCATCAACGAAGGCCGTCTGCCAGATGGTGATCCTCAAGAACTGCGCGACTGGTATCAGGAAATTGCCCAGCATATTAAATCTGAAGACCCGAACCACATGGTTTCGACCGGTGAAGAAGGTTTCGAAGAAAATACGCCGAGCGAATATTCTGAGGATCAGTACAGTAACACCTATGTGTTGCGGGCCAATCAGGGTAGCAGCTATATGATGAACACTGCCATTGCCGAAATCGACTACGGAACGGCCCATTGGTATCCCGCAAACTGGGGACTTTCGGTCACCGAATTCTCAGCACAGCACGCTTGGTTGAGCGATCACGCTCGAATTGCTGAAGATCTTGGAAAGCCATTTGTTATAGGCGAATGGGGCGACGATAACGGCTGGGGCGACAGCGACCAAGAAGCGATGTACAATGATTTCTACAGTCATGCCGAAGAAATCCAGCTTGACGGTAGCCTGCTCTGGCAATTTACCCCCACTAGCACCAAATGTTATGAGTTTGGCGGCAATATTTGCTGGCCCGGCGGTCGTCAGGATGAAGCGCTTTATAACAGCTTTAGAGATCACATCCAGGTTATCAACAGCAGCAACTGACCTAACAATTATAATACTTACCACATAAAAAAGGCCGGTTACAATATGTAGCCGGCCTTTTTACTTTTGATTTATTCATAATGAATAATGAAAATAATTACCGGTATCAGCTTTCCGGATCATTTAATGGTCGATTTTTTTCTCGTATTTATCAAGTTTATTGTGTAGCGTCTTCCGACTAAAACCGAGAATTTTGGCAGCTTCGGTTTTATTGTTATCCACCGAATGCAGCGTTTGATCAATTACCCGCCGCTCAACCTCTTTCAGGCTCATCCCGAGGGGAATCTGAATAATTTGATGATTTGCACTGCCGCTACAAACCGGATAAATATTTTTCTCTTCATGAACTTTAGACGGGATAACATCCAGATCAACCACCTCCCCATCCGAAAGTACTACACAGCGCTCAATCACATTTTTTAGCTCCCTTACGTTACCGGGCCAATCATACGACATCAAGATATCCATACAGCTATCATTAAAAATGATATCGTCGATACCGTGCTTTTCGATATAATGGTTTTTGTAATATTCTACCAAGATCGGTATATCCTCTTTGCGATGCCTGAGAGGAGGTACATAAAGTTCAATAACATTCAACCGGTAAAATAGATCCTCACGAAAACTGCCTGCTTTAACCTGATTCATCAAGATTTTATTCGTCGCAGAAATTAAGCTTATATCTACTTTCACTTCTTCTTTACCCCCTACGCGGCGGAAGGAATTGAGTTCAACAGCGCGTAACAATTTTACCTGCATATCTTTGGGCATCTCTCCAATTTCATCCAGAAAAAGCGTACTCTGATGAGCCAACTCAAAACATCCTTCTTTCCTCGCATGGGCTCCCGTAAAAGCACCTCTCTCATGCCCAAAGAGCTCACTTTCCACCAGTTCATTGGGAATAGCACCACAGTTAACAGCGATAAGGGGCCGATCTCTGCGCTTGCTGTGGTAATGTGCCAATTGTGCCAGCACCTCTTTGCCTGTGCCATTCTCTCCCGTAATAAGCAGCGTGGCATTTGTGCGGGCCACCAGTTTTATCTTAGTAAGCAACTCTTGCATCAAAGCATTTTGAGTAACAAATACCGGCTTTTGACCTTCTGATCGGTTTTCACGTCCACTCTTCAATACCGTCCTCCCCCTGTTTCCTTCCAACATAAGTTGACTCCCTTCCAAATTTCATTTTGTCACATAAATAAATCTATTTCTTTTGTTATCCCGATAAAATTAAGGTTTTATCATCATCTCAATTTATCGAGATAATAGTCACAGATTGTTTTTATAGTTTAAATCCTTATAAAAACCAGTAATTAAGCTATTACAATTTTAGATAAATCATAGTTAATTTTTCCTAACAAGTCTGTAAGGGAATC
This sequence comes from uncultured Balneolaceae bacterium, assembly GCA_964490705.1. Taxonomy (GTDB): domain Bacteria; phylum Bacteroidota; class Rhodothermia; order Balneolales; family Balneolaceae; genus Fodinibius. Next base: position 175,063 of record CAZBCG010000002.1, on the reverse strand, counting down.
CCGCTTCGTGTATTGCTCGCAACATTTTTTGTGAACATGATACCAACTCTGATTTTTCTGTGCCTCGCTACTTTTTGGAAGCAATGTAAGTCACTGATATATCTACCATCCCCAACATTTGATTCATCCTATTTTTTAATACAACCAAGACATCATTTTGTTGATGATATGGATCGTTTGGGAAGCGGATAACTTATCAAGACAATGACGAGGAGGGAATAAATCTAGTCCTGCTTCTTCAATAGTTGGATTGCTTTGCGGGCGGCTTTTTGTTCGGCCTCTTTTTTACTTTTGCCCTTGCCTTCCGCAACTGGTCTATTATCAACCAACACTTCTACGCCGAATGTTTTATCGTGGCCGGGCCCCTCTTCAGAAACGACGTTGTAGGTGGGAATCTCCATTTGACGGGCCTGGGCAAATTCCAGAAGCATGCTTTTATAATTATCCAGTGAGGTAATGATGCTGTTAAAATCGACGTATTCTTCGATCACCTCCCGCACAAAATGGGATGTAGGCTTATACCCCAAATCCAGATACAGTGCTCCGACCAAGGCTTCAAAGACATCCGCCAGCACGCTTTTCGACTGCTCAACGCCCTGGCCTCGTACGCGTTTTCCCAGTAGCATCAAATCGCTTAGCTGCAGATTTCGGGCATACATCGCCAGCGTATCCCCTTTAACGAGCTTGGCTCTAAGCTTGGTGAGAAATCCCTCGTTTTTATTGGGAAAAAGATCGAAGATAACTTCGGTAACGATAAGATCGAGTACGGCATCACCCAGAAACTCAAGTCGCTCGTAAGAATCTGTGGAAGAAAAGTTGTCGTCTTCGAGCGTAGAGCGATGGCGCAGCGCCCTGATAAAAATATAGGGATTATCAATCTTGGACCCGATAATCCCCTCTAACTGTTTTATTCGCTTCTTATGTTCGGCCGTCAGTTCAAAATCATCAGTCGTAAAATATGACCGGAGCTTATCGAACATTAATTACTCTTCAAATTTTTTGAACACGAGCGAAGTATTGTGCCCACCAAATCCAAATGCATTGTTGAGTGCGTATTTGACATCGCGCACTTCCGACTCATTGAATGTGTAATTCAAATCACACTCCGGGTCGGGGGTTTCAAAGTTGATGGTAGGCGGTATCATACCGTGATAGGTGGACAATATAGAAGCTAAGGCCTCCATGGCTCCTGCTGCACCCAACGCATGACCAGTCATCGACTTCGTAGAGTTGTGGTTAATTTCGTACGCATGATCGCCAAATACTTTCTTGATTGAGTTCGTCTCAGCGATATCTCCCAACGGCGTAGAAGTACCATGCATATTAATATGATCCACATCTTCGGGTTCTATACCTGCAGAATCAAGTGCGCGATTCAATGCCAATATTACCCCTTCTCCATCAGGATCGGGTGCCGTAATATGGTGAGCATCAGCCGAAAAGCCATAGCCTACAATTTCGCCATATATTTGAGCATCACGGGCTTTAGCATGTTCATACTCCTCCAAAAACAGAATGGCCGATCCTTCGCCAAGAACAAAACCATCCCGGTCTTTATCAAACGGCCGGGATGCTGATTGGGGATCGTCATTACGGGTGGACATAGCACGCATTGAGTTAAAACCGGCTACTCCGATGCGAGACACCGGAGCTTCTGATCCACCAGAAACAGCCATATCGCACTGTCCATTGCGGATTGAATCATAAGCCAATGCAATATTATGCGAACCTGTGGCACAGGCAGACACGGCACAAAAGTTTGGCCCTTTGAAGCCGTACTTTATTGAAATTTGGCCTGCCACCATATCCGGAATAAGCATCGGGATAAAGAAAGGAGAAACGCCTCGCGGACCGTGCTCGTGGAACGAAATGGATTGCTCGTAAAACGTCACCATACCTCCAATGCCGGTACCTACGATAACAGCAACGTTGTCTTTGTTGATATCATCGAGATCCAGTTCGGTATCCTGGATGGCTTCTTCGGCCGCAACCATCGCATATTGACAGACCCGGTCCATGCGGCGTGCTTCTTTGCGATCGAAGTAATCCTCCTCATCGTAATCTTCGATCTGAGCCGCAAACTTGGTAGGAAAATCCGAGGTGTCAAAATGCTCAATGGGCTGAGCACCGCTCTTTCCCGATATTAATCCATTCCAGAAATCTGGTGCCGTCTTACCTACAGGGGTAAGGGCACCAATTCCGGTAATGACTACTCTACGTTTCGACATGCTAAATGATTTAGCGTGTGGACTGTTTAGACTTTTTCTTGTAGATACTCAACAGCGTTGCCGACCGTAGCAATGTTTTCTGCATCTTCGTCGGGAATGCTGATATCAAACTCTTTTTCAAACTCCATGATAAGCTCAACGGTATCGAGAGAATCAGCTCCCAGATCGTTTGTGAAGTTCGCTTCGTGGGTTACTTCTGATTCGTCAACACCTAATTTGTCAACGATAATCGATTTTACTTTAGCTTCAACGTCTTGTGACATAACTATTTATTTACTTGTTTTCGAGTTTATGAGAAATTGATTATCTGCCTACTTTCGTAAAGCATGGGCAGAAAATACAATTTAAATAGATAAAAATACACTTTCGAAATTTCTTATTACTACTGCCGCACTCATCCGACTTTTAGACTCTTACATCGCCATACCGCCATCAACGCGAATTGTTTCTCCGGTGATATACGAGCTTAGGTCGGAGGCCAAAAATGCGACCGTTGCCGCTACTTCTTCGGCATCTCCCGCCCTACTTAACGGCGTATCTTCCTTAATTGCTTCGAGCAGATCATCGTCGAGCTCATCAGTCATCTCGGTGGTGATATATCCCGGGGCTACCACATTCGCCCGAATATCTCTGGAGGCCAACTCTTTGGCATATGATTTCGTAAATCCAATAATACCGGCTTTGGATGCCGCATAATTACTTTGGCCGGCATTTCCCGCAATTCCAACAACAGAGCTAATATTGATGATAGAACCACCCCGATTGCGCATCATCGGCTTGGCCACCGCCTTGCTGTAATTAAATACACTTTTGAGATTCGTATCAATCACTTGATCCCACTGCTCTTCTCTCATCCGCAAAATCAAGTTGTCTTGAGTAATACCGGCATTATTAACCAGAATATCGAGCTTATCCCAGTCACCGGTTATTTCGCTGATGACTTCTTGGGCGCTGTCAAATATTACGGCATCTGCCTGGATAGCTTTGGCTTTACGCCCTTTCCCTTCAATTTCTTCTTTTACTTCATTCGCGGCATCCACAGAACTTCGATAAGTGATAGCCACATCAGCGCCATAGTCTGCCAATGTCAATGCAATAGATCGACCAATTCCACGGCTTCCGCCGGTTACCAACGCTGTTTTTCCTTCTAGTGATAAACTCATAACAATTTCGATTCAATTAATACTTTATAGAACATTCTCTACCAGAATCATAATTGTAGTACACCTCGGAAGTGTACTACAACTTCTTAAATTTATTCATACCCGTTAATTTCTACGTCATCCAACGTTCGCTTTACAAGTCCCTGCAATACCTTGCCGGGACCGACTTCTACAAACGAATCAGCACCATTGGCACTCATATTCTGTAAGGTCTGCGTCCAACGAACCGGATTCAGCAACTGATTTAACACATTAGATCTAATTTCTTTGGGATTGGTCGTTGGTTCGGCGGTATAATTACTGTAAATCGGGCAACTTGGCTCAGATATTTCAATAGATTCCAAACTTTTCTTAAGGCCGTCATAAGCAGATTGCATCAGCGAGGAGTGAAACGCACCACTCACCGGCAACATTTTAGCTAATCGACAGCCTTCTTCTTTGAGCAGCTCTACCGCTTTTTTAACGGCATCAACATCCCCGGAAATAACCAGCTGACCCGGGCAATTATAATTGGCTGCAATAACCTCTTTGCCTATTTCTTCAGTAGCTTGTTTGCACACTCGTTCAACGACTTCGTCATCCATCCCAATAACCGCTGCCATCGTACCGGGATTTTCTTCTCCGGCCTGCTGCATAAGCTCACCGCGTCGGCGGACAATCTTGAGCGCATCCTCAAGACCGATAGCTCCGCAAGCTACAAGTGCGGAGAATTCACCCAAGCTGTGTCCGGCCACCATATCGGGCGTGGCATCCAGCGTATTATATAGCGCAATCGAATGCAGAAAAATAGCGGGCTGCGTAAATTCGGTCTGCTTCAGTTTTTCTTCCGGCCCTTCGAACATAATTTCTTTCAGATCAAAACCGAGTACGTTATTGGCCCGATCTACATACGAAGCAAACGTCTCATTGTCGTCATAATGGACTTGCCCCATCCCAACAGTCTGAGAGCCCTGACCCGGAAAAAGATACGCTGTGCTCATTATTTCATCCCCCATGTTAGATAGATAGCGCCCCAGGTGTATCCGCCACCGAAGGCCGCCAGAATTAAATTGTCACCGTGATCTAATTTGTCTTTCCAGTCGTAGAGACAAAGTGGAATAGTTGCGGCCGTGGTATTGCCGTACTTATCAATATTGACCATCACTTTGTCGCTGTCAAGTCCCATACGATTGGCGGTTGCATCAATAATGCGCAGGTTTGCCTGATGCGGAACCAGATACGCAACATCATCGGCATCGAGATTGTTCTTTTCCATAATCTCGGCAGAAACATCCGCCATACCCACTGTAGCCTTTTTGAATACTGTTCGTCCATCCTGTTTCGCATAATGCAATCGATCGGCCACGGTCTGTTCCGAAGCGGGATTCAAACTTCCACCCGCCGGCTGATAAAGTGCTAAATCGGTATCGCCTTCTGAGCGCTGAATATAATCAATAATACCGGTTTCATCCTCAGACGCTTCGAGAAGAACCGCCCCGGCTCCGTCTCCAAATAAAATACAAGTCGAGCGATCAGTATAATCAACGATAGAGCTCATTTTATCAGCGCCGATCACGAGCACTTTTTCTGCCCTGCCCGATTCGATAAAACTTCCACCTGTAGTCAAGGCAAATAAAAAGCCCGAGCAGGCCGCGGAAAGGTCAAATCCATAGGCGTTACTTGCACCGATTTCGCTTTGAATCATGCAAGCCGTAGCGGGAAATAAATAATCAGGTGTAACTGTTGCACAAATTATGACATCGATCTCATCGGCCGAAATGCCGCGCTGGTCGAGTGCTTCTTTAGCCGCTTTGGATCCCATAAAAGCCGTGGCCTTGTCATCATCTTTAAGAATCCGACGTTCCTCAATGCCGGTTCGGGTGCGAATCCATTCGTCATTGGTCTCCACCATCTGCTCCAAATCATCATTGGTCAACTTATTCTCAGGCAAAAAGTGGCCTACTGCTGTTATCGCTGCTCGTTTATTTTCCGCCATGTAAGGAGGTTATTTATTTAAGAGATGCTACAATTTTTTCGTTGATATTGTGATCCACACATTTAGCGGCATTCAATATCATATTTTTGATTGCGGTCGGCGAACTGCTTCCATGCCCTACCATGCTTACGCCGTCAACACCCAGGAATGGTACGCCGCCGATCCGTTCGGAGTCAAAATCAGCCAGCGAAGCTTTCAATACTTTCTCAACAAGCTGTGCTTCTTCGACGCCAAGTTCGAGTTTCTGAATTCCCTTTTTGATAAATGTGCTGAGTGCTTCGGGAATAGATTCACCAAATTTGAGAACAATATTTCCGACCAGTCCATCACACAGAAAAATATCTGCATGGGCATCAAAAATATCCCGGCCTTCAATATTACCTGCAAAATTGGGGAGAGACTGTAGTTCATTATATGCTTCTTTAAGAAGATCTGTACCCTTTTCTTCCTCTTCTCCCACATTTAATAATCCTACCTGGGGATCATCAATGTCCATGATTTCGCGGGCAAAAATAGTCCCCATCTGGGCAAACTGGAAATACATTTCGGAGCGTACCTCCAGATTGGCACCTACATCAAGTAAGAGACGTACCCCTTTTGTAGTGGGATATACTGCAGCAATCGTAGGGCGACTTACACCTTCGAGCTTACCTAAAAGAAATGTAGAAGCTGCCAACAAAGCACCGGTATTGCCGGCACTCACAAACGCCTGACATTTGTCGGCCTTGTGCATCCCTATTCCGGTAACGATAGAGGAATTCTGCTTTGTTTTTACTGCCTTGGCCGGAGATTCGTCCATCCCGATCACTTCCGGCGCATGCTGCACCATCAACTGCTGCTGATCGTATTCATGATTGGATAGTTCCTTATTAATTTCGTCCTCGGGTCCTACCAAAATAACCGTCAAATCGGACAGTTCATTTAATGCTTTGATGGAACCCTTTACAGGATTTTCGGGATAATAATCGCCCCCTGCAGCATCTACGGCAATGATCATGAAATAGGAATTAAGCTAAAATTACTTATTTACATCAAGGATCTGACGGCCGCGATAATGGCCACATTCTTTACAAATGTGGTGATAGCGGTGCAGGGCTCCGCAGTTATCACATTCGGCCAATGTAGGCTCCCCAATTTTATTATGAGAGCGACGTTTTCCCTGGCGGGACTTAGAATGTTGTCGTTTTGGATGTGCCATTATATAATCGTAATAATATTGCTGTTAATTCTTTAGTTCTTTCAATTTTTGCCACCGCGGATCCGCGATATCTGAATCTTCCTCCTCCCCAGTATCTCCAAATGATTTCGTCTCAAAATCTTTCGGCTTTCCTTCCTCATCCAGAAACTTCGGATGTAACTTCTTTATCGGAATTTGCAGAAAAATAGTATCGCGGACTTCATCTTCGATACTCAGGGAATTCGAGGAAAAGTTAAAGCGACGCACGGCGCCGTTTTCATCTTCTTTTTCCTCTTGAACGTCAACTTTGAACACAACTTCATAATCAGATTCAATCGGCTGGATGTATGGTTCTAGTGAACGATCACATTCCAGCTCTACATCCGAATCCACATGAAAGTTAACCCGAATAAAATGGAGCGTACGATAAAACAGGATCTCGAGCTTGCCCCCCATAAAATTATATGGCGACAAATCCAGATCCTCATCAGATAAATCGACTGTTCGTCGACTTTCTCCTTCGGGTATTTCTACTATGTTAAATTCAAGTTTTGACATAACCGCAATAGCTTGCAAAAATATGAATATTTGGGTTTACCTGCAATTAATTAAACAACCCAAACAGCCGCTGCTCTACCAGTTCAATGATGCGGCCTAAATCTTCTTTATTATTCACAAAATCCAGATCATCGGTATCAATAATAAGCTTTTCGTGGGGATAGCGGTCGATCCAGTCTTCATACAACCGATTGAGTTTCTCAAGATATTCAATGCGGATGGTGTTTTCGTAATCGCGTCCGCGCTGCTGAATCTGATCAACAAGCGTGGAAACCTGCGCGCGAATATAGATTAACAGACTGGGTGGCTGCAGGTAATGGGTCATCTCCTCAAAGAGTGCCTCGTAATTCTCAAAATCGCGGTCGCTCATCAATCCCATGTTATGCAGGTTCTTGGCAAAAATTTCGACATCCTCATAAATAGTACGATCCTGCACAAACCGTCCCTCCTGCTCCATCATCTGTTTTTGATGCCGAAATCGACTGGACAAAAAATAGATTTGCAGGTTAAAACTCCAGCGACGCATATCATCATAAAAATCCGACAGATAGGGATTGTCATCGACCGACTCGTAAAAGGCCTCCCATCCAAAATGCTTGGCCAGCAAGCCGGTTAGTGAAGATTTTCCTGCTCCAATATTTCCAGCGATGGCAATAAATTTAAGATCGTCATCTGGTGAATTGGTATCCGGAAGTTGATCGCTTATATCGTTACTCATTACCCTAATTTTTTCCCAAAAGTTGATACATTTCCCGCTTATAGTGCTCTACACCCGGTTGATTAAATGGAATCACCCCAAGGCAGTAACAATAGATAGCCGTTAACAACTCATAAAAATAGATAAATTCACCGATATGTTGTGCATTCATTTTTTTGAGCGTCACAACCACAGCCGGTACCCCGCCCTCGGTGTGCGCTTTCAATGTTCCCTCAAACGCCCGCTCATTAATGTCATGAAATGAACGGCCCGTTAGGTAATTGAGTCCGTCATGATCACCTTCCATGCTATCAACGGTGACGCCATTGGGCGGAGAATCAATAATGATAAATGTTTCCATCAAATTGCGGGGCCCTTGCTGTACAAACTGGCCCAGGCTGTGCAGATCCGTAGAATAGGTGGCCACGGCGGGAAACATGCCCTTTCCATCTTTGCCTTCGCTTTCACCAAGCAGCTGCTGCAGCCATCCGCCGAGTGATTTAAGCTGAGGCTCGAATGAGGTCAACACATCCACTGTTTTGCCTTTTTCGAACAGCGCATATTTTACTGCCGCATATTTAATAACCGGCTCCGGATCTTCTTCCAGCTCCTCATATTTCGAAACGGCCTCATAAAATAACGTGCGAATATCAATACCTGCAACCGCAATGGGTAACAACCCTACGGGTGTAAGTACCGAAAAGCGTCCTCCCACATCATCGGGGATAATAAACTTATCATAGCCTTTTTCTTCGATCAGCTTGTTTAAGGCTCCGCCCTCGGCACTGGTAGTACAAATAATGCGATCGCGCACATCCTCCGGGAATCGCTCTTCCATCCAGTTGCGGATCATGCGAAAAGAAAGCGCCGTTTCGAGCGTTGTGCCGGATTTTGAAATTACATTCAGATAGACACTTTTTTGCTCACCATCTGCATTGGGCTGCTCGAGATATTCCAGCAGCTCTTCAAGGTATTTCCCGTTCATATGGTGCCCGGCATACAAAATTTCCGGTCCATTGTGACCAAAAAAATCGGAAAGCGCATCAATAACAGCACGGGCCCCAAGATATGATCCCCCAATTCCGCAAACAATAAACACATCCGCATCGGCACGAATTTCGGTTGCCAAACTGTCTAATTGTTCCAGGATAGCATCGTTGGGATCTTCGAGCATATCTCTCCACCCCAGCCACTCGGCTCCTTCGCCGCTTCGTTCGTGCACTTTTCGAAATGCTTCATTGGCTTCCTGTTTGGCGGTTTCAAACTCCTTATCCGACAGGAACCGCTTGGCCCTGCTTAAATCAACCTCAATCATTGGTTTATCTGCATATTTAAAATTTACCGTTCAAGCTCTATATTAGTAGCTATTACTGGCTTTCAGAATTGATGGGGTATAAAACCTGAATAATTACTAAATTTCAACTTTTATTTACAGCTTCACTTTTCAAGCTATCGGGATGACTTCATGATTGATACGCAGCTAGAAAAAGCTACTACATTTGAACGCAAGCAGAAGAAAACGCTGAAGAGTATTACAGCTCCTGTGGCCGCTGATCTGTCTGAGTTCCGCACCTTCTACAAGAAGGCGCTGCGTACCGATGTTTGGGTGCTCGATAAAGTAGTACAATATCTGCTGCGACAAAAGGGCAAGGAAATTCGCCCTACCCTTGTGTTTATGTCAGCCCGTTTGTTCGGTGATGTTAATGAGCGGAGCTATGTAGCCGCAACCATGATTGAGCTACTGCACACCGCCACACTTATCCACGATGATGTAGTTGATGAAGCCGATGTGCGACGTGGTTTTTTGAGCATCAATAAAGTATGGAATAACAAGGCCGGCGTACTGCTCGGCGATTTCCTGCTCTCAAAAGGATTGCTTACCGCACTTGATCACGAAGAATATAAACTGCTGAAAGTTCTCTCTGATGCCGTCCGGCAAATGAGTGAAGGAGAGCTGCGTCAATTCAAGGCGGCCCGGCTCTTTAACATGGATGAAGAATACTACTTTAAAGTGATTTCTGAAAAGACGGCCAGCCTGATTGCCTCATGTTGCGAATGCGGTGCTATATCAACTACAGACGATCCCGAAATGCACCAAAGAATGCACGATATCGGCATGTGTACCGGCATTGCTTTCCAAATCAGGGATGATCTTTTTGATTATGGCGTTAACGATATCGGTAAGCCCAAGCGCAACGACATTCAAGAGCGAAAAGTAACACTGCCATTTATCAAAGCGCTGGAGAATGCATCAGCGATGGAAAAAATCCGCGCGCGTTACCTGATGCGCAAACGCAAAAAAAAGCAAGCCGATATTGATGAAATCGTCACCTTTGTGCATGAGAAAGGCGGCATGCAATACGCCCGATCCATCATGAATGACTATGCCAATCGCGCCCTCGAAGCACTTTCGGAACTTCCCGAATCCGAAGATCGGCAAGCGTTCGAAGATCTCATCAAATTTATTATTGAGCGCAAAAAATAAATCGCCCCTCCTATCTGCATGGATATTACTCCCGCCGAACAGCCAATGCTTTTTATTTCTGATGTGCATCTGGGCGGCTTTTCTGAGGAAGAAAACGAACGCATAGAAGCAGAGCTGATTCAGCTTATCAACTATTGCCAGCGCAACGACATCCATATAGCCATCCTCGGCGATCTCTTTGACTACTGGATGGAATACCCCGACACGGTACCTTCTTTAGGGAATAAACTGCTCGATCGGTTTTCCACCTATAACAACGCATTGGGACCCACCCTCTACATCACCGGCAATCACGACAATTGGACCCGCGATCATTTTACCAAACTGGGCTTTGAACTACGGCAAGAATATAAACTGCTTTCGCTGGGCAACGATACAATTATGACAATGCACGGGGATGGGCTCTCTAATAGCGACTTTGATCTGCCGCGCCCCAAATTACATCGGCTGCTGCGAAACGAGACGTTCATCGAGCTGTACCAACATATTTTTCCGCCCCAGATCGGGATTCGTATCATGAAGTACTTTTCGCGCGTTACTCGTTTGTTGGATTGGAATCCTCAAAAAAAACAATTGTTGAATCAGTGGGTTCGACAAACGCTCAAAAAAAGGGATATTGACATAATTATCTGCGGGCACGATCACATCCCGCGCCGGAAACAATTTGACTTCGGAACCTATATAAATTTGGGTACCTTTTATAGGCACCGGACGATGGCCTATTACAATAATGATTCGATTTCACTCGTTTCTTGGGTGCCTCAATTGCAGTCTCTACAAACACTTGAAAACGACATAGATGAGTAGCTCAAATTACGATAATGAAATGGATCGGTATTTTAACGATCCGGAATATCGCCGGCAAAAAGCCAATGAACAGAACGGAAATGCCGAGAAAAAGAATACCGGTTCGGGCTGGAGCCAAACCAAGAAAAGTATCTTTAAATGGGCAGCCATAACCATTGGTGTCCTCATCATTGGGTTCACTGGTTTTACTCTTTATCTGATGCAGGGCCTGCCCTCGATTGAACAGCTCGAAAATCCCGAAACAGCCATTGCTTCTGAACTGCTGAGCCGCGACGGTGTGGTGCTCGACCGTTTTTATACCGAAAATCGCACCTATGTCCCCATCGAAGAGATGTCTCCTCACATCGTAGATGCTTTGGTAGCTACCGAAGATCATCGTTATTACAATCATTGGGGCATCGACATGATTCGTACGCTGGCCGTGCCCTGGCACCTGCTGAACGGTCGCATTCAGGGTGGTTCCACGATTACTCAGCAACTGGCCCGAAATCTCTATAAGAAAATTGGTCGCGAATTTTCAATTATCCGAAAACTTCGGGAGATGCTTACCGCCATTCAGCTCGAACAAAATTATACCAAACGCGAAATTATTGAGATGTATCTCAATACGGTGGAGTTTCCCAACAGTTCGTTTGGAATTGAATCGGCCTCGCAAACCCACTTTGGCAAAAGTGCAAAAGATCTAACGATTTCTGAATCAGCCACACTGGTCGGTTCGCTAAAAGGGGTTTATCTGTACAATCCGCGCGTTAACCCTCAGAATTCTAAAAATCGACGAAATACGGTACTTTTCCTACTTAATAAACGGGGATTTATTACCGATGCCGTCTATCAAAAACTGCGGGAAGAGCCTATTGCCCTAAACTATCAGCCTCCATCAAAAGCAGGACAGGAAAGTCGCTATTTCGGCGAATATGTTCGCAAAAAGGTCGAAAAATGGACGGAGGAAAACGGATATAATCTCTATACTGACGGCCTATCGATCTACACGACAATTGATTCGCGCTTGCAGCGCTATGCCGAAAAAGCTTTGCGCTCAAAGTTAGATTCCCTGCAAACCCTTTATGAATGTGAATGGACCACAGGGAATGCCTCAATTCCTGAATGTAAAAGCGCAATCAAGAAGGGCGAATATATGAGCCGCTTTTGGGAAAAACACCCCAACTTTTTAAGGGAATTTATTCGTGAGACCGATCGCTATAAAAATGCCTTTTCGAAATATAATACCGACCAAGAGTCGGTGGTTTTTGATACCCTCTTGGCCGATACTGCTTATGTAGATTCTGTGAAGCGTGCCAAAACGCGTCTCGAAGCCGGTTTTGTAGGTATTGATCCCAATAATGGCAATATCTTGGCCTGGGTGGGCGGATCGAATTACGGGAATGTACAGTTTGATCATGTCAGCCAATCAAGAAGACAGGCCGGCTCTACCTTTAAACCGTTTGTATATTCGGTCGCTATCGACAATGGGTACAAACCCTATCACAAGTTTTCGAAATATCCCAGCGTATTTTATGACCGCTCGGGGAAAGCATGGAAACCAAAGGATCCGCATATTCCGTCGGGGCCAGAGATGATTCCTCTGCGTCAGGCGTTGGCCCGAAGTTTAAATAATGTGACAATTCGCTTGCTGCCAGAACTGGCGGGCGAACCCAATACCACACAACTGGAAGATCTCGAACCAGCCGCCCGAAAAATCAAGCAGATGGCCATGAATCTTGGCATTGATCTGTCCGATACGCCAGCCTATCCATCTATTGCATTAGGTACTGCAAAAGTTTCACTTTTAGAACTTGTGAGCGCCTACACCACCTTTGCCAATCAGGGTGTACATATCGATCCTATTGCCATTACCCGCATTGAGGATAAGGAAGGTAATATCATCAAGAGATACCGTCCGGAGTATCGGGATGAGGTTATCAGCCCCGAAACTGCGTATATGATGGTCGATATGATGCGCGGCGTAATTAACGGCGGTGACGGTTATTATGGAACCGGCGTTCGGCTGCGAAATACATATAATGTTCGACAAGATGTGGCCGGGAAAACCGGAACTACCCAGAACAGTGCTGACAACTGGTTTGTGGGCATGATGCCCCATATCGTGATGGGGGCCTGGGTGGGCGGCGAAAACCGGATGATTCGCTTTCCCACTGATCTTGATTATAGTATTGGTCAGGGGGCTCGTTCAGCGCTGCCAATTGTGGGTAAATTCATTAACCTTGCTTCAGCGGATCCCAATGCTCCATGGAGCTACGATTCATTTCAAAAACCCCCCGGATTTGTGATGCCCCAAGATCCCGACAGTACGGATAATCAAGAAACCGGTACCGGGCGTATCGGTTGGTGATTGAGTTGGATTACAGAGTTCCATTCCACTTTCCTCTGTATCCGCTGCTCTGCTGCAGATGCCAATAGCTCTTCATTCTGGAGCAAAGTGCCAGAATGAGAAAAAATCAGCTATTTTAAGCGTACACGCTTAATGTAATAGATTTACTACATCCGTGTTCTATTTCATCCAATAAAAAAGGCGACCTCTAATGAGATCGCCTTTCAGAAATTATCAAAACCTCGATTGTCAACTAAATATGGTTCTCACGCTCGGACCAAATGGCACAAGCAGACGCTTGCGCCATCAGATTAAAACATAGATTTCTCACTGCGTTCGAAATGACACTAAAAGAGAACCTACTGCGTACTTACGCTAAAGTCAGCAGACAGCTTAATTCTATTCTCTGCTCGTTCTAACGCCTTTTGGGCTCGCTTCTCGTCAATTTCGGGGTCATCGGAATTGAGACGCTCTTCGGCACGCTTCTTGGCTTCTTTGGCTCGCTCAACATCAATCTCTTCAACCGGTTCAGCGGCTTCCGCCAGCAGCGTAAGCTTATTATCGACCACTTCCACAAAACCACCAGTCACGGCAAAATGCTGCTCATCACCGGTTGCCTTGCGTACGAGAATATCACCCACTTCGAGTGAGGAGATGATATTTGCGTGAAGCACCTTAACTTCGAAACTCCCCATCTCTCCGGGAACGCGAACTCCAGTCACCTCATCATCAAAGAGTGAGCCTTCCGGAGTTAGAATCTGTGCTTGAAAGCTATTCATTTATGACCTCTATTCTGCGGCTTCGGCTTCTTCTTCGGCTAGCAGCTCTTCGCCTTTCTCTTCGGCTTCTTCGATGGTTCCCACCATGTAGAACGCCTTTTCCGGCAAGTGATCAAGCTCACCGTCGAGAATTTTCTTAAAGCCTTTTACTGTGTCTTCAACATTGACATACTGACCCGGCTGACCAGTAAATTGTTCAGCCACAAAGAACGGCTGACTGAGGAAACGCTGGATGCGTCGGGCACGAGCTACGACCGTTTTGTCTTCATCAGAAAGCTCATCCATACCCAGAATAGCAATAATATCTTGCAGATCTTTGTATTTCTGCAGGATCTCAATAACTCGCTGGGCCGTATTATAGTGCTCTTCGCCAACAACGTGCGGATCCAGGATTCGAGAAGAAGAATCCAGCGGATCTACAGCAGGATAAATACCGATCTGTGTCAGCGCACGACTCAATACGGTGGTCGCATCAAGGTGAGCAAATGTTGTCGCCGGAGCGGGGTCGGTCAAGTCATCCGCAGGTACGTAAACCGCCTGTACCGATGTAATGGAACCGCCTTTGGTAGAAGTAATACGCTCCTGAAGATCTCCCATCTCGGTAGCCAGCGTCGGCTGATATCCTACTGCCGAAGGCATTCGTCCGAGCAGCGCCGATACCTCAGATCCGGCCTGTGTAAATCGGAAAATGTTATCAATAAAGAGCAGGATATCACGAGAAACCTCTTCGCGGAAGTACTCAGCAAGCGTCAATCCGGAAAGGGCCACTCGAGCACGCGCCCCGGGAGGTTCATTCATCTGTCCAAATGCGAAGGTCGCTTTGGACTCTTTAAGTGCTTCTTTGTCAACTTTACTGAGATCCCACTTGCCGTTCTCAAACGATTCTTTAAATTCTTCGCCGTAGTCAATAATACCGGCCTCGAGCATTTCACGAATCAGGTCGTTACCTTCACGAGTACGCTCACCAACACCGGCAAAAACCGAAAGTCCACCGTGACCTTTGGCAATATTGTTAATCAATTCCTGAATAAGAACCGTCTTTCCTACACCGGCACCACCGAACAGCCCGGTTTTACCACCTTTGGCATACGGGCAAAGTAAGTCAATAACCTTGATTCCGGTTTCCAACATTTCGGTAGATGTTGCCAGATCTTCGAAGTCGGGCGCCGACCGGTGAATGGGATACTGGCGATCACCTTTGGGCGGTTCAATACCGTCAATCGGCTCACCAACAACATTAAATACACGTCCGCGGATATCTTCACCAACAGGCATTGAAATTGGAGCGCCGGTATTAACAACTTCCATTTCGCGAACCAAGCCGTCGGTAGAGTCCATCGCAATTGTACGCACGCGATTTTCACCAAGATGCTGGGCAACTTCCAGGTAGAGTTTCGAATTGTCTTCACGTTCAATATAAAGCGCATTCAGTACCGGTGGAATGTCTCCCTGATCAAAATCGACATCCACAACCGGACCAATCACTTGTGCAACGGTTCCTTTGTTCATTATTTAAGTTCGATTGTAGTGGGTTAAGTTTTGATAATTTCTTCCTGAAAAAAGATATGTTCCATGATTCTGGAAGCGGCGAAACTTAGGATTTTTCCAAAGAAAAGGCAAAAGGAATCATCCCAAAAATAGTGGTCGACCATATTTTTGAATGCCGTTGCTTCACAGTTTTAAAATTACATAAACATAATATTACATTTTGATTGGAACACACATCTTTATCTGACGGTTTTATTATTTATGTTGACGATCTTTGGATTACATAATCAGGCAGCATTGATTACGTTATAATATATTGATTTCGCTCTGCACTGCTCAAAACAACATCAAATTTAATGAGATTATAAACACAGAAAATATAAGCAGGATTTGATATCTCCTAACATAATAACGGTACATACCATGAAAACTTATTTTTCTCGATCTATTCTCAAAACATCACTTTCACTATTATTTTGTGGATTATTACTAACCTTATCATCAGCGACCACGGCCCAGGATCTTGACGTACCCTATGTGCCCACTCCGTCCAAGGTCGTTGACCGAATGCTCGAGATGGCTGATGTACAACCCAGCGATTATGTTATTGATTTAGGGTCCGGTGACGGGCGTATTGTTATTGCCGCTGCCCAGCGTGGTGCCACCGGTCACGGAATTGACATCGACCCCGAACGCATTGCCGAAGCCCGTGAAAATGCTGCACAAAAAGGCGTGGATAACCGGATTATGTTTATGGAGGCTAATATTTTTGACACTGATTTTAGCAAAGCCTCTGTCATTACCATGTATTTGCTGCCTACAGTGAATAAAAAGCTACGGCCCGAACTGCTCGATAAACTTGAGCCCGGCACAAAAATTGTTTCCCATAGTTTTGACATGGGCAACTGGCAACCCGACAAACAAGAAAATGTAGAAATCGAGGGGAAAACCCGAACACACAATATTTTTTACTGGGTTATTCCCGCCAAAGTGGATGGACGCTGGCAATGGGATGCCAACGGTACCACCTTTACGATGAATATCAGGCAAGAATTCCAAAACATTGATGTATCTCTTTCGGATGGAAACGGCCAATCATATAACATCCAAAAAGCTAACCTGCAAGGGCGACGAATGAATATTCGGGCAACCAACGGAAATCAAAACTATATCTTTAGCGGACGCGTAGAAAATGATCAAATCACTGGCATTATGCAGATCCACAACGGGCAAGATAAAATCTTTTCGTCGTGGTCAGCTTCCGCCAATTGATCCCGGGATCTCACATTCATCAGCATGTTTTAACAACCGTTCCCAAAATTTATGAATGATTCGTCCACGGGTCGCCCGCTACAGATCTTTACCAATATTAATGCTATTGCCGTAATTATAGGGATTGTTGTGGGGATCGGCATTTTTCGTCTGCCCTCAATGGTAGCTCAAAACGCCGCCACCGAATGGCATTACATTGGATTCTGGGTGGCCGGGGGCGTCATTTCTATCATCGGTGCACTATGCTATGCCGAGCTGGCCACCAACAACCCCGATGCCGGGGGCGAATATCACTTCCTTACAAAAGCATTTGGCTCGGGTGTAGGCTTTCTGTTTTCATGGGGACGCATGACGGTCATCCAAACGGGATCTATTGCCCTGGCAGCCTTCATCCTCGGTGATTATGCCTCGACAATTTATGACCTCGGTCCAAACAGCTCCGCGATTTACGCTGGTATTACCGTCATTGGCCTGACCGCACTTAATATAATTGGCACACGTCCGTCAAAAAATATCCAAACCATGATGACCACACTCATCGTCGGCATTCTATTGCTGGCGGGATCCCTGGGGCTCATTAACGGTACCGAAGTGAGCGAACAAGTTACTAGTAATTCAACAGTAACCAGTTCAGCCGGCGCCGCCATGATTTTCGTGCTGCTCACCTACGGCGGATGGAATGAGGGCGTTTATCTATCCGCAGAGCTAAAAGATGTAAAGCAAAATATGTCGCGGGTTCTGCTCTTGGGGCTGGCTACCATTACACTACTGTACGTACTCATAAACGGTGCCTACCTGCACGTGCTGGGACTCGAAACCCTCCGCCAATCCGATACCATTGGCGTGGCATTAAGTAACCAGATTATCGGCAGCAGCGGCTCCTTTGCGATGGCCGTTATTGTGATTATTTCTGCCCTTTCTACCGCCAATGCTACCATCATCACCGGGGCGCGAACGAATTATGCACTGGGACGCGACTTTCCATTGCTAAAATATATCGGTCGGTGGAACGGCTCCTACAATGCTCCCATCAACGCGCTATTAGTCCAGGGTATCATCGCATTCGGACTGGTCATTCTAGGCGGATTTACCCAAGAAGCCGTCTCCACAATGGTCGATTATACAGCGCCGGTATTCTGGTTCTTTTTCCTGTTAAGCACGACCTCCCTGTTTGTTTTTCGCAACAATTCTGATGATCAACAGCGATCGTACAGCGTACCTCTATATCCTCTTACCCCTATCCTGTTTATTCTTGTGTGTTGCTATCTGCTTTACTCAAGCATTGCATTCACCGGATGGGGCGCAGTTATTGGCATAGGGATTTTACTGCTCGGCCTGCCCGTCTATTACCTGGCTAAGCAACAGCCTTAAACATTGCAGTTCAGATCCGAACAGAAACCATTATATTCTCGAATTCTTCATTAGCAACTCCCCTCCTAATCCCGTATTTTTTGCAACCTGTTCGATCCAAAAAAATTTATTCATTTTTATCAGCAGTATTTGGCCAAAATCGTTTTCGGTTTTAGCCAAAGGTTGTGCTGTATAGCTGGAAAGTTTAACCTAAACGGATATTGCATTGGAAACTGAAGCATCTGCTCGCTCTGTCAGCGTAGAAATACTAATTGAATTTGACGAAAATAAGGTTCTCAATTATGAGAAGGCCGACCGACTTGAGTCGCGCGGACGTGCAGAGGTGCGTGAATATGTACAGAACATCTTAAGGCGTCGATCTTATCTCGATTTCCTGATCGACCAGTTCTCCAATGTGAAGATTGATGAGATGAAGTTCAGCTTGAAGAATATTTTGCGGCTGGGCGTTTATGATATGCTGTATATGGACAGTACGCCCGACTATGCCGCCATCAACGAATCTGTTGAAATGGCCAAATATGAGCTCGGCTCGCGCACCGGGGATCTCACCAACGCCATTCTCCGCAACCTGCAGCGAGATATTGATAATCTGCCCAAACCAAATTTCGAGGATCGCACCAAGCTGGTTGCCACCACCTTTTCGCATCCCGAATGGTTGGTTGAACGCTGGAGAGAACGTTTCGGCGAACGCGAAGCCTTCAAGCTGATGCAAGCAAATAACAAACGGCCCGTTTATTATATCCGCGCCAACAACCTGCGCACCAAGACCGAGAACTTTAAGCTGCGGATGACCAAAAACGATATCGAATTTACCGAAAGCGATTGGCTGCCGGGCTATTTTCAAGTGGATAGCGTTGCGCCCTTTATCTCCAAGGGATGGCTGGACAAAGGATTTTGCCAAGTGCAAGATATAGCCGCCGGCTTTGCCCCCTACTTACTGGACCCCCAACCCAATGAATCTATTTTTGATCTCTGCGCCGCACCGGGTACTAAAAGCATTGTGATGTCGGATCTGATGAACGGCGAAGGCGATATTCTGGCTGTTGACATTTCTTCGGAACGACTAGATAAGCTGGCAGAAAGTGCTCTCTCCTATCACGCCGAAAATATTCGAGTGCGCCGCGCTGATGTCACAGAAGTAGAACTCGATGAAGCCGATGGTGTACTTTTGGACGCACCCTGTACAGGAACTGGGGTACTCAGCAAACGGGCCGATCTGCGCTGGAAACGCGATGAAGAAAGCCTTAAAAATGCTGTTGAGCTCCAAGCGAAATTACTTGACTCCGCCGCCAAGATGGTTAAAAAAGGCGGGCGACTAGTGTATAGCACTTGTTCTCTCGAAGAGGAAGAAAATATGGAGCAGGTCATGAACTTCCTCGACCGCCACGAAAACTTTGAAATGCAATCCGTGGAAGGCTACGTGCCCGATGAAATTATGGTCCACGGTGGACTGGCTTATCAGACCTTCCCGCACAAGCATAACTGTGACGGACACTTTGGCGTGCTGCTAAAACGAACAAATTAATTTCCTGGTAAGTACAGATCCTGAAACAAGTTCAGGATGACACGTAGTTTGTTTACTCTGCTTCCGTAGTTCTGCTGCGGAAGCTTTTTTATTGATCAAAACGTTAAATGAATCAATTTTCTGCTACAGACTTAGTAATTTCAAAAAGTTCAGGATCATCTACATCATAAACCAGTTTCCCGTCATACCACAACTTATCTGTGGCTGATCCTTCATCTCTCAATGGTTCCATCTTGAGTGTATCCACCGTGCCATTTGGGAACTCAAGCAAAGTTGTCGTCTTGCCATCTTCTCCGATATAATTACTTAAAAACAACTGTAGGACGTAAATACCTGTATTTTCTGATTGAAATATCTCAATAGCCGAACCGGGTTCCTTTTCCTCACCATCCACATAATATGGATCAATATTTTGCTCACTTAATGAATGATCATGATCGGGATTTAGTCGATCTTGTCCCTGCTCATCTACTATTGAAAACGTTATATCGGCATTTGGCGGAGCACAACAGTCATCATATGAGTTGGAATTCGTAGAACACCCCGCAATTATTATGGCACTGCTTAGAATAAAGTATCTAATCAAATTCATTTCTTTTAAGGTTTAATGCCTATTATTTGCTCTTTGTTTTGGCTGTAATTGTTAGATCCAGGTACAAAAGAATCAAACGAATACCATCCGTTATGGTTTCCTTCCCATCCCCAATTCATATGGAAGTACAAATAACCTACACCTTGTGAACAATCCCATATATCACGATATCCATCAGCCACCCAAGCGTGGCCTATTTTTTTACTTGATGAGTTCATGGAATTATTTTTTGATTAAATAGTTAACTCCATCTTGTCCATTTTGGCTGACAAAATCAAAAGCAGGTCAATTTTCTGCTATGGGTTTCGTGAACTTAAAAAACTTTAGTTCGCTGGATCCAGAAGTATTCTTCTTCCAAATAAGATTACTGTCATACCATATTTTTTGAGCGTATAATCTGTCATAGCTCGTTCTCTCTGTATGTACCTCCATGGTATCTGTTGGAGAAACGGGAAAGCTGATAATTATTGTGGCATTAACATCTACAAATACTTCAGCCAACAAACCAAGATCCACAAAATTGTTTTCATTTTCTCTCCTTCTTATTTCATAATCCGAACCATAGTGAAGCCTTGCTTCCTCCCCCTCGCTCGTCAGATAATAAATATCCAAACTATATTTGTCTATAGCGTGTTGATGGTCCGAATTTAATAAATCGTTACCAGATTCATCTAAATAGGAGAGCCCTATTTCAACACTCGTCGGCGGAGGTGTGCATCCGCAATTTATATCGGATGAGCATCCCATGAAGATACCAAATGATATCAACAGAACGGCAACTAAGGATGTTTTATGAGTCATAACATTCAACTTGATGAAAATTTACATCTATATAATAGATACACGTCTAAATTTCCAGTAACTATAAAAAACATCATAGCCGGGATATTATTTATTCCAGGTATCTTATTTCCACATAAACGATTTCTAAAACCACTCTACATCTTCTTTCGTTTTTCGTATCTTCCCGATCTTAAATAGCGATAACATCAACTTGCAAAACGAGCTTCAGTAATTTTGGATACAACCACTGCTTCGCAAGACATTCCCAAACATTTTGATCCCGGCAGCATCGAAGACAAATGGTACAGCTTCTGGGAGGATAACGGCTTTTTCCATTCCGAGCCCGACGACCGCGAATCTTACACCGTCGTCATTCCCCCGCCCAATGTGACGGGCGTCCTGCACATGGGACACATGCTCAACAATACCATCCAGGATGTGCTGGTCCGTCGTGCCCGCATGCAGGGCAAAAATGCCTGCTGGGTACCGGGAACCGATCACGCCTCTATTGCCACCGAAGCGAAAGTGGTTCAAAAGCTACGCGACGAAGGCATCACCAAAGCCGATCTGACCCGAGAAGAATTTCTGGAGCACGCCTGGGACTGGACCGACGAGCACGGCGGAATCATCCTGCAGCAGCTGCGCAAGCTCGGTGCCTCCTGCGACTGGGAGCGCACGCGCTTTACCCTCGAAGATGATCTGTACGAGGCCGTCATCGACTGCTTTATCGAGCTCTACGAACGCGGCTATATTTACCGCGGAAAGCGGATGATCAACTGGGATCCGGAAGCCCAAACCGCCCTTTCCGATGAGGAGGTCATTCACCGTGAAGAGCAGTCCAAGCTCTATCACGTTCGCTATAAAATTAAAGACAGTAACGAATTTGTAACCATTGCCACCACACGTCCCGAGACCATCCTAGCAGATACAGCTGTTTGCGTTAATCCAGATGATGAACGCTACCAGGATCTGATTGGCAAAACCGCGATCATCCCAATGGTTGAGCGCGAAGTGCCCATTATTGCCGACGAATATGTGGATATGGAATACGGCACCGGCTGCCTGAAAATTACGCCGGCGCACGACGAAAATGACTACGAAATTGGTCAAAAGCACGATCTGGACATTATCGACATGCTGAATCCCGACGGCACGCTCAGCGAAGCCGCCGAACACCACATTGGCAAGGATCGCTTTGAGGCTCGCGATCTGGTTATTCAGGATCTGAAAGATTCTGATCAGCTGGTTGAGATCGAAGAGATGCAAAACAAGATTGGG
Source organism: uncultured Balneolaceae bacterium (assembly GCA_964490705.1). GTDB lineage: Bacteria > Bacteroidota > Rhodothermia > Balneolales > Balneolaceae > Fodinibius. Next base: position 152,556 of record CAZBCG010000002.1, on the reverse strand, counting down.
TACTCCGAGCGTACGGATGCAATCATCGAGCCACGGCTGTCGCTGCAGTGGTTCTGCAAGATGGATGAGCTGTCGAAGCCGGCCCACAAAAACGTGATGAACGACAACGTTCAGTTCCATCCATCCAAGTTTAAGAACGAATACAACCACTGGATGGAAAACATCCGCGACTGGTGCATTTCGCGTCAGCTCTGGTGGGGACAGCGCATCCCGGCCTGGTATTACGGCGACGGAAAAGATGATTATGTGATTGCCAAAACCGAAGATGAGGCTATTGAAAAAGCCCGAGAAAAATCAGGGAATGGCGATCTGTCTGCCGACGATATCCGGCAGGATGAAGACGTGCTTGATACATGGTTCTCCTCATGGCTCTGGCCCATTACGGTCTTTGATCCGGAATTTATCCGAACGGGTGAAGCCAACGAAGAACTCGAGTACTACTATCCCACGCAGGATCTGGTTACGGCGCCCGAAATCATGTTTTTCTGGGTCGCACGGATGATTATTTCCGGCTATGAATTTTGTGATGAGAAACCGTTCAGCAATGTCTATTACACGGGAATCGTCCGCGACAGTCAGCGACGCAAGATGTCGAAGTCGCTGGGTAATTCGCCCGATCCCATTAAGCTGATGGAAGAGTACGGCACCGACGGTGTCCGTGTGGGAATGCTGTTCTCCTCTCCCGCCGGAAACGATCTGCTTTTTGAAGAACAGCTCTGTGAACAGGGACGAAATTTTGCCAACAAGATCTGGAATGCGTTCCGCTTCCTTAATATGAATCGTACAGAGGATTCACAGCTGGATCAAGAACTGGACATCAACGATGATAATTTGGTTGATCGCTGGATGCTTTCTCGTCTGCACGAGACCACCGATGCCATCAACAAAGATTTTGAAAACTTCCGTATCAACGAGGCGCTGCATAAAATCTATTCGCTGATCTGGGACGATTTCTGCGACTGGTACATCGAGCTGATCAAATCAGAAGATGGAATTCCCGAAGATCGCTTATCACGCGGATTCAACTTCTTTGAGCAGCTGATGAAGCTGTTACATCCGTTTATGCCATTTATTACTGAAGAAATCTGGCAGCATATCCGCGATCGGGATACCGACGAAGCCATAATCGTAGCCAATTGGCCGGAATTTGACGAGTCGGCGGTTTCGGAATCCGACCAAGCGTTATTTTCACAAATTCAGCGCATGATCTCGTCTATCCGAAATATTCGAGCCGAGTTTAAGTTGAGTCCCAATGATGATATCGACCTTATGATTAAGGCTAAAGATGAATCCACAGCCAACGCCCTTCGCGACAACGAGTGGATCTTCCGCAAGCTGCAATCAATTGATAATTTCGAAGTCAGTATTGATCTGTCCAAGCCCGAAACCTCCGCTTCTGCCGTTGTTGAAGGGACTGAAATTTTTGTGCCGCTTGAAGGGCTCATTGATCTGGATAAAGAACGCAAGCGCATCCAAAAAGAGATAGATCGCCTGGAAGGCTTTCTCAAATCTATTGAAGGGAAACTCAATAATGACGGATTTGTAAATAATGCTCCTGAAGACGTCGTCCAAAAAGAACGAGACAAGAAAAAAGACACCAAAACAAACCTCGAAAAGCTAAAAGGAATTTTAGAAGAACTAAATTAACCGCAGAGAGCGCAGAGCTATTTGCAATATTTCTCTGCGCTACTTCGCGATAACCTTTGCGCCCTCCGCGGTAAAGATTTTTTATCTATGCCCCAAGAACCGGATTTTATTCACGATTTAAATGATCAGCAGAAACGTGCCGTACGTCACGGCGACGGTCCCTTGCTTATTGTGGCGGGTGCCGGCAGTGGTAAAACGCGCGTGCTCACCTATCGCATCGCCTACTTGATCCAGCAGCAAAAAGCCGATCCCGATGAAATTTTGGCGCTCACCTTTACCAACAAAGCCGCCAAAGAGATGAAAGATCGCATCCAACAGCTGATTGGGGATGAAGCACGTCGCCTCTGGATGGGAACTTTTCACTCGGTATTTTCGAAGATTCTGCGCTACGAAGCCGAGAAAATTGGTTTTACGTCGGATTACTCTATTTATGACACGACGGATTCAAAGAATGCGATCAAACAGATTCTGAAAGAGCAGAATTATGATCCCAAAGAAATAAAGCCGCGCATTTTGCAACGGCGGATCAGCGATGCCAAGAACGAGCTCATCACTCCGGACCATTACAACGAAAAGTTTGTCCACAGTACGCTGGATGATATTACGGCCAAGATTTATGGCATCTATGTTAAGCGGCTGAAGCAGAATAATGCCATGGATTTTGATGACCTGCTCATCAAACCGATCGAGCTCTTTCATGAGGAACCCGAGGTGCTCGAAAAATACCAGAATCGCTTTAAATATATCCTTATTGATGAGTATCAGGATACAAATCATGCCCAATATACCGTCACCAATATGCTGGCCGAAAAGTATAAAAACCTCTGCGTGGTTGGTGATGATGCCCAGTCTATTTATTCATTTCGCGGGGCGGATATCCGCAATATTTTGGATTTTAAAAGTGATTACGAAGATGCTGTTGAAATTCCGCTGGAGCAGAACTATCGCTCAACTAAAGCAATCCTGAAAGCGGCCGACTCCATCATCAAAAACAACTCCAAGCAGCTCGAAAAAACGCTCTGGACTGACAATGATATGGGTGATACGATCACCGTGCTCGATAATTATGACGAGCGCGATGAGGCAAACAGGGTGGCCGAACACATCCAGAAACTGAAGCGACGTAAAGGCTATGATTATAGTGATTTTGCGATCCTGTATCGCACGAATTACCAAAGTCGGGTGTTTGAAGAAACCTTCCGCCGAAAGGGCATTACCTATCAGCTGGTCGGCGGACTTTCGTTCTATCAGCGTAAAGAAGTGAAAGATGTACTGGCATATTTAACACTGCTGATTAATCCCGATGACGACACCAACCTGATGCGGATTATCAATGAACCGTCGCGCGGCATCGGCAATAAGTCGCTCTCTGATCTGCTTGCCCGTGCCCGCGAAACGGGACAATCGCTGTGGCGTATCCTCGAAAATGTGGAGGAAGCCGATGTGTATAAGCCGGCTGAAAATAGCGTTAAGGAGTTTGTGGCAATGATTGAGGAGCTCAAGCAGGATCTGGCGCAGGGCAAAAAATTGATCAACGTGACGAAAAAACTGCTCGAACGCTCGGGCTACATGAAGGCGTTGGTCGAGGAAAATACACCCAAAGCAATGACGCGCCGCGAGAATATCCTGGAGCTCGAAAATGCGATCTCCTACTTCGAGAAGACCAACGATAATGCCACACTCAGTGCCTTCCTGCAGGAAATTACCCTCATCACCGACACCGACAAATATGATGAGGACAAGCCGGCCGTTACCATGATGACGGTCCACGCGGCCAAGGGGCTCGAATTTCCGGTCGTCTTTGTAGTGGGGCTCGAAGAGGAACTATTTCCCGTGGGCAGCCGCAATAACGAGGACGTCAATATTGAAGAAGAGCGGCGGCTATTTTATGTGGCTATCACGCGGGCCGAAAAGGAACTGTTCTTCAGTCACTGTCGCAGTCGATATAAATACGGCGAAGAGCAGCGCAAAATGCGCTCGCGGTTTCTCGATGAAGTTAGCTCGGATGTGGTCCGCACCGAAACCGGGGCATCTATCGATCAGGATAATAATCGATTTTCGGATGACAATGACAACAGTAACGGCTCTGACAACGGCAGCACAGAAGTAGAGTATGACTGGAAAAAACCGTTGTACAACAAAAACAACCGGTCATCCAATAACACGCAAATTCATTATGATAATCCTGATGAGGATCCTTTTCAGGTGGGTGCCAAAGTGGAACATGATGTCTTTGGTCCCGGTAAAATTATCAGCCGCAGTGGTCAGGGCGAACGAACAAAAGTTGTAGTATTTTTTAAGGATCGAGGACGAAAGACCCTGATGCTCCGCGTCGCCAAGCTTCAGGTTATCGGCTAAGCAGCGACCTATCATCTTCACCACATGAGTAAAACGGAAGGACAAAAAAGTTGGATATATTTTTCGGCTCCAGTTATCGTACTACTGGTTCTTGTGTGTGCTATACCCAAACATCTTGATGCACAGCCGGTACTCGGGACCCAAAATACGGCACTCGGCGGCGGTGGCACCGCCTATCTGACGGGCATTGAGGCTACGCTGTGGAATCCGGCAAATTTAACGATCAGCGATCGTCCTGGTCAATGGCATATTGCACTAGGCCATGCCGCTATTTTACACGAACCGGTACTTTCTACCGAAATCGTCGACGATCAGTTCCTTAACTTTACGGATGCCTATTATCCCTACCGTGTAAATGCAGCGGCTATTTCTGAATCACAGCGCCAAACAATTTTAGAAAATAACTACCCTTCTGACCAACTAACTTCCCAGCATCAGACTCGGGCAGATATCATTCTGGGCGGAGCGCTCTGGCAACGCGATGATGAAGCTTTTTCCATCGTTGCCCGTGCTCGATATGCATCTAGAATTAAAGTGGGTCGCAGTTGGTATTCTACTGATTTTGTAGATAACAATAACGAACAGATCCGGGATTTCACCCTCACGCAACAGCGAAACCATCTCTATGAACTCTCCTTTGGATACAGCCGTGAGTTTACGTTTATCAATGGGTTGTTCCCTCAGATCAATAAACTGTATATAGGTATAGCGCCCAAGCTGGTACTTGCCGGTCCAAGCATGAATTTAAATTATAATGCACGATACATCCGCCAAGCCGACGGTACCGGCGAAGTTTTTGCCCAACAATTTTCGTATGAATCAACAGGGCAATACTCCAGTGCCACTCAAGCCTACCGCGCAGGAGCTACTCCGCAACAGGCCATTACCAACAATTTCGATCGCACCCTGCGACTTGACCACACCGGCTACGGGGCAGGCGTTGATTTTGGATTGACATACCTGATTCCGCTGGGCAATGATTTTTCCACTATCGCCGAGAGTTCCGAAGAATCCATCGTCTCAAAATCCATTCGGATTGGGCTATCGATCAATGATGTGGGCATGGTGCGCTACAACAATAATCCGTTGCAGCTGTCGTCACCAGCTGATACCACTGCCCTTGCACGGCAATCAACAATGGATTCGATGTTTATAGGTGCCGACGGACAATATCTCTCGTATTTTGATAACGCTGAAACACTGCCCAATCCGCTGAGGGAAAGTCAAAATCCCAAGCAAAACACCGTTACTACGCTTTTACCTACTTCTATGAATGCAGGAATACTCATTCAATATGCTCGATTCAAATTGATGGCCGATCTGACGCTGGGCCTCAACAATACCACATTTACAACCACTAAGCTGGCTGCCCATATTGGACTCGAAGTATATCCCATAGAACAAGTTCCGATTCGCGCAGGAACCCGACTCGCTGCTGGTCTGCCCACGCGGCTGGGCCTTGGCACGGGCCTCGAAATGGAACACTGGGATTTCAATATCGGGACGCAAGTGCTTATCCGGTCGCGCACATTTACCTCCGAAATCGTAGGCGGAGCATTTGCCGGAATCCAGCTCCATTTTTAATAATCACAACTTTCCTGTCAACCTGTCAATGTACTAATCTTATATCCGTAGAATTTGCTATTTTGCCAGTAACTATGACTAATTGGTAGATGCTTAGGGATTGGCTTCTTATTTGCAACGATAAAAGTCAAGAATATAAAAAACATTGATCTAAACCATTGCTTTTTCATGGATAACATTTTTAACAACATTGCTGACTTCGAGGATCTGGAAGACCAGTTCGACGACTTTGAACAGGCGATCCCCCTGATGTCGGAAGAGGAAGAGAAAGAGCTTACGCAGGCAGAAATTCCTGATGAATTGCCAGTCCTTCCGCTCAAAAATACCGTCTTGTTTCCCGGCGTGGTCGTTCCTATTACCGTGGGACGTGACCGCTCCCTTAAATTGGTGAAAGAAGCCTACGAATCGGATAAGACCATCGGGGTTGTAAGTCAGAAAGATGAGGAAGATGAAGATCCCGATGCAGAGGATCTTTACGAAGTGGGAACGGTTGCCCAAATTCTGAAATTGATCAAAATGCCCGATGGCAGCAAGAGCATTGTCATTCAGGGAAAAACCACCTTCAAGGTTCAGGAATTTTTGCAAAAGGATCCCTATTTCAAGGCGAAGGTCGAAGCTTATCGCCAGCAGATGGATCTCGAAGGTGTGGAGCTGGATGCCTCCATCCGATCGGTAAAAGAGACGGCAAGCAAGATTGTGAACCTCTCTCCCAATATTCCGTCGGAGGCCTCTGTTGCAATCAACAATATCAACAGCCCCAACTTTCTGCTGAACTTTATTTCTTCGAACTTAAATGTTTCGACTTCCGATAAGCAGGAAGTACTTGAAATTCAGCCGTTCTCCGAACGCATTGAACGCGTAATGGAGTTCTTGAACAAAGAGCTGCAAGTACTCAATCTGAGTGAGGAAATCCGTACGAAGGTAAAATCTGATATCGACGAGCAGCAACGCGACTTTTACCTGCGCCAACAGATGAAAGCCATTCAAGAGGCACTTGGCGAAGATGGTCAACATCAAGAAGTTGAGAAGCTGCGCAAACAGGCCAAGGAAAAAAACCTGCCCGAAGAGGTACAGGAAACCGTTGACAAAGAATTAACGCGACTCGATCGTACGCCCAACTCTTCGCCTAATTACGGGGTCATCCACAATTATATCGAGTGGATTCTGGATCTGCCATGGAACAAATATTCCGATGACAATCTGGATCTCGAGAATGCACAGAACGTACTCGATGAAGATCACTATGGGCTGGAGAAGGTCAAAAAACGTATTATAGAATATCTAGCGGTACTGAAGTTAAAAAGCGATATGAAGGCGCCTATTCTCTGCTTCTACGGCCCTCCCGGAGTAGGTAAAACATCACTCGGCAAGTCTATTGCTCGAGCGCTAAATCGTAAATTTGAGCGATTTAGCCTGGGTGGCATTCACGATGAGGCAGAAATTCGCGGGCACCGACGCACCTATATCGGTGCACTGCCGGGACGCATTATTCGCTCGATGAAAAAAGCCGAGACCAGCAATCCCGTGATGATGCTCGACGAGATCGACAAAGTGGGCTCTGATTATCGCGGCGATCCCACTTCTGCCCTGCTTGAAGTACTCGATCCCGAGCAGAACGACAGCTTCGCTGACAACTACCTGGAACTGGAGTACGATCTCTCAAAAGTGCTCTTTATTGCTACGGCCAACTCGCTGGATACGATTCCGGCACCACTGCGCGACCGCATGGAGATCATCAATATCAGCGGATATACACTGCAGGAAAAAACCGAGATTGCCAAAGAGCACCTGATGCCCAAACAGATCAAGGAAAACGGGTTGAAAGAGGAGCAGATCGAAATCACGCAGGAAACCATTGAAAAAATTATTGAAGAATATACGCGTGAGTCCGGTGTTCGATCGCTGGAGCGCGAAATTGGATCGGTCTGCCGGGGCGTAGCCGCAAAAATTGCCAAAGGCGAAGAAGGTCCGCACAAGGTTACTCCTGATGATCTCCAGGATTATCTTGGCAAGCGCAAATATTTCAACGAAGTAGCCGAACGCACAAAAGTGCCGGGCGTTGCTACGGGACTGGCATGGACACCCTATGGCGGAGACATCCTCTTTATTGAAGCCAGCGTCTCCAAAGGAACAGGCAAACTGCATATTACCGGTCAGCTTGGCGATGTGATGAAAGAATCGGCCATGCTGGCAATGTCGTACCTGAAAGCACATTCGGATGAGTTGAATATCCCTGAAGAAGCATTTAAATACTGGGATCTTCATATTCACGTGCCCAAGGGAGCTGTGCCCAAAGACGGACCGTCGGCCGGTGTCTCGATCTTTTCGGCGGTAGCATCCATATTTACCCAGCGAAAGGTAAAAGGAACACTGGCCATGACCGGCGAAATTACCCTGCGCGGGCTGGTTCTGCCGGTAGGCGGAATCAAGGAAAAAGTACTGGCTGCCAAACGAGCCGGCATCAAAAAGGTTCTGTTGCCGCAGAAGAATGAAAAAGATGTCGCTGAAATTGAAGAAGACGTGCTCGGCGATCTGGAAGTAGAATATCTGGAGCGAATGGATCCCCTGCTGGATATTGTGCTCGAGGATGAGCCGGTGCGCGACCCTTCTGAACGATTTAAAGTCAGCGAGGCACATAAACGGCAAAATGGCAAAGAATCCACCTCCAGTGATTCTACCGAAGAAACGATAGTTATGGAATAACTGAATCACGGGCAACGGTTTTGAAGTCACCTCGATTTATCGGGGTGACTTCTTTATTTTAGGCCTGTTAATCTATCAATCAATGAACAGGTACATTTGGAACACCGAGGACGAGTCGTAGAATCAACCGGCAGCTGGTACGAAGTATCATACAGTACCGACGGAGAGCAAAGCACCATCGACTGCCGGTTGCCCGGGCGATTTCGCCTTGAAGATAACGCCCTCACCAATCCTATTGCCGTGGGCGATTTTGTGCAGTTCACGATTAATGATGATGGATCCGGCCAGATTCAAGAAATTGAAGATCGCCAAAATTATTTAATCCGCGAATCGACCCACCATAAACAGGGTAATCAAATTTTGGCCGCCAACATCAACTATGCCTATGTCGTCCAATCCGTCAAAAAACCTAAACTGAAACCTCAATTCCTAGATCGCTTTTTGGTAACGTGCGAAGCTTATCAGATTCCGGCTCGTATTGTCATCAATAAAATGGATTTGGCCGACAAGGATGATAAACAGTCGGTAGCTTATCTCACAGAATTATATGAATCACTGGGATACGACGTACTTACCTCCAGTATTTATGATGAGCAATCACTGGATCGGCTCAAAGAGCATCTGAAAAATAACACGTCGGTATTTGTGGGTCCCTCGGGCGTAGGAAAAACAAGCCTGCTCAATCATATAAATCCCAATATTGACCGAAAAGTCGGTAATATTTCTGATTATAATGAGAAAGGTACCCATACTACCACCTTTGCCAAGCTGTTGCTACTCGTTGACGGCGGATATCTGGTGGATACACCGGGCATCCGCGAATTTGGTCTCGTAAATATCGACCCCTGGGAGCTCTCCCTGTTTTTTCCTGAAATGCTCGATCCACGACGACAATGCAAATTCAATAACTGCACGCACAGCCATGAGCCCGGCTGTGGCGTCATAGAGGCTTTTCAGGAGGGAAAAATCGATCCCGGACGCTACGATTCATATCTGAATATTTTGAATTCGCTGGAAGAAGATTAATAATTAGAGAGTTACCGTCAAATTCTTTAGTATTAAAAAAATCATCTATCAGATGGTAAAGGGAACCTGAATAAAAATTTTGTTGATATGAAATTACGATACCGCACACTATTCATTGCTTTATGTATTGGATTTATCGGACTTACTACGCTCCCCGCACATGCTCAAGTCGGGGATGTCGGACGTATTTTACAGGCCAGTGCCGACGATGCTGAACTGCTGGTTGAGAACTATTTAAAACCTTTTGGCAGCGGGTTTGGAGCCGGCCTTAACTCCGGTTGGACTAACGCTGCCCAGCCACATAAAACGCTGGGGTTTGATGTTACAGTCTCCACGGCTCTAGCTATTGTTCCTGACTCGGACAAATCGTTTGATTTTACTGAGTTGAACACGGACGCGGTAGATTTAGCGCGGGTAGATCAAAATGGTAATATAGTACCAGCAACGTCCAGTGAGGTTGATCCCATAACCCAAACAATTAGCGGTAAAGATCAACCCGGACCCCTCTTAGGTGCTTTTGAAGATATTGATGGCGACGGGAATCCTGAAAATTTATTCAACTTTGAAATGCCCGGCGGTACTGATTTTGGATATGTGCCCGCTCCCGAAATAAAAGCAGGTGTGGGTATCATTAAAGACACCGAACTGATGCTTCGCTATGTGCCAAAAATAAATATTAAAGACTATGGCAGCTTCCAGCAGTATGGTTTTGGCGCCAAGCACGGAATCAATCAATGGATTCCGGGCGGTAATGTACTACCGGTCAATATTTCTGTGATGGTTGGATATACCAATCAAACGCTTTCGAAGGGATTTCGTTTTACCGGAGAGGATGCCATCGGTGATCGGAATAATGTGGAGAACCCGTATTCTAATCAACCCGAAACATGGGATGGACAAAAGGCCGAAATTAGTACGGAGGCCTATACTGTAAGTGCCTTAGTAGGAAAATCATTGCCCATTCTATCATTTTATGCCGGTGTGGGTTATGAAGCTTCTACAATGTCCATTGGCACCCCCGGCACCTATCCCACAGTAGGTGAAAATCCTGACTTTGATCCACAAAACCCCGGTGCTGAAGATCCGTTGATTGTTCAGACGCTGGATGAACCTATTAATCTGGAACTCGAAGGCGGAAATAAATTTCACGGCCTGGCGGGATTGCGATTGCGATTCGGGTTTTTCCATATCTCAGCATCGTATAAACAAGCTGATTATTCCACCGTGAGCGCCGCTGTTGGTATCAGTTTTCGGTAAATAGTAGTCCTAAAAAATAGATCCTGAAATGAATTCAGGATGACATAATATCTTTTTTACTGAGGGAGTCCAACACCGTTGGATTCCCTTTTTATATTTTCCAAAATGTATGCTCGACGAAATCCAACTACTCTACCTCCTTGATCTCTTTGGGGTAGCCGTCTTTGCCATCTCGGGTGCTCTGGCCGCCGGACGCAAGAGCCTGGACCTGCTCGGCGTCGTCATCATTGCCGTTGTCACAGCTGTGGGCGGCGGTACTACCCGCGACCTGTTGCTCGACCGCCACCCTATCTTTTGGATAGCTGATCCGATCTACCTTTCAGTAATTATCATTGCCGCCCTAATCACCATTTGGTACACCCGCTATAAAGAACCGCCAGAAAAGGCGTTGCTGCTGGCTGACGCCCTGGGACTAGCAGTATTTACAATCACCGGTGCACAGATCACTCAGGCTGTTATATCAAACCAAGTGATTATTGTGATCATGGCCGCTATTACCGGTACTGTCGGTGGACTTATCCGTGATGTGCTTTCCAATGATATCCCGATGATTATGCGTCGCGATATCTATGCCACCGCTGCTCTGGCCGGTGCTACCGTTTACCTGCTGCTACAACTCTCGGCACTCTCATCGGTTGCCAACATTATCATAAGCATGGGCGTCGTTATCGGGTTGCGGCTGGCCGCCATACAATGGGAGTTGCACCTGCCCCGCTTCATCCTTGATAAATAATTGACTTTAAGGCGAATCGCTGGAAAGTTGAATTAACCTAATGTGCCTCCAACCAATTATCAGCCAAGCCCATATCGACTTTGAGCGGCACCGACAGTTCGTAAGCAGTTTCCATTAACTCCTTCAGTTTAGCAGGCACCTCCTCCGCTTCTTCATCCGGTACCTCAAAAATCAATTCATCATGCACCTGTAGCAGCATACGTGTTTTGAGGTTATTTTCCTCCAGATATTCCTGGATATCAATCATCGCCAACTTGATTATATCTGCCGCGGTGCCCTGTATCGGCATATTAATGGCCGTACGTTCTGCAAAAGATCGTACATTCCAATTACCGGAATTGATCTGTGGGATATACCGGCGACGTCCCAACAATGTTTTTACATAGCCATTCTCTTTGGCAAATCCCTTGGTCTCGTTGATGTATTCCAAAATACCGGGAAAGCGCTCAAAATACTGGTCGATCATCTTCTTGCCTTCCTCATTACTGATACCCAGCCTGTTTGCCAATCCATAGGCACTGACGCCGTACGGAATTCCGAAATTCACCTCCTTGGCTTTTCGGCGATGATCAGAGGTTGCATCATCAATCGAATCCAAATCGAAAATCTCTTTGGCGGTACGGGAGTGAATATCCTCATCATTGCGAAATGCTTCCATCATATTTTCATCCTCGGCTATCGAAGCAATCACGCGCAGCTCAACCTGAGAATAATCAGCTGAAAGTAGTTTACACCCTTCATCAGCAATGAAGGCTTTGCGGATTTCCCGGCCGCGCTCGGTGCGAATCGGAATATTCTGCAAGTTGGGATTGGAGGAAGAAAGACGTCCTGTGGCTGCTATGCTCTGGTTAAAATCGGTATGAATGCGCCCGGTTTCTTCATTAATCAGTTTGGGAAACGCATCCACATAGGTTGATTTTAGCTTTTTAAGCGCGCGATATTCGAGAATCAAATCCGGCATTTCATAATCATTTGCCAGCTTGGTAAGCACTGATTCTGCGGTGGAATACTGCCCCGTTTTCGTTTTCTTGCCGGCCGGGAGTCCCATTTTATCAAAAAGCACTTCCCCCAGCTGCTTGGGCGAATTAATATTAAATTCAGTGCCTGCCTTGTCATAAATCGTCTGTTCAAGCTCGAGCAGTTCATCGCGGAGCGTAGCCGAAAATTCTTCAAGCATTTCACGATCAACAAGCACGCCGTTCATTTCCATTTTGGCCAACACTTCCATCAGCGGAAATTCAATGGTTTCAGCGATCTCATCCAGCTCATCAACAGCAAGCTTATCATGGAGCACTTCATACAATCGCAATGTAATGTCCGCATCTTCACAGGCATACACTTTGATATCTGCGGGATCGAGCTCATCCATCGTCTTTTGCTTTCGTCCGCTGCCAATGAGTGATTCAATCGCGATGGTCTCATAGTTTAGATACTCCTCAGCCAGCGTATCCATCTTGAGCTTCTGATCCGCATCGATCAGGTAACCGGCAATCATCGTATCAAACGCGGGACCCTGTACCTCCAGCCCGGCCCGACGCAACATCATGTAATCGAATTTATAATTGTGAGCAATCTTCAGCGTCTCCTCATCCTCAAAAAGCGGAGCAAGCATATCCAACGCTTTCTCTTGTGGAATGCCCTTCTCAACATTGACCGGCACATAGTACGCCACACCGGGTGTAGTCGCCAGAGAAATCCCGACAAGCTTATTTTTCATCGGATCAACACCGTCTGTCTCGGTATCAAAACAGAGCGTCTGTTTCCCGGATAGTTTTTCCACCAGTTCCTCGAGATGATCTGCCTGATCAACCAGCTCATAGGTAACGATATCCTCATCATACTTTTCCAATGGTGATTCTTCCTCGGTATCATCTTCTGCAATAAAAAGGTCAGCCTGATTTTCATCTGCCGATTTCGATTTTTTATCAGCCGATCGAGTGATCTCTTCGCCCAAATATTTTTTGGTGAGCGAGCGGAACTCCATCCGTTTAAAGAAGGTACCGAGCTCTTCCTCATCCGCCCCCTCCCATTCCAGATCTTCCCAGTCGGCGGTATTGGGGACATCGGTTTTGATCGTGACCATCTCCTTGGCGTGCAGCGCCTCCTCAGCATATTCCTGCAGTCCCTCGCGGTGTCGCTTCGAACTCATATTGGGCGCATCTTCAATCGCTGCTTCCAACGTCCCGTATTTGTTGATCAGCTTCGGCGCTCCCTTCTTACCAATGCCTTTGACACCGGGAATATTGTCGGAAGTATCTCCCAGAATCGCCAGCACATCAATCACTTTTTCGGGATACACTCCAAAATAATCCTTCACCCCTTCACGGTCGATCAGGTTGAACCCACCGTTTTGATTATCGGGCTTATACATGGTGATATGATCGTGCACCAGCTGCATAAAATCTTTGTCGGGCGTCACTAAAAACACATCCACATCCTCGGCATTCGCCCGGTCTGCAATCGTGCCAATAATATCGTCGGCCTCATAGCCATCCTGCTCAATATTTTTGATTCCGTACCCTTCAAGCATCTCTTTCATCAGCGGAATGCCAATTGTCAGTTCCTCAGGCTGTGGTGGCCGATTGGCTTTGTACTCCTCGTCCATCTCGTGTCGAAAGGTCGGTGCATCGGTATCCCAGGCTACCGCAATATGGGAAGGTTCGTGCTCTTCAAGCAGCTTTTCGAGTGTATTGGCAAATCCAAGAATGGGGCCGGTTGGAATCCCTTCGGAATTCTTTAAATTACTGCTGATAAAGGCGTAGTGCGAACGGTAAGCCAGGGCCATACCATCCAACAAAAACAGGAGACTTTTAGACATTCGAAATTTTGTTTTTCTTCAAGAGTCAAAATTTTTTAGCTGATGTTGGAAAGGTAAAACTTTTTGTTATCGTTTTCGAATAAGTACCGTACTTAAAATATCACCAAAAACTTTTCATGGGATTAAAAAACGAAGCACAATCCGCTTTCCAGAATACCAAATCGTTCTATAAAGAATATGTATCGGGGATGACCCGGAAACGATTGGGGAAAGAATTTTATAATGATACCGACCGGCTCAAGCAGCTTTATGATGAAGCAATTAGCGATGGTGACTCTGAGCGCGAACGCGGACGTCAACTGCCCGGACATGTTAAGTTTCTTCGGCTCTTTTCATCCCTTACACAACGGCTTAATCCCACAAGACGACTCTTATTTGGACTGTCGGTCGTATCTTTTCTGGCCTACTATCTTTTTGGATTCCTCCAGGTCACCGGCTTCGTCATTTTTTATGATCTGCTCGTGCCTTTTGCCTTTGGATCGATGTTGATGCTGCTGCTCGTTGAACTGCTGGAAAAATCGGATGTAAAGCGCGAAATAGATCTGGCTCGGGAGATTCAACTGAGCCTGCTGCCCAATACAGAGCACAAAACTAAAGCGCTCGAAATCTTTTCTTTTGCCAATACTGCCAAAGAAGTAGGCGGCGACTATGTAGATATCATCGAAACGGATCAAGGTACCTATATTATTATTGCAGACGTATCGGGCAAGGGATTGTCGGCGGCACTGTACATGGTGCGCATGCAGGCACTGGTTCATCTGATTATCGAAAAAAGCGGCCCATCCCCCAAAGAGCTGTTTATGGAGCTCAACAACTATGTAAAATCGGATATCAAAGATAAGACATTTGTGACGGCTTGTGCTGCATTTTTTCCCAAGGATGAAGAACATTTCCTTTTTGCACGGGCCGGACACAATGCACCCATATTTTTCAGCAATGAACGCGATGCCACCTTTGATCTGCGATCTGATGGCTATGCCCTGGGCATGACATCATCCAATAATTTAAGCCGGCACCTACAGGAAAAGAAGTTTCACTTCAAATCCGGCGACAGCATCTTGTTTTATACCGATGGACTTACCGAAGCCCGAAATGAGATTGGTGAAGAGTACGGCGAAGATCGCCTGGATGCCATCCTGAGTGTCTATGGTTCGCTCCATGCCAAGACAATCATCCAAAAAATACAATCATCGCTCGAAAACTTTATCGGACAAGAAAAGCCGGCCGATGACATCACGTTTACCTGCGTTCATCACCCAGAATAACGTTATTGCGGATTTACACCAACTTCGCTGCTTCCTCAACCACGCGGTCCGAGGTCAATCCAAACTTGTCATAAATATCCTGATACGGCGCTGAGGCTCCAAAGTGATTGATGCCGATGGCAGTACCCTCACTTCCGATCCACTCCTGCCAGCCAAAGGTTGCAGCAGCTTCAATAGAAACACGAGCGGTTACCGCTTTAGGCAGCACCCGTTCTTTATAGGATTTATCCTGCTGGCGGAACAACTCCCAGCAAGGCATACTCACCACGCGGGCATCAATATCACGATCGGCAAGTTTTGCCTTCGCTTCCATCGCGTACTGAACTTCTGAACCACTACCCATCAAAATTACATCCGGCTGATCTTTATCCGAATCAGCCAAAATATATCCACCTTTGAGAACATTCTTCGCAGCGTTTTTCTGGGTTCGCTTAAAAGTGGGAACACTTTGTCGCGTCAGTGCAAGCAGCGATGGTCCCTCGGTATGACCCAGAGCCGCTTTCCAACTCCAGGCCACCTCGTTGGCATCGGCCGGGCGGAACATATAGGCATTCGGCATAGCCCGCAATGAGGCTAAATGTTCAACCGGCTGGTGGGTGGGGCCATCTTCTCCCAATCCAACGCTATCGTGCGTAAACACAAAAATAGATGGTATATGAGAAAGTGCTGCAATCCGAATGGCCGGACGGCAGTAATCAGAAAAGATTAAAAATGTGCCGCCGAATGGAATTACGCCGGTATGCAGTGCCATGCCGTTTAGAGCGGCTCCCATGGCGTGTTCACGGACACCAAAGTGAATATTCTTGCCGGCATAATCGGATGAGCTAAAGATGCCTTCATCATCCATCCAGGTTTTATTACTGCCCGTAAGATCGGCCGAACCGCCGAGCAGATGAGGGATATTCGCAGCCAACGACTGGATTACCTTACCAGAGGATGCACGCGTTGCCAATCCATTCTCATCTTCTTCAAAAGTCGGCAGAATTTCTTCAAAATTATCCGGAAGCTCTCGGGATACAGCAGCTTTTAAATCGTTGGCTTGATTAGCATATGATTCCTTATATCCATGAAATAGGGTATTCCATTCCTCAAACGCTTCGCTACCCTGCTTTTCTGCAGTACGAAAATGTTCTAAGACTTCATCCGGAATATGAAACTTCGCTTCAGGATCCCACCCTAAATTTTCTTTGGTTTTTCGGACTTCCTCTTCTCCAAGCGGGGCACCATGCGACGAGGCACTGTCCTGCTTGTTGGGACTACCAAACCCGATGTGTGTTCGGCACTGAATCAACGACGGTTTTTCTGTTTCAGCCTGTGCTTCTTTTATTGCCTTTTCTACTGCATCGCGGTCGTGTCCGTCAATCTGAATGACCTGCCACTTGGCGGCTTCAAATCGTGCTGCCACATCTTCGGTAAAGGCTAAATCGGTACTACCGTCGATAGAGATTTCATTATCATCATACAGATAAATAATTTTCCCAAGTTCTAAGTGCCCGGCAAGTGAGGCAGCCTCTTGTGAGATACCCTCCATCAAATCGCCATCACTCACAATCCCATAGGTGTAATGGTCTGTAATGGGATATCCCTCTTCATTAAATTTAGCGGCCATATGCTGTTCGGCCATCGCCATGCCTATGCCGGTTGCAAATCCCTGTCCCAGCGGACCCGTTGTCGTTTCCACGCCGGGGGTGAGTCCGTATTCGGGATGACCCGGGGTAAGGCTATCGAGCTGGCGAAAGTCCTTGATTTCTTGCAGAGAAAGATCATATCCTGTGAGATGCAAGAGACTATACAATAACATGGAACCGTGCCCAGCAGAAAGAATAAACCGGTCACGGTTGTACCAGTCGGGGTTAGCCGGATCATGTTTTAAAAACTTAGTCCACAGTACATAGGCAGCATCAGCCATCCCCATCGGCATACCCGGATGGCCCGATTCAGCCGCCTGTACAGCATCCATTGATAATGTTCTCATTGTATTTACGCACAGCTCATCAAGAGAGGTAATGGTATGATTCATTGGTTGATATCCCAGGAAGAGGTTAACATTTAGCATCAGAAATTAAAGAGCAGAAAATAGCTAATGTGTGACTCACTTAAAAACCAAAGAAAGGAAGTTACTAATAAATAAAAAGGCCCCCGAAATCGGAGGCCTTGAAAAATCTAACTTAATGGAATATTAGTTGCTGGTTGCACTGTCACACTTCAACTCATATTCCATCTGGTGTTCAGCGGGAGACTTAAATGAACCATACGCAGCGTTACTAAATGCACTGCATGCATTTTCTTTTTGCCCCAATCCCTGATACGCCGTTGCAAGCTCAAAGTATATTTTAGCTTTTTCTGTTCGCCCGCCGCTCTCATATTCAATTCCCCGACGTGCATTATCAATGGCCTGTTGCCAGTCTTGAGTTTTGTTATAGACCTCGGCCAGTCGAAAGTAAACCTGAGCAGATTGCGGAGTAAATTCTTGGGCTTTTTTATAGTTTTCAATTGCTTGGTCGTACTGCTTTTCTTGTTCAACCAAAGCATAACCCATTGTCAGATAAAGCCCGCTCAGCTGTTCTTGAGATTCATTAATTACAGAGTTGTTATTTTCTTTTTTGGCAATTTCGAGTGCTTTCTCGAAAGCAGCAATAACTTCGCTTTGCTCAACTCTGTCGGTATTCTTTTTTACGATCGCCATCTGGTAATAAGCATTGGCATAGTTGGGATTTATTTCCACAGCTTTATTCAAAGCTTCCAGCGAAGCATCATTATTTCCAGATTTATAAGCAAAAATACCCTTTTGATAGAGTATCTGTGGAATTAGCTGATTAATTTTATTTACACGCTGGGCACTGTTATAGCGATCTGCGACATCTCCAGCCGTTTGAAAAGCAGATATTGTGTTATCAAAATTTTCCAAACTCTGATCACTTTTCAGCTGCTTATACTTGTTGACAGCCAGTTTATAATGTGTATCAACAAGCTGTTTCTGACATGTCTGAACAATGTCTTGGGCTTCTTCCCCCAACTTTTTAGCCTCGGCTATCGTTTGATTGAACACATTAATAGCCTGTTCAAATTCGCTATCTTTTTTGAGTTCAATGCCTTTATTGTAAGATTTTACAACACTTCTTCTGTTTTGGGCTTCAACTTGGCTCACAGCCCCAATAACAAAAAGACCTAATATGAATACGGTTATACTGTTTTTTAGCAACTTCATTGTCTCTTCGGTTTGTTGTTGAATTTTGAAAGCAATAAAAGTAATGAATTAAACTTCTATTTTAAAAGTAAAACTTGAACCTACGCATTTTATTGTATATCTGATGATTAAACACTTTTCCTGCAAATTCTGTACATCAATTAAAGTAGATGCGCAAACCTTTGTTTCGTCTTTGCTTGAAAAATTATAATCCACACAAAAAAATACCTAAAAATTAGGACTCAATGTATGTTTCTCATAAAAATCGCAAATTATCTTCACAGCTTGATCAGGATCATCAGTCAAGTGAAATAACCCTACATCATCCATAGAAATGGTCTTCTTTTCAACCATTGTTTCTTTGATCCAATCAATCAAGCCCTCCCAGTATTCACTGCCAACAAGTACAATTGGAAAAGTGGTAATCTTCTTCGTCTGGATAAGTGTTAACGCTTCAAAAAACTCGTCAAGGGTACCAAATCCACCGGGAAAAACGATAAAGCCCTGTGCATATTTTACAAACATCACTTTACGGGCAAAAAAGTAATTAAAGTTGATTACATATTCATTATCCACATAGGGATTGAGCCCTTGTTCATGTGGCAATGTAATTCCCAATCCTACAGATTTGCCTTTGCCTTCCTGGGCACCTTTGTTGGCCGCTTCCATAATGCCGGGTCCGCCGCCGGTAATCACTCCAAAACCCTGTTCCGTAACTTTATGGGCGGTAGTGCGTGCCATCTCGTAATAGTTATCGCCTTCTGCCATGCGCGCCGATCCAAATATTGAGACGCAAGGACCTATTTTAAACAACTTGTCATACCCATCGACAAACTCCCCCATAATTTTAAAAATGCTCCAGACATCGCCTGAATGGGTTTCATCAAACTGTTCGGGAACCTGTAATTTTTTATTCTGTTCGTTCTCACTCATAAAAACTGCTATTTAGTTATAAAATCAATCGAAAATGAAATGCCGGGCGTGGCCTGTGCCGTCATTGTTGGCCTGATGTTGGGACGCATGCTCAAATCTTCAGATACATCAAACGACCGCATGTGGGCAAAGACGTACGCATCCACAATGTTGAGCCCATAAGCGAGTACAATCCCCACGTAAACCAAATCGCGGCGATTGCGATAGGTGTTTCTAAGATTTCGAAGCTCTTGTAAATTTGTATTTTCGGGGATATACGACGGCGTTGGCCCAAAACGCATATCCTGCTGCGTGTCGGGATTCAGATTAAAATATGCTGCGCGGTAGTCGTGATATTTTTTTGTCAGATGTACGCTGTAATACCCAAGTCCGCCCAGCAACCCATACACAATAGGCACTTTCCAAGCCTGCTCGTTGACAATCTGTCCCCAACCGGGGATCATCATGGATTTGTACATTACACTTTTGGGATCGGGCAGACCGGGCGTAACCTCATAATCTGTAGTATCATTCTGGCTTTGCTGATACGTAATGCGGCTCAATTCGTAGTTTTTATCGGAAAGAGAAAATGGGTAGGATCTATTTGCAGACGGAGTCAGCGATTGCGCCTGACTATGCAATGGAAAACCAATCCCACAAAAACAAAGGCTAAGAAATAGAATCAAATAAGTCGAGCAGGCGATCCAGCTCCTCATCCGAATAATATTCGATACGTATTTCGCCACCATTCTTTTTGGATTTAATATTCACCTTGGTACTTAATTTACGTCGCAGGCGATCAGATATTTCTTTGTACAGTGCCTTATTTCCTTCATCGGATTCCTTTTCCGATTTCTCCTCTTCTTTGTTGAGTGCTCGAACGGCCTTCTCTGTCTTACGAACCGAATATCCCTTATCAATAATTTTATTATAAATCTCTTTTTGATCTTCTTCATCCTCCACCGGCAGAAGTGCTCTTGCATGCCCCATCGAAATTTTTTCATCCCGTAACCCAGCCTGGATAAACGCCGGCAGGTTAAGCAGACGCAACATATTGGTAATCGTAGTGCGATTCTTGCCCACCCGTTCGGCCACCTGGGCCTGTGTGTAATCGGCTTCCTCAATCAGGCGCTGGTACCCCATTGCTACTTCAATGGGATTTAAATCTTCACGCTGGATATTTTCAATCAGTGCAAAGGAAATAATATCTTCATCATTAACCTCCCGAATGTACGCGGGAATTTCCTCAATTCCAGCCAGTTTTGAAGCACGAAGGCGACGCTCTCCGCTGATCAACTCAAAACGCTTTTCACCTATGTAGCGCACAGTAATCGGCTGGATAAGTCCGTGCGCCTTTATAGAGTCGGACAGCTCTTGCAAACGTTCTTCATTAAACTCAGTTCGCGGTTGGTGTGGATTGGGACGGATATTGTCAACAGGGACCTCCAGCACAATATTGACACGCTGCTGGGGCTCTACATATTCCGATCCCTCGGTATCAGCACCTTCCGACTCTTTTTTTGAGGCCTGCGACCCTTCTCCCTCATCATACTCGGGGAAAAAAGCACCCAAGCCACGACCTAACACTTTTTTTGATGCCATAAGTAAACTGTTTTATCCTTCTGTAAGCACAGGACTATCCTTAAAAAGGTCTTTGTTGCGGCGGATGATTTCACGAGCCAGCGCCAGGTAGTTTTTGGCCCCCACACTGGTTGAATCATACAGCAGCGCCGGTTTTCCAAAGCTGGGCGCCTCTGCTAATCGAACGTTACGTTTTATAATCTGCTCGAATACGCGATCCTCAAAATATTTTCGGACCTCGTCAGCCACCTGATCCGAGAGTCGTGTGCGGGTATCGTACATGGTAAGCAGCACACCTTCTATTTCGAGTTCCGTATTCAGATGCTGGCGCACTATTTTGATGGTATTCAGCAACTGACCAAGCCCCTCTAACGCAAAATATTCGCACTGTACGGGAATCAAAACCGAATCAGAAGCTGTTAACGCATTAATCGTAAGCAAACCCAGCGAAGGCGGACAATCAATCACAATAAAATCATATTGATCCTTAACATCGCCGATGGCTTTCTCAAGAATACGCTCTCGTTCCTCACGATCAATCATCTCAATTTCTGCGCCAACCAAATTGATATGCGACGGAATAATTTCCAAAAAGGGCAATTCGGTTTCGCGCACAGCATCCGAGGCATCCACCCCGCCAACCATCACTTCATATATCGAATTCGTTACTGTTTTTGATTCAATTCCAAGTCCGCTGGTGGTATTGCTTTGAGGATCGATGTCAATCACAAGAGTAGTATGCTCTACGGCTGCCAGACTTGCTGCCAGATTAATAGCCGTAGTAGTCTTACCAACGCCCCCTTTTTGATTAGCAATGGAAATTATCTTACCCATGTACAAGAATTATAGAACAATTAATGGTGGTGTGAATCAAAATATAATGGGATGACCTATGCCATACAAGAATACTTATTAACAAGTTGTTCACCCACTTATCAACATCTCTATCCTTATGGATATCAACATGTTACAACTGATGATCTCACAAAATATTTTATATGTTCCACAATATGTTTCACACTTTTAATCCACATATCGAAGATAAGCGCCCAAATTGTGCCAGAAATAGAAAAAAGGCCGAACACCCAAAAACGGATATTCGGCCTTTTTGACGAAACAAATGTGCTAAAACACGTTGTCGATAGTGGTAAATTCCATGTCAAAAGCATCGGCCACATCTCGGTACACTATTTCACCGTTGGCAATATTGAGTCCTTTCTTGAGCTCCGCATCCTCATCAAGTGCTTTTTTCCAACCCTTGTTGGCGATATCTACGGCATAAGGCAACGTCACATTGGTGAGACCCAGCGTTGATGTGTAAGGAACAGCTCCCGGCATGTTGGTGACACAGTAATGAACAATGCCATCCACTTCGTAAATGGGATTATCATGCGTCGTAGGCTTTGAGGTTTCAAAGCATCCGCCCTGGTCGATTGCAACATCAACCAGCACGGCTCCTTTTTGCATATCCCCAAGCATTTCACGGGTTACCAGATGTGGTGCTTTGGCACCGGGCTTAAGCACGGCTCCAATCACCATATCAACATCGGGCAGCAAATTTTGAATATTTGCTTCGGATGAAAACATCGTATCAACGTTCGAAGACATCACATCATCGAGATAGCGCAGACGTGGCATGCTGATATCCATAATCGTGGTGTTCGCCCCCATTCCGGCCGCAATTTTGGCTGCGTTAACGCCCACGACGCCACCGCCGATGACCATCACATTGGCAGGTTTTACACCGGGAATACCCCCGAGTAGAATACCGCGTCCGCCTTGAGCCTTCTCCAGGTACTTAGCTCCCTCCTGCGATGCCATACGTCCGGCCACTTCGCTCATGGGGATAAGCAACGGAAGCGATCCGTCGGCCTTTTCAACCGTTTCGTAGGCAATAGCAATACAGTTGGATTCTACAACGGCTTCGGTGAGCTCGCGGCTGGCCGCAAAGTGGAAATAGGTAAAAATAATTTGTCCCTCTTGCATGCGATCGTATTCAACCTCGATCGGCTCTTTGACCTTCATAATCATCTCGGCATTATTCCAGAGCTCATCGACATCCTCAATGATGGTTGCTCCTGCCTCAATATATTTCTCATCAGGAAAACCACTGCCAGCCCCCGCCCCTTTCTCAATCAGCACATCATGACCGTTGCGTTTCATTTTGATTACGCCACCGGGCAGAAGGGAGACGCGATTTTCATGCGTTTTAATCTCTTTGGGTACACCTATAATCATGGAAATAAATATTTTGTTAATAAAATGATACGGAATAAAATCCGTGCAAAAGGTAGGTATTTTTTTCGAAAAAATTTAGCACACAAAAAGACAAATATTTAAGCTTTCTGCTCTCTTAATTTATCAGCTCATCGTACTTGGCAAGTCCCGATTTGGTGATTGTAATATGTCCATATAACAATGGTCCCCCTATCGTTTTGATATCGATATACCCGAGTTCCTCCAGATATTCGAGCACATTTTTTATCTCAGTACGATCCAGATTTAGATTGCCATTTAGTTTTTTTACAGATATCTGGTGCGACGGGTCGTCTTGAGAAAGTCTGCCAATTTCTTTGAGAACTTCTTGATACTTTTCACTAAACTCGCTGCCAATAATCATGCTGATACTTGTATCTGTGGATGAATTACTGTCCTAAATACAAGCATTAACTCTAAACAAACCGTTACCTCAGTGTTATCAAATTGTTAAGGGGTAACTATTTTGAGGCAAGCAGGCAAAAGAATGGAAATCAGTAAAAATGGGTAATGCAAAAAATAAGCCCTCACAAGTATCAGTTGTGAGGGCTTGACTATTCATCAAGAGAGACACCCGTTTCAGGGCGCTTCGTAAAATCGGGAACTTAGCATAAAATTCAAAACAAAAATTGCCACATCGCCCCCTCTTTTTTTATACAATCACTTACTTAATTACATTCTCAGCTTTCAAATACAACGGATTTGCATTATCCTTACATTAAGTAATATAAACCAACTGATGATCCATGATTTCCAAAGAGATACTCCAGAAAGTCCGCAAGATTGAAATCCGCACCAAGGGAATGGTCAACAACATCTTGGGCGGAGAATACCAGTCGGCATTCAAGGGACGTGGTATGGAGTTTTCTGAAGTCCGCGAATACAATTATGGGGATGACATTCGTCAAATCGACTGGAATGTGACGGCCCGCACCGGCGATCCTTTTATCAAACAGTTCGAAGAAGAGCGCGAACAAACGCTGATGCTATGCGTGGATATCTCTCCCAGCGGCATTTTCGGCAGCAACGATCAGAGCAAGATGGAACTTTCGATTGAGATTTGTGCCGTACTCGCATTCAGCGCTATCAAAAATGGTGATAAAGTGGGGCTTGTTCTCTTTACCGATGAAATTGAGAAAGTGATTCCTCCCAAAAAGGGACGCAAACATGTATTGCGGCTAATTCGCGAGCTGTTGACCACCGACCCAAAAGGCACCGGCACCGATCTCAGTGAGGCGCTATCTTATGTGAATCGGCTGCTCAACCGTCGGGCTATCGTCATTCTGGCCAGTGATTTTCAGGATGATGAATATGATAAGCAGATGAAGATCACCAGCAGAAAGCACGACCTGGTAAATATTTTAATCAACGACAAGCTCGAAGATGAACTGCCCGACCTGGGGCTTGTCCCCCTGCGAGATGCCGAAACCGGCGAAGAAGTGCTTGTGGATACATCCAGTAAAAAAGTAAGACAGGAATATCAGAAGAAGCGCAAAATCCAAAAGAAAAAGCTCAGAAATCAGTTTATGCGGATGAAAATTGATACCATCGAACTTGATACCAACACCTCGTATATCCGCCCGCTGATGTCATTTTTCCGCCGGCGCGTACAGCGATACTAATTATCTGGCATGTGTTAACACCTTCTCGGGTTGCTCTTTACCTGTCTCTTCTTGCTGCTCCAACTGCCGATCCAACGAATCTCTCACCTTTTTGAACGTATCCATCAGACTGTCGGGGACAGACTCTGAAGATGGCAGATCTATCGCCAATGCATTCACCGGCCGATTATTTTTATAAAGCGTGTAGTGCAGATGCGGTCCGGTGGATAACCCGGTACTCCCCACATAGGCAATCACTTGTCCCTGTTCAACGGTTGTGCCCTCGTGAATACCATCGGCAAAATCACTCAGGTGCATATAGGCAGTTTCATACGTACTATTATGTTTAATTTTTACAAAATAGCCGTTCCCGTTGTCATAGCGTGCTCTTGTAACGGTACCACCTCCAACCGACAACACCGGCGTACCGTGCGGGGCCGCATAATCGATACCATAATGGGGCCGGCGCTCTTTGAGTATGGGATGATAGCGATTCTTTGAAAATCCAGAACTGATGCGCTGGTTGAATTTAAAGGGTGCTTTCAGCAGGGCTTTTTCAACGCTTTTTCCATCACGCATAAAATATCCATCAGTCTGTCCACGAGTAAATTTATATGCCCGGTAGGTTTCTCCGCGATGCTCAAACTGCGCAGCCAGGACATCCCCAATGCCAAAATAATCATCCCCGATATACTGCTTATTATATAACACCTCAAAAGAATCGCCATCACGTAATCCAAAAAAGTCGATCTGCCAGGCAAAAATACCAGCTAATTCATACGCCAGCAATGGACTTGCACCCTCATCACTTATTGTCTGATAGAGCGAACTCGACACCGTTCCAGAAGCCACTGCTAATTTATTGGTAAGTGGCCGCGATGCACGATATACCTCCAGTGAATCTTGTAACCCATCGAACACTACATACTCCAACTTGTTGGGTTGCCATACCATTCGTGCAATGCCTGAGCCACTGTCGGCAGTGGCATACGTTCGATACCGTTGTCCAGGCTTCACGTTATTAACATCGAGTACATTGCGGGCCTGCTGGGTGATGGAATAAATTTGCTGCGGATCGAAGTCGAGCTTGTCTAAAATCAGGTAGAGGCTTTCATTCCGCTTTACGGTGTGATCGGAAACCTCCATACTGTCAACAGGTAACCCAAATATGTCTCGCTGGACTTCAACCGTTTCCAAGCTATCCTTCTTAGAAGTTGATTCTTTTTTTACTGCTTGTTCAACGGGCTTGTGTGAGTCACATCCCATCATCAAAAAACCAGTGAGTATCCCTAATAAAATCAGCTGCCGCATACGCTTACTTTGGATTATAAATACTGCTCGCTAAACATACTATTTTCGCAACCACATTGCACATCAAAATTTATCTCTGCCTGCTCAATGATCTAATACATTCTTTTCTGAATGGAGAGATTTTTTCTATTTTTAGCGCCGATATTGCCCTACAGCTACAATAATTTTTGCATTGTGCTGTTAAATATTTCAATAATGATCATCAACAACCGGTGAGAAAAATCAAGCTACAGAATTTTATTTTTCTGCTTTTGCTGCTGGGTCTGGGATTAACCACAACCGGCAATGCGCAGAACCTTAACGAATTTATTACCGTCGATTCCCTCAAAGTGGGTGATACGTTTGATTACGCCATCACGCTCAATCGCAGCGAACAGTACGATCAGGTTGTCTTTCCCGATTCGGCCGAACTGGGCGATGCCTTTGAGGTTCGATCCCGCCGGCAATATCAGGTTTCGTCGTACAAAGACAGCGTTGCTTACAAACTCCAGTTTTTTGCCACCTCCGACACCACCCTGCCCCAGCTTCCGGTGTATCTGATCCAAGCACAAGATACGACCGTGCTCTACACGAATCCCGTGCCCTTACAATTTAGCAGCGTACTGGCCGAAGACGAGCAAGAATTTCGTCCCCTGAAACCCATTTTCGATTTCGCCGCGGCCTGGTGGCCCTATATTTTGGGATTATTGATTCTGCTTGCCGGGGGATATCTATTCTACAAATATTACTGGCAGCAACGCGAAACAGAAGAACCCACAGAGCAAAAAACCTTTACCCCCAAGCCTTTCAACAATCCAATCAAGGAATTACAAGAAGCCATCCAGGAGCTTGAACAACGTGAGCCATCGAGCAAAGAAGAATTCAAAGAATTCTATATCGCGCTGGGTGATGCCATTCGTCGCTATTACGAAGATCTGCACAAAGTTCCCGCCCTTGAATCTACGAGCCGCGAACTGTTAGCGATGATCCAAAAGCGGGCTATTGATGAAGATCTGGTTACCGACACGCGCGCCGTCTTGCAAGAGGCCGACATGGTCAAATTCGCCAACTTTACGCCTACGACAAAACAAGCTAATCGCGCACTGGAAAAAGCACACGACTTTCTCGAGCGTGCCCGCGATGTCGATGGCCCAAGAGTACAACATTTACGGCGCCGACATCATGAACAGATGCAGGCCGAACGCGAACAGTTTAATCGCGAACAAGAAAACAAAGAGGTCAACGCATGAGCTGGGCAAATCCACAATGGCTATGGCTGCTGCTTCTGCTGATCCCCACCATTGGGTATCACGTGTGGAAAATCTGGTTTAAACAGAATCCCAGCCTCACCTTTTCTGATACATCAGGCCTAAAAAACCTTTCCGGAAACTGGCGCTCGTACGGCGTTTGGCTTTCACCTGTCTTACAATGGATTGCATTTGCCCTCGTCGTAATGGCCATTGCACGTCCCCAGTACGAAAATACCACTGTAGAACGCAATGCCGAGGGTATCGACATTGTGCTGACCCTCGATATTTCCACTTCAATGAAGGCCGAAGACCTAAAACCCAACCGCCTTGAAGCCGCCAAAAATGTGGCCGAAGATTTCATCAATAAGCGCGTTTCTGACCGTATTGGCTTGGTACTTTTTGCGCGGAAAAGCTTTACGATGGTGCCCCCTACACTCGACTACAATCTACTCAAACGACTGCTTGGGGATGTTGAAATGGGCACCATCGAGGATGGTACCGCCATTGGGATGGGGATTGCCACAGCCGTGAATCGTCTGAAGGAAAGTGAAGCCAAAAGCAAAATTATCATCCTGCTTACCGATGGACAAAATAACTCTGGTGAAATCGATCCGGTTACCGCCGCTGATCTTGCGCGATCCTACGACATCAAAATATACACCATCGGTGCCGGCACGCGTGGGACGGCGCCCTATCCTGTAAAAGACCCGATATTCGGAAATCGTTACCAAAATATCGAAGTCAACATTGATGAGGAGATGCTCAAGCAAATCGCCGATATGACCGACGGTTCCTACTTCCGAGCCACTGATACCGAAAGCCTCAAAGAGATTTATAATCAAATTAACCAGCTGGAGAAATCAGAAATCGAAGAAATTATTTACACGGATTACCAGGATCTTTACCCCCGCTTTCTGCTTCCCGGCATTTTCGTGTTGATCCTTGCCCTGGTTTCCGAACAGTTCGTCTTCCGTCAAGCAGTGGAATAGTTTCTTTGATCTCATTTACTTCCCACGCCTAAATTTGATTTCCCACGCAGAAAAGAACGCTTTTATTCCTTATTTTTGTTAATAGCATTTCTGCAGAGCTTCAAATTTAATCTTCCTCGTTTTTCATGGCGTTACAGTCTGTTTTAAAAACATTTTCCGCCCAAATTCCCTGGCGTGATCTTTATTCCAATCTCGATGAGCGCAATGCCATCTTTCTTGATCACTTTGTGGGATCAACACCTGCTTTTCTGGTCGCTAAACTAGCTCAAAAATACGACAAGCTAGTTGTTATTTACCCGGATTCGGAATCTGCTGAGTTTATGAAGGGTGATCTTGAGGCTCTCAATGTTGAGCAATCCAGTTATTTTCCCGTAACGGGACACAATCCCTACGACGAGCAGCAAATTACCGACAGTACGCCGGTGGTACAGCGGTCCGAAGTGCTTGAGAAAGTCAAAAACGACAAAAAATCTGTCACCGTAACCTCTGCACCCGCTATTTTTGAAAAAATTGTAGCCCCGGAAACATTTACCCGAGCTTCAATTACGATCAAAAATGGCGACACGGTCGATCCCCAAAAATTAAAAGAAGAGCTTGTTGATCAGGACTATGAGCCTGTAAAATTTGTCGATCATCCGGGGGAATTCGCGCACCGCGGCGGTATTCTGGATATCTACCCCTATTCAGGTGATTATCCAATCCGGCTGGAATTTTTTGGGGACGAAGTGGATTCCATTCGGGAATTTGATCCCGATTCACAGCGGTCGGTTTCGTTTCTCAATACCGCTCGTTTTGTACCCGACGCTTCGGGACTCAGCCAAGACAACAAACACAGCCTTCTCTCCTATTTTGATGAGGATACCGTTATCCTGCTGGTCAATCAATCACTGATTAAAGGCGATATTGAAGATCGCTACGAGGAGGGCAATGAAGCCTTTGAAGAACTGGATTCCAACGAAGGACATCTCCCCCCGGACCAGCTTTACATCAGTCCGGATAGTTTACAACAGGATCTCGAAAACCATGCTCGTGCGTTTCTGGGCGGATTTTCGGAAGAAGAAGATGTAGCCTGGAAATTTCGCCTCGATGCCAGTCCCCAACCCGATTTTAACGGCAGCATTAAACTGTTGCGCGAAGACATTCAATCACTCAGCAAACAGAGTTTCGACACCTATATTTTATGCGATAACGAAGGTCAGCGCGACCGTTTCGAAGAGTTGCTGGGCGAGCAATCAAAAGATCTTCGGTACCATCTTTCGGTAGAAACTATCCACGAGGGATTTATCCTTAACGACCAGGCGCTGGCGGTTTATACCGATCACCAGATTTTCAATCGCTATCATCGGCCGAAAGTTCGCAAGCGGCGCCAAAACAGTAGTATTTCGGTCAAAGAGCTGCGCGATCTCAATGTGGGAGATTACGTAGTACATGTGGATTACGGCATCGGTAAGTTCGCAGGATTCAGAACCATTGAAGTCCGTGGTATTAAGCAGGAATCGGTAGTATTGCGCTATCAGGAAAACTCCACACTCTATGTAAATGTGTCGAGCCTGCATAAAATCCAAAAATATTCGGGCAAAGAAGGCACCAAGCCGCGTATTAATAAATTGGGCTCGGGACGATGGGCGCGCAAGAAAGCCGAGACCAAAGAAAAGGTCAAAGATATTGCCCGCGATCTGATCAAGCTTTATGCCAAGCGAAAATCGCAGGATGCCTTCGACTTTTCGGAGGATAATTCCTGGCAAACCGAGATGGAAGCCCGCTTTGAGTTTGAGGAAACACCTGACCAGCGCGATGCTATTAAGGCCGTAAAAGATGATATGCAGAGCAACACCCCCATGGATCGGCTGATCTGCGGTGATGTCGGCTTTGGCAAAACGGAGGTCGCCGTCCGCGCAGCTTTTAAAGCGGTGATGGATCACAAGCAGGCAGCTGTATTGGTGCCGACTACAATTCTGGCCGATCAGCACTATAAAACCTTTGCCAAACGGATGAAAGATTTTCCTGTGACGGTTGAGGTGCTGTCTCGGTTCCGATCCCGCAAAGAGCAAAAAGAGACACTCAAACGTCTCAAAGAAGGAAAAGTGGATATCGTCGTGGGCACGCATCGACTCACATCCAAAGATGTGAAATTTGACGATCTCGGCCTGCTTATCGTGGATGAAGAACAGCGATTTGGCGTCAAAACGAAGGAGAAGCTCAAAGAATATCGCGCTACAGTTGATGTACTTACGCTCACGGCCACGCCCATTCCCCGCACGCTGCAATTTTCGCTGATGGGGGCCCGCGATCTCAGCATCATCAATACGCCGCCGCCCAACCGACAACCAGTGCAAACCGAGATCCACAGTTTTGATGAAGATCTGATCCGCGATGCCCTAACGCAGGAAGTCTCCCGTGGCGGACAGGTCTTTTTCATCCACAACCGGGTGAAAAATATCGAGGCCGTAGCAAATATGGTACGTCAGCTGGTGCCCGATATCCGCGTGCGATATGCGCATGGACAGATGAGCTCCAGCAAGCTCGAGAAAATCATTGAGGATTTTTACGACCATAAATTCGATGTACTGCTTTCGACCAATATCGTCGAAAACGGCATCGACATCCCCAACACCAATACGATGATCATCAATCGCGCCGATCGATTCGGGCTGGCTGAACTGCATCAGCTGCGGGGACGCGTGGGGCGATCATCTCGCAAGGCCTTTTGCTACCTGATTACCCCCGATATTAAATCGCTCACCGACGAAGCCCGCAAACGACTGTTGGCGCTCGAGGAATTTTCCGATCTGGGATCCGGATTTAACATCGCCATGCGTGACCTCGACATCCGCGGTGCCGGTGATATTTTGGGAGCCGAACAAAGCGGTTACATCAACGATCTGGGCTTCGACCTGTATCAAAAAATATTGAATGATGCCGTTCGGGAGCTCAAAGAACAGGAGTTCAGCGATACGTTTAGCGATGTAGAAGTTGAGATGGAACTGCCCGAAACGCAAGTTGAATTTGACCGCCCTGCCCTGCTTGAAAAGGATTATGTATCTGACAATGTAGAGCGGCTTAATCTTTATCGTAAGCTTTCGGGCGCGGAATCACTCGAGGAAATCAAGGAGTGGAAAGATGAAGTTAAGGATCGTTTTGGTCCCATTACGGATGCAGCCCAAAACCTTATTACTTCGACCGTAATTAAGCACTATGCTTCCCAGATGTTTATGACCAAAGTGCGCATCCGATCGAATCGCATGTGGCTGAGCTGCCCCAAGCATGATTCGGAACTGGGAGAAGAATTTTATGGCAATAAGTTCCAAGCACTGCTCAAGCGACTGCAAAAGAAAGCCGAAGATCGCTTTGAGGTCATCCAAAAAGAAGCACGCGTGCGATTTGTAATTCACGAAATTCCCGATCTGGAAGCAGCGGCAGAATTCTTGAAAGAACTTTCGGCATCAGAAATAAAAGAGGTCAGCTTTGCTTAATCGCTACATCAAATTGTTAAAGCGCGGCGATATTGTGGCCTTTCCCACCGAAACGGTCTATGGGCTGGGTGCGGATGCTTGGAATCCCTCGGCTATCCAAAAAGTGTTTGAGCAAAAAGGTCGTCCGGCCGACAATCCCCTGATTGTGCACATTTCTTCAGTGAATATGGTTGCCGATTTTGCGGCCGAAATTCCCGACGAAGCCCAAAAGCTGATGGATCAGTTCTGGCCGGGTCCGCTGACTCTTATTTTCAAAAAGAAACCGGACGTCCTCGATATTCTTACCGGCGGATTGGATACGGTAGCACTCCGCTGGCCGAAGCATCCGCTGTCCCAAGAACTCATCGCTCAAGCCGGACCGCTCGTGGCTCCCAGCGCTAATTCATCGGGTAAGCCGAGTCCCACTAAACCCGAACATGTGACGGAGGATTTCGGCAAGCATTTCCCGGTTATTGCAGCGGGAGAAACCGATATCGGACTCGAATCAACGGTACTGGATCTATCCCAAAAACCGTTTCAAATTTACCGGCCGGGTGCTGTCTCACTAGAACAAATTGAAGAGATTATTGACACTAGTGTGGTGATGGCCGATGAGGATCCACAAAAACGATCCCCCAAAAGTCCGGGTACAAAATATACCCACTATTCCCCCGAGGCGAAGGTTCTGTGGATGGACGGTCATCCACAAGACAAAAATACCCTCTATCTTTTGCACAGCACTGAAATCAATCTAAAGGCTGAAAATATTATTCATTACAGCGGTGATTACCGCCGCATGGCCCACGAACTCTATGATCGGTTCCGACAAGCTGATTACGATGGCTATGACGCTATTGCTATCGAACCTTTCTCTGATAAGCACAAAAACGAGCTGATTCCCGCCCTGGTCAACCGCATTGAAAAAGCGCTCTCGAAATAATTCTGTATTTTGGGATAGTCATTGTCGCAGTCCGAGGTGTAATAATTACAGAATCCGGAAAAAATTAGCAGATGGGATCAACGACTGATCAACAATTTAAACAGTGGGCCCGGCAGATTCGCGCATCGGATGAAGGTGCGTTTTCGGAGCTATTTCATGCCGTATATCCGCGTATGATTAAGTTTGCCTGGCGCTATACGCGAGCGGAATCTTCGGCGCACGATGTTGTGCAAGAATCATTTGTAAAGCTGTGGGATGTGCGAACGAATATCGATCCCGATCGGTCGCTGAAAGCCTATCTGTATCAAATTGTGCGAAGTCGAGCGCTCAATCATCTTCGTGATAAGAAAGAACACACGCCTATTGAGGATGCACATGATCAGCAGCTGAAGGTACAAAGCCAGGCACTGACAAATGTGATTGAAGATCCAAATCACGCTCAAAAAATGGCGGAGCTTATTGATAATCTTCCCGAACGTCAGCGCGAAGCTATGCAGCTGAGTCGATTTGAAGGACTTGAACATGATGAAATTGCCAAGGTGATGAATATTTCGCCACGAACGGTCAACAATCATATTGTAGCAGCGCTCAAGACGCTGCGCAAAGAATGGAATTCGTATAAAAACAACCAACATGGGTGAACACCATGAATGAACAAGACAATCTTAAATCGGCCTTCAACAACTCGAATGGAGAACTGGATGAGGAAACGAGGCAAGAACTCAACGACATTTGGGATCAAGCCGGCAACGCCGACCCTGCTGAATCTATTGAAGTTGCGGATTCAGAAATCGGTGAGGCTTATAAAAAGGTACAGGGCCAAATAAACACGGAAACTGCCAGTCGAACCTATTGGAAATATGCAGCCGCAGCGGTATTTCTGCTGTTTGCGATCGGCATAGCATATGTGCTGATTCCTGTCACCATCACCGTACCG
Source organism: uncultured Balneolaceae bacterium (assembly GCA_964490705.1). GTDB lineage: Bacteria > Bacteroidota > Rhodothermia > Balneolales > Balneolaceae > Fodinibius. The sequence continues at coordinate 118,770 of CAZBCG010000002.1, read as the reverse complement.
AATGGAGAAACCCAGACTGTACAGCTGCCGGACCAAAGTACAGTACAGCTTAACAGCGGATCCCAACTAAACTATTCGCGATTGTTTAACTGGTGGAATCGTGAAGTTTCGCTGAAGGGAGAAGCTTTTTTCGATGTACAGTCCAACGGACTGCCCTTTCGGGTCACGACCGGCAATGCCTCGGTAAAAGTACTGGGCACAAAATTTAACGTGCGCTACTGGCCGTCAGAAAATGACAGTCGCACATCCGTATTTTTGTCGGAGGGAATGGTTACATTCCAGTCGCTAACCGCGGATGAGTCCGTCATGCTGAAACCGGGCGAACAAAGCTGGGTTTCCAACATCCAGAAAACACCAGTTGAGCCGGTCTCGGTAGATAAGGAAAAAGCCGTGGCTTGGCAGCAAAATAGCATCGCATTTGAGAATCGGTCGCTGGCTTCGGTCTTTGCTGAATTAGAGCGACGGTTTGATGTTATTATTGACGCCAATTCTGACATTGTCAATGAAAATATTACCATCTATCTTTCTGATGTTGATGAGGTTGAAACAGCAATCAAAGATATTTGCCGGGCCAAAGGATTGACCTACCAAAAAGGAAATGGCACATTTCGGATATCCAGCAACTGATAGGCTCTCGCTATGAACGCACTTCGCCGCCATATTTGGATAATTATTTTGGGTGCCCTGCTGGTGCTCCCCTCGGCACTGATGGCACAGGAAGATCCTTCTGAACAGGAGTATTCCTTCATTTCGCGGGGCACAGCGCTCGATCTTACCCTCCAAAAACTGGTTAAAAAGACTGATATTGATCTCATTTACGATCCCAAGCTGATGCGTGATCATATCGTATTTGTGGCGGCTAAGAATAAAGATCCCGAAGAAATCCTCAAGCTGATCCTCAAAGACAGCGGTCTGGACTTTATTCAGCTCTCCTCCGGAACGTACGTTCTCGTTGAAAGTCCCCGCGAAAAAATAGTTCACGGACAATTGTCCGGCAAAGTTGTTGACGGAGCTACCGGCCAACCGCTAGGTGGCGCCAACGTGATGCTCGCTGATGCTTCAACCGGAACGTCAACCAACAGTGCCGGCTATTTTAATATTTCGAAGTTGGAACCCGGCCGATATCCTGTTACAGTCACTTATGTAGGCTATCAGCCGGTGAAAGACACGATCTGGGTCCCGGCTCAAAATCCGGCGCGGCAAACTTTTTCGCTGGATATGAAGCCGGTTTGGGTGGAACCCATCGTAATTAGCGGCACCCAAAAGAAACTACCTGCTGCCGATGCCTTTACCAGCACTGTAGAAAATCCCCAAAAGCAAACGCTGGGCACGGTGGATGCGGTCAAGAGCCTGAATACGGTGATGGGCATCAACTTTAATTTGGCGATGGCTGACTATAGCATTCAGGGCGGTAATACCAGCGAAAATCAACTTCGGCTGGATGGCGTGCCGGTGTATAATCCCGTGAGCATGGGACGGCTTATCGGGGCGTTTAGTCCCTATGCCCTGGGCAATATTTCCATCCACAAAGCCGGCTATGGATCAACGGTGGGCAGCCAGCTTTCGGGCGTCGTGAACCTGAAGCACGACTTGGTTAACAAAAAGGAGCAATCGCTGCTGGTACAGGCCGACCCGCTGAGCATCAACGGTCGCTTTGATCACCGGTTTACTATCGATAATGGACCGCAGATTAATCTTATGGTTGCTGCGCGAACGAATATTTGGCGATGGTACGAAAAGCCCAGTCTATCCAAGACCTTTCGGGAATGGGATCAGATTGATCCGCTGCTGACCAACAGCCTGCTGGATATCAGCGAAACGGATATGAACTATTTCCAGGAAGATCACCACTCCGACATACGGTATTCCGATATCCATTTTGCCGCCTCGATCGAACATAATGATTTTCAGACTACGCGGCTGTCAGCTTACCGAGGTACGAATTTTCTGCAGACCGATCTGTTTTCGCAAAACGTGGTACTTTCGTCTGAGGCGCCCAGCTACATGTCCACCATTGACCGCTACGACTGGACCAACATGATGGGTAAAATTGAGCACGAGTGGCTGATATCTTCGCGGCTGGATGCCAATATAAATGGATATATCACCAAGCATACGCTCAATCATCAGTACGCACTCGGCAACGATTTGAATACCTCACTTTCTTTTGCGGAAAATGAATCAGTATCTGATCAGCTGCGTAACGGCGCCATCCAAAATATGGATACCGGCGACAAAAACGGTATCGTAGAATCGGCCATTGATGCGAACGTAAGCTACAGCATTACCAAAAATTATCAGCTGAAAGCGGGGCTTAAAGCCACTCATTTAAACTATCGCTTTAAGCTCTCGAACCTGTATCAAAATATTGCGCAATCACGGTCAACCAGTTTCTTGGTTTCGAACTATATCCAGAACAATCTGCAGCTTTCTCACAAGACAAACGTCTCTTTGGGTAACCGACTGACGTTAATTCCCAGCCGTGATCTCGTTTTTGCCGAACCGCGGCTCTCCATCCAGCATGATGAACCCAACACCTCCATCGGGTACCTGTCGGGCAAGCTTTCCGGCGGCATCTACCGGCAGTTTATCAACCAGTTTGATGTGAGCAATATTGGCCCTTCCGCCCTTGTGCCCTCGATCCGATTCTGGGTGCCGGTCGATTATTCTACGGATATTCCCAAGGCCTATCACCTGGCAGCGAATATGCTTTGGGAGCCCGGTCCAAACTGGACCGTGAGAAGTGAATCGTATTACAAATGGATCCCAAAAACGCTTACGCTGGAGTACCCGGAACTGGTGGCCTCCGTTGGAAACACCACGCAAAGCCTGGGACGTCAGGTTCAATATATCTCTACCTCCAAAAAGTTTGCGTACGGTTCTGGAATATCGATCGAAAAAATATTTCCGTCGCTGCAAATGCATCTAAAAGGGGAATACCAGTATAGCGTTGCCGAACGGCGCAGCCCTCATCGCTTTGGCGGAAAATACGAACCGGTGCCCTGGAATAAACCGCATCAGCTGAGCTTGTCGGCCGAATGGCAGGCCTTTCCCAATTTTATGGTAATGCTCCAGTGGAAGAGCATATGGGGACGCAGCTGGGCGTTCCGCAAGGCCTATTACGATTACCTCTCAATTTACAGTACCCAGAATTTTGGGGATTACTCGTTCAATGATCCTTCCGGGGATCGCCTGACTCCTTTTCACCAGCTGGATGCCGGTCTCAGCTATAAACTGTCACTCAAAAAAACAGATCTGCAGTTCCGGCTTCACGTTTTTAACGTGCTGGATCATTCCAATGTGATTAACTGGTGGCTGTCTCCTTCGAAAACAGCCGACGGAACCATATCTTACGATCTCAACAAACGAACACTACCCGGATTCAGTCCGTCGTTCAGCATTACATTTTCGTTATAGCAACTAGTTATTGCACTATCCAACAGGTGTAACACAATTCAACGATTTAATTCGATGTATTTATGATACAGACCACCCAAAAGCGATTTCTAATGCTAACCTTATGGCTTGCCTGCGGGCTATGGCTGACCTCCTGCCTCAGCGGTGACAATTCCGTAGCTGCTGATGAAGTATCCTCTGATCAATCACTGCTGGAAAAGGCACAGACCTTTGAGGACTTAAGTACTTTTACATCCTATGTCGATGACTCGAACTTGGGCAATATGATCTCAGAGTCGGGCGCATATACGATTTTTGTGCCAACCAACAGTGCCTTTGACCAACTGCCCGACGGCACGCTGGATACGCTATCCACCGAAGATCTCACCGACGTTCTTGCATATCATGTGATTGACACAGCCCTGTTTGCCAATGAATTTGAGCAAACCCAACGGTTAACAACGCTACAGGGAGAAGATGTTTTCCTCACTAGAGGAACCGATGCCGTTTTTATCAACCAAGGGCAATTAATTACTGCAAATTATCAAAGTCAGAATGGTATTCTTCATGCGACCAACAGGGTCCTCTTCCCCGATTCCTATCTTGATGTCACCGGCATTTTGGACAAACGATATATGCTTTTCACTTTTAATGAGGCTATTAAAGCAACTGAATTATACAACACTTTACAACAATCAGATGGTAACGGATTCACGGTTTTTGCCCCTACCAATACGGCCTTTAACAACGCTTCACCGCCCGAAGACGATTCGGCCATCGAAAGTCTCTTAGAGTATCACGTAATCCCCCAAAAACTTACCACTGCCGATTTTGAGGGTTCTCAAACGTTTGAAACCCTGAACGGCGAACAAATCACCATTGAGGTACAAAATAACGCTATCATCGTTGATGGAGAAACAACCGTAACTACCAGTAATTTGGAAGGAACGAATGGCGTAGTTCATATTCTCGATAACGTGCTTTCTCCTCCAAATAATTGAATGTCCCCTAAGCCTTCCATCAAGGGAGACGATGCTACTTCATGAGTGAAAAGCCTGTTCTTAGCCGGACGGGCTTTTTTTATGTGGATACTCAAATCATTGGTTGAAAATTTGCCAGCCAATTAGTAGGATACTTATCTACTATCTAAATAATATTATTGACTTATGTTTTCATCAACCAAGACCCTCTTCGCTATTATTATTGCGTTTTTTGTTCTCGAATCTACAGCCTCGGCGCAACAAGAAATCGTCACCATTTCCCCCTCCACTCCTGCTCCGGGTGAACAAATAACACTTACCTATCATCCATCAGCAGCCGAAGCCATTATTAAGTCGCCGGATAGCTTGCAGCTGGTATTGAGCTTTGCTCCATATCTTTATGGAGAACCCAATCAGTTTGAAGCACAGAAAACGAAGAACGGTTGGCAGACCAGTTTTGAACTTTCAGAAAGTTTTAAATTTGCCAGCTTTTATTTTGAGTCCCCCGATACTATTGACAAAAATACAGATGGACACCACTATGAATTTTTTGCCTATCGTGATGAAAAGCCGGTAAAAGACGCCTACATGATGAAGGCCTTTTCGCTTGCCGAACGATATAACAACGTGCCCGATTCGGTTTTAAATGAGATGAAGGTCGAGCTGTATCAACAAGAGCTGGATCATCATCCCAACAACTGGGATGCACAACTGGCGATCCTAAAACATCGATATGATCAGGATGGAGCTGATAAAAAGGCCATTCAAACCGAGGCCATCCCCGTCATCAAGCAAAAGTTGGCTGAAAATTCCACCTCACACATGCACGTCTCGGAGGTGAAAAATGATTTTAAAGATTTTGGCAAAAAAGCGATGGGCGACAGTCTGGAAAGTAAGCTGATAGAACGACATCCCGGCAGCGATCTTGCCATGCAGGAACTGTATCGTAGCCGCCAAAATGTTGAGAGTGAAGAGAAAAAGGCAAACATACTCCTTGAATATGTAAACGCCGATTATGACCGAAGCATGATCAACAAATATCACACCCAATCGGCCTATGAACAACTTTTCACCTATTATGCAAAACAGGATTCTATGGACAGGGCCAAAGAAATGATTGCTAACTGGATTGCTCCCGATGAACCCTTGCTTGCCAACGAAATTGTATCCGAAAAATACAACCAAGCAGCTGAAATTATGTTAGAGCATACCGACTGGTATGATTTAGCCCAATCTTATGCCGAGAAAGCCTTTGCCAAAACAGATGATGAACCGGCTGCCAATACAATCACGACCACAGGCCAGGTTGTGCGACAAATGTCGGATCAGCGAAGTGCCGAATACAAAAACTCTCGAAAGAGTGATATCCTGGATACGATGGGCGAAATATATCTGACACAGCAGAAGTATGACAAGGCCGAAGAGATGCTAACCAAGGCCGCAAAACTGGGAGAGCTGGAATCAACACAAACATTAACGGCCGAACTTTACATGCAGACGGACAGACCCAAGCAGGCTTTTGATATCTATTGGGATCTGTTGATGGAAAAACCTACCAACGAAACATTTCGGGATAAACTCGAACAATCATATGTAGCCTATAATGGTTCGAAAAAAGGATTTGCCGAAAAAACCAACAAGCTTGACGAAGCGTGGCAAAAACAGATGGTAAAGAAATTTAACAGCGAACGCATTGATGAAAAAGCACCATCACTGACACAAATTACCGACCTTCAGGGAAATCCCATTGACTCGGACAAGCTTAAGAATAACGTGATTGTCGTCGATTTCTGGGCGACCTGGTGCGGTCCGTGTATTTCGGCTTTCCCGTATCTACAGAAGGTATATGATACCTATAAAGATAATCCCAACGTTACGTTCGTGGTGTTAAACAGTGCTTGGAATAACACTATCAAGGATGCCCGGACATGGGAACAAGAAAATGACTATACCTTCCCGCTATACTTCGACAAGGACTCCAAAGTCACGGATAAGTTTGGCGTGCGCGGTATTCCCACCACGTTCATTATCGACCAAAAAGGAAATATCCAATTTAAGAAAGTGGGGTTTGAGGGAGAGAAGATGGAGCCCAAGATGAAGCTGAAAATTGACCTTCTCCTGGATGAGAACAAACCGTCATCCAGCTCTTCGCCCAAATAATCCGCCGCAATAACTCATGGGATTACATCATTTCAGCACATGAAATGTCTGATCGGGCTCCAGGGCCAACACCGATTCGGTCATCAGATCAATTAGCGATGCCACGTCGTCCATCGAGGCTGTTTCGACCGGAGAATGCATATACCGCAGCGGAAGCGAAATGAGCGCACTGGGAATTCCCGTTTTCTGATAAAAAATGCTGTCGGTATCGGTGCCGGTACGCACGCTGGTCGCCTCGTGCTGAATGTCAATCTCCTGCTCCTTGCCGACATCCTCAATAAATTCTACAATTTTGGGATGATTGGCCCCGCCATGCTGCACTACCGGACCTTCTTTGAGTTTAATCTGCCCGTGTTCTTTTTGATTGATACCCGGCGTATCGGTTGCGTGCGTCACATCGGTCACCAGTGCCAAATCGGGATCTATGCGATAGCTCATCATCCGCGCGCCGTAGCCGCCAACCTCTTCTTGCACGGAGTTCAGTGCCACCACATTTACTGAGAGTTCATCACGATACTCGCTCAAATTCTTCAGTACCTGCGCAATCATAAATCCGCCGATGCGATTGTCCAGTGCACGTCCTGCCAAAATATCTTCGGACAGATAATCATACTCATCGGCATACGTAATGGGATCACCCACTTGCACCAGCTCCAGCGCTTCTTTTCTGCTTGAGGCGCCTATATCTACATAAATATCTTTCCAGGCCGGCTGCTTGCCCCCGCCATTTTTCTTGTCCTGCAGGTGAATCGCCGTATTACCCGTCACCCCGGATACGATGCCATCCCGCGTGTGAATATTGACCCGCTTGGCCTTGGCAATCGTTGAATCACTGCCGCCGAGCTTATTCACATAAATATAGCCGTTATCGGTGATGTGCTGCACAATCATGCCGATTTCGTCGCAGTGTGCCTCAATCATCACCGTAATCACATCAAAACTGGTATTGAGCTTGGCCGTGGCAGATCCATAGGCATCGGCCTGGATATCATCCGCAAACTGCCCCGCATACTCTTTCCACACCTTCTGTCCTGCGGATTCAAACCCCGTGGGACTCGGCGTAATTAGCAGTTCTTCTAAAAAATCTTGCTCGGCTGATGAAAACATAGGTTATTAAAATTAATTGACATGATATCTTAAAAATTTCAATTACTAAGCTCTGAATATAAGCAATCAACACTGATCAGTTAAATGTAATTTCCACCCTTTGCTGCTTTTGATTCCGGTGATAAGATCGCATCTTAGTAGCCGCAGCAAACCGACAGATTTTAGTGAATACCTCGCATTATGATCAGACCGGAATACAACAAAAACACCTTTCCCCATTGGACTACTCTGGGCATCCGCTTTCGGGATCTGGATCCATTGAACCACGTCAACAATGCCATTTTTAGCACCTATTACGAAGAAGCGCGAATCCAATTTATCCAGGAAGTCCCCAGCCTGGCCGGACAAATCCGCAGTGGATACAGTTTCGTGCTGGCCAATCTCGAAATTGACTTCATCAGCCCGGTAGAATTTCCTGCTGATATTCTAATCGGATCGGGCATCAAAAAATTGGGGAACTCCAGTATTACCAGCTTCCAGGCAATTTATACGGCGGATGAGAAACAGCTGGCATCGGTGGCAGAGGCTCACGGCGTATGGTTTGATCTTTCCAAGCAACGCCCAACAAGAATTCCTGATATTCCCAATACCGAAAAGTATATGCTTCCAAATTCACTTTTTGAATGATCATGCAACTGTTTACTTTTGTGCCCATTGTAGATTTTAAATAACAAACCCGTGAATAAAAGTTTTTCTTTTGTAGAAGTGTTAGATTCTGAAACTCCGAATGGTCGGACACGGCAAGTTCAGAATGACATGAAGAAAGATATTTAGCAGTAAATCTCCGTTTATTTGGCTTTAGTAAGCGACCACGCTTCCTACATATTATCTCAAGCGTGGATATTTGAAATAGCTAAAACAATGAAATTGACTTGTTAACAAATGGATAAAAGTACGCAGTACAAAATTTTCAATGATCCTATTCACGGATTCATCACAGTGCCCAAAGGCATTATTTTGGATCTGATTGATCATCCCTACATTCAGCGGCTGCGCCGTATCAAACAGATGGGGCTGGGCTACCTCGTATTTCCCGCCGCTGAACACTCTCGCTTTTCACACGCGCTGGGAGCCATGGAACTGGCCCAGCGGACGCTCAATAACCTGCGCGAAAAAGATACGACAATAAGTCCCGCCGAATATGAAGCCACACTTATTGCCGTATTGCTGCACGATGTGGGTCATGGTCCTCTTTCCCATACGCTGGAATTCAACCTGATTGAGGATTTTCATCACGAAAAAATGACACTGGCCGTTATGCGTCATCTCAATAAAGAGATGGACGGGGCGCTGGATGTGGCTATCAAAATATTTACCGATCAGTATCCCAAAAAACCGTTTCTAAACCAGCTTATTTCTTCGCAGCTGGACATCGACCGACTGGATTACCTGAAACGCGACAGTGCCTTTACATCGGTCTATGAGGGATCGGTGGGCATCGAACGCATCCTCAAAACCATGCGCGTGCACAAGGGCAACATCGTGATTGAAAAGAAAGGAATTTATGCCATCGAGAACTACATTCTGGCCCGTCGCCTGATGTATATGCAGGTATATCTGCATAAGACGGTGCTCAGTGCCGACATCCTGATTCGCAATATTTTTCGGCGCGTCCGGGAGCTGATCGAAGATGGTCAAAATCTGTATCACGCCTCTCCTGCCCTGCAGTTTTTTCTCGAAAATCAGCCCAGCGCCAAGAAGGGCGTTTCCACCAACGTGCTGAAAAAATATTTACAGCTGGATGACAACGACGTCTTCCAAAGCATCAAATACTGGCAGCATTCTGATGATCCTATTCTGGCGAATTTGTGCCAGCGATTCCAGGCGCGTTCGCTCTTTCGGACCACATTTCTAAACAAAAAACCAACCAAGAAACTGACCAAAGAGGTTAAAGCCAAAACGCAGAAAGCGCTTAAAGAAAAGGAATTGCCCTATAATGATGAAGCGGCCGATTATTATTTCTGCTTTGATGAAAGCTACAGCGAGGCTTATCGCTACGAAAATGAGGGCATCTGGATCCTTGAGGAAAAAGATAAGGCGGTAGAGTTTTCAAAGGCCGCCGATACGCAAAATATTATCGCCCTTACGGAGCCGGTGGTTAAACCCTACGTGGTTCATATGAAAAGTATTGAGGTGTAGAACTGCTTTTCAAACAAGGATTTCTCACTCCGAAAAAACTTCGTTCGAAATGACAAATGTCAGCTGATTCGGTCATACACCACAAAGGAAAGCTCGTCGTGATCTTCTCGCTTGATCTCTTTCCAAGTTGTATCAATTTCATCGCGGTATTCGGGGAAATAGGTATCACCTTCGAAAGATTCGTGAATCTCCGTGACAAATAATTTGTCCACCTGATCTAAAAACTGACGATAGACCTCTCCCCCGCCGATCAAAAACACTAATTCTTCATCCGAAACGTACTTCATGGCATCATCAAACGAAGAAAAAGTGGGAACATGATCGTAGTTTTTTGTGCGGCTCAACACAATGTTTTCACGTCCCGGCAACGGCTTTTCGTTCAACTCCTCAAATACAATGCGTCCCATAATCAACGGGTGCCCCATCGTAGTACGCTTAAAGTATTTGAGATCCTCGGAATAATGCCACGGCAGGTCACCGTCTTTGCCGATTACGAGACTGGGATCGTGAGCAACAATAGCCGCAAGCGTCATACGGCCACCTCAAATTTGATGCCGGGATAAGGGTTGTAGTCCTTTAACTCAAAATCATCAAATTCGAGATCATCCACCGGTTTGTCGGCAATCTCGAGCGTGGGCAACGGACGCGGTTTCCGGGTCAGCTGCTCTTTCAACCCATCGATATGATTTTCATAGATATGAGCATCGACAATGGTATGAGCAAACTCTCCATAATCCAGCCCTACCTCGTTGGCGATGGCCATCGTCAGCGCCGAGTAGCAAGCCAGATTAAACGGGATGCCAAGCGCAATATCACCGGATCGCTGCGTGAGGTGACAGTCCAATTTGCCATTCGTAACGTTAAAAATGTACATCACATGACAGGGCGGCAGCGCCATCTGGTCGAGCAAGCCGGGATGCCAGGCACTCACTACAATGCGGCGGCTGTTGGGATTTTCTTTCAGCATCTTGATCGCCCGTTGAACCTGATCAAACTCCTTTTTGATCCACATTGACTTGACGATATGAGAAGCATCGCCCTCAAAACGGACCTCCTCCTCTTCGTGATAGGGGAATCGCCGCCACAACACCGGGTAAATGGGCCCCACATGGCCATCGTCATCGGCCCAGTCATCCCAGATGTGACAGTCATTTTCATCCCGCAGCCAGCGGATGTGATCTTCGCCGCGCAGATACCAAAGCAGCTCCAAAATCACCGAACGAAAATACACTTTTTTAGTCGTCAACAGCGGGAATCCCTCGGAAAGATCCACCTTATAGAACTCCGAGAAATTCGAGATGGTATCAATACCCGTACGATTCTCTTTTTTGGTCCCATTTTCTAACACGCTGTTCACTAAATCCAGATATTGTTTCATGAGTTTATCACTGCTAACGATTCATCTTTTAGTTAAAGTACCACGCCTTCAAGTAAGGCAATAGCAATGGAAAAATAAATAATAATTCCGGTAACATCACTCAATGTTGATACAAACGGTGCCGAGGTTACCGCAGGATCCAGCCCCATCTTCGAAAGTGCAAACGGCAGCATAGAACCGCTCAGATTCCCCCATAACACAACTCCAATAAGACTAAGCCCAACCACTAATGCACTTAACACAAGTTCCTCGGTTAATCCACCTGTGGTAACAAAGCCCCAGCTGACAATCACAAAAAAGCCAATAACAGCCATAATCAAGCCCAGCATTAATCCGGATAACAATTCGCGACCCAATACCTTGAGCCACTCACTCATGTTAATATCATCGGTAGATAAGGCCCGAATAATAAGGGTAGCTGCCTGGGTCCCCGAGTTACCACCCGTTGATATAATCATCGGGATAAACAGTGATAGAAATACCGCATTGGCAATAACGCTTTCATAGGCACCCATGGCCGTGGTTGTAAAAAGCTGTCCTACGAATAAAAATGCCAGCCAACCAATTCGCTTTTTCACCATGTGAAATACTGACGTCTGCGAATAATAGTCATCCAGCACATCCATACCGGCCATCAGCTGCATATCCTCGGTGGTTTCCTCCTCGGCAACATCAATTACATCATCCACCGTTACAATACCTACGAGAATACCATCCGAATCGACCACCGGCATAGCTACCCGATCGTATTTACTGAGCATTTTCACGGCATCCTCCTGATCGTCAAAAGCGCTCAGTGCCTCAAAACTTTCATCCATCAGCGTATCGATGGTTGCTTCAGGATCGGCCAAAATAAGCTGGTTGAGCCGAAGATCATCAATCAACTGCTCATTTTCGTCCACCACATAAATAACATTTACCGTCTCTACACTGTGCCCAAACTTGCGGATATGCTCCATTGCCTTTTGGATAGTCCAGTGCTTTTTCACCTTAACATAGCGGGGCGTCATCAGTCGCCCTACGCTCTCATCGGGATAACCGAGCAGTTTCTGCGCCAGCTTGCGATCTTCGGGCTTCATGGAGTTCATCACCCGCTGCGTAAGATGTCCGGGCAGTTCTTCCATCAGCGCTACGCGTTCGTCGGGCTCCAGATTCGACATCACTTCGCTGAGCTGCTGAGCTGTAAACATATTCATCAACTCGAGACCGGTACCCGAACTCAGATAGGTAAAAACATCAGCCGCTTTCTGCTTTTTGAGCAGCCTGAAAATAACGATCGACACTTCGGCATCAAACTCTTCGAGCAGCTCGGCCACATCAACGGCGGGCACATCATTGAGGATATCCTTGAGGGCCACCCAGTCTTTTGCCTCGATGAGCTCTTCAAATTCAGGTTTTAGGAGATGAACAATCATTGGAAATAACGGCTTGCCGATTTTTGTGTTTGAGAAAGAAAATCTCCCCGAGTTTATCGTTCGGAATGTACAAATAGTGGCTAGAATATCACAAAAAAAGACGCCTCTTCGAGGAAAAATAACAGTCATTTAAAGCGGTGGAAGTCATCTCCGGACGTCTCATTGGCCTATTCACGAAAAGGGAGCTACTAAATGTTGAAACAATATGACAATTGAATTTAAAAATCACAGGCCATGTTGCTATTTTGACTCCACATTAAGACTTTTAGCATACTTTAAAATCAAACAGGATTTCGGATTTGAAAATAGTGATTATTGGTGCGGGAGAAATTGGCTATGATCTGGCCAGTGTGCTCTCGCAAGAACAGCATGATGTAATTGTACTCGACCGCGATAAAGACTGCCTGGATAAAGTATCGGAAAATCTCGATGTCTTGTGTCATGAGGGCAATGCCACATCGGCCAAAGACCTGGTTGATACCGGCGTTAAGGATGCTGATATCCTAATTGCCGTTACCAGCATTGATGAGGTGAATATGATTGCCTCGATGATGAGTAAGCGACTGGGCGCTAAAATGGTTATCGCACGCGTGCGCAGCGATGAACTTTCGCGACCCAATGCACCGCTAAAGTCAACCGATCTGGGGATCGACGTGCTTATTCATCCCGAACAAAGTGCTGCCCAGGAAATTGTACGACTGATTAAGCGCGCCTCTGCCAGTGATCTCATCAACTTGGCCGACGGCAAAATGCAGATGATCGGCCTGCGCATCGGCAAAAATTCTCCGCTTGTGGGTAAATCCCTAATCGATTATGCCAAAGAATATGCTGATCTCACATTTCGGGTTGTTGCCATTTCGCGCAACGGACTCACGATCATCCCCAGCGGATCAGTAAAGATGCAATCTTTTGACCAAATTTTTGTGCTTGCCAAGACCGAAGAAATTCCGCAAGTCGTAAAGACGACCGGCAAACCCGATGTAGAGATCAACCGGATTATGATTGCTGGCGGCACCCCTATCGGCGCAATGATTGCTCGCATCTTGTGTCAGGAAGAGAAGAAATGGAACATCAAGCTTATTGAACCCGACCATGACACAGCCGTGGAACTTGCCCAAGAGCTCAAAGATGTGCTGGTGCTAAACGGCAATCCCACCGATCCGGACCTGCTGGCGACCGAGGGTATTACCGATACCGATGCTTTTATTTCTGTGACGGATGATGAAGAATCCAATATTATTTCTTGCCTGATGGCTAAGCACCTGGAGGTAAAGAAAACGGTGGCTCTGGTTTCCAAATCCGATTATATACCGCTTAGCCAAACTATTGGACTCGATGCTGCGATCAACAAAAAATCGGCGGCCTCAAACGAAATTCACCGGCATGTGCGGGGGGGACGCGTAATTTCAGTGACGGCTCTGCAGGGCACCAAGGCCGAAGTGATTGAACTACAGGCAGCCCCCAAATCCAAAATCACCAAAAAGCCAATCCATAAAATTAAATTTCCGGAAGGCTGTGTAGTCGGTGGCATCCTCAGCAATGGATCAACGGATATTGCTACCGGTAATTCCCAGATACGAGCCAACGACCGCGTCATCATTTTCTGCCGAGCCGAAGCCATCGAAAAAGTAACCTCATTGTTTAAATAATGCAGCACTCTGCTTTCAACAATCCCAATCGCGCCCAATTTAGCTTTGCAAGCGTCTTTGGCATACTGGGTTCGTTTATTTTTTTCCTGGGATTTGCACTGCTCATTCCCATGGTTGTTGCGCTGGGATATGGAGAAGAAATCTGGGATACCTTTTTGTATTCCGCCTCGATCGCTTTTGTGGTAGGCGGAGCACTGTACTACTCTTTTCGTCCCAACCATGAGTTGCGGGTCCGCGAAGGATTTCTGGTTGTGAGCCTGACTTGGCTATTTCTCTCGCTAGTAGGCGCCCTGCCCTTTGTTATTTCCGGTATCTTACCCAGTTACACCGATGCGGTCTTTGAAACCATGAGCGGCCTTACTACTACCGGAGCTACTATTTTCGGGGGTACAACCAGCTCCGGTTTTGCCAATCCGCAGATCGAGTCGCTGCCCATGAGTATCCTTTTTTGGCGATCGCTGGCGCACTGGCTTGGCGGCATGGGAATAATCGTACTCACGCTAGCTATTCTGCCCTTGCTGGGAGTTGGCGGCATGCAGCTTTTCCAGGCTGAGTCTCCGGGTCCAACGGCTGATAAACTAACCCCTCGCGTTCAAGAAACGGCCAAACTGCTGTGGGGAATTTACGTAGCCTTTACCGGTGTTGAGTTTTTGCTTCTCTGGATCCATCCCAGCATGGATTGGTTTGATGCCCTTAACCACGCTTTTGCCACCATGGCTACCGGCGGATTTTCAACCAAAAACGGAAGCATAGGTGCGTTTGATTCTGTCTATATAGATGTCATCATTACTATTTTCATGTTTTTGGCCGGTATCAGTTTTGCCATGCACTTTCGGTTGCTCAAGGGAGAAGTGAAGTCCTTTTTTGACAATCGCGAAACGCGCTTCTACGCCCTGATAACAACAATCAGTATTATTGTAGTCAGTTTTGCGCTCTGGCTGTTCAACAACTATTCCATTGGCGGTGCCCTTCGCTCGGCTTCTTTTCAGGTTGTAGCCATTGTTACCACCACCGGATTTGGCACTGATAATTATGAGCTCTGGCATTCGCTGGGCGCATTTTTTCTCTTCCTGCTCTTTTTTACCGGTGGTTGTGCTGGTTCCACAGGCGGCGGTGTTAAAATGATCCGCTGGATGATTATCATCCGCAATTCATTTCGCGAAATAAAACAGATTGTGCACCCCAAAGCCATCTTACCCATCAGGATTGGCGATAAAACCGTAGATTCTGATATTCAGCGAGCAGTGCTCAGCTTTTTCGTGCTCTACCTCATCATGTTTGGATTGGGCGCCCTCATCATGGCCACAATGGGATATGGAATGGAATCAGCAATTGGCGCCAGCATTGCCTGCCTTGGAAATATCGGTCCGGGATGGGGCGAATTTGGTCCAACCGATAATTTTGCCCAGATCCCTATCATCGGCAAGTGGGTGCTGATCTTGTTTATGATGATCGGGCGGCTTGAAATTTTTACCGTTCTGCTGATTTTTACACCTACGTTCTGGAAACAGTAACAATCTTGGATACTGGATGCTAGACCTTCTAAATCAGATTTAACCACCGAATTTCAAAATCTGGCCAGTAATCTTCTCACCTTTAAAACCTGATCCAATTCCGATCTTCGAGCCACTGTATAAGTGCTGGTAAAAAGGTAAGGGCAGCTACCAGCGTCATTCCAATACCGATGACCGCCATCTCTCCTATCGACTGCAGGCCTGGATGATTCGTAAAGAGCAACCCGGAAAAGCCCAGCATTGTTGTAAAGGACCCAATCGTTACATGCTGACCGGTACTTGACAAGACATCCCACATACTGCTTTCCCCCTCCTCGCGATAGCGGTGTGCCAGGTGTACGCCATTGTCTTCGCCAATCCCCAGAATAGCAGGAAGTACCACCAAGTTATAAAAATTGAACATCATGCCCGTAAGCATCATAATGCCGAACAACCACAACAAGCCCACGGTAAGCGGCAACATGGCGATGATTGCCCACCGCAATGAGCGGAACGAAACCAGCATCAGGATGAACACCATTAAAAATGTTGCCCCAACCATCCAGGGACTTTCTTTACGCATCAGCTCCAGCATTTCTGCCGCGATAATAGAGGTACTCGCTGCATAAAAGATTTCTCCGCTATCGAGCTCTACCTTGCCTACATCATTTTTAAAGGAAATGGATTTTTCTCCGTCCGAAAGTCCCACGCTGGGATAAATAATCACAAAATTGCCAATCTCTCCATCTTTATTGAGAAACTGTCCCTTAAAATAATCAGGAATTTGATCGACGCTTAGTTGTTCGGTGGTCTGTGATGCTCGTCGCAGTTTATCCAGCTGAGGATCTTCCTGATCCCGCAGAAATGAATCATCAAGCAGTTTTCGGACTTCGGCAATCTCTTGAAGCTTGTTGGTTGCTGCACTGTCTGACGGGGGAAAGCGCTCGGGTAACGCTTCCACATCCAGAATTGTAGGACTGGTGGTATCCGTTTCCATGCGATGCCTCAGTTCTCCCAGAATCTCAATCACCTGGTCTTGGTTATCAGCGAGAATATAGGCGGGATTGCGCTTGTTATTCGACTTTGAGACCTGTCCGGCCAACTCATTGTAATACTCGTACTCGGGGAAGTTGGGCTCAAGTTTGCTAAAATCATACTGAAAGTTCAGCTTGGGATAGTTCATGCCCACTACTAAAGCAATTAACAATCCCAACAAGACGATGCTGCGCGCCATGGGAAAGCGGTTGAACATTGATTCGCTCCTTGCCGACGACTCTTCCCGTTCATTAAAGACAATCCAGTTGAAACGTTCGAATATTACGAGCAGTGACGGCATAACAAACAACATGCACAGTAGTGCTAAAATGATCCCTGATCCCGCAATAAATCCAAACTCCGAAAACCCGCGAAAACGCGCCATAACTAACACAAAAAGTGAAAATGCAGTCGTTAAACCGCTTACCACAATGGCCGAACCGGTGTTGTCATATGTTTCATAAAGGGCTTCTTTAATGGGTGTACCTTCAGCCCTGAATTCGATATACCGGGCATAAAAATGGATGCCGTAATCAATTCCCATCCCAAACAGGATGACAAACAATACAGAAGTCATGGTATTGAGTGCCCCAAGGACAAAGTAGGTGAGGCCGAAGGTCCAGGTGAGGCTGATGAGCAGCGGTATGCCAATGACGAGAATAGGAACGGGCAACCGAATCAGGTGCTCCCAGAAGCTGCGGTCTTTTTCGTCGTTACCTCCCCAGCGGTAATTAATATATTTTTTGAATGAAAAATATATCATCACCAGCAGAAGAACACTGGAAATACCCGAGGCAAAGCTGCTGAACACGTCGTTCATGATGGAATCAATTTCGGACAAGTGACGCTTGAGGCGTCCCCCGTATCGCACATCCATCTGGCTGTTGTACGACTGGGGATTCATTTCGGTAAGCAGCGAATCATAGGAACTAAACATGCGCCGCAGATAGCTCAAATTGGTTTTAGAGCCGGTGGGATAAAACTGGACAAGCATCACTGTGCTGTCGGCACTCATCGGGTATTCTGATGGAATTAAGGAATCGTAGCTTTCCTCAAACTCACTTATGTCGCTACTTTCTTCAGCCTCCTCTTCCTCCTCGAAGTTGATTAAAAAGGGATTAGCTTCTTCTTTCGCTTTTTGAATCTCATCCCGCAAATATTCCTTGATATCGGAAAGCTCATTGGGAGTTGCAAAATAGAGGGCATTATCCTCTAAAAAATCGGTCTCTTTGCGAAACTCAGCCCGCTTAAAAAATTTGCTGTTGCGCTCTCCGTCATACAGCTCCAGGCTCTCTTCGATTAGTGCTTGGGCAAAGGCTTTGTTATCCTCAAAACTGGGCGATTTGATAGCCACTTCCATCGTTGTCTCTCCACCCACATTGGCCTGTAATTCATCAAGAGCCTTGACGTGTGGGTTCTGTTTGGGCAGAAGATTAGCGATGTCGGTATCAACCTTGAGCTGTAGTGCAAAATTTCCCAGAAGAGCACCCAACACAATCGTACAACCCAACACCCAGTAGGGATGCGTATAATTAAGATTGATCAGCGGACGAAAGAATCGTAAAATTTTTTCCATTTATCTGCCGGGTGAAGTATTCGGTAGAACAGCGCAGAACTTAATCATTTTACACGAACTTATTTAGTACCTGCATAACTCCACTTTATTTGTTAGGCGTCTGGAGTGTCGATCACCAAAATCTGATTTGAGATCATACCCATACTGTCGGAATTGCCTGCTCAAAACTCAAGTAATCTAACGAAATAATAATCGGTGATATTTCGTCTGTGGATTCAAGAAATCCCGAAACTCGTCTTTAATCTGGCTTGATGAATCAATCGTAAAAAATGAACGAGAACTAAGAAAACAGTGATTCGTCTTTTAGCTTTTTTTCGGCATACCGCATCATTTCGGGAGTATCCACATCTTGCCAAAAACCATCTTCGATGTCGAGCACTTCCATCTTTTTGCGACGTGCCAACTCCTGAACGCCATCGCTCAGCGATACATCTCCCTCTTCCTGATATCGATCATCCAGTGCTTTAAGCAACCCTTGGGTGCCCAAAAATACCCCGGTATCCACACAGTTAAATTTTGCGATCTGCTTTCCTATCGAAACCAACTGATTTCCATCAGCCAGTACCTTGGTGGCATCATCCATATCAAAAATAGTATCCAGCTTGTAATCGACCAGTAAGGTAGCCCCATCTTCGGGCGGAGCATGCCGGGCGGCTTTTTTCATCAGCGAATCTTCCAGGATATGATCGGCCATGGTAAGCACAAATTCGTCTTCAACATACTTGCGGGCGGCCAACACCGAAACGCCATTCTTAAGGTTATAATCTTCATTATAGGCATAAATGAGTTCTATGGGGCCTTCGTACCGCTCTTCGATACTCTGCTTGATCTCCTTGTATCCATGCCCCAACACAATAACTACGCGAGTACAGCCGGCGATGCCCAAACTTTTGATGACGCGAAAAATAAGCGGGGTACCAGCTACGGGCGTCAACGGTTTAAAGCTGGTTTCTTCAACTGTACCGTTAAGGCGCGACCCAAATCCCGCTGCTAAAATTATACCTGTTCTCGTACCTGTGCTACCGTTTGACATCTTAATATTTCCCATCAAAGTTCTCTGACAGGTGTGTCAACGGCTCTTCTCCACCAAGTACGCGCAGGGTGTTCTTTAAGCGGAAATGCTGAATAAAGATGTCGTGCTCCTGAATATGTCCCTCAACAATCTGCGGACTTTTGAAATAAAACGATAACCACTCCTGGATTCCTTTACGTTCAGAGCGCTTGGCAAGATCGAGGAACAGTGCCAGATCAAGCACCAGCGGAGCTGCAAGAATAGAATCACGACAGAGAAAATCGACTTTAATCTGCATGGGATATCCCATCCAGCCCATCACGTCAATGTTGTCCCAGCCTTCTTTTTCATCCCCGCGCGGAGGATAGTAATTGATACGCACTTTGTGGTACAGATCGTCATACAGATCGGGATACATATCGGGCTGCAAGATAGTATCGAGTACACCCTTTTTGCTCACTTCTTTAGTCTTAAAGCTATCGGGGTCATCCAAAATTTCACCGTCCCGGTTGCCGAGAATATTTGTTGAAAACCATCCCCGAACCCCTAACATTCGTGCTTTAAAACCCGGGGCCAGCATTGTTTTCATGAGCGTCTGCCCGGTTTTGAAATCCTTACCGGCAATAGGTACACCATTTTCTACGGCAAGCTGTTCCAAGGCAGGGAAATCGGCAGACAGGTTAGGCGCCCCATTTGCGTACGGCACTCCTTCTTTGATGGCCGCATAGGCATAAATTTGAGACGGGGCAATGGATTCATCATTGTTTCGAAGCCCCTCCTCGAAGGCCTCAATCGTTTTGTGACATTCCGTGGGATGCTGGTACACTTCTGTAGATCCACACCAGATCATGACGGCCCGATTTGCATCCGTTTCTTTCATCCGGCGCTGGATATCTTCGCGCAAAGCATTCGCCAGCTCCATCTTGTTGGTCTCCTTCTTCACGTTGGGGCCGTCCAACCGCTTCACATAATCCTGATTAAAAACAGCAGGCATGGGCTCAACGGTTTTCAGAACATCGGCTACCGGATCAAGATCTTCTTTGTCAAGAACTTTGGCACGTTTTGCAGCTTCATAAGCGTTGTCTTCAAATACATCCCAACCGCCAAATTCGATATCTTCTAGAGGAGCAAGATCTACAAAATCTTTAATCAGCGGATTACGTCCTTCTGAGCGCATCCCCAGACGAATAGTCTGCATTTGCGTCAGTGAGCCAATGGGCTTGGTAAGTCCCTGGCGGATTGATTCGACCCCCGCAATAAAAGTAGTAGCTACAGCCCCTAGTCCGGGTGTGAGGACTAATAATTTACCGTCGCTAGAGGTGCTCGTTTGTTCCGTAGGCATATATCTGAGTACGTTAATTCAAAAGCCCAAAACCGTTTACCACATCCCGAATTATTCATCCACAGCAACCGTGAAAAAATATTCAAAAATGGTTGTTTAAGGCATTATTAAGGATTTATTAAAGGCATGTGAAGTTAATCAAAATAGGCGGGCTGATCAACAATATTATCAGCTGCTTTGAGCAAAAATAGGCTCTTTATGGGCTTCAAAATCTTTTTCATACACAAATTTTTGCAGGGTATCCCAAATTCGTTCACAGTTTTTGCCATCGGCCCCCAGCATGTATTCATCTAAAAATTCTTTGGCTTTGTCTTTACAGCAATTGGGATTTTCCAAAGCACGATCAATCTGCTCCTGCAGCTCTGTCAAATTATGAGCCAGCAGTCCCCCGTTTTCTTCGGGCGGCAGCTTCCAGATAAACCGGGCCGACTCGACTTTTCTTTCATAAACCCCGGCCAGCGTCTGGTTTCTCCACATCAGCTCCTCGTCGGCATCCTTAACGGGATAAACGTGAATGGTAGGCTTACCGGTAGCATAGAAAAGGTTGGCGATGCTGCTATAGTTTGTAATCAGCAGATCCGAAACCTGCAGATCGAGATAATTATCAGGATTTTGATCCTTATATTTCAGATATACATTATTATGCCTTTTTGCTAATCCCTCTAAAAAATTGCGGTATTCTTTATCAAAACGGAAGGAATCGTGTAACCGCAAGATGATATTTGCTCCGCGTTCTGTAATCTGTTCAATAAGCTTGGGAAAGATATCGCTGTCGCTGCCCCAATGCGAAAATACCTCTCCGTAATGCCAGGTCGGAGCAATCAGCACCGTCGGATTATTGACCACATCAAACGGATAGTATGGCTGGGCTTTCTTGGCATCAAATGATTCGAGCAAATAATCGTGGCTGGCCGATCCCAAAATGCGGCAATTCTCCGGAGCAAAACCACTTACGCTGGTGCGATGCTCAAAATCCCACTGCCCAAAACACTGCCACAAAAAATTGGGGTTTGGACTTTTGGCACTGCCCCAGCAATTTTTAAGCGAAAGATGGAGCCAGCGAAACTCTTGCTCATCGTTTGGCCCCTTCCAGCCAAAGCCATGCCACAACACCATCCCCTTTGGAGAAGGTGCAAAAAACGGCACTTTGTTATCCATAATCGTTACATCGGGATCAAAGCTGCTGAGACCAAGTAGCGAATGGTGCCATTTCCGTTTAATCAATTCAGCATCGAGCGGGAAAAGTTCGGCAACGCCTTCGCTTTTAAACAATTCGGGATCATCCAGTAAAACACGAACTTCAACGTCCGGTTTCTGATCTAAGAATTGCGTAAATGCCCACAAGTCTGCCCCAAACGTTGTGGCATAGATAAGTACTTTCATCAAAAAAGTAAGTTATAAGTGGTGTGCTGTCCTAGCCGTAAGCACCTGTTTAATGATTCGCAAGATAAACAATTTCCGTGCTTAAATAAATGGTAAACTGAAATACAGTAATTGGCAGTATCCCACTTTTTTATCTACAAAAGATGTTCTTTGAAACGGATTGCCTCCATTTATACTTGTACATACTGATGCCAAAAAAAGCTTAAATACAAGGGGGCGTCACAATTTGATCACCAAATAAATTTAAACATATTTCGTTCGTAATATCCAACGTCAGATTGGTGACCTCATTTTCAGCAGCATCAAAATTTCAACGACTTCAAACTATTTTTTGTCAATGAGAAAAACATCACTGCTTACACTATTCATCTTTTTCCTGCTATCGTCTTCACAGGTATTGGCGCAAAATATTACCTTCCCTGAAGGATCTTTTCGGGATATCCAACCAGAGGATTTTGAGGCAAGAAACCTGTCGTCGAAGTATTTTAATGAACTCTGGACCTACCATATAAACCTGGATAATGGTATTCAGATCGTATATAATTTTTCAATTAACGATTTTGGATCGTTTAAAGATCGCGCCACGGGAGTCCGTCTGCAGGTGTCGTGGAAAGATGGGAAAACCTATATCGCCAACAAAGAATACAACGTCAGCAATCTGACGACTGATCCCGAAAACAAACACCTTCAAGTGCACCCCAATCGACCGTTTTGGGCCAAAGGGAGCTTTGACGGCGAACATGTGCTAAACTTCCAGAACGAACGAGACGGCGTTTTATATGATCTCAATCTCACGCTGTACGACATCACCCAAGGCAAAGTTCAGGGAAACGGCGTATATAAATCCGGAAATGATGAAATTGGTCTGTTCTTGATGATCCCCCATGCAAAAGTAAAAGGTTTTGTAGCCATCAACGGCGATACCGTGCAGGCGGAGGGCACCGCCTACATGGATCATATTTATCAAAATAATATGTCCACCGAACTGATAAACAAAAGTTACCGGGTAAAAAGCGGAGATACCCAAGACGGTTTTTTTCTTCACTTCATAACCTTGAAAAATGGTTCCGGTAATCCCATAGGATACGGTATTCAATATCAGAACGGTTCTGCAAGCATGCTTACACCCAGAAACCTAAATACGTTGGAAACGACCTCGGTTCGAAATATCAATCTCGATACCAAATTGATGATCAACTGTTTTCAAATGGAGCCGTTAACACTACAGGTTGATAAACACCTGAATACCTATTCCATTATGGATGAATTAAGTGGGGTTCAAAAGTTTTTTGCCAAAAGAGTGCTCGGCGGCGAATTAATTGAAATGAACGGGACACTGGATATCAACGACAACAAAGAGGGGTATTTCTATTATATGGTAACTGACAATTAGGAAAAAAAGCCTCATAATTTTCACTATCCATCTTCAAAACTTCGTATCGGTCATTTTTATGGATGTAAAAGCAACTTGCCATTTGGGATAGATCAAAAAATCAATCCATATTCTGTTTCAAATTCTTGGCACATCATCATATATTTGACATCTGATTTTTCAATCCCAGATCAACCACTAACTTTTAATTCATGAGCGAAAAATCCTTTGCCCGGCGGGTTGCCGCCTCGGTGTTATATAGTGGTTTGGGATCTGTTTCGGCCCGCCTATTAAATGCCGGTGCCCTATTCTACACCCTAAAGGTAATTTCGGAGGAACAGTTTGGAATTGCCGCCTTGGCATTGGCCTTTTTCAGCACAACCAAAGCACTCACAGAACTGGGGCTCGGAACAGCCATCGTCCAGGAAAAGCGCATTGGGCGAACCCAGGTCGATTCCCTGTTTTGGACTAGTTTCCTGCTCTCGGTGGTAGTTTATGGCCTCCTGTTTATCGCCGCTCCCTATGTCGCTGCATTTTACGATACCCCCGTTCTTGGTCCCATGATCAGGGTATATATGCTGGGGATTATCGCATTCAGCTTCTACATGATTTCGAGTAAGCTGCTGATGCGCGACCTCGAATTCAAAAAATTAGCCATCAGTGATAATGTTGCACTATCTTCTTCTGCGGGATTAATGATTTACCTCGCATACACCGGCTGGGGGGCCTGGGCTATTGTGTTGGCTGAGCTGGCCAACAAAGTGGGACAAATGTTGTTCAGCATGGTCTTTAAGCCATATTGGCCGCGATTCCATTACAGCTATGAAAAAGTGAAACATCTACTCGAGTTTGGATTATACACCACCGGATCTACCTTTTTTCAAAAGCTTTATATGAATGCCGATTATATGATTATCGGAAAGTTCTTCTCTATGGAGCTCGTCGGCATTTATTCGTTTGCCTATCGGCTCGTTTTCGATACGGTTAAAGAGCTTTCACGAATGATCAACCGAGTCGCCTATCCCGCTTTCTCTAAACTGCAGTACCAAACCGAGCGACTTCGCAATTACTTCTTTACGATGTCTCGAGCCAGCATGCTGCTGGTGGGTACTGTAATGGTTATTATCGCCACCTATATCGACTGGTTCCTGCCGCTCGTTGGCTATGCAAAATGGATGGATGCAGTTCCCTACATGAGAATCTTTGTAATCGTGGGCATCATGCAATGTCTTATTACACTGTTGCCAAACTTGATAAACGCCAAAGGTAAGGCACGTTTTATCTTTAACTTTACCACGGCAAATGCCATTTTACTTCCGGCGGGGTTCCTCATCACCTCCCAAATAAGCATGATGGCCGTGGCACTCGTCTGGTTGACGGTATATCCGCTGGTATCCTTAGTCGTCGTTTATTACGGAGCCAAACTCACAAAAACGAATGTCTGGCGATTCGGATTTAAAAGCATTGCTGCTCTTGGGGTCTTAATCCCGCTGGCCATATTTGCCTATGCCGTACGGCTTGGCATTACATATTATATAGGCGGAGGAAATGTCTGGAGTGTAGTCATCGCTTCTGCTATTGTGTTCGGTGTAAGCGCAACGGTTATCTGGTTTCGGGAACAGGAAGCAATTCAAGCTATTCGCAGCGGCGGCGACTAAACGGTAAACTCGTAGTCTTTTAGAAAATCATATTTTTGACTTCGCTCGGCAACCTGATCCACCATCTCCTGCGGCCATTCAATTTTGGTGCGGCTGTTGGATGGAGAGTTAAACACCTTGTCCGCCGCAGCCTTGATGTAATCTTCATAAGGCTCAAGCTCAAGGTATTCGATAAGTGTTGTCAGCGATTTTTCGGAGTCGGCAATAAATTCTTCGTGCGTAAGCTCACACCACTCATCGGGGTCCACTTCGGTCTTTAATTTTGCGTTGGCCTCTACCCTTGCAAAATAATCATCAATAGCTTCCTGCAGCGTTGGTCCTATCGAATACTTGCGCTTGTGAGTGGCAATATTATCCAGCGGGTGACGCACAATGTGGATAAGTTTGACTGGCATCTGTACTTTCTCCCGAAGCTTTTCGATGATGTTGGGTTTGGCCTGCAAATGACGGGATGAACCCCCGCCCTTTTTATCACCAATTACTTTGAGGTTGCGATATTTACCCTGCCACAGTCCTTCCACGGCATAATCGTAGCCGGTCCACTCACGTCCCTTGCCGGTGAACACTTTATCCTTATGCAGGATGAGGCTAAAAATCTGATCTCTGCTGAAGCCTGCTCTCAGATAGCGCAGCGCATCCAGTTCATGCGAAATTACCATATCGGGATGAGCATCGAGCAGCGATCCAACTAATGTATGGCCGCTCCTGGGATATCCGATAAACATGGCATACCGCTCAATCTCATCGAAATCCCACTTGAAATGAGACTTCAACACTAAACTTTTAACAAAGTACCACGGCACTCCGAAATCTGCTTTTAGATCCCGACGCTCAAAGCCAAGCGCATCTGATATTGCGGTAATCTGTTCTCCTATCTTTTTGAAAACCCCCATACAGGTACAATATTTTTTTGATTATAGATTAAATTTCGTGGGACTGTGATAGCCCTCATATCGTGAATTTGTTATTGTTGACCATGCCGATCTCCCCATATCCCAACAGTGATACAGCAGGCTTTTGGGGAGCGGAAAAGACACATTTTGGGCATCATATCCCATCTCTTCGAGATACGAACCGGCCCATTTCTCAACCAGCGCAACTTGTCCTTTCGACAAACCCGTTTCCCATTCTTCGTTTTTATTTTTCTTCAGCGGTTCAAACGTGCCCGACTTCCACTCTTCTTCGCCTTCAGCAAATCCCTTTTCATCTCTTTCATAGAAACGTAACATCTGCTCTTCAAACGGTACGTCAATAAGACCGGTAACCTGCTGTAACACTTCTTTTGGATTTGCAACCAGATCGCGGTATTGGAGCATCATATATTGGTCGGAGGATAACTCCTCTTCCAACTGCTGGTGCATTGCCACATATTTGTGCCACCTGCGGGTCGTCACAATCACCGAGGGCGACCCAAAATGTGCTTTAATTTCCGAAAATGCTGCTGCCCGGGGATCCCTGAACAGTGAAATAATCTTGGCGTTGGGAAATTCTTCTAAGATATCGGGCACGTGCAAAATATGTCGGGGTGTTTTCTCCCCAATGATTTCTTTTTGCCGCTCCTGTCGATATAATGTCATTTGGAGTAAAAATAGCTCCAGCGGGTCATACAGATCTAACGAATCGGCGCCCGCTTTCACAGCATCTTTCTGTAATCCCAGATCGCGTATTCGGGTTTTTTGATCGTACCAAAAATCAATAAGCCGGTCTCGAAACACGGTCTTTGATTCATCCTGATAGACCTCCGAAAGATGGCGATAGGAATGGAAAAAATGGGTTTCGGGAGGAATCACCACCTTGCTGTGGGTATTGAGCATGCTCTGTAGCAGCGTTGACCCCGAACGGCTGGTCCCCACAATAAAAAACAGGGTTCCCCGCGTATCCCTAAGATCCTGATATCCGATTTCTGTATTCAAACGACCTTTGACAATTTATTCAGTTCTGAATAAAACTATATTCTCTAAGGATCCCAACAAAGATCATTTTAGAACAGAGCAAATGATTATGTATCTGATACTTTTTTTTCCAACGTATCAAGCAGATAGGCATATCCTTTCTTTTGGATGATATTCTGGAATTGGCGCCGGTACGATCCCGCTGTGGATACATCATCAATAATAATATCGGTAACCACCCATTCGCCACTTTCGGCTTCATAATGCATATTATAGGTTACAGGCGTGCGAACACGCTCGAGCTGAGCAAGCGTATTGACCACGGCCGAATCATCATTCACGTCGATATTTTCGTACTTCACATCCGCCCGGTAGATATCCAGGTTGTTCAACGAGTGATTGCGGATGACGGTCGAAAACACATCAATAAATTCTGCCTTTTCTTCCTCTGAAAGCGAATCATAAGTTTCCTGAAGCGCATATCGCGCCATTGCTCTATAATCTACAATGCCATTGATGATATCCTTGAGCTGATTGCGTTGCTCCTGGGTGTATTCCGTTCCTTTGGGACCAACCAGCTCTTTAATCTGATCGTCGCGCTGCTCTAACAAGTTCTTAATGTCAGCACTTTCTTTTTGCGCAAAACCGGCTATGGGATTTAGCAGAGACAGTCCAACGATAACCGCACCCAGAATAATACTA
This sequence comes from uncultured Balneolaceae bacterium, assembly GCA_964490705.1. Taxonomy (GTDB): domain Bacteria; phylum Bacteroidota; class Rhodothermia; order Balneolales; family Balneolaceae; genus Fodinibius. The sequence continues at coordinate 91,081 of CAZBCG010000002.1, read as the reverse complement.
TATCTTGTAACCTTGATCATATAACTTATTCGTTAGTCAAAATTTCTGTTATGGGGATACCTGATTTTCGGTACAACTCAGCCATATTTTGATTGAACTCGAAAACTTCCCGTTTTAACTGTACCCGGAGTTCCAGTTCTTTTTTCATGGCATCAATCAAATCTTTAGTCTCCCCTATACCAAAATCATAATCCAATTGTTCCTGCCGCAACCACTTCTTGCTTGTCACCAGAGCGTCGTCGGTTTTGCTCACTTTTACTTTCGACAACGAAGCATCTTTATACGCCCGGTTTATTTCAAGTACTATACCATCAACGGCCGCCTCTTTCAAAAATTTTGCCTGCCGCTGCTGTAACTTTCCTTTTTCTACGTTAGTTTTCATACTCATAAAGTCCAGATTCTGACGAATGCCCAATCCGAATGAAGCCGAAGCATAATTGGAGTTATTGATAATAAATGGATTGCTCTGCCGCGGACGATTAGGCGTATTAGCATAACTTGCACTTAATCCTAAAAATAATGTGGGATAGTTTTGCTGCTTGAGCGCCTGCATACCGTATTCTGCAGCTTCGATGCCCGCATTTGCGGCTTGGATCTCTGCCCTGTTCGACAACGCATTAGATCTGTAGAACCCCACTTCTCGAAGCTCCTGCGGAACCGGATCAAGGAAATAGGTGTCGGGCACAAACACTGTTTGAGGATCGGCCTGTAACACGTAATTCCAGATACGCTGTGTCATGGCCGCATTTTCGCGCACCTCGGCCGCACGCATCACAAATTCATCCTTATAAACCTGAAATTTAAAAACATCAGACTCATCAATGTTGGAATTTTCTTCGTCCTGTTTTTCGGTGATCTGCTTCTCAATTTTATTGATCTGGGATTCAGCTTCATCCAACAGCGTTAAAATTTCGCTGGTCAACAGATAACTCTGATATAGATCAAAAAGGCGTTTTCGAAGATCGGCTTTCTGTCCCTCGAACTGTTCTTTGGCTGCAACGGCGGCAGACTGTGCGGCTTTTACGGCATTTTTCAATGCCCCCCATGAAAATAACGGTTGCACGGCATCTACTTTGGCACGCGTAAATACCGCCCAATTTTGCCAGTCATTTTCCAGATTGGGATCTAAGTAGTATTCGTTTTCCGGAAGTCCCGGCACGTTACTCTCAACTCCCGGAACCACTCCGTGCTGCGTGTTGAGCTCAAATTTTGGCAGATAGCGATTTGATTCGGCCTGATCTACTTTATTCTCGGCAAGTGCTACCTTTTGCTGCTCATAATCGAGCTGACCGGAATTTTCTAAGCCACGCTCTATAAACGTCTGCAGCGATACTTCCACCGTATCCTGCTGTGCGAAACTTAAACAGGGAATCAACAAGCAGCATCCCATCAAAAGAGACAGTAACTTTTTCATAATGAAAATATATTATAGCAAAATGATTCGTGCTATCAACGTAGGACAAAAAGATTTATTTAAAAAAATAGCCCCTTCCATCAGGAAGAGGCTATTGCCTGTGCGGAGGGAGAGGGATTCGAACCCCCGAGACCTAAAAAGGCCTGCCGGTTTTCAAGACCGGTGCATTCAACCGCTCTGCCATCCCTCCAGTACGTCAATAAACTATTAGGCTTCTTCAAGTGCCTGTGCACCAGAAATAATTTCGGAAATCTCGGTGGTAATAGCACTTTGTCGTGCACGATTGTATTCCAGCTGGAGATCCTCTTTCATCTCCTGGGCATTTTCGGTAGCGTTATCCATTGCCGTCATTCGTGCACCCTGCTCTGCAGCATTCGATTCCAGAATAGCTTTCCAGAGCTGTAAGTTCAAGTGCAAAGGTAACAATTTTTCGAGAATATCATCAGCATTCGGCTCAAAAATATACTCGGTATCTTGACTTACATTCTGATCTTCATCAACTAATGAAGCCGGATCAATTGGCAATACCTGCTCGATCAGTCGATTTTGAGCAATCACTGACTTAAACTCGTTATAGACGAGCCTCACTTCATCAAAAGCACCCGATTTGAAATCATTAATTACCGATTTCATAATCTCGGTTGCTTTGTGAAACTCAATATTATCCCAAAAACCCGGATACTCAGCCTTGATCTTGTAATCGCGCTTTCCAAAATGCTTGGTCGCCTGGCGGCCGATGCAGATCAGTGATAATTGATCATTCTCTTTGTACTCACTGTAATTCTCGTTGATCTCTTCCTCAACAACTTTAAACAAGTTGTTATTGAATCCGCCGCAAAGTCCGCGATCAGAACCAACAATAATAAACAACACATTGTCGGTAGTTTCGGGGACATCCAACAGCACATTCTCATCGGTTGAGCTCTTAACCATACGTCCTACCACTTCCTTCATTTTGGAAGCATAGGGTCGCGTTTCAATGATCCGATCCTGTGCTTTGCGCAGCTTAGCAGCGGCTACCATTTTCATGGCACGCGTAATCTGCTGCGTGTTTTTAATGGATTCTATCCGATTTCGTATGTCGCGGAGATTCGCCATAAGTTACGCTTCCTCCTCTTCTGCGGCTTTAATTTGATCAATTACCGTATCCGCAACATCTAACAGCTTATCGCCAAACTCATCACTAAGTTCTCCCGTATCGCCAACTTCAGAAAGCTCTTTATCAAACTTTGCGTGGATAGTTTCGAGATAATTTTGCTCAAACTCCTGTACTTGATCCACTTCTAGCTTATCAAGCAATCCTTCGTCGTTCACTTTGAGCAGTGCAATCTGATCTTCAACAGGACGCGGCTCGTAAATATCTTGTTTTAACAGTTCAACGGTAAGTTCCCCGCGCTTGAGCTGTCGCTGTGTAGCCGGATCCAAGTCGGAACCGAACTTCGCAAAGGCTTCAAGCTCACGGTACTGTGCCAGGTCAAGCTTCATCGTACCAGAAAGATCATTCATAGCATCTACCTGGGCAGCCCCACCTACACGTGATACTGAAGTACCTACGTCAATAGCGGGACGAACACCCGAGTTAAACAGATCCGTATCGAGGAAAATCTGTCCGTCGGTAATCGAAATTACGTTTGTGGGGATATAAGCAGATACGTCACCGGCCTGTGTTTCAATAATGGGCAGTGCCGTGAGTGAACCGCCGCCTTTAAGCTTTGGCTTAAGTTGTTCAGGCACATTGTTCATCTGTTGTGCAATATCGTCATCATCAATAATCTTTGCAGCACGCTCCAACAGACGACTGTGCAGATAAAATACATCACCGGGATATGCCTCACGCCCGGGAGGTCGCTTCAGCAAGAGCGAAAGCTCACGATACGCTACCGCCTGCTTGGAAAGATCATCAAATATCACGAGCGCATGGCGACCGGTATCTCGGAAATATTCACCAATAGCCGCACCTGCGAATGGTGCAATATAACGCATTGGAGCAGATACACTTGCCGGAGCAGATACTATGGTTGAGTAGTCAATAGCGTCATTATCCTCCAACGCTTTTGCGATACCCGCAACCGTAGAACCTTTTTGACCAACAGCCACATAAATACAGTGCACCGGCTTGTCGGTATCCTGCGTTTCTTTCTGGTTAATAATAGTATCAACCGCAACGGATGTTTTACCGGTTTGGCGATCACCAATAATTAGCTCACGCTGTCCACGTCCAATCGGAATCAGGGAGTCAATAGCTTTAATTCCTGTTTGAAGCGGCTCTTTTACCGGTTCACGATAAATTACACCGGGAGCTTTACGCTCGAGCGGAATTCGAATAGTATCTCCGGAAATCGGTCCCTTACCGTCGAGGGGACGTCCAAGTGGATCAATAACACGACCCAGCAGGCCATCACCTACATTAATGGAGGCGATTTCTTTAGTTCGCCGAACAGTATCACCTTCTTCAACAACGCTGGTTCCACCAAAAAGAACCACACCAACGTTATCTTCCTCAAGGTTGAGCACCATTCCGCGAATCGAGTTGCCGTCCTCATCTATCGAATCAGGCAAATCAACAAGTTCACCGGCTTGTACTTTTGATAATCCATACACGCGGGCAATACCATCCCCTACCTCGAGGACTGTTCCCACATCATAGGTATCCGCTTCACTGTCGAAGCCGGAAAGTTGTTTTCGTAATATTGCTGAAACTTCGTCTGGTCTAACTTCACTCATTGGTTCTAATGTGATTTAAAAACGTATTAATTACTATTCAACAGTGGCTGTCAGTAATGATTCTTGGAGCTCTTCGAGCTTGTGCTTGACCGTACCGTCAATAACGGTATCGTCGATGCGGATGGCCATACCACCTTTGAGACTTTCATCTACCGTGATATTCATATCAACGGTTTTTTGTGTTTTTTGCTCGAGCTCGCTGTGCAGTTCATCTTTCTGATCGTCGCTCAGCTCTCGAGCTACAAACACATCGACAGTAATAATGCCGGCGTATTCTTTATATTTCTCTATAAATGCCTCTGCAATCTGATCCAATAAATTGATGCGATCTTTTTTGACCAACAGCTTTACAAAAAGCTTGGTGGCTTCTTGAAGTTCATCAAAAAAGAGCTCTTCGAGCGCCGCAATCTTATCATCAAAATTGATGATCGGACTCTTCAAAAACACTACGAGTTCACGCGATCCCTCGAAAGTGTTATGCATTAATTGGATATCCTCCAATATCTGCTCTACCTCATCCCGCTCCTGTGCGAGTTCAAGCAGAGCTTTTGCATATCGTCGGGCTGCTTTTGTTGTAGGCATTTAGCTTAGTTTTTAGAGAGGTCGTTAATAAAGCTTTCTACCAGCTTATTATTTTTCTGATCATCCAATTCCGAATCGATAATTTTTGAAGCGGATTCCACGGCCAATCGGGCTACTTCGTCGCGAAGCTCCATCATAGCACGTTTCTTCTCCTGCTCAATTGTTTTCCGAGCATCTTCGATAATCTGCTCGGCTTCTTCCTTGGATTTTTCAATGCGCTCTGCCCGAAGCATTTCGGCCTCTTCGATCGCTTTCTTGCGGATCTGCTGAGCTTTTTTCTCAGCTTCGCGCATAGCTTTCTCATTGTCTTTGGAAATCTGCTCGGCACGTTCAAGAGCTTGCTCCGCCGATTCAAGTGACTCTTTGATACGAGTTTCGCGCTCTTGCAGGGCATCCATAATTAATGGTACCGCATACTTGCCCATAATGGCAAGAAAGATAATTAATGTAATGGCTACCCAGAGAGCGAATCCCCCGCTAAATGAGAGTATTCCTCCTCCGCCTGCTAAAAATAGCATCATGGTGTTCAAAGTATCTAATTAATATTGAGGAGTTTCGAACTTATCCACCACCAATTCCGAGAGCGAGAAGAATACATACAATAGCGCCAATCAGTGCTACACCCTCAATAAGAGCGGCGGTCAAAATCATAGCGCCACGAATATCACCGGAAGCTTCTGGTTGACGTGCAATGCTTTCGACGGCACCTTTTCCAATCATTCCGATACCAACGCCAGCACCAACTGCTGCGATTCCTGCTCCGATTCCTGCTGCTAATAAACCCATATTATTACCTTTGTTTAGTTTTAAGTTTAGGTTTAAGTTATACGATTAATAAAAGTTCTTAAGCGTGTGCTTCTACCCCTTCTTCATGGGCATGTTCTTCGGCAGCCATTCCAATAAACACCGCCGAGAGAAGCGTAAAAATGTAGGCCTGTAAAATACCAACAAATGCCTTCAACACATAAAGCCCAACAGTCAATGGAACGGCAAACAAACTCATCCCTACGCCTGCGATGCTACCAAACAGGTCGGCAAAGATAAATATCAGTCCCAGGATACAGATGATCATAATTTTACCCGAGAGCATGTTTGCAAACAAACGAACAGCCAGCGCAAACGGCTTTGTAAAGAGCCCAATAATTTCAATAGGCGTTAAGATGATCCGCATCCAGCCGGGAACCCCGGGAAACCAAAACACGTGCTCCCAGTGGTCTTTGGATCCGTTCCATTGTGTAATAACAAATGTAAATCCTGCAAGTACGGCCGTTACTGTGATATCGGCCGTTGCTGTTGCGCCCCAGGGCAACAGTCCAAATAAATTCATAAATGTAATTCCTACAAAAACGGTAAACAAATAAGGGACGAACTTGCGGTGTTTTTCATCAGGAATATTGGTTTTGGCAATGTCATCCTGGACGAACTTGAAAACGATCTCAAACAGATTCTGAAACCAACCCTGCGGTTCCGTTTTTCTACCTACTCCCCTCTTATAACGCCGGGCCATGGCAATAGTCATCCAGACCGTCAAAATAAGCCCGAACCATACATACATCAGGTGCGATGTAATCGACATATCGAGCGTGATTTGTGCGTCGCCGGCCGGCGCTAATGCACCGCTTTTCATCGTAAACTCATCGGATGCTGCGGCACTTTCGGTACTGCCATAAAAGTACCACTGTCCCTCTACTAACATAATGCGCGGAAGCGGAATATGAGCACCCAAAACGGCCAGCTCATGATGGTCAACAACCTTGTTTATAACGTCAATAGGCGCACCTTCGGAATCTTGAGCGGCTTTTTCCGAGGCGTGTGAAATGGGAGCAAAAAAGAGGATCAGTAAGAGAGTAATGAACAGTCGGCGACAGGCCCTAAGCATCAAATTCTAATTATCGGTTTCAAGTATTTTGTTGATTGATATGATCTCAATTGCAGAATGGAAAATATAAGAAATTATAAAACTAACTGTAAAGTAAATTTGAGGAATTTTTATGGTCTTCAGAATCACTACTAACGCCACAATAATCAGCACAAATCGCCCGACCAGGGTAAGAAAAAAATGCCAGTAAAACTTAGACTCGTCGGTGCCTTTGATTTTTCGGATCACAAAAAAATTACTGCCCACAAAAACAAAGCTAAGCAAATAGGCTGACACACACGCAACAACCGGCAATTCATTAATGAGCAGACTGCCAACCAGAATTACCAAAAATACTGCCAACGATCCCCATAGAAATTGTTGAAGTACTGAATAAAAACGCCCCGTTACCAAAACTTACTTTTTGTTTAACCGATCGTTAAGTTGAAAAATAAGGATGAATATATTGACGATGCCCACTACGCAACCCACCAGCAACAGCCAAGGACTACTATCGAAATACCCGTCCAACCAGTACCCAATAAATATAGGTACGACAATGCCGGCTGCGATCTCCCCCCCGAGTGAGAGATATTCTACATAGTCGGTCGGCTTTTTTCGATCAGTCAATCTTACTTTGCCTTCTTCTTGGGCTTGGCATCTTTTGCATCATCAACGGATGGTTTTTTGCCTCCTTTTAAGTCCTCTGATAAACCATTGCTGGTGATCTCATTTTTAATATTATCGCTCATGTGGAACGAGCCGTTAATCTGCGACCCCTCTTCGGCCAAAATGGTTTTGGTGTAGATGTCGCCCTCTACCACTGCAGATTTTCTGAGTACCAACTTATTTGTCACTCGAACTTCGCCGTCAATCGTACCGGCAATATCGGCATCAACGGCTTCAATATTTCCTTCCACTTTGCCGGAGGATGATACAATAACTTTTCCTTTTGCCTTGGCCTCTCCGTTAAGAGTACCGGCAATACGGATATCATTCTTTGTTTCGAGCGTTCCTTTTAAACGAGTGCCTTCACTGATCATATTTACGGAAGGCAGGTTTTTACCGGATTTATTCGAATTCATAGATTCCGACTTTTTCTTATTGTTATTATTAAACATAAAACTATGATTTGATTAAATACGCATTAGGGTTCTGAGGTACGCCATTTTTCCAAATTTCCACATGCAGGTGGGGGCCCGAACTTAAAACGCCCACATCCCCGGCCGTACCCAAGATATCGCCTTTTGTAACGATATCGCCAATAGATTTTGAAAGACTCGTGGCATGCTTATACACCGTGATAATGCCATTGCTATGCTGCACATGTAGTACAAAACCAAAATTTATCGTCCAATCCTGATTGATAATTGCCCCATCAGCAATCGCCTTAAAGGGAGTCCCTTTTTCGGTGGCAATATCAATGCCGTAGTGTCCACTTTGCGGATTATACCCCCGGGTAAATGTTCCTTCAATGGGATAATCGGTTGGGAATTCAGGTACGTTCTCAAAAATTTTGGAGAAAATGATTTCATTCTGGGATAAGATCCCGTCTTTTGATACATCAGAAAAAGAATCAAGTTCCCAACTTTCTACATCATCCGAGCCCGTTGAGTTGTCAAAATCTTCCGACACTGCAAAAGAGGTATCTTCTGCGCCGGCAATTACCTGTTGCATTTCCAAGAGCTGGTTATCACGCGCTTGCAATGTATCCTGAAGCGCCTGCACCTTCTTCGATATATCAATTACCTGCTCTCGCAACTGAGCATCCTCCTTATTATATAGAAGCGTACTCAGCGGGGTAAACATCACCAACAGTAATGTGATAATAATAACGGCCGCCAACGATCCATAAAACAGCCGCCACAATTGCACCGGCCGAAAATGATACGAGGTCGAGGATTCGGGTTCATCCTCATCAAATAGAACGAACGTTAAATCGCGATCCTGGTTATTAAAAAGCCGTTTTAAAAATTCAAGCATGCGTTGCTACCCCATTTTAGGCTTCGGGTGTGGGACCTCTGTAATTAAACGGCACATCAAGATCATCTTCTCCCGAAATAGCACCGTTTTCATTTTCGTAACGATCAATATTCTCCGACAAGGCATTAACCAATCGTTTGGCATGATCGGGCGTTAGCACCATTCGTTTAACCACTTTGGCTTTGGGTGCCCCGGGCATCACCGATATAAAATCGAGAATAAACTCGGAGGGCGAATGCGAAATCATTACCAGATTGGAATAGGTGCCGCTGGCTTCATCTTCGGGCAGCTCAATCTGAATTTGTCCTTGCTGCAGATCTTGTGTTTGATCAGGCATAGTGAAATATCTTACTTCAAAATTAGTTTAGTGTAGAGTTATTCGTCTTCGGAATCCAGAAAGCCATGCTCTTTCATCCAGTCGTCATTAAAAATCTTGGATACATATCGGGTTCCGCTGTCGGGCAGGATCACAACCATAAGATCATCTTCGCCAAAATCGCTATTCTGCGCATATTCAAGCGCCCCATGGACAGCCGCCCCGCAGGATCCACCTACAAAAAGTCCTTCTTTGCGGGCAAGAGCTCGCGTCATCAGAAAAGCATCTTTATCGTTGACCTGCATAACCTCGTCAACGAGATCAAAATCCATATTTTCAGGGATAATATCTTCGCCGATGCCCTCTGTTAAATAGGGATGGATCTCTTCCTTATCAAATTCGCCCGTCTCGAAATACTTTTTATATACCGATCCTACGCTGTCCACGCCTACAGTTCTAATAGATTCGTTTTGCTCTTTCAGATACTTTGACGTCCCGGAAATGGTACCACCCGTGCCCATTCCCGCCACATAGTGTGTAATATTGCCCTCGGTTTGCTCCCAGATTTCAGGGCCTGTCATTTCGTAATGAGCCTGAGTATTGCTGGGATTGTCATACTGGTTGGGGTAATACGAATTGGGGATTTCTTCACTCAATCGCTTAGCCACCGAGTAATAACTGCGCGGATCATCGGGTTCAACATCTGTGGGACAAACTTTCACTTCTGCTCCCAGCGCACGCAACAGATCAATCTTGGACTTGCTCTGTTTGTCGGTCGTCGTAAAAATACAGTTGTAACCCTTTACCACTGCTGCCAGAGCCAACCCCATACCGGTATTGCCAGATGTACCTTCGATAATTGTTCCACCCGGCTCGATAAGCCCCTGCTCTTCGGCATCCTCAATCATTTTTAACCCGATACGATCTTTTACACTCTGACCAGGATTAAAATATTCTACTTTTACAAGAATAGTTCCGGCAATATCATCAGCCAGCTTGTTGAGTTTGACCAATGGCGTGTCGCCGATGGTTTCTAAAATAGAATTATAATACATTTGGGGAATATTATCGTGCTTTTGGGATAGAATTATTGGTTAATCAGACTCGAAATATAGGAATTTTGAGATAGCTACCCGAATAAAGATATGTAGATACATTTATAATATCGTCTGAAATATATTTTTCGAAAATTACCTTTATTCAAAGAAGCAACTCTGTTATCTTCTGATTCAGAATAAATTAGAGCTAATATCAGATCATGTTTGTAAAACAACAAAAGCCAAAAGATTTTGATTGCGGATATAATCTCGATCGGATGATTGCTTCGCTACCGCGCATTGAGGACGAAGAAGAACGAATTGAATATGCCGAACGTGCTGTGGGACTTATTAAACAAAGTCATCCGAACTGGGTTGATGAAAACGACGAAAGCCCCGCAGCCTGGAGCCATTTCTTTGCACTTGCTGATTATGATCCCAACGAGTACGGCATTTTTAACCCCTACGAAGAATAACTCCTGCCCCTCATTTTCAGAGCGTTATTCAGCTACCGCAGGAGCTTCTTTTTGCAAAGATTTATAATCTTTTTTCAGTAGGCTGAAAATCAGTTTATCGCAAAACCCCTCCTTTTTTAAGACATGCTCACGCAGTTGCCCTTCCTGCTCAAATCCCAACTTCTTAACACTCTCAATCCACGAGGTATTAAAGTCAAAAGCCGTTGTTGCTACCTTGTGCATCTCTTTTTCATTAAAGCAGTGCCCAAGTACTTTTTTTAGAGCTTCAACATCGTATCCTTCTCCAGCATAATCACGATCTCCAATAGTACAGTTAACGTAACAGCGGCGGTTATAGATGTCTATGGCATGAATATCAACAATACCGATCAGCTTATCATTTTCTTTGAGATGCACTTCAAAAAGATCAGCCGTATCATTACGATCGTCCAACACCGACTTAATTCGACTCAGAAAAGCATCGAAATCTTCATGTCGATGAGGATAATCAGAATCGTAATAATTAAGCTCTTTATCATTGTTCCATCTGTAATGCACAGACACATTCTGCAAATCAAATTCCTTGATTTCTACCATGGGAGACCTGCCGTAAATGAAAATTTTTTGTGCTGATTTTTTAATTTCTTGCAGTGTCTTAATCTTATCGAAAATATGCAAATACGATTTGCTGATTTCGCAACTCAAACGAATTCTAAAAAACAACTGCCAAAATTATGGAAAAACGAATTTTCAATTTATATTGAAAGTTATGAAAGCAAGGTTTTAAGAATCATATTATTTCATGGCTAGCAACTCATTATCTGAAATCAATCAACATTCGATCTCTGCACTGCCGGATCAACAAAATGGTGATCTGCGAAAATTTCTTTCGGATTTATTTCGCAATCCGCAGCCAACATATGCCACTTTCAGCTTTGCGCTGGATGCCATTGATCCCCTGGCCTACCTCGAAATGTGCTGGGATAACGATTTATTTCAATATTATTGGGAGCAGCCTGCCAATGAATTTGCTATTGCTGCCGGCGGTACCATCGAGCAGGTTTCGGCTTGCGGGTCGCAACGATTTAACGAAGTCAGCAATCGCATAGATGCATTCCGCAAAAATACCGCCGAGTATTCATCGGTTCCTCATCCCCATTCAGGTACGATGTTCCTGGGGGGATTTTCATTTGCCGATGAGCTGTCCGGTGATTTGTGGGAAGATTTTGAACCTGCATCATTCACCATCCCAAAGTGGACGATCATTAAAGATGGCAAGTTTAATTTGGCAACGCTTGCCGTAAAGTGCTCATCATTTGATAATCCCGAAAGCCTGCATAACTATTTAATAGATACGTTTGAGGAGATTCGCGAAACGTGCCGGGTCAAGACCAAGCCTAACGGTCAACATAAAACGTCAGCTTCTTTTGATAATGTACAACTCCCCACCAATGGCAACAGTGGATATCGGCAGTGGATATCGGCGGTAGAAAAGGCCACCGATCTTATTGCCAAAAACAACTTTGAGAAAATTGTACTGGCCAGAAAAATTTCAGTGACAAACAGCAACAAACTCACTGCAACCGAAGTGATGAATAAACTTCGTAATCAATACACCAACTGTTACAACTTTTTGATCCACCAGTCCGGTAACACCTTTTTGGGATCCAGTCCTGAACGCCTCGGCTCGTTTCGCAATCGACTGCTGCTCACCGAGGCCCTGGCCGGCAGCATCCAACGGGGACAGACGGCCACCGAAGATACCGTCCTGGAACAAAATCTCTCCGACAGTCCCAAAAACCGGGATGAGCACAATTTTGTTATTAAAGATATTGAACAGCGCCTTACGCCCTTTACCACCGAGGTACATCGCAGCGATCATCCCGAAGTAAAAAAATTATTGAATGTGCAGCATCTCTATACTCCTATTCGAGCACAGTTGAATCAGGATGCAGAGGTACTTGAAGTCATCGGAGAGCTGCACCCTACCCCAGCCGTGGGCGGATATCCGTGGGAACAGGCTGCCCCCTATCTTGATGAGCTTGAGGATTTTGAACGCGGCTGGTATGCCAGTCCTGTTGGCTGGCTTAACAGCAAAGGAATGGGCGAATTTGCCGTGGGCATTCGCAGCGGATTGTTAACTGAGCAGCAAGCGCACTTTTTTGCGGGATGTGGTATTGTTGCCGACTCCGATCCCGCCACCGAGTGGGAAGAAACAAACCTCAAATTGAAGCCGATGCTTTCTGCTCTTCAATATGACTAATTCACACTCCGGCAACGCAGCCTTTCGATGGACCAGCACTTTTTTTCGATCGCTCCAAACATATGGCGTACAACAGGTTATCATTTCTCCGGGCTCACGATCCACGCCCCTTACGCTGGCCGCTGCCTCCAATGAGCATTTTCAAAAGCACGTTATTCTGGATGAGCGCTCGGCCGCATTTACGGCCCTTGGTATCGGCAAAGCTACCAACACGCCCGCGGTATTGATTTGCACCTCGGGTACAGCCCTTGCCAATTATTTTCCGGCCGTTATCGAAGCACGAGAATCGGGTATCCCCATGATTCTGGCTACCGCCGACCGACCGCCCAATTTGCGCACAACCGGTGCCAATCAAGCTATTGATCAGCTCAAAATGTTTGGGGATTATCTCGTCCTTTTCCATGAAGTCGGCGAACCCAAGCTGGAAGATGATGACCTGAATCGACTCCGGCTTTTAGGTCAGCAGTCCGTTCAAACAGCACGCCAAAAACGTGGCGCCGTTCATCTCAACTTCGCTTTTCGAAAGCCGCTGGAACCCGACCCTGAAATATTACAAAGCGTTGCCAAAGATGTTTCCGAACCTGTAGAACAAAAAGAAGAAATCAGTACTTCCATCCAGCTTCCAGATTCATTGACGAGCCATCTCAATGAAGCGGAAAAACCTCTTATTATAGTTGGACCGCTGGCTCCGCATGATGGTACCGAGTCCATCAAACAATTGGCAACACAGCTCAACTGCCCGATTCTTTCTGAATCTGCAATTGCAACTGAACACTCTATTCCTGGATTTTCCGGCTTCTTGCGCAATAAAAAACTGCAGAAACAACTAGAACCGGATCTGATGTTACGATTCGGATTTCAGCCCACAGCCAAAAGTCTGGAGCTGGCACTGAAAGAATGGAACACCGATCACCATTACCATTTTGCCAGCACCGACCAGTGGCAAGATGCTACCTATTCCGGCGCAAGCCGAATCGAATGGATGGGACGGGAACTATCCCTATCCATTTCAAACATATCTTCCCCCACTGATTCTGAGTGGCTCGATCATTGGAAAGAAATTGGCAAACAGTTTCAAAGCTATCGAGCCAAAACCATTTCAAATAGAAATACTCTGACTGATGGAGTGATTTACGATCAGTTGACGCCGCAGATCTCAAATGATCATTTTATTGCGGTCTCAAATTCGTTTCCGGCTCGTGATATTCAGCTTTTCGGACGGCAGTCTAATAAGATTCCACTGTATATCAACCGTGGTGCCAGTGGCATTGATGGGGTTACTTCTACCGCTCTGGGACTTAGCCTGGCACTGGAGCAACCCGGCGTTTTATTCACGGGCGATCTGGCCTTTTTGCATGATACCAACGCCCTGCTCAATCAGAAAAAGATACAGCATTCACTGGTTATCGTTGTCATCAATAACTCGGGCGGCTCTATTTTTCGGATGCTCCCCATTGCCCAACATGACGAATATTTTGAGCCCTATTTTGAAACGCCACAATCGGCAAATATTGGCGCGCTCGTTGAATCCTACAACATCCCCTATCAAAAAATTGAGACGCATGAGGGTCTTGCAGAACTTGATCTTTCGGATTGGATGAACGAACATTCCGGATTATCGGTCATCGAATGTCAGACCAATGCCGAAGCCTCGATGGAGCTCCGCCAAAACCTCTGGGATTTTTAGATTATGGAGAGCATCGAAATACACAATCAGGAATATGCCGTCAGTATCCACCAGCGAAAAGAATCCCTGCCCTGGCTGCTTATGCTGCATGGATTTATGGGCGACCATCGCGTCTTTGATCATCTGATTGACGATCTCTGCGAATGTTGTAATCCCATTACTATTGATTTACTGGGATACGGCCACTCATCCGAACCATCAGATCCACATCGGTACAACGAAGAACAACAAATCAAGGATATTTTGCAGCTCATTGACCATCTGGATATCGCTCCTGCTTATTTATTTGGATACAGCATGGGCGGACGCTTGGCACTGAAAACGGCTGTTCAACAACCCGAGCATTTTCAGGGATTACTATTAGAAAGTACCACCTGTGGAATCACCAATCCAACCAAACGAAAAGAGCGAAAAAAAACGGATGCCGAATGGGCTAAATCAATTCAACAGGATTTCGAGAGTTTTTTATCCAGATGGAAAGATCTGGACTTATTTCAGTCACCGGTAGCCACCGATGAATCACTTTCTGAAAAGTATCATAACATTCAATCTGAACAATCACCCTCTGCCCTGACCACTTCGCTGCACGGTTTCGGTACCGGATCGATGACACCGGCCTGCGACGATCTCAAAAAGCTGGAGCTACCGGTGTTACTGCTAGCCGGGTCTGCTGATGAAAAATATCAGCGAATTAACCGTTATTTGGTAAACCAATTTCCCAATGCTACTTTTTCATCCATCAAGGCTGGACATCGCACACATTTAGATAATCCCTCAGTTTTTGTTGCTAAAGTCAAAATATTCATTGCATCAAATATTGTATAATATTGAATATTCGTTATTTCGCGAAGTAACACCAAGAAATCACAAAGTCCCACAAAGATTATGGACTTTTTTATTCTACTACATTAACTCACTACTCAAGACTCACCTCTCATAACTATCGATATGAACTGGAAAACCGTCAATGAATACGAAGATATAACCTTTAAAAAATCGAACGGCGTGGCCCGAATTGCCTTTGATCGGCCGGAAATTCGCAACGCCTTTCGTCCCAAAACGCTCTTTGAGTTACAGGACGCATTTATGGATGTCCGTGAAGATTCAAGGATTGGCGTGGTGCTACTGTCCGGCGAAGGTCCCTCTCCCAAAGATGGCAAGTGGGCATTTTGCTCCGGCGGCGACCAAAACGTACGCGGCAAAGCAGGCTATAAAGATGATGCCGGAACGCCTCGGTTAAATGTATTAGACCTTCAGCGCCTGATTCGCTTTATGGGCAAGGTTGTGATTGCGGTCGTACCCGGCTGGGCGGTCGGCGGTGGACATAGTCTCCACGTAGTTTGTGATCTTACCATTGCCAGTAAAGAGCACGCCATTTTCAAACAGACGGATGCTGATGTAGCCAGCTTTGACGGCGGATTTGGCTCCGCCCTGCTGGCCCGGCAAGTGGGACAGAAGAAAGCGCGCGAAATATTTTTCCTCGGTCGAAATTACTCCGCCCAAGAAGCTTTTGATATGGGGATGGTGAATAAAGTAGTACCTCATGACGAGCTCGAAGAAACGGCTTACCAGTGGGCGCAGGAAATCCTTGAAAAAAGTCCCACAGCAATTCGCATGATTAAATATGCGTTTAACCTCGTGGATGACGGCATGGTGGGACAACAGGTGTTCTCGGGCGAAGCGACGCGACTGGCCTACATGACGGACGAAGCCCAAGAAGGACGCGATGCCTTCCTCGAAAAACGCAAACCCAACTGGGATGATTATCCGTGGATTGGGTAATTTACCGACAAAGCTTTAGATTTTTAAACCTTCGATATTTTGAAAACCTCGAAGGTTTTCTATTAGGATACACTAAAAAACCCTGACAGGGTTTGGATCCCTGTCAGGGTTGAGTTTACTTTCTAAGAAACATGGCAAGTCTCAGAGACTTACCATGTTTAGATTATTCATTTTACGAGCAACCAGTGGTTGAACCACAGGTAATGCACTTCTGACACGTTCCATTACGGACCATCGTCATGCTACCGCATTCGGGGCACGAATCGCCGGTGTATCCCAGCTCCTTGGCCTGCTCATAATCACTTTGGTAGCTGTCATCATCGGCCGTTGTCTGTGCCTGCTTGGCCGGCTCCGACTGCGTGACCGGCTCCGTTTGATTGGCATCGGGATTCTGCTGCGGATCGACCCGCTTAGCCTTTTCCCGCGCCTGTTCGGCTTCTTCCGATGGACGCATTTTGCGCGACATGATATCCTCTGCCGGCACATGCGCCAAGTCATCGCGACCGAGATACGTCACGGCAAGCTCGCGGAAGATATAATCAATAACGGATGTCGTCATCTTCACATGCGGACTGCCACTAACCGTACCGCTGGGCTCGAATTTGGTGAACGTAAAGGCATCCACAAACTCTTCAAGCGGCACCCCATGCTGCAGGCCAAGCGAAATTGCAATGGCAAAACAGTTGGTGAGGCTTCTGAAGGCGGCGCCTTCGCGGTGCATATCAATAAAGATTTCACCGAGCTGACCGTTTTCGTATTCGCCCGTTCGCAGATATACACTTTGTCCGCCAATCTTAACCTTCTGCGTATAGCCGTTTCGTCGGCTTGGCAGACGCTGGCGATCAGCTACATATTTGTGGACGATCTTCTCAGCCGTCTCAACAACTTTATCCTGCGCAGCTTGCGTCTCCTCATCGAGATCTTCTTCGTCAAAATCTTCGAAGACATCGCTGAGGCTATTCAATGGTTGACTCAACTTCGAACCATCGCGATAAAGCGCATTCGCTTTCAGCATCAGCTCCCATGAATCCATGTAGGCATCCTTAAAATCCTCAACCGTCGCCTCATTCGGCAGGTTGATCGTCTTGGAGATCGCACCCGAAACAAACGGCTGCGCAGCGGCCATCATGCGGATGTGTCCCTTAGGTTTGATGTACCGCGTGCCGATGCGTCCACAACGGTTGGCACAGTCAAAGACCGGCAGGTGCTCATCTTTCAGATGCGGTGCACCTTCAACCGTCATCGTACCGCAGACGTAGTCGTTGGCTTCCTGAATTTCCTCTTTCGAAAATCCGAGATGCTTGAGGATATCAAACTTCGGATTGGCAAGTTGTTCATCCGAAAGACCAAGTTCATCTTTGCAGAAGTCTTCGCCGAGTGTCCACTGGTTAAAGGCAAACTTCATTTCAAAACTGCTGGGCAACGCCTCTTCCACAGCTTCAATCTGATCATCGCCAAACCCTTTCTCGCGGAGACTTTCCTCATTGATATGCGGACAGCCGTCCAGCGAACCGTGACCTTTAGCATAGTTAATAATCTCTTCACGCTCCTTCGGACTGTATCCCAGGTTTTCAAGCGCTTTAGGCACCGACTGGTTGATAATCTTGAAGTGTCCACCACCGGCCAGCTTCTTGAATTTTACCAGTGCAAAGTCGGGTTCAATTCCCGTCGTGTCGCAGTCCATCACCAGACCAATCGTGCCGGTCGGTGCAATTACGGTAACCTGCGCATTGCGATAGCCGTGCTCTTCTCCCATTTCGACGGCTTTCTCGGAATCTTCGCGTGCCGCCTTAAGGACATTATCAGGACATTCATTCGCATCAATGCCCATCGGTTTCACGGTCAATCCTTCATATTCATCGGGATCAACATTGAAAGCCGCTCGCTTGTGGTTGCGCACCACGCGCTTCATGTGCTCTTTGTTGGCCTCGTATCGCTCGAACGTTCCAAGCTCACTGGCCATCTCGGCACTGGTTGCATACGCATTCATGTGGATGATGCTCATCAATCCACCGGCAATAGCACAACCTTCGTCACTGTCATACGGGACGCCCTGAACCATCAGCGCAGCACCGAGATTGGCAAAGCCCAGGCCGAGTGTTCTGTATTTATATGATAGATCGGCAATTTCTTTGGATGGAAACTGTGCCATCAATACTGAAATTTCGAGTACGACCGTCCACAGACGCGAAGCGTTGCGGAGTGCTTCAACATCAAATTCCTGGCACTGATCCGTTTTGAAATACTTCATCAGATTCAGTGACGCCAAGTTACAAGCTGTATTGTCGAGGAACATGTACTCCGAGCACGGATTACTTCCGTTAATTGGTCCGTCCTCGGGACACGTATGCCACTCGTTAATCGTATCGTGATACTGCGCTCCGGGATCGGCGCACGACCATGCGGCATGCGCGATGTCATCCCACAACTTGCGAGCCGGCATCGATTTGCACGGTTCGGGATCACGTCCTTCTTCGGCCGCTTCACGCTTCTCCGTTCTCCAGTACAGATCCCACTGGTCGTCATTTTTAACAGCCTGCATAAATTTGTTGGGGATACGAACGGAGTTGTTTGAATTCTGTCCGCTTACCGTGCGATAGGCTTCGGAATCCCAATCGGTATCGTATGTCTCAAATTCGAGATCGGTAAAACCCTGTCCGGCCAGCTGCACCACGCGCTCAATATAATTCAGCGGCACCTGGTCTTCCTTGGCTTCCTTGATCGCCTTGCCAAGCTCTTCATTCTTGGCCGGGTCGCGGCTTACCGCGCCGTTGAAGGTACGGCCATCAATCTCAACCGGCTTGTTGCACAGCTTAATAATTTTCTTGAGGTGCTTCTCCAGGATTTTCGATCCCGCAACCATCGACGCTACTTTCTGCTCTTCGCGCACTTTCCAGTTTACGTACTCTTCAATATCGGGATGGTCAAGATCCAACGTTACCATCTTTGCTGCCCGACGCGTGGTTCCACCGGATTTAATAGCCCCCGCGGCTTTGTCACCAATTTTGAGAAAGCTCATCAGGCCGGAGGATTTTCCGCCACCACTCAGTGGTTCGCCTTCGCCACGGACTTTGGAGAAATTACTGCCTGTTCCAGATCCATATTTAAAAAGGCGCGCTTCGCGAACCCACAAATCCATAATGCCGCCCTCGTTCACGAGGTTGTCATCGATACTTTGGATAAAGCATGCATGCGGCTGGGGATGAGAATAGGCATCGTCAGATTTTGTCAATTCGCCGGTTTTGCCATCAACATAATAGTGTCCCTGCGACGGACCGTTAATGCCGTATGCCCAGTGCAGGCCGGTATTAAACCACTGCGGACTATTGGGAGCCGCCATCTGGTTAGCCAGCATATAGCTAAGCTCATCATAAAATGTTTTTGCCTGTTTTTCAGAATCGAAGTAATCGTGTTTCCAGCCCCAGTAGGTCCAGCAACCCGCCAACCGGTGAAAAACCTGGCGGCTGTCTGTTTCACCGCCGTAAAACTCATCTTCGCTATAGCCCTCTTTTTTCATCGCCTTCTCATCGGCTTCGGAACGCTGCAACCACTCAGGAACTCCCTTCTCTTTCACTTTCTTGGTAATTTTGGGAACTCCGGCTTTACGAAAGTATTTCTGCGCCATTACATCGGTGGAAACTTGCGACCATGATTCTGGCACAAATAGCTCATCCATCGAGAAAACCATCGAACCGTCGGGATTTTTAATCTCCGATTTACGGCTTTCGAATTTCATATCTCCAAAGGGACTGTCCCACTCTTCCTGAGTATAAAAGCGTGTAAATTTCATATAATATTCTCCGATTTTGTACTAATATTTTGACGAATTGAGAGGCTCCTTACAAGCACTAAATAATGATGACTTTCACGTCAATTAAATATAAAGGACTGGCGCTTTCGAGCAAGTAAAATCGGCAATTACTTTTCCACAAATCGGGGAAGTTATCCACAATTAATTACCGAATTCCACTGCTTTTCAGAAATTAAAATTTTTCACTGCTTTCAAAATGTGGATAACTCTGAAAATCTCTTTTTAAGCGTGTAGAAATGAACAATTTTGTCCCTCGATTTTCAGTTTTAGGATCCTACTGACGTCAATAAAAAAATCCCTCACACCAAAAATGATGAGAGGGATTCTAATTGGTTCAATTTTTAAATAACTATAAATAACTAAACTATTTCATCGGCTATTCTTGCGTAAACTGAAATCCATTGGGTACAATACCTGTAGTAAAGGAATCGACGGCTGTACCCTCAAGGTTATAAAGCAGTGCCTTCCCGGATTGGCTGTATCCATTGCTCTGACCCACGTAAAGACGGTTCTGAGCAGAAAAATACCCGATTGTGTTAAACGGACGCGTAGTCAGTTTTGTATCCGACAGGGTAATGCTATTCATGTCGATAACCGAAATGCCATTATTCAAGAAATAGGCTTCGGCCGCATCCTCGTTGAGTGCCAGTCGATAATTATATCCGCTGGCAGCAATATCGGGAGATTCAATCGAACCAATCACTTCGCCGGTTTGTCCATCGAGCACATATACGCTGCCGGGCACGTCGTCGGTGGATTCATCATACGAAACACGTCCATTGCAAGCCACCCATATGCGATCTTCACTATCAACCAGCAGCTGCGTTGGAGAAGTTCCTACAGTGATACTGCGCTCTACCGCATTTGATTCTGGGTCAATAACTTCGACAGTGTTACCACCATTGATTGCCACATACAAATTGCCGCCAACGCCCACAATATCACGAGGGGCAGAACTTACTTCGATGCTGTCATCAGTTACCTCCATGGTGGACAGATCAACCAGATATACCTGGTCGTTCTGGGTTTGGAAATCATAGGTCGTCACATAGGCTGTCTCATCAATAACTTCCACTGCTGTCGGTGGTGCAGAAAACTCGACGGTTGCCAAACTTTCCAATGTCAGCTTATCAACCACCTCAACTTTGTCAGTCGAATTCACTGAAATAAACATGCGATCTCCGGCAATATCAGATGACTGGATGAGTCCTGCCATGGGACGACCATTTTCATTTTGAAATGCCTGAGTTAGTGAACTTTCGGCTTGGGGATCATAGCTCGTCACCGATCCATTGCCATCACTAAAATTACCCTCGTTTGTCACAAAAACGGAGGCTGTTTCCAGCGGATCGGGATTTTCTACTGTTTCACTGCAAGAAAAAACAACAAAGGTTAGCAGTATAAGCAAGAACGTATGTCGTGTATTCATCATAATAATTTTAGAATTGATAGGTTGCTGTTAGAGAAAAGGTGAAATTTCGTTGGGGCATGGCGTACCACTGCACCACTTCGTAATCTTCGTTGAGCAGATTGCGTACACCCGCCCTGGCTTTAAATTGTAATCCCAAATATTCTTTGCGTACTTCCAGCGTGGCATCAACCACCTGATAGGGATCGAGCGAATTGCCGATGTCTTCGGTATCGGTCGTGTATCGACGCCCCACCCAGCGATATTGTACTAATGCGTTGGCAATTCCCTTTTGAATCGATAGCGAAGCATTGTATTTCCATTTGGGCACATACCGCATCTGGTGCCCTACGGCTGCATCCCCGGAAAAACGCGGCTCGGTAATTCGGGTATCAGTAACACTCGCAGATTGATTGAGCTGTAACCGGATATCACCCGGAAGTCCTAATTGATTCGTAAGATTTGCTTCGATGCCCTGCGTTATGATCTGCTCGACATTGGAGGGTGAATAGACGCCGTTATTGCCGGGATACCAGCGAATACCCTGATCAATTAGGCTGTAAAAAGCAGTTAGTTTTATTGATGAGAAGCTTGCTGCATCAGGCGTAACCGTCATCCCCGCTTCGGCACTTTTACTTCGCTCGGGCTCTAAATTGGGATTGCCGCCCTCTCCCCAATAGAGAGCATTGAACGTAGGGGGATTGTAATCGCGGCTCAGCTGTCCACGCAGAAATACGGCATCAGATAACAGCTCATAATTAAGTCCCAGTGATGGACTAAGCACCGTCCCGAAATCATTGTACGCATCCAGCCGCAATGCCGGATATATCCGAAGTCGCTGATTAAAAATGGTGAACTCGGGATTGGCCAAAATACTCAGCTGTCGGCGCAGATGATCCGACAGATAGTTATTGGTTTTAACACCCGTAAGCGCGCCGCTAATTTCTCCTTTCCACAACACATTTGCTGATGATGCCAGCGACAGATCCGCACTCACCATCCAGCGGCGGTACGTACTAAAACTGCGCGTATTGATTTCTGGATCAAAATAGTTGAGCTCTACGCGATCGAGGTAATTTGTTACCGATACTTTTGTTTTCCCGAGTTTGGTCTCGTAATTGCTCAACCACCGCAACGCCTGATCTTTTTGCCGCGCTTCGGACGTCTCGTTGATAATCGTACCCGGAATCTGGTTGTCACTATCCGAAAACCAAAGCATCGATTTTATTTGTCCTGAGTCGGTTTCGCGCGCAATCGTGGCCATAATATTTTCTTTTTCCGAACGGTTGTGTTGCCGTTGCTCCTCTCGGTTGTAAGCGCGGTTGTAGTATTCGTAATCATTCTCTGACCGCTCCACAAAACTTCGAATTCCCACGCGCCACCGCCCGGCCTGGTATTGACCGTCGAGCATTGTTTGCCACTGCCCATACGAACCCACCTGCTGCTGTAACGAAAGATGATTTTTGCCTTTCAGATCAGACGACAAATACAGTGCACCGGACAAACTTCCGCCGCCGAAAGCCGAACTTGGCGTCCCTGAACTGACTTGTACATCCGAAAACATACCACCCGGCAACAAAGAAAGATCGGTTTGCCCCACCATCACATTGTTGATGGGAATGCCCTCCCAAAGTATTTGTACCTGTTCGGATGACAATCCCCGCTGGGAGACATTTGCCAGTGCACCGGGACCACTTTCTTTAATAAAAAGCGAAGACTGGGAGCTCAACAGCTGACCGATATTCTGATCCCAAAGCATAGCAATGCGGGCAGAATCAATAAACTCAATATTGGTTGGCTGATGCTCGATCGGCTGCTGAATACGCGTAGCCACAACCGTAATTTCGTCGAGCTCAACGGTGTCAGGCAGTGTATTCTGCGCGTGGGTTACGCTGCAGCAGATCCCCATAAAGACTACAAAGAGCAGTACTTTATGGATATCAAAAGGGTATATGATAACCATGGTAAATTTCTTAAAACTTTAACTCCCGAAAGTTTCTCGAAATAGAATCGATTGGCAGGTCTCCTGGCTCTTCCGGCTGTCCGGCCTTCCCATCCCGCACATAATATGTGCGTGGATAGTGGCAAAAAGATATGGGACAACACTATGATGGAATCACAGTTGCGGGTACAGCTTTCGATTTTCCCGATTGCATCGGGAGCACGAAATTCCCTTTTCACCCCAGTGTTCGTGGGGAACCGAATCACTATTTCAAAGAGACCTCAAGATAGAGGCTTTCTGATTAAAATGAAAAATGAAAATACGTTTTTATGCTTGCTTCAATTTATTGAGCATTTCGTTTACTGATTTGCATGTTATCTCATCGCCGCCATTGGATATTGACCAGACGAAATCATCGTTTTTGTACTGCACATCAATTTGCAATGAGGTTCCGTTGGATTCCGTCACCTGATGCCCTTCACGCTCCAGCGCCCTGCGCGTCCAGAACACGCCCACCGTATCGCCGGTGAGATAAATCGGTTCTTTCTGGGGATGATGAAGCGTAAACGAACCGGTACTTCGATCGAAGTCGAAACTGTCACGCTCGAACACGGATTCAAAAGTACCGTCCAGCACAAGATCTTCGGGCGCACCGGTTACGACTTTACCGTCTCCATCAATAAGCCAGAGCGTGTCGGCCGCCTTGAGGGCCAGGTCCAGCTCATGGGTCGAAAGCAGAATACCCTGCTGGGTATCGTGCGCCAAGTTTCGAAGCAGTCGAATAATCTCTACGCGATTCGGCAGATCGAGATGAGCCGTGGGTTCATCCAGCAAAATCGCCTCCGTATCCTGAGCCAGTGCCCGCGCAATCATCACTTTTTGGCGCTCTCCATCACTCAGTCGCAGCACATCACGATCCACAAATTCCTGAATACCCGTGGATTCAATGGCCCACTGCACAATTTCTTCATCCTGCCTGGAAAGCGATCCAAACCAACCGGTGTATGGTGATCGCCCAAATGAGACTAACTCATAAACGCTCAAGTTTCCAATGGTCAATCGATCGGTGAGCACTGTGCTTATCTTGGTCGCCAGCCGTTTATTTGAAAAATGATTGAGCAACTGCCCATCCAGCTGAATGTTTCCTCCCAGCGGAGAATGCAATCCTGTAAGCGTGCGAATGAGCGTCGATTTCCCCGAACCGTTCGGTCCCAGCAGGCATACCACTTCGCCCCGGTGGAGTGCTACTTCGATCTCGGATGCCACTACGGTCGGAGACTTTTTCCCGCGCCGGGCAGGAAATCCGATCGTCAAATCACGAGTCGATATGATGGTAGAAGTTGTTTCCATCAGAATGAGGCCTGCAAATTTTTTCGCTGGATGATTACCCAAATTACGACCGGTGACCCCACCATCGAGGTAACCGCACTAATCGGCAACGTTGTTGTCGAGCCGGGAACCTGAGCAATAATATCACAGGCCAATAGCAAGATTGCTCCCATCAACAGTGTGCCCGGAATGAGCACGCGATGATCGTTGGTACCAAGCAGTGATCGCGTGAGATGCGGCACGGCAATCCCCACAAAACCAATGGGACCACAAAAAGCGGTAATGCCTCCGGCCAGCAGGCTGGTACTTACGATAATCCAGATGCGGGAGCCCATAACCGACAATCCCATGCTTCGGGCATAGTTTTCGCCGAGCAGCAATCCGTTTAGCGATTTTGAAAGCACCAGCGCAATGCCAGTTCCCAAAACTGCTACAGCACCTAAAATCCAGAGCTGGTTGAGCGGCACGCCGCTCAGGCTTCCGAAAGTCCAGATCAAATAATCCTGAATCTGCTCGGGACGACTGAAATATTGCCAGATACTCACCAGCGCGATGGTGAGATTGCCGATCATCAGGCCGATAATTAGCAGCGTTACATTGTCTCTCACTTTAATGGAAATCAATAAAATCAAAAGCAACACAGCAGCCGATCCCAAACTGGCAGCAATTACAATCAACCAGCTGCCCATGGCCGAAAGTTGCTGTATGGCAAAAATACTGGTGATGGTTCCCGCTGCAAGCATCACGATGGCAACTCCTAAGCTGGCTCCGGCCGTAATGCCCAGCACCGACGGACCGGCCAGCGGGTTTCGAAACAGCGTCTGCATTTGGAGTCCGCCTACTGACAGCGCACTGCCGGCTAAAATAGCCGTCACAGCACGGGGAATCCGAATATTGACCACAATTTTTTGCCATGTTCCCTGGGAGACCTCTCCTCCCATTAAAATCTGAACAATAGCTTCTATGGGGATATCAACAGAGCCGAGCGCAAGGTTCGTCAAGAAAAGAAGAACTACTCCAGCGATAAGCAACGAAAAATACAGCGGACGAATGCCCGTGCGATACTGCGTTGAGTTATGGGATACTGACTCGGTCATTAGTCCACTTTTTGATAGTAGTACAATTCGTGATCGGGCATGAGCTCGGGATGAAAAATCTTGATCAGATCAGCCAGCAAAATCTCCGGATGCACGACGCCGGACTCCCAAAAATCGTTACCACCAGAGTCGTTGGTGCGCTTGTTATTGTTGTAAATCCGTCCGGTCTCAAACGGTTTAAAATCCTTAAACCGCGAATCCTTAGCCAAAATATCCTCCTTCGATTGAGCCGCCCCGGGATTCACCCACACATCCGCGTTGAGACCTACTTCATAGACAACCTCAAAATCTTTGCGAAGTCCGCCCGTCTCCTTCGTATCGAACCAGGGATAATCAGCACCCGCATCTTTCAAAAATTGCGCAGTAAAACTTTCGCCGCCCGACACAAACCACGCTCCTTTGTACGGCATATTGTTAATCACCAGTGGCTTTTCGCCCACCGCCCCCACTTTCTCTTTAAGCGCATTATATCGTTGTGCAACTTTATCAAACTGTTGATTTGCTACTTGCTCTTTATTCAGGAGTGCCGCCAATACCTTAACCCACTCGGCCTTGCCCAACGGCGTGGTTTCGAGCCACTCCGAATTAACCAGCACATTGATACCGGCATCCTGCAGCACGCGATAGTTATCAAACTGGGACGATTGTCCCCCGGATATCATCAGCAGATCGGGTTGCATAGCCATGGCCTGCTCTTTGTTGAATTCCCCCTGCGGAAAGCTCGTAGTATTGCCTGATTCCAACCGCTCTCGGATTTCTTCGTTATAGACATACTCAGCGCCCACCATCCCGGTAATCACTGCATTGGCATTGAGCATTTCGGTCAGCCCAATATGCGTTGTAGAAGTAGCAATAATACTTTCCACGGGGATGGGAATTTCGCGGGTGTCCTCAACTTCAACCTGATCGGTCAGTGCTCTCGGAACCAAGGAATAGCGCAGGGTATCAACTTTGTCTTGGAACGGCTTCAGGATTTCGAGCAGCTTGTAATTCTTGTGATAGCTGATCTGAAACCCCTCAGCATACCGGGCATGAACCTGATCGTTGAATTGAACAGAATCGGCTGAAACTTGTGAACTGTTTTGCCGCTCGGCCGACTGGCATGACCATCCTGATAAAAGAATGGAAATAGAAACAGTAAGGGCTACAAAAAAATAGGAAATGTACGGTCGTATCTGGAACATGGATACAGCTTTTCTCCCGAAAGCTTTTTCCGTCATTGATACCGGCAGGTCTTCTGGCTTACTCCACTTTTGACAACCTTCCCGTCCCGATGATATCGGCACAGTGGTTTTGAAGGATCAAAAGCTGCTGGAGCTTACAGCAGCGGGGACTGCTCCGGAATTTCCCAAATTTGGATCACCGGATTCCCTTTTAACCGCATCTTCAAACGGCGATGCGGACCACTATCAAATCAGAATGTTAAAATTATAAGAGCAGTAATAATAACGGTATTCTGTGATAGAAGCCAACGGCAACCAGTTTAATGGTACCATACCTTTCCCTAATATTCAGATATCGAGTCCTTGTATTTGAAATACTGTTCGATCTTAATCATTTTCTGATATTATTGCATGCAAGAGAGACGTATAAACCAATGATTTGGCCTGAAAGTAAGGAAGAGCGTTATGAAATCAGTTGAGGCATTTAAATCCTATTACATGAATGGATTGAAGGAATCAATTAAGCATTTACAAAAGGAGGCGAAAAAAAAGCCGTAAATAAAGAAACAGTCAGAGGGTATAAGGATTTAAATGACGAATCATATAGACCTCTAAATATTATCAAGTACATATTCAGCTTGGGGGCGATCGCAGTAATACTATGTTCCCCAGTTACGGTCATCGTGTGGCTTACATCTGATAAAGCGGCGCCATTCGACGGTATGACTTTTATGGAATTGAACCTTTGGCTTTTCGGAGGTGGAGTAGCGTTGGCAATTCTTTGGCTACTTATCACCTTATTCTTGGAAACAAAAAAAGATAAATTTGGTGATCTTGCTGACTTTCAAAACAAGTTGAAGAGTGAAATCATGGGGGACATCGTTGACTTTTTAGGTGATTCCTTTTCATATCAGCCCACGAGCGGGTTGAGCAAAAAAGAGATCAATGAAAGTTTAATATTCCCCGAAAAGTCAAACGGAATATTTAGTGAAGATTATATCTCAGGCACCATTGGAGAGACAGTTCTGGAATTTTCAGAAGTTATTCTGACTCTCCGCAAGTTTCAGCTTAAGGAAGACATCGAGAATAACACCCAGGAATCTAATCTAAAGGATCAGGTGTATGCTAAGATATTAGCCATGCAGCATCGTCCCTTCTTTCGTGGCTTATATTTTATAGCAGATTTCCACAAACATTTTCAGGGGCAAACCATTATTAGACCAATGGAATTCGAAATGGGGGTCAGGATCAAAAAAGCAGATGGATCGATAGGCAAGATAGACAGCTCTGCCTTTATATCATACCAGTCAGATAAGCGATTGATGAGCTCCAATAATAGACAATCGTTTCATCAGGTCCATTTAGAAAATCAGGAGTTAGAGTCTGTGTATGATATTTACAGTACTGACCAGACTGAAGCTCGCTATATATTAACAACAACTCTTTTGGATCGCCTTCAGAGCTTTCACGAACGAACTGACCGCAATCTATTTATTAGTTTTTTTGATTCCAGGATCCATTTTGCTATACCCTTTCAAAAGGATCTATTTGATGTTGAAAGTGAAAATGTTAATCGAGTTTTATTGGCCGATCCCGAGAATTTCGTTAACAAAGTTGCAGAGATGGTAGATGATGTGGATGTATATAGCTATTACAGAGACCTTCTATTTATTACAGATATTGTAGATGAATTTAACCTGAATACTCGCATCTGGTCGAAAGAGTGAAGGTAATATACAGTCGATCGGATAAACCAAGAAAGATAACCAATCATGAAATCAAGAGAAGAGTTCAAGCACTTCGTAGAAAACGAACTAGACGATGAGCTGAAGGAGATTCAGCATGAAGCCCTGCAAATGGTGAACTCCAAGGGCAAGTATGACTTTAAGGTCTCTTTTTTTCACCAAGTGTTAACCGTATTGAAAATTGTATCAATTCTAGTAGGGCTCTACCTGGTTGTTTTGGGTGTAGTAATCCTGGCAACGGATATCAATATTGCTGACAACCTGGATGGGATATGGCGACTTACACTTGGACTAGCAAAAGAATCAATCTGGCTGATAGCACTAATTATTTGGTTCGTTAGCTACTATTTTAAAAGCGAAGCAAATAAAGAAAAGTTCACTCAATTTAATAAAGTATTCAAGCACAAAATTGTAGATCAAGTCATGAATTTTGTTTTTGGGGATTACGATTTTGATTCTAGTCGGGGTATTACAAAAAAGAAAATCAACGAGAGTTTAATATTTCCCCATAAGTCCGGTTCTGCCTATGGACTCGATTATGTAAAGACTAAGGTGGGAAAAACTGATCTGAAATTTAGTGAAATTGTGGCTACCCCCGATCCCACTTTCAAAACCGGCATTAAACAATTGGATTTCGAAGAAAATGAACAAAAATATTCTGATTTTAATCGTGACATTGCCGCCCTCAGACCACATATGTTTTGGGGCTTATATGTAATTGCTGATTTCCACAAAGAGTTTAAATGTACCACAATAGTTCGACCCACATCATACAATTATCGGGCTATCGGCAAAGAAGAAATCAAAAAGTCGAACCTAAACCCCTATGTAAAGAAGAATATAGTCCGGCACTTTGACGAGGATGACAAAAGGAAACTGTCGCATATTTATAATCCTGAAAAAAGAGTGAGTATAGTTAATGATGAAACTAACGAGCTCAATGAGTTAGAACCTGTAAAATTAGAAGATCCCAATTTTTCCGAACGATTCAAGGTGTTTACTGATGACCAGCTGGAGGCGCGGTATCTCCTATCAACCTCTATCATGCAACGTATAAAAGACTTTGTGGATGCGCACGGTTACTCAATTTTTCTGTCTTTCAAAGATTCCAATATGCACCTGGCCATCGCTATGGATCGGGGCATACTGGAGCCTCAATATGATATTAGCGAAAAGAGTCGAAAACTTAGCGATCTACTTAACCTGTCAGAATTGATCGGGAATAAATCAGATCCCATGCACAAAAAAGAAATACATTTGGATGATATTTTTGACCCCGGTCAGGTTTATGAACTCTATGACGACTTAAGCTTTATTTATAATATTGTAGATGAATTTAACCTGAATACTCGCATCTGGTCGAAAGAGTGAGTATATAAAGTGCGTTCATTTCTTAAAACGCAATCTGGCTCATAATTTCATCTTTTGATAACTCCACAATACTGCGGGAATAATTTTGAAGGATCAAAAGCTGCTGGAGCTTACCGCAGCGGGGACTGCTCCAGACTATCCAAGATTAAGAACACCGGATTTCCTTTTAACCGCATCTTCAAACGGCGATGCGGACCACTATCAAATCAGAATATTAAAATTATAAGAGCAGTAATAATAACGGTATTCTGTGATAGAAGCCAACGGCAAAAGTAAGCGGATATATAAAGCCCTATCTATGATTATACAGCTGTAATTTATCGTAAACACGCTTGCATTTTCTGCTCGTATAACTACATTGATTTGAATCCAAATCAACTTTACTGCCATGAGAAGCAAAATTACCTACACTTTCCTGGGAATTTCGTTGGGCTTTATCCTCGCATTTGGTGCCCAAACATATCTCGCATCCGATATTACAACGCAAGATATCGAACATGCCTCCAATATCATCGGTCTTGAATTCACCAGCGCCGAACAGGATTCGATGATTGACGAGCTCGAAAACAGCCGGGAATCATACCAAGCTCTGCGTGATTTGAAACTGGATAATTCAGTACCTCCTGCCCTCAACTTCAATCCTATTCCAGCCGGTAAAACATTTCAAAAAACTGAGCAACCCGAGAACTGGAATATTCCCAAAGATATACCGCTGCCGGACGATCAATCAGATTTGGCATTCTATACCGTCAAAGAGCTGGCTTCGCTCATCAAACAGCGGAAAATTACCTCGGTGGAACTGACCCGCTTTTTTCTCGATCGTATTGCACAACATGGTGATACCCTCGAAGCCATTGTGACCGTCACCGAAGATCTGGCCATGGAGCAGGCCAAGAAAATGGATCAAGAGATACAAGAAGGTAACTATCGCGGTCCTTTGCACGGTATCCCCTACGGACTTAAGGATCTTTTTGCTGTAAAGGGATATAAAACCACATGGGGTGCCACTCCCTATAAAGATCAGGTGATTGACAACACAGCCACCGTGGCCAAAAAGCTGGAAGAAGCCGGGGCTGTGCTCGTTGCCAAAACAACGCTCGGTGCACTTGCCTATGGGGATGTCTGGTTCAGCGGCACCACACGCAATCCGTGGAATCTCGAACAGGGTTCAAGTGGTTCTTCAGCAGGATCTGCAGCCGGAACTTCGGCAGGACTCTTTCCCTTTGCCATTGGTACCGAAACCTGGGGCTCAATCGTATCCCCGTCAAACAGAACGGGGACAACCGGACTTCGTCCCACATTCGGACGTGTAAGTCGGCACGGAGCAATGGCACTCAGCTGGAGCATGGACAAAGTGGGTCCCATTACCCGTTCGGTGGAAGATGCGGCGATGGTTTTCAATGCCATTTACGGTCCTGATAACAAGGATCAATCAGTGATAGATTTGCCGTTCAATTATAAATCGGATGTCGATATCAGCAACCTTACTATTGGCTATGTGGAATCGGCCTTCAAGTCCGATTATGGTAACCGAAAACGCGACAGTCTGACGCTGGCCAAGCTGCGGGATCTCGGCGCAAATCTAAAACCGATCGAACTGCCGGACTATCCCACCGGTGCTCTCAGCTTTTTGTTGACGGCTGAAGGAGCCGCCGCTTTCGATCAGCTGACGCTAAGCAATCGAGATGATGAGATGGTGCGCCAGGGAAAAAATGCGTGGCCAAACTTGTTTCGCGCCGCCCGATTTATTCCCGCTGTAGAGTACATCCAGGCCAATCGAGCCCGGCAGGTGCTCATCCAAAAAATGGATTCGATTATGCAAGAAGTGGATCTCTATATTTGTCCCACTTACGGAGCCAACAACTTGCTGCTCACCAATCTAACGGGACATCCTTCGGTTGTACTGCCCAATGGCTTTAATGAGGATGAAGAACCCACAAGCATCACTTTTATGGGACGTTTATTTGATGAAGGACGGCTGTTGGGAGTCGCCGAACAATATCAACAAGCGACCGATTTTCATAAGCAACATCCGGCAATGTTTGAGGATTAACTTCCAAAATACCTATCTGTTCCTGAAGGCTGCATGATTTATTTCGTGCAGCTTTTTTTAGTTGGATAACAGCTTATCCATTCCCCACCTGCGTAAAAATTATTGTAACCTTTTTTGAAATCTGATCGTAATGAAAATCAAATCGTTTAGTAATCGATAACTTTTCAAATTGGGATTATTTACATGAATTCTTTAACAAAATGGATGGTATTAGGATCGATTGGGCTTTGTTCGTTAATCACTTCCTCTTGCAGCACCGAAACACAATCAAAAAATGTAACGGATAAAGACTCAACTGCTGCTATTCCGGTCGAGGTTGCTACGGCCAGTGCCGGAGATATTTCTGCTTACTATTCAAGCACGGCTACGCTCGAAGCGGACGAAGAGGCAACGGTGGTAGCTAAAGTGCGCGGTATCGTCAAAGATTTAAAAGTAGAAGAGGGTGATATCGTGCAGGCCGGTGATCTGCTTGCTCAGCTCGAGGATGAGCAGTTAGCCCTCGAAGCAGAACGCGCCAAAGCGACGATGGATCGCCTGAAAAATGAGCTCAATCGTAAAGAAGAACTATTCAATAAAAATCTTGTTAGCGCCCAAGAGTTTGAAAACGCCAAATATGAGTACCAGGCACAGAAATCAGCGTACGAACTGGCTCAACTTCAGGTAAAATATTCGCAAATTCGGGCGCCCATCAATGGCGTAATTTCCGATCGCATGATCAAGGTTGGTAATATGATTAACAGCGATCAAGAGGTATTTCATATTACTGATTTTGATCCCCTGCTGGCTGTGCTGAATGTGCCTGAACACGAAATGAACAAGCTCCAAAAAGGACAAGCGGCGCTCATCCAAGTGGATGCCGTTGCCGGTAAAATGTTTGAGGGACAAGTGCTTCGCATCAGTCCTACCGTCAATCCGGAGACCGGTACATTCCAAGTCACCGTCTCTATTAAAGACGAATCACGTCAGCTTAAGCCCGGTATGTTCGGTCGTGTGCGCATTGTTTATGATACGCATCAAAATGCGCTGATGGTGCCAAAAAATGCGGTAATGAATGAGGATGGAGTCAGCAGTGTCTATGTCATCAACAATCAACTGGCATTTCGAAAAAATGTCCGCACCGGTTACGTCAACGGCAACAATATCGAAGTGATCGAGGGGCTAAACCCTGCCGACACGGTCGTTACCATTGGCCAGAACAGCCTTCAGGATAGCGCCATGGTTGAGATTGTCTCCTACTAACAAATAATCCCATCGCTAAACGGGGTCCAACACATGAAATTGATTGACTTCTCCATCCGCCGCAAAGTAACGATTGCGATGTTCACCATCGGTATAATCCTTTTTGGATTTGTATCGCTGAGCCGACTGAATATCAACCTGCTGCCCGAGCTCAGTTATCCCACATTAACGGTACGCACCGAATTCGAAGGCGCAGCTCCCGCTGAGGTCGAAAACCTAGTATCGAAGCCTATCGAAGAGGCCTTGGGGGTTGTCAAAGATGTGCAACAGGTACGTTCGATCTCCCGACCGGGGCAATCGGATGTAACCTTGGAGTTTGCCTGGGGTACCGATATGGATTTTGCCAGCATCGACGTGCGGGAAAAGATCGACGCGCTACAGCTACCACTCGAAGTCGAGCGTCCGGTGATTCTTCGCTTCGATCCCACCCTCGATCCCATCATGCGCTACGCCTTTTACGTGAAGGATACGGATGACCAGCAGGAGGGTAACATCAATTATGCCAGTCTGCAAGATCAGCAACCATCGGAACAGCATATCAACAAATTGAAACAGCTCCGCCGTTTTGCGGATGAGCAGATCAAAAAAGATCTGCAGTCGGCGCAAGGCGTGGCATCCATCAAAATTAGCGGTGGACTGGAAGAAGAAATCGAGGTGGCCGTCAATCAAGATCGACTGGCTCATTTGAAGATCCCGATGAGTCAAATTACCCAGGTATTGGGAGCCGAAAATGTGAATCTCTCCGGCGGACGTCTGGAAGAGGGAACGCAGCAATATTTGGTGCGCACGCTCAACCAGTTCCAAACGGTCGATAATATCCGCGATGTAGTGGTGACCACTCGAAATGGGTCGCCCGTATATCTTAAAGATCTGGCCGAAATTACGCAGGGATATAAAGAGCGCGAGGCCATCACGCGGCTCAATGGACAGGAAGCCGTAGAAATTGCCATCTACAAAGAGGGGGATGCCAATACCGTAAATGTTGCAAATAATGTAAAATCGGGGATCGAAAGTCTGAGTAAAGATCTGCCCGAAGGCATGGCCGTTACCAAAGTATATGACCAATCTACTTTTATTTCATCGGCGGTCAGTGAGGTAGTCGATGCCGGTATCATCGGCGGGATTTTAGCCATCATCATTCTATTTTTGTTTCTGCGGAACTTCTGGGCCACAGTCATTATTTCGCTTTCTATTCCTGTTTCTGTGATCGCCACATTTAACCTGATGTACGGCAATGATATCACCCTGAACATTATGTCGCTGGGCGGTATTGCACTGGGCATTGGCCTGCTGGTGGATAACTCTATTGTGGTGCTCGAAAATATTTCGCGGCACCGTGATATGGGGAAAAATCCGCTGAAAGCTGCCAAAGACGGCGCCGGCGAAGTGGGTATGGCCGTTGTCGCCTCTACCCTCACGACCATCGCCGTATTCTTTCCGCTGGTGTTTGTCCACGGTATAGCCGGGCAGCTGTTCCGCGACCAGGCGCTGACCGTTACCTTTTCACTGCTGGCCTCGCTGGTTGTAGCCATTACGCTCATCCCGATGCTCTCATCACTGGCGGGCCGAGACAAAGCCGAAGTAGAAAAACCGGAATTGCGCGATCCCCGAACGAAAGTCGGTCGATGGATGCGCAATGCGCGTATTTTCATTTTTGAAACCGTTCCCTCGTTTGTCATCGGTATGTTTAAAAAAGGAGTCAGCGCCGCTGGCAAAGGGATTATGTTCGTGCTTAATCCCCTGCTCAATGCTTTTGATAAAGGATATGCTTCGATCGAAGATCGTTATCCGAGTCTGCTTAAATGGGCGCTTCGGCACCGTTTTGTCGTCATTGCCCTGGCATTTCTGTCACTAGTCGGCAGCCTGATGCTCGTCCCTCAACTGGGAATGGAACTGATTCCCTCTCTTTCGCAGGGCAAGTTCAATGTAGAATTTCAGTTGCCACCGGGCACGCCCATTGAGCAAACGGATCAGGCACTTCGCAAAGTGCAGCAGGCTGCGGGCAATGTTTCTGCAATTGATGCAACTTTCGCCGTGGCAGGTACCGGCAACCAGATGGATGCGAATCCAAACCAAGGCGGTGAAAACTGGGGCGAACTGAATGTAGCATTAGCCAGCGGTGCCGGTCGAACGCAGGAGGAACAAACAATGGACGAGCTTCGGCTGGACCTCCAACGCATTCCGGGACTGGAATACAAATTTTCCCGCCCCGCCCTCTTTACCTTTAAGACCCCTGTTGAAGTTGAAATTTCGGGATACAGTCTCAACGATTTGAAAAAAGTAAGCGATCGTATCCTGGAAAAAATTACTTCGAACGATCGTTTTACGGATGTGAAATCAACCATGGAGCAGGGAAATCCCGAAATCCAGATTACCTTTGATCGTCCGAAGGCCGCAGCACTGGGACTTCAGGTTCATGAAGTCGCCAATCTTGTTGTCAGCAAAGTGCGCGGCGATGTGGCAACCCGGTATTCGTGGCGGGACCAGAAAATTGATGTACTTGTTCGAGCCAAAGAGCAGGATCGCTCCTCGGTTTCGGATATCCAGAACCTGATCATTAATCCCGACAGCAATTCACCCATTCCGCTGTCCAGCATCGCTGATATCAACGTAGCTACCGGCCCGAGCGAAATCCGCCGTATTGCACAGCAGCGGGTAGCCGTCATTTCTGCTAATTTAAATCACGGGGATCTGGCAACAGCCGCCCAAGAAATCAGAAGTATAATCGACGACACTGTCATGCCCACCGGACTGCAGGCACGCGTAAGTGGACAAAATGAAGAGATGGCTGATTCATTTCAGTCGCTCATCTTCGCGCTCTCACTGGCCGTATTCCTGGTCTATCTGGTGATGGCCTCTCAATTTGAGTCGCTGCTGCACCCGTTTATCATTCTCTTTACCATCCCGCTGGCGCTCGTCGGTGCCATCCTGGGACTCTGGATTACCGGCTCCACCATCAGCGTGGTCGTCTTCATCGGACTGATTCTGCTGGCAGGCATCGTGGTGAACAACGCCATTGTCCTTATTGATCTGATCAACCAGATGCGCCAGCGAGGCATGGACAAAATTCAAGCCATCCTGGAAGGCGGTAAGTCTCGTCTGCGCCCCATTTTGATGACGACGCTCACCACCACTCTTGGCCTCCTCCCTCTTGCTATAGGGATTGGAGATGGGGCTGAACTCCGTGCGCCAATGGCCATTACGGTCATTGCCGGACTCGTCATTTCTACCCTGCTGACGTTGGTGGTGATCCCCACTATGTATGCCATTATGGATCGCAAGGTCTATAAACAGGCGGCTACAGCAGAATCTTCAACTTCAGAAAACTGAGGGAGCGACCAATGAATTTCACTGATCTCTCACTTCGCCGGCCGGTAACCACCATCATGGTTTTTATCAGTTTTGTGGTGATCGGCGTTATTGCCAGCCGCATGGTGCCGCTGGAATACTTTCCGGATATCTCATTCCCGGGTGCTTATATTTCAGTGCCCTATCCCAACTCTACGCCCGAAGAAGTGGAACGAAACATTACGCGTCCCATTGAGGAAGCTATTGCCACCATTAGCGGACTGGAACGCATCAGCTCTACCTCCAGTGAAAACCAGGCCGGAATTTTTGTACAGTTCGAAATGGGCTCCGACATCAGCCTGAAAGCCATGGAGGTGAAAGAAAAGATTGACGGCGTTCGCAACCAGCTGCCGGAAGATATGGAGCGATTTAATATCAATAAATTTTCGGCGCAGGATAACCCGATGATGAATCTGCGGATCTCCAGCGAGCGCGACCTTTCCAATGCTTACGAGTTACTCAATCGCAATTTAAAACAGCGTATTGAGCGCATCAATGGCGTAGCCAAGGTGGATCTGTATGGCGTTGAAAAGCGGCAAATTCGTATTGAGCTCATTCCCGAACGGCTGGAGGCTCACAATGTGGATATCAATCAGCTGGCGCAGACACTCCGGGAAAGCAACTTTTCGGTGACGGCCGGCAAAGTCGAAGAGGCCGGCAAACGATATTTGGTACGTCCCACCGGTGAACTGACTGATCCTGCCGAATTTGCTCAACTCATCATTGGGCCGGACCACCTGCAGCTCAAAGATATAGCCACCGTAGGCTACGGCACTCCCGATCGGGATTACGGGCGGCACCTCGATCAAAAATATGCTATCGGGCTGGATATCTTTAAAGAGTCCGGAGCCAACACCGTAGCAGTCGGTAACAAGGTGCTTGCCGAAATCGAGATCGTCAATCAGCTGCCGGAGATGCGCGGCATCAATATTTTTGAGATGCACAATCAGGCCACCGGCATCATCAGCTCGTTAACCGAACTCTTTAAAGCGGGATTGCTGGGTGCGTTTTTCTCGATCATCATTTTATACCTGTTTCTGCGCCGCATCAGCACCACTCTTATTGTTGCCATGGCTGTACCCTTCTCACTGATTGTCACATTAGGTTTGCTCTATTTTATGGATTTGTCGCTCAATATTCTATCCATGATGGGACTCATGCTGGCCGTTGGTATGCTCGTGGACAATGCGGTGGTAGTCACCGAAAATATCCACCGCAATCAAAATTTGATGGATGACAAAATCGAGGCCACTAAACGGGGTGTTAGACAGGTGGGGATGGCAGTGACAGCCGGTACGCTCACGACCATCATCGTATTTTTGCCGAATATTGTGAGCGAAGATTCAATGATTGCCATACAACTCTATCACGTGGCCATCACCATTATTCTGGCACTCTGTGCCTCTCTGCTTATTTCGCTCACAGTGATCCCCCTGCTTACTTCGAAAATTAAGGCACCGGAAAAATCAGAAAAAGAAGGATTTATCACGAAACTAGAGGAATGGTACACCGGAGCCCTAAGCTGGCTGTTAAAGCGACGATACACCTCAAGCTTTTTAATTCTCGGAACGCTGCTGAGTGTAATGATCCCGATGAATTTGACCAATATCGACATGTTTCCCTCGAACGAATCCCGGGAACTTTATCTGCAATATAATCTCAATGACAACTATACCCTTGAGCGGGTTGAGGAATCGGTCTATCGGGTAGAAGAGTATCTTTATGACAACAAAGAAAACTTCGAGATTGATGCCGTCTATTCATATTTCGAGCCCGGCCATGCGACCTCTACTATTTTGCTGACGGATGAAGATGATGCCGAAAAGGATGTCACTACTATTAAGGAAGAGATTGTGGAAAACCTCCCGAAGCTTTCTATCGGTGAGCTCTCTTTTGAGTACCGCGATCGCACGGGTGGTGAACAGCTCCGGGTCTATGTGATCGGCGAATCATCGGATGTGCTTGTTGGCCTTGCTGATGAGGTTGTGCGACGCCTCGATGATCTGCCCGGCCTGGCTGATGTACAATCGGAGGCGGAAACCGGTACCGAAGAGGTACAAGTGGTCGTTGATCGGGAACGTGCTCGCAGTATGAATGTTTCGAGCCGGCAGGTTGCTGATATGGTCTCCAATACTATGCGCGGCATCAATCTGCGCCGAGTCCGTGGTGAACATGGCGAAACGGATGTGGTGCTCGCACTCGAGGATTCTGCCCGTAAAAACATCGACGACCTCAAAAAGCTGCCTGTCAGCATTGGTGAAAACGGGGAATCGGCCAAACTGGCCTCACTGGCTAATTTTGAGATGAGTACGAGTCCGAGAAGTATCCAGCGAGAAAACCGACAAACGTCACTGGGCATTACTATTAATCTGGACGATATTACGATGAGCGAAGCCCAGGAGCGGATCTTCCCTATTCTCGATCAGATTAATTATCCCGCCGGTTATGGGTGGAGTCAGGGTCGCAGTTTCCAGGAAGATCAGGAAGCGATGGACGAGATGCTGATAAACATGATGCTGGCCATGTTTTTGATTTACCTGGTGATGGCTTCACTATTTGAATCGGTGCTGTTTCCGTCGAGCATTATTACCTCCATTTTCTTTGGCTTCGTGGGCGTTTTTTGGTTCTTCCTTGTCACGGGTACCACCTTCTCGTTTATGGCTATGATCGGCATCCTTATTCTAATGGGCATTGTCGTTAACAATGGTATTGTGCTGATCGACCATATCCACCAGCTGCGCATGGCCGGTATGCCTCGATTTGAGGCCATCACCAAGGGTGGAAGAGATCGCATGCGACCTATCTTGATGACTGCTGCAACAACGGTGCTGGGCTTGCTTCCCCTCTGCTTCGGTACCACCCAGATTGGCGGTGACGGTCCGCCCTATTTCCCCATGGCGCGTGCTATCGTCGGCGGACTTACCTTTTCGACAGTGGTTACACTTATCATTCTGCCGGCGATTTACCTGATTCTGGATGACGTCAAGCTCTGGGGCAGCCGCGTGTGGCAAGGAAAAGGATAGGATAAACGGGGAAAAGTAGAAAAAGAGAAACGAACAATAGCATCAACGAACACAACTCTTTCACAATTACGGTCACTTCATCACATTACAAGCTGCAGAGCAATGAGCTGAAAACACACCGCAGCAGAGCTACGGTACGAGAAAATTGTTGGGAACTGCTTTAGGGGTCTGGGGCGAATTGCGGGAAAGAATATTGCAAATACTACAAAACGATTCAGAGCAAAAATTTATCGTGAGGTTTTAGCTAGAACAACATCTACAATTCCCCCAGCACTTTTTTTGTTTATTTTTTGGTGACAAAAAATGAACGAATAGAACACGATTTTTAATCCTACCATATATCAATTAAAAACCATTTAAGAGATCCTGAAACAAGTTCAGGATGACAAAGATTAGAAGTTTTAATCTAGGGCCAGAGAGTTTCAACAACAAAATTCCAAGTCATTGACGCTCCTCATTTCAAATCCACAGAACAAAAAGTTACCTTCTTGTTTTTGGAATCAAACAGTGAGTCATGCCAAGTAAATTAACCTTCGAGGAGCAGTTCAAGATTCGAGCATCAGAAGTCGATGCAAATCAGAAAGCCACACTGCCTGCCATTTGTAATCTGCTGCAGGAAATTGCCGGTAACCATGCTCGTCAACTTCAGTTCGATATCACCGATCTGCAAGAAAACAAATTAACCTGGGTGCTCCACCGACTGCAGGTTCAAATGGATCGCTTTCCCGATTGGAGAGAAACGATCACCATTCGCACCTGGCCTTCCGGCGGCGACGGACTTCGTGCTCACCGCGATTTTCTGATTCTGGATCAGAAAGAAAACACCATCGGCTGTGCGCTCAGCTACTGGCTTATCCTGAGTATTGAAAGCCGCCGTCCAATCCGCATTCCCAAAGAGATTTTAGACAGCGTTCCCAAAAACAGTGAACACGTTTTGCCGGTCACTGACGGCTCTTTTGAAGAGATTTCGCAACCGGATGCATCTCGATCATTTAACGTGCGTAAAACCGATCTGGATCTCAATAAACACGTCAACAATGTACGGTACATAGAGTGGGCGCTGGCTTGTCTGCCCGAAGAGCATAAAGCCCATGAAATTGACATTAAATTTCTGGGCGAATCCGTTTTGGATGATACCGATATTGCTGAAATGCAACGCTATTCAAATACTGCTAACAAATCAGGCTTCACTCATCAGATCAAAAGGACTTCAGATCAGAAAATATTAGCCACGGCTTGTTCAAATTAGGGGTATTCAACAGAGGTACAATAAAAAACAAGATCCCCCTAAATTATTCCCAGCAGAGCTACGGATAAAGATTTAAAAATACCGTTTATAGCATACGCCGAGCGTAGCTATGAGTTCCGATGCGGAGCAACGGGACTGAAATACAGATACTTCTACCTCTGACACGGAGATTTCTAGACTTCATCCATCGGTCCGAACGACGTTAATACCCGTTAACCATAAAGTTTGAAGACTCACCTTGGGTCAGGGTAATGCTAGCCCCAATTCGGAGCAAAGCTGGGATTCACCAATCGCGTCGATTTTTCGAGCTGGTCGATACGCTCAAAGTCTTCGTCCTCGAGATAGAAGTCAAAGACTTCGAAGTTCTCTTTCAGATGCTCTTCGCTGGATGCCTTGGGAATGGCCACCACGTTCTCCTGCTCGATAAGCCAACGCAGCGAAATTTGTGCAGGCGACTTGTCATATTTTTCCGCGATCTCCTGCATATCATCATCCTGCATAACCTTTCCTTGCGCCAGCGGGCTGTAGGCTGTTAGCATGATGTCATTTTCGATGGCATAATCCAGCAGATCCAGCTGGTCAATAAAAGGATGAAATTCTACCTGTTCACAGAAGATAGGCGCACGAATTTCTTCATTCACTTTTTTGAGGAGTGGTAGCGGAAAATTGCTAACCCCAATATTCATCGCCTTACCCTGATCGCGAAGTACCAGCATCGACTCGATCGTCGCCCGCAGATCGTACTGCTCATTGGGCCAGTGAATCATCAACAGATCAACATAGGGCGTATCCATCTGGCGGAGGCTTTCTTCGGTCGTTTGCAGCACATCATCCGCATCGAGATTAGTATGCCAGATTTTAGTGCTTAAAAAGATGTCCTCACGGGGAACGTTCGAAACGTTGAACGCCTCTCCGATTTCCCGCTCATTTTTATACATTTGTGCGGTATCTATATGTCTGTAGCCGATATCGAGCGCTGTCCTTACAATTCTTTCACACTCTCTGTCGTGAAGCTTATAGGTTCCGAGCCCGATTTCAGGAACATCGAGACCTTGAATATTTTTATATTGCATTTTTTATAAAAGAAATACTCCGTGTTTGTTAAAATTTAAGAAGTGCTATTAACACACTTGGGTAAACAATGATTCATTGAAAATAGAGAAAGTAACATGAATCTGAAAGGCCATTCTGCGCTAAACATTTTTTTATATCAAACGACTCATCAACGTTACAAATTCCTGCAATCCAGAAACCTCTGGCACGAACAGTTCGAAAACTAGACATCCGGAAAGCAAGTTTCGAGATCACAATTACTCTTTATTTCTATCTCGAAGCTTCTTAATCGCATAGGTGCCTCCGAGGGCTGCCAGAATTCCCAGGCCGCCGTCGATGGGGGTTTGCTCGGGATCACTGGGTAACCCCGGCTG
Source organism: uncultured Balneolaceae bacterium (assembly GCA_964490705.1). GTDB lineage: Bacteria > Bacteroidota > Rhodothermia > Balneolales > Balneolaceae > Fodinibius. The sequence goes on along the minus strand of CAZBCG010000002.1, from coordinate 48,775 downwards.
AGCCATTAAAACCATAGGCAAAGTGAGGAAAAAAAGGAGCGTTATTATTGCAAATAATCGTTTCATCCTATAGTAATTTGGTTATTAGCTAATCGCTATTTGGGAAGCCCCCCCCCATTAACGAATAACCAGTAACTATTAACTATTTAATAAGTGTCATTTTTCGAGTAAAGACTTCGCTTCCCACCTCAAATCGCGCAATATAAATGCCGCTGGGCATGTTTGCAGCATTCCAGGTTTCTTGGTGTTCGCCCGCCTCTACCATACCGTCAACCAGCGTAGCCACCTTTTGGCCGATCATATTCCAAACCGTCAGTGTTACTTGTGCATCTTGTGATACTTCATACGAAAGCGTGGTTGTGGGATTAAACGGGTTGGGATAATTCGGATTCAGCGTCGCCGTATTGGGCATTTCACCGGAATTCGACTGATCGCCATTTGGCTTCACGGAAAGTACAAACCGAGAATCGCTGTCATCATCTGAACTTGTTGCCTTGTTAAGCAATGATTTCTCTTGAGAAGAGAACTTCTGCTCCTGTTGCTTAACTACATTAAATTGATACTCATTGCTAGTGCGAAGGTCAATCTCTTCGTTGGTTTCCTTGTCCAAGAGCGTCACATCCCAGTCATTGGGAATTTCTTCGACCTTATTCCAACGCAATGTCAGTGAGGTGCGGCCGTTCGCCTGAAATGACAGCGGGATTTCGAGGTTTGATTCCAGATCTCGGGGCAGCACATTTTTCTGCAAGCGATTATTGCCTAAAGTGCTGTAAAAATTGATAGAACTAGCATTCAGCGAAAAAAGCTTGTAGGCATCGTATCGATCCAGTTCTGTAGTACCCTTATCGTTAAATTCAACAGTGTAAGTATCATAATACTGTTCGCCGTGGAGGCTCAAATCAAAAGTAAAAGCGTCTTCGGCTACATTTTTGTAAAAGTCAGCACCTTGGTTTGCTTCTAGTGCACTTTTTGTTAGGTCAACGTCTCCCGAAACGCCATCAACTTCATACTTTGCAAAAAACGCCTGGAATGGTGCAATGGTCTCACTACCTGAAACATTTATATAAGAACCATTACCGTTATTGGCTGTATGATCCCAAACCTTTAAATTTGTATTAACATTTCCACTGTTATTCCCGACATTTTCAAGCGCAGTCACTATCGCCGAAGCGGTAATATCTGTATCAAAGGGATTACCCAACAAGTTCCAACCTTCATTTCCATCAATACCGTTAGCGTCATCAGCATCATTAGAAGTTACTAATACACTTACAGTGCCAGTGTTTTCGTTACCGTCGGAATTAATAGTTTTTGGAAATCCACCTTGAATCCCAGATGTGCTAAACTCATCGTCCTCAAACACATACACTACATATCCCTTACCAGGTGTCATAGGATCGCCCATATCTCCGGGTGCAGAAAATGACCCGCCATCGGATTCTGTCCAAGACAGAAGCGTGCCCGGTCCCCCGGGGTCATCGGAGCCATTGACTCCCTGCATCCAAAGATCGCCAAAAAGATCATTAAACGTAGCACTTTGTACCGGGGATGCCATTAGGCGCCAGCCTTCACTGCCGCGGATGGCAATGGCGTGATCGGAGCCACTAAAAGGAGTGCCATCAATTTGCGTTCCCGGTGAAAAAGGTGAACTGTCATCTGTATCAGCAGAAGTATGCCCTTCAAAATTACCTGTAATATCTGTATTTCGGGTAATCGATTCATCAGATTCAGAACCGCTATAGGTAACGCTTGTAATTTCATTTCCATTCTCATCCTCTAAAATGACATCATCTCCACCGTTATTTAGACTTAGAGTTCCTTCTGGAGAAAATAAGCTTGCACCACCAAAATTTTCCCCTTCAGCAGATGCTGAAAACACTACAAAAGCAGTACCAGCCGGAATAACTGTACCCTCGGGAAACGTATACCTAACAGTTCCTCCATTCAAACCATCCGATAACATCCAGCTACTAATATCAACATCACGATCTGAGTTATTTACAAATTCAACAAATTCATCATCGCCTGTATCAGTAACCCCATCGCCATTAGCATCTCCAGCAGGGTCATATAAAATCTCATTAATAACAATATCCGGGGCATCATCGTCGGTGATATTTAATGTCAGAACATTCGGTGAAATAGCAGTGCCTGGTGAACCACCAATTGCTAAACTTTCTCTTACATTTTGAAGCTGAAATACCGCTTTTTCAGTACCTTCAAAATTGCTGTCATCATTCAACGGAATCTCTATTTCTGTAGTTTCACCATCACCTTCCAACCCACTAAAAGTTACAGTACTCGGGAAACTACCTATATCAGAAGAAGATGCACTACTGGCTTCTTCCTTAAAAACAATATCCGCTTTTACCTCTGTTCCAGTCGATTCTACGAGTTTAACAGTAAGTTTCGCTGGGCCGCTGTTTTCTGAAGAATCTATTGACGAAGCGGTAAAAGCAACGGTAGGTGGTGAAACTAAAGTGAAAGGTGTGTCATCAAAAGGTAAAAGAATATTCCCGTCATCATCAGTCTCATTCCAATTATTAGCTATATCATTAAGCTCATTTCTGTAACCATTTGGCGTATTCCCACTTCGGTCACCAATATATTTAGCACCATCAATATTATCAGATAACAAGATTGCTGTCGTATCTTGTGTAAGTCCCGTATTATTCAGTGTCCCATCAGGCCCATTATACTGTTCTGTAGAATTTGAAATTGCTCCTAAAAATGTATCCACATTTCGGGTTCCACCATCAGTACTGGTATATGCAAAAAGTACTTCATTTGAACCAGCTAAATTTATGCTACCCTGATCAATACTACCAGCACTTACAGTAATAGACCCATTGGCATCAATATTGTTAAAAACAATAACAGATCCTTCAGCGATTATTGATCCCCCAGTATTCCATACAAGGTCATCCTCTCCTGTTCCAAATGAAGAACCATCCCATTCTTCATCCGTAAAAAAGATGGTTGTATCTGCAGGAATATCAGTTAAAGCTACTATAGAAAAGTCATCATCAGCATCGGCATTAAATCCCGTAAAAGCAACATCACCAGCTGACAGCGATTGTCCAAACGCAGGTTGGGTAGCAACTCCCATCAGAAGGGTCAGACAAAAAAATAGATGAGTAAATAACGTCTTCCGTAACAATTGACCCATATTAATTATTTTATTTAGCTATTCCCCTATATACCATGTACTAATTAATAGGATTTCGCAATCATTTTCAAAAAAACCACATTAAATCTTTATAAAACTTTAAAATATAAGGTGGAGATTATAAATTCTGCAGAAGAATTATTGATCAAAACGCCTGATCAGCTTTAGAAATTGAGATTATAGCTCTTACAATATTCCATTTTTCTGGACAACAGACGGACGAAAAGAATATTCAGGATAAAATGGAGAAATTATTTGGCAAGCGGAATTCTAATTACAATGGCAATTCCTACTGCGAAGGAGTAACTCTCAAACCAACTGCGAGAGCCCCCCCTCTGTAGCTAATATTCTTCAATAATTATTCTTATGAAAATCACTCATCATCCTCGAGATGCATTTCACCGAGCAATCCTTCAGTATGAGCTACAGCCACCGAAACAGCGGCATCGCCTGTAATGTTGACGGCCGTACGACACATATCCAAGATGCGATCTACGCCGAGGATCAGTGCAATGCCCTCAACGGGCACTTGAATGGCTTGCAGCACAATTACGAGCATGATAATTCCCGCGCCAGGTACACCTGCTGAACCAATAGACGCCAGTGTTGCGGTAAGTACAATCGTCAACTGTTGAGCAATCCCAAGATCAAGACCTAATGCCTGGGCAATAAATACCGCCGCTACGGCCTGGTAGAGGCTGGTACCATCCATGTTGATGGTGGCCCCAATGGGCAGTACAAAACTGGATACCTCTTCGTCAACGCCTACATTTTTTTCGACGCGCTCCATGGTCACGGGCAAGGTGGCCGAACTGGAACTGGTACTGAATCCCAACAGCATGGCGGGACGAATGGCTTTGAAAAAGTCGAGTAGTTTCATCTTGCTGAACAACTTGAAAAGGCTTGAATACACGATCGTCAGGTGCAGAAATAATCCCAAGACCACGGCAACGCAATACCAGCCGAGCGCCCCCAGCAGATTTAAGGCCTGGCTGATGTCATCCCCGGCCAGGTCAACAATAACGCCGGCCATCAGGGCAAAAACGCCGTAGGGAGCAATCTTCATCACCAGATCCACAATTTTGATGATTACCTCATTTAGGGAATCAAAAAAGTTGACCAACGATTTACTCTTGTCGGATGGAATCTGAATGAGCCCTATGCCGAGCAGGATTGCCACAAACACCACCTGCAGCATATTGCCATTGTCAGATGCAGAGGCAAAAAAGTTTTGGGGCACGATATCCACAAAAAAGGTCATAGGACTTCGGTCCATCACCTGCTGGGCTGATTCAGCTGACCCCTCGATATTGCCCTCGTAACTCGACATCAGCTGCTCCTGCGTTTCTGCGGGCAAGAAATTACCGGGCTGGAGCACATTTACCACTGTTAAACCAATGGTGATGGCACAAATCGTGGTAACCACATAGATGCCGATGGTTTTGCCTCCCATTCGCGAAAGCTGGGCTACATCGTTCAGATTGGTAACGCCTACAATCAGCGAGGCCAGTACCAGCGGCACGGCAATGAGCTTAAGCAAATTTATAAAGATAGTACCGATCGGTTGTACATAATCAACAGTGAAAGATGCAAAACCGGCAAGGCTGGCCACTAATCCCCATATTAAACCAAGAACCAGACCAATAATAATTTGCCAGTGAAGTTGCTTATACCACGTCTTCATATAATGATAACTTTTAAGATTATGGCCAGCAGTGCCCCGACTCCGGTAGATATCCCATTAACAAGATTGTTATCAATGGCAATCTGTTGATTGGAAATCGGCAGAGTAACTGAACGATTATTGCGTTGAAGTGTCGCTCCAAAATAAGAATCGGCGACAGATCCCAAAAATCCCGCCGCCAATATGCTAATAAAAAATCCCAATTTTAATGAAAAAACAACTATAGATGCAGCGGCAATCATGGCGCTGCCCAGCAGTGCCGCGATCGTTCCTTTAATACTGATACCACCGTCAGTTCCGGCAGGAACATATTTAAAATTAGTAATAAGATAGGTGGCTCCCTTTAGGCGGGTGCCCAATTCGGTACTCCAGGTGTCGGCAGTGGCGGTGGCTAATGCTCCTATAGCGCCCACTAAAAATACCGGCGCATCAAAAATGACGGCGGCCGTCAATGATATAACAATCCAAAATCCATTGGCCCACACTTGCTTGCCGGAGCGGCGGGCACTTTCCGGGAGGTCGAGCGATTTCATTTTCCACTGCCCCGATATAGCTGCACTGCTGATAAAAAACAGCAACACTAAGGCGGCAATGCTCCATCCGCCAAATCCCAAAATGAAAATACCTACGACGATGGCCGAAAACATCCCGTCGAGGGTGAGTCGTCGAAATAAAAATGCCAAAAATGAGAAGGCCGTGGCTAACAATAATCCCAAGATAACATGCCATTGCTGAGGGGTGTCAGCAGCGGAGATAAACACTACCACCAGCAAAAAGCAAAACAGGGCATTTAGCTTGCGATCCACGAAAACGACATTAGGATTGATCGGAGGTGGCGTTCGAATCATCATCGTGTTTTAGGATAGCTATGATAACAGTTACATATCCAGCCATGATAACGATGGGCGACACATACAGTGAAATAAAGCCTTCTACCTCATTTTCGATATACATTGCCGAAAAGCCGGCAATCACCATCAGAATGCCCAGCGCCAGTACTTTATAATTCCAAGGACTAAAAATCATCGAGTTGTTAGATGAGCGTCGGCCGTGTTGTTTTGAAGCCATCAGAAAAATCGCCTTTGAATTTATTATTGCCTTACCGGATTTAACGAACGCTATCCGGCAATCTTATTTACATTTCGGTGACTAAAGTAACCATTGATTTTTTTACCTACAACATTCCCCTCGGACTTTTATGCCCACGAACAAATTTCGCTCAGCGTAGGGGCAGCGATACCGAGAACCGGGCCTCTCCTTTGGTTGACTGCCCTTCGATAGTACCGTCGAGCTTTGTTACTAGTTTTTTGGGTGATCACATTGCCAAAGTACTGATGCTTTGTATAACTAAGATTATAGTTCAACTACGCAAAATTGTGCCAAATAAATTTTAAATTCTCTGACCATCGCCAAATTTTAACCTGCTTGGTACCAATTATTATATATTCTCATATTTATATTTTTACTTGCTGATCATTCGAAAAAACTATTGATTATCAATGAACATTATTCTGGCCTCCGGTAGTCCCCGCCGCAAAAAGCTGCTTCAGCAAATTAGTCCGGATTTTCAGGTTCATCCCAGTGCTGTGGATGAATCCTACGACCCGAATTTGTCTCCCGACGAAATCGTTTGTGAACTGGCGATGCGCAAAGCTAACGACATAGCCCCAAAATATGCCAGCGCCCTTGTCATCGGTGCCGACACCATTGTTACTTTTGGGAATGAGATTCTTGAAAAACCGGCTACACCCGATGAAGCTGTGAATATGCTGCACCGGCTGAGCGGGCAAACCCATCAGGTATATACCGGAGTCGCCCTCTGCAAAACGGATGAAACAAATAACATTTTGGACCACACAACGTTTTTTGAAATCACCAAGGTCATGTTCGGCAATCTCAATCCTGCTGATATTGATGCATATGTAGCGGGGGGCAGTCCCATGGACAAAGCCGGAAGTTACGGTATCCAAGATGATTTTGGTGCTATTTTCGTAAAACGCATCGAAGGCGACTATAATAATGTGGTAGGATTTCCGCTCCACAGCTTTTATAATACCGTACGTAAATTTGCGGGCGAATTCCTTCCCAATACAGGTTCGAGCCAGTCATGAAAACCACTTTTAAATCATTTTATCTGCTGTTTATCCTTTGCTTGGGATTTCTTTGCCAGCCGGTGCAGGCTCAGCTCGACAGTGACTACTTTACCGCCGATCAGCTGCTGCGTCAACAGGAGTATGAACGGGCCTACGAGCAATTTTATGGCCTCCACCAGCAAAATCCGTCAGCATATATCTATTTTGGTAAAACCACTGAGTGCCTGGTAAAACTTAAACGGTATGATGAGGCCATCAATATCGCCCGCCAAGCGATGCAGCAGGGACACTACAATCCGCAAGCGATGGTTCGACTCGGCGAAATCTATCATATCAGCGGAGACACCGAAAAAGCCTTTAACACCTGGGATTCGGTACTCGAAAAATACAGCGGCAGCCAGCAGGTGATGCTACGCGTGGCCCGGACCATGAGCGACCGCCAAGCCTTTGATCGTGCTATCGATATCTACAAAAATATGCAGGAGAATTTTTCGAACTCCAATATGATCAACTCCGAGCTGGCAGGAATCTATCTGCAGGCGGGACATTATGAGGAGGCTATTCAGGAGTATCTGCAGCTGGTAAAGCAGAGCCCCGAGCGGATGAATTTCGTCCAGCAGCGCTTTATTCGCTATCGTGATGACAATATTTACGATGTAGCAATTCTTGAAATTTCTGATTTCCTGGATGAGCTCTCTTCCACACATCCCAGCTATCGCAAGCTACAACAGCTCGAGGTTTGGTTATTGATGGAGCGAAAACTCTTTCAGCGCGCCTTGGTGACGGCCAAAAATTACGAGGCGCAATCCTCCGATCTTACCTATATTCTGTATAACATTGGCCCCAAACTGCTGGCCGCCCAACAATTTGAGCTAGCCGAACAGGCCTACAATCATTATATCGACAACAACGTCTATTCGGTGAAATTCCGATCGATGGAAAAGCTGGCCGAGGTCTATCGCGAGTGGGCACAGTACCTGGAAAATTATAATCTGGGATTATCATCCAAACGAAATACACTCTACCAACAGGCCTTTGAAACGCTAAAGGCAATTTGGGATCAAAACCCCAATTATCAACGCCTCAACAAAGTGCTGGTGGCAATGTCCGAATTGGCACTCGATGTGCAACACCAACCGGAAACCGCCTCCACCTATCTCGATGAACTTCGCAATCTTTCGGACGCTTCGCTGAGTTCGCAAATCAACTACATCGAAGGTCGTTTGCACCTGTATAATCAAGAATATACTCGTGCTCGAGTCGCTTTCAGCAAGAGCAACAAGCAGGAAAACAACGGTTCTCTGGCCGAAAAGACACGTTATTACCTGGCACTCACCGATTTCTATGCCGGAGACTATGAGTTTGCGAAAATCCAGCTAAATGCCCTGGAGCGACAAAACACTTCCTATTATGCGAATGATGCAGTGCAGCTCCGCCTGTGGATTCAAAACGGACTTCAGGCCGACAGTACCGGCGCCCAGCTCGATCCCTTTGCCAAAGCTGTGGAATATTTTTCGCAGGGAAAAGATCAGCTGGGCAATAACGAACTGCAGGACCTATTTGATCAAGGCGTGCATCATCCGCTTGTTGATGATGCCATCCTGGAGATGAGCACCCATAAAACGAGCAACAACGTCATGACTGTCTATCAGGCGCTGGCATCCTATTTGGACCAAAGTGGCAAGACCTCTCCCCTTCACGAGCGACTGTTATGGGAAAAGGCGCGCATCGCCGATCAGTTTGTAACCAACGAAAATATAGGTTTTTCTCTTTCCGGCAATAACTCAGATTCGCTGTCGGCAGAACAACAATTTTTCAGCGGATCTAATCAGCAGGCACAACAATCAATCCCTAGAAATACCGAGGAACTGATTTCCATTTATGAAGACATTTTGATGAGCTACCCGAATGGTTTTTATGCTTCCTACGTCCGCAATCGAATTAACGAATTGCAAGATATCCAAACCTGATATGATACGTCGAACTCTGATTCTACTTGTTTTTACTTTTTTTGCAGCTTCCACCGGTCTTGCCCAGCAGAAACTTTTTATCCCGATGGATGCCTCTCAGACCAATCACCTCAAAGCATACGGTATTATCTTTAACAATCTTCAGGATGGCAATTCGTCACAGTGGCTGCTCAATTACAAAGGCGGCAGCTTTATGACTACCTATTCTGATGAGCTGTTGAAAAAAAGCCGCCTCCGCAATGTCAAAACCAAGGTTATTTCCGATCAACAGGCCGCAGAAATTATCACAGAAGTCGAGCAACAAAACTCTAATACCTCGGTCATCACGCTCGATAAAGCACCTAAAATTGCGGTTTATACGCCCAAGCAAGCGCTACCGTGGGATGATGCGGTGACCTTGGCTCTTGATTACGCCGAGGTAGAGTACGACAAGGTTTGGGATCCCGAAGTGCTGAACGGGGAGCTCTCGAAATACGATTGGCTGCACTTACATCACGAAGACTTTACGGGGCAGTATGGTAAATTCTGGGGATCCTCGCGCAACGAACCCTGGTACATCCAGCAGGTACGCCAGATGGAGGCGATGGCTAAAGAGCTCGGCTTTAACAAGGTGAGCAATGAGAAAAAAGCCGTGGCGGCCAAAATCAAGGAATATGTGGGCAATGGCGGCTTTATGTTTTCGATGTGCTCCGGCACCGACACCTTCGATATTGCCCTAGCCGCCCAAGATGTCGATATTGCACCCACTCCCTTCGACGGTGATCCGATGGATCCCAATGCGCAACAACAACTCAATTTCAACAACACGCTGGCTTTTACGGATTTTACGGTCAGTAAAAATCCGAGCGAATATGAGCATGCCAATATTGATGTGCCTCCGCAGCTCAATGAGGTGGATCGCTCGGTCGATTTCTTTACGCTTTTCGAATTCTCGGCCAAATGGGATCCGGTGCCGACGATGCTTACCCAAAATCACGTGAGCAGCATTCGCGGATTTTACGGACAGACTACAGCATTCCAGAAGGATAAAGTAAAAGAGTCGGTGGTTGTGCTGGGTGAAAGTCCGGGACGAAATATGGTTAAATATATTCACGGCAATTATGGACGCGGAACCTTCACTTTTTACGCGGGACACGATCCCGAGGATTATACCCACCGCGTGAATGATCCGCCCACCGATCTGAGTCTCCATACCAGCAGCCCGGGCTATCGGTTGATTTTAAATAACATCCTCTTCCCTGCTGCAAAAAAGAAAAAACGAAAAACGTAAAAGCAGCTGTCAGAATTCAGCTATCAGTAGCTAGTAAACAGCGTCAACAATTCTTAATCCCTAATTTTTCATTTTTAATTCAACATGGCAGAGGAAAGAAAACCCAGCAGCAGCTTTACCGATCTTGTCGAGATTGTAAAAATCCTTCGGAAAGAGTGTCCCTGGGATCGAAAACAAACGCACGAAAGTATCAAGGATAATCTGATTGAGGAGGCTTACGAAGCGGTCGAAGCCATTGATACCGGTGATTTTGATGAGCTCAAAAAAGAGCTTGGTGATGTACTGCTGCACGTTGTTTTTCACAGTAGAATGGCTGATGAAAAAAGTAACTTTACGATTGATGACGTCATCTATTCCATCCAGGAAAAATTGATTCGGCGCCATCCGCATGTTTTTGGTGATGAAGATGCCGAAGATGAAAATCAGGTGGCCGAAAACTGGGAAAGTATCAAGATGAAAGAAGGCAAATCATCGGTGTTGGAAGGTATCCCCAAGCAACTGCCGGCATTGATACGCGCCCAGCGGATGCAAGAGAAAGCCGCCAACGTTGGATTCGACTGGCCGGAATTTTCGCAGGTTTGGAAAAAGCTGGAAGAAGAGCTCCAGGAATTTCGAGAAGCACTGGAGAAAGGAAATCCCCCAAAAAGCCGCGAAGAATTCGGCGATCTGCTTTTTTCGCTCGTTAATGTGGGGCGTTTTTATGATTTGAACGCCGAAGACAGCCTCCGATCTACCAATCGAAAATTCATCGAGCGATTTCAATATATCGAACAGCAGCTTGACAAAGAAAACAAAGAGATATCGGGTGTTTCATTAGAAGAGATGGACAAGCATTGGAATAATGCCAAAGAACTTTCCAACGACTAAGGTATCCCAAACCCCATTTCATCAGAAGCCAAAATAAGAATAACAGATCGTTAAATATTGTGAAGCAGTAAACGCTGTTAACCGCTCTTGCGTTTATAGGTTAGGCATTAACGATTAATGATTGATAGCGTTCAACTTAAGCCTGATTTTTTCATCGCGATATATTATATTTGACCCGCAATAAATTGTTTATATCCAATCTAAAATTCGGAGTACAGAATGGCTGAGAGCTTAAACACAGACATTGACTTAAGTCAATATCCGCACATCAATAAAGGACTGGCTGGCATTGTCGCCTTTACTTCTACCAAAAGTTTTATCGACGGAGAGAAGGGAGAATTGATTTATGCCGGATATGACATCGACACCCTGGCCGAAAACGCTAGTTTTGAAGAGGTTTGTTTTTTGCTTTGGAATGACCGCCTCCCCAATCAATCAGAACTGGATGAGCTTAATTCTAAACTGCAAAACAGTCGCGAACTGCCGGCACCGGTTTTAACATATATCAAAAATACATCGAAAAATGCTGAGCCCATGGCGGTACTCCGAACGGCCGTATCAATGCTCGGTGATTTTCATGAAGTGGAAGCAGATACCAGCAAAGAGTTTCGCCTCAATAAAGCGATTTTGATTACGGCCAAAATCCCAACGATTATCGCCGCTTTTGATCGCAGCCGCAACGGCAAAAATATTGTAACGCCACTCAGTGAAAAGAGTACGGCCTATAACTTCCTGTATATGCTGAACGACGAGGAGCCGGGTGAACAGGCCGAAAAAACGATGAATCTTTGCCTGATTCTCCACGCCGAGCACGGCATGAATGCTTCTACGTTTACCAATCGCGCTATCTGCTCTACAGAATCGGATATGTATTCTTCGGTAACAGGAGCAATCGGAGCACTAAAAGGACCTCTGCACGGCGGCGCCAACCAGCAGGTAATGAATATGCTGATGGATATCGAAGAAAAAGACGCTGATCCTGTAGAGTACATAAAAGAACGTCTTGATAATAAAGAAAAAGTAATGGGCTTTGGTCACCGCGTGTATAAGACAATGGATCCGCGTGCCCGAATCCTGCGCGGAATGTCGGAAAAACTTTCGCAGGAAACAGGTCATGAAGCACTTTATGAGTGGTCAGAAGCTATCCTTAAGACCATGAAAGATGAAAAGGATATCGATCCCAATGTGGACTTTTTCTCAGCTACGGTCTATTACTCGATGGGAATCAAGCCTGATCTTTACACCTGTATTTTCGCCATGAGTCGTGTTTCCGGCTGGACGGGACACTATATCGAACAGGCCGAGAACAATCGCCTTGTTCGTCCCCGTGCACTCTATACCGGCGAAAAGCACCTCGACTGGGTACCAGTTGAAGACCGATAAGAACAATTCTATTTAAATATTAAAGCCCCGAAATTTTCGGGGCTTTTTTTATTTTAGGGATCGAAATGGGAAAAGTATTGTAAAACACCAGTTGATTTGAATCTCAGAGACTACCAGGAAGAACAACTTTTTATTCTGATCAGAGCCGCCAAGCAAACCCAATTCGGGCAACAGTACCAATTTACCGATCTGCAACGCTACGAGGATTTCCAGCAACAGGTTCCCATCTCCTTTTACGACGATATCCGACCGCAGATCGAACAGCTCAAAAAGGGAGCACGCGATCTTTTATGGCCCGGTAGCATTAACAAATTTGCCGTTTCGGCCGGTACATCGGGCACAGGCAAACACTTGCCATTGAGTACCGAACGACTTGATGCAGATCGACACTTTATGCGAAAAGTAACGAGGAGTTACCTTTCGCAACGTCCCAATATTTTCAGGCTTTGGGGCAATCATATCAGCCTGCCGGGCACGCTCGAGCATCACAAATCATTCGACATTGGGGAAATAAGCGCCTTTACTGCTAAACAAAGACCATGGTGGCTGGCCCCTTTTCAGCTTATTGCTACGGATGAACTTATTCGCATGCCGTTTGGCCAGAAAATTGATACAGTGGTTTCCCGAGCCGCTGACAGTGATGTTCGGGTCATATCAGCAGCGTCCAGCTGGCTGCTTACGATTTTTCAGCGGATACTTCAAGAAACAGGGGCTGACAGCATTGCAGAAGTCTGGCCAAAATTGGCACTACTGGTATGCGGCGGCGTTAAACTGGACAACTATCGCGCGCATCTGCAAAAACTCATCCAAAAGCCTGTCGATTTTCTGGAAACCTATGGCGCTTCGGAAGGCTATTTTTCGTTTACTGATGACCTTGAGCGCAACGACATGAAGCTGGTGACCGACAACGGCATCTTTTATGAATTTGTACCGCATCCCCTACCCGATCAAAATTCGATGGCGATTCAACAGGCCGTGCCTGTTTGGGAGGTTGAACCCGACACCCCCTATGCCATGCTTGTTTCAACCAATGCCGGATTGTGGCGCTATGCCCTTAATGATATCGTGCAGTTTACACAGACTAATCCGCCGCGAATAGAAGTCATGGGACGCGTTAATGAGATGCTTGACGACTACGGCGAAGCGCTGTATAGTTATGAGGCCAAACAGGCCCTACAGAAAGCATCCTCATCGCTGAGTATTGAAACAGGTTCATTTACCGTTGGAGCTACGCTCGAAAGTCAGCACGATCAGCCCCGTCATTTGTGGTTTGTCCAAATTCCGAATCCCATCCATCGAGATACTCTAGATCGGCTGGCCGAGCATATTGATAATTTGCTTCGGGATACCAATCGTCACTATGCCATTCGTCGCGAAAGCAATGCACTGGGAATGCCAGAAATCTATTCAATCTCTCAACAGCAGATTAATAACTGGCTTAAACATAATGGAAAGCAGAAAGCGCAGGGTAAACTGCCGGCTATTCTGCGGGATGAAGAGGATATACGGTTTTTCAAATAAAGACCTGATAGCACAAGCGTCTAATGGTCCGAGGGGACGCTCGAACCATTTAAGTACAACGTATTTAAAGCTAAGAAGTATCGTTAAAAACAAGGGTTTCTCGCTTTCGCTCGAAATGACAAATCATTTCATAGCTGGATGTGTTATCTCGTGCGGAACGGATTTGTTAATCAAAATAAATATCCCCTCGCGAAAAATATCGCGTATCCCAACACCAATATAACGCCCGCCCAACGTGGAATTGATCTCCGAATCATCAGGAAGGTAACGAACAATATAATTCCAAGACTCAACGGCAGGTAAAAGTTAAATACCTCCGTGCTAATGGGCACCGGCCTGATCAGTGCAATAATACCTGCATTGAATAGAAAGAAAGCTAACACCGAGCCGATTACATTACCTACCGTAATTTCAGGACGTCCCTTCAGTGCAGCAGGCAGCTCCCGCGCCACTTCCTCGATACTCACCATCAATGCCAAAATGGTAAGACCTGCAACGGTATCTGATACCCCAAGGCCCGCAACCAGTTCTTCAAATGCCCAAACGACAAATTCACTGCCTACAATGATGGCTACAAGCGATCCCGCCAATTGAGCGGCAGCTTGCCAACGGTTGAATGCTCTACCCTCTTCCAGTACTTCGGCTGCTTCGCCGGTGGGACGAATATGCAATCCTCTCCTTCCTAAGTGAATCAAATACCAAACCGCAGCTCCAAAACCAACCAGCAGCATCAATCCATCGAAACGAGTCAATACACCATCAAAGCTTAAAGCACCAAAGAGAAGTACAGCGCCTACCTGTATCAACGGTATCTGCATGGGTACTTGCTCAAACCTCATGGGTGCTATAAGAGCAGTAATACCCAATGCCAGCGCGATGGCTACCATGGCCGAGCCGATAATCGTTCCCACTGCAATGCCCGTCACCCCATCATACGATGCCACGGCGCCAAGTCCCAGATTCTCAGGATCAAAACCGATAAAAAGCACGCTGATCAAGAAGGTAGAAATACCAAATCCCAGTGACGTGCCAACAGTGGCCTCGACCAGTTTTTCAGAGAAATAGACAATCAGTAGAATACCAACAACAAAAATCAGTAATGGTAAAACCATGACGCCCGAATATAATTTTAATATTAGCGCTCTCTTAAAAAAGGAGTTCTGGCTAAGAAATGAAATTTTACATAGAACACAAGTTGAACGGATTGGACAGAGCTACGGTGCCAAATACTAGGCCTGTTAAAATCCGCGGCCGCTACTTGACCACTAAGTTCACAATCTGCTCGGGGACAAAAATCTCTTTCACCAGATTACCATCTTCAAGATAGCGCTTTACGTTCTCCTCAGATTTCGCCTCCGAAAGCACATATTCTTTGTCCTTGGCCTTCTCCCGCGGCACATGGATTTCACCGCGCACCTTTCCGTTCACCTGGATAGGGTACAACTGCGTATCAGAAATCAGATACTCCTCGTTGAACTCCGGCCAGTCGGCATAAGCAATAGAATCTTCGTTGCCCAGACGTTCCCAGAGCTCTTCGGCAATATGCGGAGCAAACGGCGACAGCAACTTGATAAACGGTTCCAAAATGGATGTCGGATGCTCATCCCATTTATTCGCCTCGTTGATGAAGATCATCATCGCCGAGATGGCCGTGTTAAAGGACAGGTCCTCAATGTCATCAGTCACCTTCTGGATACATTCGTGCAGTGTCTTCAACTGCTCTTTGGACGGCTTACCATCAGTAACTGAATCGTTCAGCGCTCCACTGTCCTCGTCGATGATCATTCGCCAGACACGTCCCAAGAAGCGATACACGCCATCCACATCTTTGGTGCTCCACGGCTTCACCTGCTCGAGCGGACCCATAAACATCTCGTACAAACGCATAGAATCAGCACCATATTCCTCAATGATATCATCGGGATTCACCACATTGCCGCGCGACTTCGACATCTTGTGCGCCTTGGCATCCACGCGGATTTCGGTACCCTTGATGACAAAATCGTCACCTTTCTTTTCAACCTGCTCTTCGTCAAGCTTGATGCGCTCCAGGTTGTCATAGTCATCAGCAATATTAGCGGAAATCCAGTCGCCGCCTTTTTTATAGCCGGTATATTCCATCTCACCCAGAATCATCCCCTGGTGCACTAACCGCTGAAAAGGTTCTTTCGTGGAGACAACTCCGCAATCGTACAGCACTTTGTGCCAGAATCGCGCATACAACAAGTGCAACACGCTGTGCTCGGCACCACCCACGTACATATCCACCGGCATCCAGTAATTTTCTTCATCGGGATCTACAGGCCCCTCCTGAAACTCGGGACTGCAGTAGCGCAAGTAGTACCAGCACGAGCCCGCCCACTGCGGCATGGTGTTGGTTTCGCGTTCGGCCGGCTTGCCGGTCTCGGGATCTTCGGTGTTCACCCAGTCGGTCGCTTTAGCCAGCGGCGGATTGCCGTCGTCAGTCGGCTCAAAATCGTCCATTTCGGGCAGCGTCACCGGCAGATCGTCTTCGCCCACCGGTTTGGGTTCGCCATCCACATGGATGATCGGGAATGGTTCGCCCCAGTAACGCTGACGCGAAAACAACCAGTCGCGCAGTTTATAGTTCACTGCCTTCTTGCCGGCTTCGTGTTCTTCGAGCCAATCGATAATTTTTTCTTTGGCATCTTCAATATTCAGGCCGTTCAAAAAGTCACTGTTGATCGCTTTGCCTTCGCCGGTATAGGCTTTGCCGTCAAAATCTTCGGGCGGTTCCACGGTGCGAACGATATCCAGATCAAATTTCTCAGCAAACTCCCAGTCGCGCTCATCCTGACCTGGTACAGCCATAATCGCGCCGGTGCCATAGGTCGCCAACACATAATCGGCCACCCAGATCGGGATCTGCTCCCCGTTGGCCGGATTGATGGCATAGGCGCCGGTAAAGACGCCCGTTTTTTCATCGCTGAGCTCGGTGCGCTCGAGGTCAGATTTCCGCGCCGCTTCTTCTTGGTACTGCTCTACGGTTTCTTTCTGATCCTCAACCGTGATCTTATCCACCAAGTCGTGCTCGGGCGCCAGCACCATGTAGGTGGCACCGAAAATGGTATCGGGACGAGTGGTAAAAACGCGAATTTCCTCGTCGTACCCATCCACTTCAAAATCAATATCTGCGCCCATTGATTTGCCGATCCAGTCGCGCTGCATCTTCTTGGTGGATTCCGGCCAGTCGAGATCGTCCAATCCTTCTAACAGACGGTCGGCATATTCGGTAATCTTGAGCACCCACTGGCGCATCGGCTTTTTGACGACCGGGTGACCGCCCACTTCGCTCTTGCCGTCGATCACTTCCTCGTTGGCCAGCACGGTGCCGAGTTCCGGACACCAGTTCACGGGCACGTCATCTTCATACGCCAACCCCTTTTCGTATAGCTTCAGAAAAATCCATTGCGTCCATTTGTAGTAGTCGGGATCGGTGGTGTTTACCTCACGGTCCCAGTCGTAACTAAATCCAAGATCCTGCAGCTGCTCGCGAAACCGGTTGATGTTCTTCTCGGTCGTATTTCGCGGATGGGTGCCCGTTTTAACTGCATACTGCTCGGCCGGCAGTCCAAACGCATCCCACCCAATGGGATGAAGTACGTTGAATCCGTTCATACGTTTGTAGCGCGCCAGGATATCAGTGGCGGTGTAGCCTTCCGGGTGACCAACGTGCAGCCCCGATCCGCTGGGATAGGGAAACATATCCAGTACATAATATTTGGGACTGTCGTGATCTTCCGGGGTTTTGAACGTCTTTTGTTCTTCCCAGTATTGCTGCCACTTAGATTCAATATTGTCCGGTTTGTATGAGCTCATTCAGTTACTGCTTGGTTATGTTGTTGTTATTAGTTGACTGGTTATTTGTGTAATGAAACACGGACGACGCGGTCACAACAAAATTTCTTTAAATGCTAAATATCATCCTGACCCACATGCTGAGTCCAGCTTACTCCCGATGGTTCGGGATTCGGCGAAGTAGGCCTTGTCTCAGGGTCTATTTTATCTATTTCAGCATTCCAGATTCTGAAACAAGTTCAGAATGACATGAATGCTGATATTCAATCATTCAGCGACAATCTGTCCAATCCGTATCATCTGCATCCTATTCATTAGTCGCCAAAGATAAGCAAAATTCGGGGTGGTTTGTAGGATCGGTTTATCGAAGCTACTCCATCTCTTCAATCACTTCCTTATAGGCCGATTTCACCTTCACTCCGGCGATGGCTTCATTTACATTAAAGAGGTGGTCGCCAATTTTTTCGAGGCGATTTAGATAATCCAAGAACATAAAGCCCAACTCATTGGAATACACATTATTCTCAAGCTGTGCATAATGAAAATCCTGAAGCTCATCCCGATAATCGTCAATAGCATCCTCTAAGTCTATAGACTTTTCGAGAATTATTTCATCCCCTTCTTTTGCAAGATTTTCGCGAACATTCTGAACGGCATCGTGAACCAGATCGAGCATGGTGTGAATTTTTTCCATTGCCGATTCCGGCAGCTCCTTCCCTTCACTCTGCATACGCTCATAGGTTTTGGACATCTGGTAATAAATATCGGCTACCCGCTCAAGGTCATTGATCATACTATGCATCTGTCGAATCCGCCTGGTTGCTTCTTCGCTAAGGTTATAACTGGAAATTTTAGTCAAATATTCGGCGATTTCCAGTTCAATATTGTCGGTAATCCCTTCCCGTTTTTCAATTTTCTTTAAGAACTGTTCTTGTCTGTTCTGCTTATTGAAGAGCAATCCCTCAATACTAAAGTGCATCTTGTCGATCAGCTTGGCAAACAGCTCAATCTCTTTGTGAGCCTGCGAAATCGATAGTTCAGGTGACGACATCATCCCCGATGAGATGTATTTCAAACGGGTTTGCGTATCTTCCTTTTCTTTCTGGTACTTTTCCACAAGCTTAACGATATACGGCACAAACCCAACCAGCAACAACACATTAATCACGTTAAAGGTGCTGTGAAAAAGCGAAAGTGCAAGCGTGGCATTAGCACGTCCTATTTCACTGGTGGCATACATTATGGACCCGGCACCCGGTGCAAAATATCCCATCAGTTGGTCGATCCCCACTAAAAAGGGATCGATCAAGATCATCATCCACAAAACCCCAAATATGTTGAATACAAAGTGGAACCTGGCCGCTCTTTTGGCATAGACATTGCCCACTACGGCAGCGATGTTAGCAGTTACTGTCGTCCCGATATTTTCGCCCAACACCATGGCTGCGGCAATAGGAAAATCGATCCACCCCTGGAAAAGCATGACCAGCGTAATAGCCATGGCAGCTGATGATGACTGGGTAAGCAAGGTGAGCAAGGTACCAACGATCACAAATATGACGATAGAGAGAAAACCAAACTCGGTAAACTGGTTCAAGAACTGGAACATCTCCGGGTTTTGCTGGATGTTGGGCACCCCATTCTTGATAAAGTCAAGGCCAATAAACAGGATACCAAAACCAATCATCGCCTCGGCCAGGTTACGCAGTTTTTCGCGACCGAAAAACATAAAGGGAAAGAACAGACCGATCAGTACCATCGCAACGGGGGTAATCTGCATTTTGAATCCAAAAATCGAAATCATCCATGCCGTTACCGTCGTCCCAATATTGGCACCCATAATAACACCGGTGGACTCCAAAAAGGTTATCAAGCCGGCATTAACAAAGCTGACCACCATCACCGTGGTTGTAGTTGAGGACTGCGTAACTGAGGTCGTGGTAAAACCGGTAAGGATACCCCGAAATCGCGTGCTGGTCATCCCTTTGAGAATCTTACGCAACTTATTGCCCGCCACTTTTTGCAGGCCATCGCTAAAAACCTTCATCCCATAAATGAAAATTCCGAGCGCACCAATTAGTTGCAGGAAATCCCAAAAACTATAAGCCATTGTGTGATTTTTATATACTGATCAAAAATTTTCAATAAATCTCCCTAAGAAATTGATGTGCGAATATAATACATCTGCAGGATTATTTATAGTTGCTAGAATTCAACCATCTTGATATTTCTAATCGCGCGAAGAATTCCTGTCTATGAATATATAATATAATTATAGGCTCTTTTATATTATCAACTTTATGTATATTCGAAAACAAAACTTTTACTGTCATTTTTTATTTCTACCTAATTGAACAAATCATGAGAATCCAATCACTTTTATTAATCATCCTGGCGGGCGGCGTGATGCTGTCGGCCTGCCAAAAAACCAATAGTCAATCAAAGCAAATGAATGACAATCCCCTGTTTTCACCGAGCACTCTCCCTTTTGAGACACCCGATTTTGATGCCATCAAGGTCGAGCATTATCGCCCGGCTTTTGAGGCGGGCATGGAACAGGAGCTCGAGGAAATTGAGGAGATCGCCTCCAATTCGGAGGCACCGACCTTCGCAAATACTATCGTAGAGATGGAAAAGAGTGGTCGGCTACTCGAACGGACCAGCTCGGTCTTTTTCAATCTGACCTCGGCCCACACCAACGACGAGATTCAAGCCATCCAGAAAGAGATGGCGCCCAAGCTGGCAGCCCACTCCGATGACATACTGCTAAATGCTGAGCTCTACGACCGTGTGAAAACACTTTATGACAAACGGGATGAATTGGAGCTCACTGAAGCTGAGATGAAATTGCTTGAAGACACACATCGCGCATTTCTCCGTGCCGGCGCTCAACTAAGTGAAGATGAACAAAAGCGCATGCGTGAAATTAATGAACGCCTCTCTACCCTTACGACTGAATTTCAGGAAAATCTGCTGGCATTGACTAAAGAACGAGCGGTGCTTGTCGAAGACAAAGCACAACTGGACGGACTCAGTGAAGATCGCATTGCTGCCGCCAAAGAAGCAGCTACTGAACAAGAAAAAGACGGGTATCTGCTCACCATCACCAATACTACACGGGTGCCTATCCTCAAAGAACTGAACAATCGTGATCTGCGCCAGCGCGTCTGGGAAGCCTCGGCTTATCGCGGCATTGGTCAGGATAGTGGTATCGACAATCGTCCGTTGATCCTGGAAATTGTAACACTACGGGCCGAGCGAGCTGAACTCCTGGGATACGAAAACCATGCGGCCTACAAGCTCGATCCCCAGACGGCCAAGACGCCCGAGGCCGCCCTCGATATGCTGAAGGATCTCATTCCGCCGGTGCTTAAAAACACCAGTGAAGAAAAAACAGCCATCAAGAATATGATGGAAAAAGACGGCATCGAAGAAGATGTAAAACCGTGGGATTGGAATTATTACGCAGAAAAAGTGCGGCAGGCCGAGTATAACATCGACCAATCGGAAGTGCGTCCCTATTTTGAGCTCGATCGCGTGCTCAAAGACGGTGTGTTTTATACCATGAATAAACTGTTTGGGATCACTTTTGAGGAGCGCGATGATTTGCCGGTATATCATCCGGATGTTCGAACTTTCGATGTCTATAACGAAGATGGAGAACAGATTGGCCTGTTTTATGCCGACTATTTTGAACGCGACTCCAAGCGCGGCGGAGCGTGGATGAATGCTTACGTCTCGCAGTCGCATCTGCTGGACAAAAAACCGGTGATTGTGAATGTGATGAATATTCCAAAACCGGCCGAAGGCGAACCAGCGCTTATCAGCTTTGATAACGTGACGACCATGTTCCACGAAATGGGCCACGCTGTACACGGGCTGTTTTCTGATGTAGAATATCCATCCCAAAGCGGCACATCAGTACCTCGTGATTTCGTGGAGTTTCCCTCTACTTTTGAGGAAGACTGGGCTATTCAGCCGGAAATCCTGGAAAATTATGCCAAACATTACGAAACCGGAGAACAAATTCCGCAGGATCTTCTCGACCGTGTAATTGAAGCCAGCAACTTTAACCAAGGCTTCGATACGCAAGAATACCTGGCGGCCACAATGCTGGATATGGAATGGCACCTGCTGGGTACGGATGAAATCCCAAATGACGTACAAAATTTTGAGGATAAAGCACTTGCCAAATACAACTTGGACATGGAAGCGGTGCCACCGCGCTATAAATCACCATACTTTGCGCACACTTTTTCAGGCGGATATTCGGCCAATTACTATTCCTACATCTGGAGTGAAGTACTTGCAGCTGATGCTTTTGCTTATATGCAGGAAAACGGTGGCTTACAGCGCGAAAATGGTAATCGATTCCATCAGTACATTCTCTCTCAGGGCGGCAGCAACGAGGCTATGGAGCTATACAGAACCTTCCGCGGACAAGAGCCAGAGGTCAAACACTTACTCAAACGTCGAGGGCTAGATACGGAATAAACACAATTTCGAATGTGCTTAAGTTTAGCACTGTACCAAGATAAAAAAAACAAATCTGGCACTGTAGTCAGGCCTACATAGCTGACTACTTCGGCGAATGAGGCCTCTGCTGCGGTGCCTTTTTCATTATCAATAGCAAAATCCAATTGGCACATAGTAATTCCCAATCCGTTTTAGTTGAGGGATATTTAGACCTTCAGAGCTAGAGGCGGGTTTAATTAGGCCTGCGAATTATGAGTATAGACCAAAAGACCGAATAGAAGAATTTCGCATCGGTGCTTGAGTTCATACCAGCAACAATAGTAGTGGACCATTGAAATTATTCCGTCTGGCGGTCGAAGCAAGTTCATAATTCCCAGCCTTGATCTTTTACGAGCCTTTTGGATCAAGCCAAAAAGTGGAAAAAGAATGATAGGATAAGCGCAGAAATTATGTTACCACAATAACAAAGATTCCTCCTTACGCTTTGCTCCGATCGAAATGACAGTCAGGGAATTATGCTTTTAATTCCTACAGCTCGATCCAGGCTCGCCCCTTCTCCGAAGATTTCTCAATAGCCTTCACAATACGAATATCTCGTAGTCCCTCCGAGCCCGGCACCAGTGGATCCTGTCCCTCCATAATCGCCAGTGCGTCATCATCCATCTGTCGGGCCTGCTGGTCACCGCCCGCCGGCGGCAAGGTTTTGCCGTCACTGGTTTCGCCCTGCACACCGCTGTACGACTGGAACGGCTCTAGATTATACCAGCCATCCGCACAGTCAACGCGCAGATAATTCGTCGATTTGCCAAAGCTTGTCTCTCCCTTGGCAATAACTCCGCCGGGAAACCTAAGTTCAAATTCCGTAAACTCATCCACTTCGTCATAAATATCGCGCTCCGACCACTGACGTCCTCGTACCGCTATCGGTTCCATCCCCGTAGCATATCGTGCCGCATTAATGGGATAAACACCCATATCATACAGCGCACCACCGCCGAGTTCCGCATCGCGCCGCCAGCTGTCGGCAGAATGATATCCACTGTAGCCCGCCCCGGTTTTCAGCTCTCGTATTGGCCCGTACGGCTCCTGCTCAGCCCACTCCATAATCTTTTGCGTATTGGGCTCGTGCTGCAAACGATAACCGATCATCAGCTGTACACCATTGCGGTCGGTAGCGTCAATGATTGATTGACACTCTTCTACATTCATCGCCATCGGTTTTTCGCACCAAACATGCTTGCCGGCCTCGGCCGCCGCAATTGAATATTTGGCGTGCAATCCGGGCGGCGTAACTACATATACCACATCAATATCATCGTTATTAGCCAGTTCATCCATCGTTTTGTAACTATAGACATTTTCATCGGGGATGTCGTAGCGCTGTTTCCAGCGCGGAATCTTAGAGGGAGTTCCTGTTACAATACCGCGCAATTCACAATGCTCCGTTTTTTGAAGTCCGGGGGCCAGCTGACCACCAGCATAACTTCCAAGGCCAAGAAGAGCTACACCAAGCTTTTCGTTCGTTTGTGGAAGAATAATCGATGGGAAACCAATTGTCGAAAGTACTGATCCCCCGGCAATTGAACTTCCCAACATTCGAATAAAAGCTTTACGACTTATGTCTTTACCCATAGCAAATTATTTTTTGTGTTGAAGTAGCGAACATCTTAGCGTCGATTCGAACATTATAGATGTAACAAAATTATGTATCAGTCAAAAAAGTTCTGAATTGTCACACATTTGTAATTCAATCTCATTCTGTGCTGACTCGCTATATAATTTGTATTAAAATCATCACACCTAACATTCCCATTATGCCAGGATTCTACAACGATTGTTCTTTATTTTTTTTCCCGAAAGAGCAACAGTGCAAGCTAGCAATCGGTATCAATGTATCGGAGGGGATTACATCCATCAGAAATGAGTACAGCTAAATCATATTTAAAAAAACAAAAAGGCTGACCGGGTATAAAACCGACCAGCCTGTAAAGCAAATTGTCAATTGGTTATTGCAAATCACTCAGATCAGGAATATCTCCTTTTTCTATCAGAAATATTCCATCATCAGTGAGCGTACTGGTCTCACCCAGTTTTTTGTCATTACTCATTAATCGCAAAGTGATATCTGGCTCTCCTCCACCTACCGGTGAAGCCTGCAAAACGTATCCATCATAGTCACCGTCTTCCAGATCGCCGGATGTAGGAGATGTTACACCGCCAATAGTCGAAAAGTTTGCTTCTTCATCTCTGTAAGCAGTCCGCGATAAATATACGCTTTCTCCTTCGGCACCCTCAACTTCATATGAAAGATCTCCGTCCAGTGGTGGACCGTCGGAACCAGACCCGAATATTCCACATCCCGAGATAAGCAATGCAGCCACAAGTATGATAAGTATTGATTGGTACTTTCTAATCGTCTCTGATCTTGATTGGAATAGCATAATGATAAGTTTTTATGTTCTCTTGATTATTAGCCTGTTCTTTGTAAACAGAAATAGAATTTCGAAAAAAAGGATTTCGAAGTCAAATTAAACCGGCTTTATATCCTATTTTTGGTTATATCAACGAGATAGCAATAACTCCAAAGGGTCTATTCCATCCGGTTTCCAGGATATTGGCGGCCGCTGTGCGTTGGCCAAGCGTTCCGTTCGCTGCTGCCATCCGGGTATTCCAATATTGCTGTCCGGTACGTAAATACTTTGGATCTCGTCTTTATAGCGATCCGCCAAATCCGCAACGGTTGATTCATCGCCCTGCTGCCAATAGCACACAAAATCCTGATCGAACTCTAGCCCTCCCTCTTGCACCAAAAAGTAATCCAGCCAAAGTTGTGAACGTTCGATAGCCTCGTTATAGGCAAACTGCTGCTTTAATTTTGGCGGGGGTGTTTGGTGCTGGGGATTTTCGAGCCAGAAAGATTTGATATGATCGGTCAATTCCGCTTTAATCTCATCCAAAGAAAATGGAGACACTACTATAGCCGCCGAACGACATCCCTTACCGCCATATCGTAAAATAGCTTCGGCCAGTTTCTGCATGGTTTCTTCGTCCTTACGATCTAAATACGCAATCGAAAAGTGAGCCGTTCGAATCAGATGTCGAACATCATTGTTGGCAAGATTGTATTTCTGAATCGCCTCTTTGACCCCCGGCACCGATGATTCTGATCCTGCAAACAAAACAACATCGTGCAGCATATCTTCAAAGTCATCTAACCGGTGAGTCCACTGCACATCCACATCAGACCATTCACCAGTTTTTTTAACTTCGTTGAGGAAAGTTGGTAACAGGTAGGGATCTTTACGCGAAATTTTGCCCGTATATCGTGCGCCGCTCAATAACGTAGCAAAAGCATCTTGAAATCCTACTAACGGCAAATTCCCGGCATGCAGACACAGCACATTTTTTCTGTGATCATCTGATTTGTTAGCAAATCCTGCCTCTTCTACCCACTGTTCCAGGGCCGTCCGGCTAATGCCTTCTTTAATTGCGCCAATGGCATATTGTATGTCCTCGAAGCTAAAATAGCCCTCACGCACCGTCCGGTCAATGGCATCCTGCAGGTGGTGATTATCCTCGCTAAGCCAGTTTTCAGTGGCTTTTAATAGCGTCTGAATACGTTGCTGAATATCTCCCATATCCCTAATCCTCTTCAATCAAGAAATTACAGCCGCGCAGATCTTTGGGATTCCATCGTCCCAATACCTTGAACCGCCCTTCCCCATCCATGACACCTCTATCTCCCGTCAGCAAAAATGAGCAGCTATAAACATTTGCTAAATCAATTACACCGATCAATCCTTCTTCATGAGGCGGTAACTGCTCTGCCGGATTGTCGGAATTGTGCACGCTCACCTGCATCCACGGCGGGGTGCGAAACCACTGGCCGCCGGTTGCATACGCCTGACTCAGCAGCTCGGCCATCCCATATTCTGAGTGAATACGATTGCCATTGAGTCCAAAGCCGGAAGCCAGCCGTTTATGCAACTCTTTCTTCGTTATCTCCCGGCGATGCGTTTTCATGCCCCCGGTTTCTATGACAATGCTTTTCGAAGGTAATTTAACTGCCTCTAATTCCAGCAGATCCAGCAATCCAAAAGCAGCTCCAAAAATGATGAGCTGCTTCTTCTGGCGCTCCACTTCGGCAACGGCATTGGAATTCAGCGGTTCGTCCAAGGGCAAGAATCGACTGAGTCCGCTGTTGTCCTGCTCGATTAAATGCTGGATCATATAAATTAACGAGGAGTGCGGATTCTCCGCATAGCCGGGCGTATAGGCCCAAATGACGGTATCATCCAGATCATAAAACTGCTGGAATCCCTTCAGTATTGACTGATTATAGAGACTTTTATCCGCAACGTGATGAACACTCCGCTCCATGCCGGAAGTACCGCTGCTTTTGAATATAAGTTCGGGCTCTCCATCAGGTTGGGTTGTTACCACTGCATCTTTAAATGCTTTGATGGGGAGTAGTGGAATTTCTTGAGATCCTGAATCAAGTTCAGGATGACATGAGATATTTTCTGTATTTGTGCCTAACGCTTCACAAAATCGCTGGTAAACCGGATTATTTTCATACTGATATTGGAAAACCTGCCTGGCTTTCTCTTCAAATGATTTATCATCCGAAAAAATGAGTGAGGACCAATCCTTCATTGAAACGCAATTTAGTTATTTCACAGAGCTACGCAAAAAACACAAAGAACCTCAAAGTGTTTCTTCGTGAAGCTCAGTGCCTTCTCTGTGTTACTTTGTGAAATAGAATTTCTAGTTATTCTAACCCTACTCGTTCAAAAATACGCTCGACATTTCGAGTATGGTGGTTGAGATTAAACGCTTCGTCAATATCTTCATCGGAAAGGTATTCCTGGACGGTTTCATCCACTTCTACCAGATCCCGGAACATTTTCTTTTCATTCCAGGATTTCATGGCCAGCGGCTGGACGGTATCATAGGCTTTTTCGCGGGACATCCCTCCCTCGTCGATCAGCATATGGAGCACGCGCTGCGAAAATGTAAGCCCATATGTTTTGAAGATATTCTCTTCCATCTTATCCTCATAGATCGTCAGCTTTTCGACAACGCCTGAAAAACGATTGAGCATATAATCCAACAAGATAGTCGCGTCGGGCAGAATGATCCGCTCTACAGAGGAATGCGAAATATCGCGCTCGTGCCACAGCGGGATGTTTTCGTAAGCAGACATCATATATCCACGGAGCACGCGCGAGCATCCCGAAATATTTTCCGAGCTGACGGGATTGCGCTTGTGTGGCATCGACGACGACCCCTTCTGTCCTTCGCGGAAAAACTCTTCCGCTTCCCGAACTTCACTGCGCTGCAAGTGACGGATTTCCACGGCCATCTTTTCCATCGTGGATCCGATCAGGGCCAATGTCGAAATATAGTCGGCATGGCGGTCGCGCTGCAGCGTCTGCGTAGAAATCGGCGCCGGACTCAATCCTAATTCTTCACAAACAGAGGCTTCCACTTCAGGCGGAATGTTCGCGAACGTTCCCACTGAGCCGCTCATCTTCCCAAATTCCACGGCATCCGCGGCCTTTTCAAAACGCTCCTGATTGCGTTTCATCTCGGCATACCAGAGCGCACACTTCAGTCCGAAGGTTGTCGGCTCGGCATGTACGCCGTGAGTGCGTCCCATCATCACCGTAAACTTGTGCTTCTTTGCCTTCTCAGCCAGCACGTCAATAATATGCTGGATATCTTTTCGCAGGATCTCATTCGCCTGTTTCAAGCGATAACCGTTGGCCGTATCCACCACATCGGTAGAAGTAAGTCCATAGTGCACCCACTTCTTTTCATCGCCGAGAGACTCCGAGACTGATCGCGTAAACGCCACGACATCGTGACGAGTTTCCCTTTCAATTTCTTTGATGCGATCGACATCAAATGAAGCCTTTTCGTACAGTTTTTCGACATCTTCTTTGGGGATTTTGCCCAGCTTGCTCCAGGCATTGCAGGCAGCCAGCTCTACTTCCAGCCAAGCTTGAAATTGGTTTTCCAGCGACCAGATATCGGCCATCTCTTTGCGGGAATATCGCTCAATCATGAAATTTTAGTCCACTAAATTTGGGATTTTTATACTGCCCCAAAGATATTGGATTTCTTTCAAAAAGAAGAATCAAAAGAACCGACAAACAGGCTGGCATTCATCCTTTGATCTTTTATTTTTCAGGAACGATTTGGGGATTAAAATAACAACACTACATAGTTTTCAGATGTTAAAAAACTGTTTTAAATATTTGCTGCTGGCATTTTTCGTAGGATTAATCGGATGCGCTCAAAATGAAACACCAGATGACCAAACGGATATCTTCATGTGGATGGGATCGAATCATCTTATCGAAAAGGATTCCCTGATGTACGAATCAATGCTTGCTTTTGCTGATCGACATCATATAATACCCTATGAATCGGGAGCCAACACGGTGGAGGATCTCGAGCGATTTCTCAATCACACAAAAGAAAAAGATATTTCAAAAACATGGATTGAAATTGGTCCCGATGACGGAGTGACCATCAAAGAATTTGTAGAAAATCCTGAAAAACAGAAGAGCACGCTCGAACGGTTCCGACAGCTTGCCAGAACATACAAATCCTACTATCCCGATTTTGCGCGAATCACCATCTTCGATGAGGCTCCATTGGGAGCATTCGACCGGGATCCCCAGAACGAGGATTACCAAGCCATCTTTAATCAGTTCAAAGAATACGCTCCCGAAGCTTTTTCCCTGATGTACGAAGCTCTTAAAGACGAGTTCCCGGAAGCCGAAGTAGGCATTTTTCTCCATCATCCGCACAATGCTTCCCCGAAGATGGCCGGCCAATACTCCTATATCAAATCGTTCATGCAAAGCACAGATTCACTGGGTGCTGCTCCCGATTTTATCTATTCGGATGTTTATCGAGGATACTTTAACCGCGGATACGGACAGGAAGCAACCGACCGGTACATCACCGATGTTGTCCGCTATACGAAAGAAATTGCTCAAAACTATGGCGTCGAAGCCTATCAATTGGGACAGGTTCATACGATCAAACTGGGATATACGCCGAGCAAGCGACAGATTGATACCAATGTGGATGCCATGCTAGCGGATGATCCGGACGGAATCGGGTGGTACTGGCCCAATTATGCGGGAACGAATGTGATTAGGAATAACAGCGGCGGAATGGGAACACCTTCCGATATTGATGTTTCTTTCAATCCCTTTGTCCCCAATAACTGGGGAAAAATTGGTCCTGCCGGATCGCTCTACGGTACTTCCCGTGATCGATTCAGTTACGGCTACTTGCGAATGCTTGAAGCTACGGATCAATTAAAACCGAAAGAATCTTTTGACCTCTGGATTTACGGTCATGATTTTGATCATAATGAACATGCAGTTTGGCTAAAACCAAAGAATGCAGATGATAACCAGTGGACATTTATCGGGCACATCAATCCGCAACAAGACCAAAGCGGTTATGAAGAGGAAGCGGGCAACGATCACATGTACTCCTATGATAACCGCTGGCATGCCGTCGTATTTCGCGGATTATCACGAGATAATTTTATCGGTAGTGACACTGTGGATACTGCAAGCAAACTTGAGATTAAGATTGAGTCCTCTGATGACAGTGACGGATCCGAATTTACAGCTGCTTACGCCCAGCCCTATTACCAGACTCGTCACTTTATCACAGAGGAAAAAGTAACACAACTTATTGAACATCAGCCTCGCTGGGTTTCGATTAATAGCCTGGCCTCTCATGTACGTCCGGTTTCATTTCAGCTCAGTTCAGATACTACATTCGTCGGTGAAATCAGTGGTGAACAGCCATCAGCCGGTTCAGAAGCATACAAAAATTGGTTGGATTCACTAGAAATTAAGTAACCTGCAAATTTCACAACGTGAAGAATCTACATAGAAAAATTATTTTTCTAGTCTTTCTGGGTCTCTTGCCATTTACTACAAATGGCCAACAAGATGATTTACTCGATGGTGAAACCTGGAAAAATCAGGGACTCAATACCATCATGCCTGCCTGGATTGGGCATGGCATCGACTCGACAGACGGACAGTTTTATGCCTACATGGACCGGGAGTGGGAACCGTACAATGATAATTTGAAATACCCGGGCATGCTCAGCCGGCACCTGTTCAGCTTTTCGACTGCATATATGCTTAGCGGTGATCAAAAATACCTCGATAATGCCGATCAATTATTCGACTATCTGATAGAACATGGATGGGACCATCAACACGGCGGGTGGTATTATGCAATCAATCCTTCCGGCAAAGTGGTTGATACTGAGAAGGATCTTTTTATGAATATTTATGCCATTACCGGTCTCACTTTGTACTACATGATCACGCATGACAGGCAGGCTATGAACTACATCCAAAAGACCCGCAGCTTGCTGGATGAACATGCGTGGGATGATCAAAACGGCGGGTATTATCGAAGGCTGAATCGAGAGTGGGAAGTTACAAATTCCGCAAAAGTGTTTACCCCGCAGGTCGCTCCGGTATCGGGGTACTTGCTCTATCTTTATGCCGCTACCAAAAATCAGGAATACCTCGACGAAACTAAAAAGTTGATGGAGATAGTCAGTGATCACATGCAGGATCAAGAAACCGGTTGGATCAGGGAAAAATTTGATCAGGATTGGGAACCTACTTCTAAAAATCGGAACGAGGAACAAATTGACATCGGTCACAATGTTGAAGTTGCCTGGATGTGGCTGAGGCTTTTTGGCATCACCGGTGACTCCAATTACAAGCAGAAAGCCGTAACTCTGTACAACCGGCTACATCAACACGCTTTTCAATCAAATGGTGCATGGCTGCACAAGATGGGGCTAACGAATCCCGATGATTATCCCCCGACCACGAACTGGTGGATTCAGGCGTATGGAAATATGCTGGAACCCGCCATGTATCACTATGGTGATAACACGGAGAGCCTGGATCACTTTAAGAACGGATCTTTGTTCTGGAATGATGTTTTTGTAGATCAAAAATTCGTGGGCACAGTGCTCTCAGCCACGCTGGACGGTGCAATCGATCGCGGCGACAAAGCTGTTCGTACCAAGACCTCGTACCATGCCATGGAATTGGCTCTGCTGAACTATCTTTATTTAAACCTTTGGGTTAAAGAAAAACCTGTCATGCTGTATTTTAATTTTGATTCAAACAGCGACAGTGAGCCGCTTTGTCCCCTGCCGATTAACGACTCAGAGACTACAATCACCGGAGCTACGGTAAACGGGAACTCTATTGACATAAGCGATCATAATCGACCCTGTATTTCAATTCCCGGAGAAACTCAGAAAACAATTAAAATAAGAATGGAATGATGATACCTAACAGATTTTTATTCGGATTTTGCCTCCTCTTTGCTTTGACATCAATTGCCGGAGCACAAACGACAGAAAAACTGCCTGCTCAATTTGATCTGGTAATTTTTGGCAGTAATCTGGATGCCAACAGCACGAGAGTCTGGTTAAAAGAAAATCCTGGTAGCAATAATAACTGGCAACAATTAGACTCCGAGCAAGTAATATCACCAGAAAACGATCAATTTTCTTCAATGGTCTTTCGTAACTTGCCGAGCGAAAAATTTGCCGGTCAGGATATCCGCGAAAATTACATCGCTATAAAAATTGCCGGCGGAGAACAAGGGGAACTTCGGGCAATCTATGCCCTGCCAAGTATTGATAATCCTGAGAATGAGTCCGCAAATAAGTTGCACGTGATTATCAAAAATGATCCTCAGCAGATATTATCATACAGTATAGCCAGTTACACTCGTCCGCGGCCGATTTCGATATCTGGAGAATCGGAATTTGTTGAACATATAGAAATGCCCGTTCGTCATCTCAAGCCCGGTATCCAAGAGGTGAAATGGCTTGATGTGATTTTTTCAGGAGAATAACCCTCTTTACCGTTGCGGCACTTTAATCCAAGTACCCTTTTCTATGGTTTCGTCGAGTTCAACCTGGTTAACGATGGCCACATCTTCAGCAGTAATTTCCATCGGGAAACTGTCCGGTAAAAATGAAGAAAATGCGGCTGAACGATCTGTTCGTATTGTTTGCAGTTTTACCGGCTGAACATCCAAAACATCCTGGTCGTTGAGCTCTGCAAATGAATTGCTGGTTTCCTCAAATTGCGGACGGTAATTCGCAAATTTATCAGCCAAACTGTACGAGGTGAACCGGTAAATATTACCATCATAAGAAGCAGCATACACATGAAACCGATATTGAGTGCTATCTTGGGTCATCGCAGATGCCATAGCCTGATAGCCATTTAAATTGTTATTGCTGATTTCATTTTGCGATTCTA
This sequence comes from uncultured Balneolaceae bacterium, assembly GCA_964490705.1. Taxonomy (GTDB): domain Bacteria; phylum Bacteroidota; class Rhodothermia; order Balneolales; family Balneolaceae; genus Fodinibius. Next base: position 16,168 of record CAZBCG010000002.1, on the reverse strand, counting down.
CTGTAAATCCATCCTGATTAACAAAGTTTGCAACCGATGCTTGAGGCGAATCCGATTCAGCATCGATCTCCATAATGGAAACCACATCCTGCTCCTCATTCACCGCAGCTACCAACGTAGGCTGATTGATAATCTGCCAGTCAGCAGGGTAATTGAACTTAAACTTCAGATCGGGATGATAAAACGTGCCCTCTTCGGCAAATCCTTCGCGGGGATTGTTGCCATAAATTAGGCCATCCATCTTATTCATGTACTCATCAGTATTTTCAATATTTTGCTCATATCCCTTTTGCGCCCACTTTTGAGCCAATTCAGGGATTGTCGTTTCCCGCTCTGCGGGATCGGGGTGAGAAGATTGCCATTCGGGAATACTTTGCCCTGACTGCTTGGAAATGCGCTTTAAGGTGCTAAAAAATCCAGCCCCATCAGCGGCGTCATAGTTTTTCATTGCCGCATATTCTACGCCCAGCCGATCCGATTCGCGTTCATCATCACGGCCGTAGCTCAAGAATAAAAATTGAGCCGCCTGACTTCCCAATTGTAATACATGCTGTCCCGGTATGCCCAGCAATTCTTCTCCCACTACGGCTCCACCGATAAGTGCAAGTTGTCCCAGTTGCTGCTCGAACGCTCGCTGAGAGGCATGCCGCGCCGCAACGTGTGCAATCTCGTGTCCCAATACAACAGCCAACTGGGCTTCATTTTTGAGATGGGCCAGCAGTCCCCGCGTCACATATACATAGCCTCCCGGCAGGGCAAACGCATTTACAACAGGACTATTCAACACCCGAAAGTGAAACTCGGTATTGCGGTATTGTGGATCGGTATCCTCGCGACGCATGTGACTAACTGATAGCACATCTTGTCCCACACTTTCCACATAGTTCAACATCTCCTCATCATGATATATCCCATACTGCTGCTGGATCTGTTGGTCGGCCTGCTGCCCAATCTGCACTTCTTTTTCCCAGCTATAGCCATAAGCCCGTTTGGTGCCAGATATCGGACTCTTCTGCATTACACAAGCAGTGACGAATAATCCCAGTAAACACAGTAGAGCAATATTTTTAAGCTGTTTCATCTTCATAGCGAATAGTGTTTTTGACAATCGTTTAAGAGCGCTTTGCAAAATCTCCATTGAAATATATAAATATTCATTGCAAGAAGTTCCCGCCCCAAATTACGAATCTTGTGCCATTATTCCTTTCCAATGCTGATAAATCATGAGCATGGCCAAAGTATCTAATTCGCAATATTTGAGCAGCGCTTGTTGACATAATTTCAACTGTTCGGGAGATAATTCCTGAGCAATCAGCTTGCCGTATTCAACCATTGCTTCGGTTCCTCGGCGGACTGAATGATCATCGGTCTCCGCTAAAATTTCATAGGGATTTCGTGCCCCGCCCTGCCCATCAGGCTCCCACCAAATAATGTCATCAAAATTGTGGCTTGAATAGGAGCTGGAATATTGCTTTTTGAGAACGGTACTGTGACTCATTACCGACTGTAACACATCTTTGATACTAAGCGAACTATCCATCTCCCGATTATAGTAAAAGTGTTTCACCAAACGACTCAGATCCGCCACATAGGGTGGCTGATGATGCGAAGAATCGTTGCGATGAATAATCTTTTCAATCCAACGGATAAGCTGTGTCGCATCTTTTACCTCATCCTGCTCATCCATCAGCTCACGACGGATAGTCTTCAACGCATTCCGTTCAAAATCGGAATACTGCACGATTGTTCCCTCATTGATATCGGGCACATCCATCAGTTGACGCACCAGCTCATAATTAGGATATCCACTCTCCAAATCGTCAATCCACTGGTGATGCCTCCAACTCCCATCTTCAGTAAGCGTGTGACAGGAAAACTGAAATACCAACAAGTGATATGGAGAACGATTTCGTCGAACAGGCACCGGGTAATTTCCAGCCTCAAAGTCAAGAAAATGCAGCGGATATTCCCATCGATTCAGTTCACGATAAAGCTCGGGACGCATAATTTCTGGCGGCACCTGCTGCCCCTTTGCCTTAAAAACCTGGAGCGCCTGGCGCATGTTATGGGTAATCCGCCCACTGCCATTTACAATAGTCTGGCTGGCAAAAATTTCATCCTCAGGAATATTCTGCTGATGATATATCCCGTTCTCAATCCAATTATTCACTCCAGGACCAATCAAGTCAAACACATGTTTCTCTGATGGATTTTCTGTACCTGTTTCGGAATTCCAGCACTCATTGAATCCACTTTTAACCCCTTTGGGGATACGTTCCCGTTCGATACGGAACTCACAGTCTTTGCATTTGGATCCTACTTGTGGAGCTTCTTTTTGTTTGTTTAAGTATAAGTCCCGCAAGTAATACAGCGAATCCTCAAACGAGGATTCGGGCAGATGGTTTTCTGCAAATGCGGGATTCGTCCACACCCTGTTAATAAGGTCAGTAACATTAATTTTTGCCAACAGCTGCTGATTGGCTGACGGAACCGAAACAGCTTTCATAGTTTTATCCAGCGGTTTCAATAAAAAGGGCAAATTATCAGTCTTAGCCTGACCAGTCTTTTCCGGCAAAACCAATACCGCCTTGAGCCGGTAATTAGGCCATTTTTGCTGTACCAAATACAACTGATACGCAAAATCGGTAATATATTTCTGCCACTTTTGATAGATATTACCTTCGGCATCAGCCAACCGATATTTTCGAGAATCAAACACCTTGGTTTGAATATGGAAGGCAGTCAACGAATCTTGGTTTTTCACCACAATGGGGAGCCGTGCCATCATCTGCCGGTATTCAAAAATGGCATCAAATAATACGGCATGTTCGGCCTGCAAATGTCGATCTGTTGACGATGCGGCATCTGCAACTGAATCTGCCTCAATGAATTTTCCATCGGGATACACCGATCGGGCCAGCGCCTTCAGCAATCGCTTATTATGCACTGCGTGCCGAATAAATGGGACCGAAGTTTGGTCCTCCGGAAAATCGTGCGCTTTGTAATACAACTTTGTGGGGCACTGCAATCCCGCGCCGAACAGGTGTTTGGTAAAATAATCAGCCGTCGCGGAATTCGTTGCCATATCAGTTAATGATATTCACTTCCGGTACCAACTCGATCCCGAACTCCTCGAGCACCGATTCTCGAATCTTGGTAGCAAGCTCCATGATTTCCTGTCCCGTAGCACCACCGTGATTCACAATTACCAGCGCCTGCTGTTTATAAGTACCTGCATTGCCTACCACTTTACCTTTCCATCCCGCTTCTTCGATGAGCCATCCGGCCGGCACTTTTAGTTTCCCATTTCCCATGCTGTAGCCCGGCGCCTGGGGATATGTTCCCTTAATTCGTTCATAAACTTTTTTATTCACAATGGGATTCTTAAAAAAACTGCCGGCATTGCCCAGCGTATCGGGATGGGGCAGTTTGCTATTCCGGATATCAATCACAATATCACTGATATCTTCAATAGTGGGACTGGTGATATCACGCTCCTCAAGCATCGATTGTATAGCTCCATACGAGGTATTCAACGTCGGATTTTTTGACAGCTTGAGAACAACATTCGTAACGATAACAATACCCTTCAACTCTCCTTTAAAAATGCTATCGCGGTAACCGAACTCACAGTCTTGCTTTTCATAGCGACGGATGGCACGCCCCTCGATATCCATGCCCTCAAGCCACTCAAAAACTTCTTGCAGCTCCACACCATAGGCACCAATATTTTGAATGGGCGCTGCGCCCACAGTTCCGGGAATAAGCGACAGATTTTCGATACCGCCCCAACCCTGATCTACACAATAGCGAACCGTTTGATGCCAGTCTTCGCCGGCCCCAATTTTAAGCCATACATGCTCTTCGGTTTCGTTAATAACCTCTCGGCCCTGGATATTGATATGCAGTACCAGTCCATCAAAATCATCCGTAAATAACACATTACTGCCTGCTCCCAACACAACGATCTTCCTGTTTCCCGTTTGGGGATGTCTCAAAATATTTCGGAGTTTCTCCTCACTCTCAACTTCTGCAAAATAACGGGCCGTTGCAGAAATATTTAGCGTATTGTAAGGCTGTAAATCAACATTGGAGCTGACCAATGTATCGTACAAAGTGCTCATCAAAAAACTATTTTAGCATTATTTCTTGGTTCGGTGGTGCTCTTTCGAGGACTGGGGACGATCCTGCACTTTAACACGCAGCTTGTGCACACGATTGTTTTTAATCGAATGAATAGTAAGCTCCAGATTCTGGTAATACACGCGTTCTCCCACATTGGGGATTCGTTCGGTGAGATAATACACCAACCCACCCAGCGTTTCGTATTCATCCTCATCAGATGTCAGTTCACAACCCAGAATCTCTTCCATGTCATCGAGATCGATGCGCGCATCGAAGATATACACGCCACTTTTGAACTTTGTATAAAGCTGTTCCTCGATATCATCGTATTCATCAGAAATATCACCTACAATTTCTTCGAGAATGTCATCCAGCGTTATCAATCCCTCGGTGCCGCCGTATTCATCCACAACGATAGCGATATGCGTCTTTTCCTGCTGGAAATCCCGAAGCAGATCATCCAGCTTTTTAGTGGACGGAATAAACAATGCCTTTCGCGCAATGGTCCGCCAGTTTATGGTTGTCCGTTCAATATCGGAGTTGATATACGGCAGTACATCTTTCGAGTGAATAACGCCTAAAATATTATCGAGATCATTTTCATAAATCGGCATGCGCGACAGCCCCTTTTCACGAATCAGGCTGAGCACTTCGTCCAGCGAGTTGCCGGTAGAAATAGCTACGATATCCACCCGCGAGGTCATAATTTCGCGCACGGTTGTGCTGCCGAACTCAATCACATTTTCGATAATTTCGCGCTCATCACTTCTGATTGATCCCTCCTGCTCACTAACCTCTGCCATCGTCATAATATCTTCGGAGGTCATTTTACTATTCGGCTTGGGCAGGCGTTCTTCAAGACTCAAGGTACTGTTGGCAATGATGCTGGAAAGTGGTGTCAGAATAGTAAAAAGCGCATAAATAAATCGGCTGACCCGGCGGGCGGCTTTCAGCGGATTATTGATGGCAATAATTTTAGGGGTGATTTCACTCAGGATTAAAATCATAAAGGTCAAAATGACGACCTCTACAAAATAGACGAGAAATTCGGGAAGACCGAAATAGGCTACCAAATTCCCGGTTACGACAGCTGCAAGTACCGAGGCCACAATATTAGCAAACGTATTGCCGATCAAAATAGTAGCAAGCAAACGCCGGGGGCGTTCGAGCATCCGTACAATCAGGCGGTCGGGAGTTCCTTCGATATCTCCTTCCGAAAGCAGATCTTCTTGGTTTACAAGAGAGAAAAAAGCGACTTCGGAACCAGAGAACAGAGCAGAAAACAACAATCCCAGAATAATAACCATCACCTGGATTGTTAAACCCACAGGATCAAGCGTCGGGTCGATGAGGATGGTCTCCTCGGCCTGTGCAAAAAGATCCGTAATAAATAGTAAACTACTCGGGTCGTCCAATTCCCTGGTTTTATACTTGGGTTTTGCCTAAAGCTATATACTGAAAGGCTGTGGTGCAAGAATAGAAAAAGCGGTAAGGCCCCATGCCCTACCGCCCTTAAATTTATCCGTTAATATTTAAAATGGCAGATCGTCATCTATATCATCAAAATCTTCATTCAGATCTACGCTGCTAGAGACTGGCTGCGAGCTATCCGGCTTTTTGGGAACATCTCCACCGCCACTGTCTCCTTTGCTGTCGAGCATGGTCATCGTCAACGCTTTAATTTCGGTCGTATAGCGGGTCTGACCTTCTTTATCCTCCCATTTGCGCGTTTGGATTGGCCCTTCGATATACACTTGTGATCCCTTTTGAAGATATTCCTGGCAAATTTCAGCCGTTCGTCCCCATGCCACCACACGGTGCCATTCGGTACGCTCTTTCCATTCGCCCTGCTTATCTTTGTATCGTTCGGAAGTCGCAATTGACATATTCGCTACGGCCGTGTTCGACTGGGTATAACGTACATCCGGATCCTGTCCTAACCGGCCAATAATCATCGCTTTGTTGAGTGAACTCATAATTTATTTCTTTTTTATTTTATCATTCTATCTAAAGGTAAGATATATTTGGGAGGAAATCCTTACAGAAAATTTTGAATTTTTGTTGTTACCTATTAGTAAATAGGTAAAAAACTTACTTTTATCATGATCTAATACTTCCAACCAATTAGCTCCTCAACTTGTCCCAATTCCAATGGCTTGCGAGTTCTCAGAGATGAATTGGATTTATTCGCAAAATATTGAAGTGCCAAACCCAAACGATCGGATTTCGAATCATTTTGTTCTTCGATAAGCAATGCCATCTGAAAAAGCGTGATTATCTCCTTGAATAACGGTTTGGCAGTAGCTTCTACTTGATCACGATGATCCATTTTTTGGATGGATTTCCACACTGACTTCACCTCCGCAAGCTTCTCAGCCATTAGATCCCCATATTCTTCGGATTGACCTGCCCCCTCCTCGATCATCTCCAATACCAGCGACAATCCCTCTGATTTTTGCGCCGCACGGAGCATATCCAACACCATGATATTTCCCGACCCTTCCCAAATTGGCAATACATTTACATCGCGAAGCAGCTTGGGCATCACAAAATCTTCGATGTAGCCATTGCCGCCCATCAGCTCCATGCATTCGCGCACGGCATATACCGACTGTTCGGCCGACCACCACTTGGCCATGGGCGTGATGATCCGAAGCAGTTGCTGCTCGTCACCATCGCCCTGCTCGGCGGCATCCATTGCACGCAGTCCGCGCCAGACCAACAGAAAATTTGCAAGATACTTCGATCCCAGTTCGTGGAATTTTTCGCGGATGAGTGCATGCTCTACCGCCGTCTTTCCAAATGTTTTCCGATGATTCAGATACTGCCAGGCTTCGATAATAGCACGTCGATGCCCCGCCAGAGCCGCCACTGAGTTATAATTACGCGAAATGTTGATCATCTGCGTCATCACCTTGAATCCTTCCCCCTCCTTGCCCAGCCGCTTGCCTCGGGTATCATGGAATCGCACTTCGCCCGTAGCCATTGAGCGAACGCCCAGTTTTTCCTTAAGCCGAATAATTTCCATCGGATTCCGATCTCCGTTGGGCAGCGTTTTTTCAACCAGAAATAGGAAAAGTCCGCGTGTGCCTTCTTCAAGCGGACCGGTTCGCGCCAGCGCCATAATCACATCCGCATTAACGTTACTGCAAAACCATTTTTCTCCATTTAATCGGTACTGATCGCCCTGAATCTGTTCTGCCGTACAGCGATTTTTACCTACATCCGAACCACCTGATTTTTCGGTCAAAAACATGGCCCCCGAAAATAGATTTTTGCCCTCCTTTGCTCCCAGACGCGGCAGCAGGCGCTTTTTATCATGCTCATCGGCAAACTGTTCAATCAGATAGGCCGCCCCATCGGTCATACAATGCGGACAGTATTGGCCCAGCTCACTCATGGCATAGAGCTGCCCTAACGCAAATCCCATTTGATGTCGCTCTTGTACCTTCTCTTTTTGCTCGGGATGATATTTAAGATGAAACATTTCTGAGTTTGCCGCAATATCCATCAATCCCCAATACGCGGGATGAAATTCAACTTTATCCACATCATTGCCAAATTTATCGCGTTTCTTGAGCACCGGAGATGATTTATCCGCCTGTTGTGAAAGCTCGTTCATTGTGGTAGCCGCCAAATGGCCAAGTTGCACTAAGTTTTCTTGATACTGATCCAGCATATTCTCTGAAAAATGCCGATCCAGATACTGGCGAAGAATCAAATCACTCACATAAAAATTATCACTAGTATGGTAATCTTCCGAAAGTATGTTATTCGTCTTGGAATATGACATATCTATATCTCTATATTGCCATTATATATGCACTATAATCAGAAAAAGGACGGGATATCATCCCGTCCTACAGGACTAAAATTTATGGCAAGCCTAAGGTCCTGAAGAAATACTGAGACAAGGCCTACTTCGCCGAATCCCGAACCATCGGGAGTAGGCTGAACTCAGCACAGGATTCAGGATGACATTTCGACTTTTCTATTTATCTGTCAGTGCCACAACACCCGGCAGATCTTTGCCTTCCAGGAACATGAGGCTGGCTCCTCCTCCTGTAGAAACATGAGAAACCTCATCTTCAAGTCCCGCTTGCTTGATGGCCGAGGCAGAATCTCCACCACCAATGATCGTCGTGGCACCTAATTTTGTCGCCTCTGCAAGAGCTTCTGCAACCGCGTTGGTCCCATCAGCAAAATTCTCCATTTCAAAGACGCCCATGGGACCATTCCAGACTACCGTTTTCGCATTTTTGATGATATTGCCGAATGCAATGGCCGACTGCGGACCGATATCCACGGCCATCCAGCCATCCTCAATACCGTCTTCATCTACTACCTTGTGCTCGGCATCATTCTTAAACTCATCAGCAATAACCGAATCCATCGGCAACACAAAATTGACGCCCTCTTCTTCGGCTTTTTGCAGCAGCTCTCTTGCCAACTCCACCTTATCATCTTCGACAAGAGAATCGCCAACGGGTAATCCCTTAGCCTTGTAGAAAGTGTAGGTCATGCCGCCGCCTACAATGATGGTATCTACTTTATCGAGCAGATTTTCAATGACGCCAATTTTGTCGGAGACTTTAGCGCCACCCAAAATAGCTACAAACGGTCGATCAGGATTGTTGACCGATCCGCTCAAATACTTAATCTCTTTTTCCAGTAAAAATCCGGATACCGCCGGCTGCAGATAGCGCGTGACGCCTGCCACTGATGAATGGGCCCGGTGACTACTGCCAAATGCATCATTACAAAAAAGATCGCCGTGCTGAGCCAGCTGCTTGCAAAAGTCTTCATCGTTGGCCTTTTCACCTGCATGAAAACGCACATTTTCGAGCAGCACAATTTCTCCTTCACCGGCCTGCTCTATTGCCGAGGATGCCTCTTTGCCGATACAGTCGGTCGCAAAGTGGACAGTCGTATCCACCAGCATTTGCAGGTGCTCGGCTACCGGCTTTAAACTCAGCGATTCATCCACTTCACCACCCGGACGTCCCAGATGGCTCATTAAAATTAGTTTGCCGCCATTCTCGGTTACATAATTTATCGAAGGCAAAGCTTGAACAATACGATTATCATCGCCGATTTCACTGTTTTCAATGGGTACATTAAAATCAACGCGCATGAGTACTGCCTTTCCGCTTACATCAATATCGGTAAGTGTCATTTTATTCATTTTCAAAAAAGCTAAATTATCAAATTTATGTTCAGAAAAATTACCATGTTACTAAAAGACGACCGAAAGAGCCGTCAAATTGTTTGTTATCTTTTTTGTTGAAATAACGATCCAAGTCCGCATCATAAGAAATACCTGCAATGATAAAGAAATAAGGATTAATGCGATAGCCAACAGTTGCAGTTAATCGCTGATTTATTTCTTGCGAACCATAAAAACCCTGAAATGTTTCCGCCCCTTTCTGTGGATATTTGTGTTCTGCATGATACTCAATACCTGCTTTAAATCCTTGCTTGCGATTGTCATACAAAATTCTACTTTTTACTTTCAACCGCTCTTCCCTAAAATCAAAGGGCTCAAAATCGTCCGGCACTATTTCTCCCTGCAATCGATCCTTATAATCCTCATACCACAGCCATTGCTCCAGTCTGATTTTATTGAACAAGTCCCCGGAAGCATAAAATCCATACTGATTGGTTGATTGCCAATTTCCAAAGTTGGGTTCATAGTCAGATCCTGCCACTGGTTGGCGCTTTAACTTTGAGAACGTTCGCTTGAATGTAAATCCGACAGTGAACAAATCATTATAATATTCGACTAACGCCCCGGCATAATGTGCCCATTCCCGATCGTTGTATCGAATCGTCTCTGATTCTTTCAGTTTCTTAAAAGATTTTGTTTGAATCCCCGCCACAATTTCGCTGCGAACATGCTCGAGCTCGGGACTAACCAATTGCAACGAAAACAGTTGCGGACGTTTCTTATAGGTTGTAATCACGTCGTATTCATCACTGTCCGGACTATCACCTGCAAGACCTTCTGTTACATTCGAAGCCCAATCCAGAAAGGTGGTCTCAACCCGGATCATCCCATCATCGATACTTCCATACTGATAATAAAATCCCGCATCGAGATCGGCCTTGGATTTATTAAGCGTTTGATATACACCAACGGTATGATCGGAGGAAAACGTCCGCTCATAATTTAAAATTCCCAGAAAACGGTTTGCTCTAAACGTTTCCGACAAAACGCCATCTACATTAAAGCTACTATTCTCGTTGATCTGCACGGAAGATTTCAGGTGACTTGTAACGGCCAAATACTTGGCATTCAAACTTCCCAAGAAAACGCGATACCCTTGGTTGGCTCGTGTCCATTCGTAATCATCAATCGGAGTAAAGCGATAGGTCATCAAATCGATATCGTGTTCGGCCATCATGGGATCAATATTTTCACGAAATAAACCCCGAAAAAAATTAGATCCGCCGTAATTATGCGATCGATCCCACATAAAGCGCTTTATCTTCTGCTCCCATGATAACAATGTGGCATGCCGATCAATCGATTGGGCTGATATTGTATCCGGAGTCAGGTAATTTATCCCGACTATTAAAATAAGAACTGAAAATAGATACCGATGATACAAAATGATTTTTCTGAGATGATTTTTTGTATTAGGACTGCACTCTTTCACTATTTGATGAGCGCTGGTTTGCGCCTATCCACAAATATGGTAAGCCAAAGTAATCATACAGTCAAATCCTGCTTTTGTACGCAATTTTAAATATCTTTGATTGATCTAATCGTAAAGCTAAAAAAGGAGATATGGATACCGTTTATTTCGATCATGCCGCAACCACCCCGGTGGATGAACGCGTGCTTGACGCAATGAAGCCTTATTTCACCGAACAGTACGGAAATGCGAATTCCCCTCACGGACTTGGTAACAACGCAAAAGTAGCCGTAGAAGAGGCACGCGAAACTATTGCGGAAATAATCGGTGCCGAACCGGCCGAAATTATCTTCACCAGCGGCGGCACAGAAAGTGATAACACGGCCATTAAAGGTGCAGTGAATGCAAGCCAAAAATCTGAAGTAATTACATCGCCGCTCGAACATCATGCCGTGCTGCACACCGCAGAGGCACTTAAAAGAGACGGTATCACTCCTGTTTATGTGGAACCTGATTCCGATGGACATATTCAGCCGGAGCAGGTTAAAAAGGCCATCAATGAGAATACAGCAATGGTGTCGCTGATGCATGTCAATAATGAGATTGGCACGATCAACCCGATCAAAGAAATCAGCCAAATTTGTCGCGAGCACGAAATTCCCTTTCATTCTGATACGGTACAAAGCGTAGGCAAAATTCCGGTGGATGTAGAAGAACTGGGACTCGATTTTCTGAGCATCAGCGGACATAAAATTTACGGTCCCAAAGGTATTGGAGTGCTATACATGCGTCACGCTACCCCTTGGCTCCCGTGGATGCACGGAGGTTCTCAAGAACGTCGCCGTCGCGGAGGAACACTCAACGTACCCGGCATTATTGGGTTGGCCAAAGCCATGGAACTGGCCGTGGAAGAGATGGATGACCACCGCAAGCATTTCATCAAATTGCGCAAACGACTTATCAACGGACTTGATGAAACATTCGGTGACCGCTATCAAATTAATGGTGATACCGAAAATGGGGTTCCTCATATTATTAACATCTCCTTTTTAGATCCCAACGGAAACGGACTTGACGGCGAAATGCTGCTGTTCAATCTCGATGTGGAGGGTGTTTGCGTATCCAACGGATCGGCCTGTACCTCGGGCGCTATGGAACCTTCGCACGTGCTTGAAGGCATTGGATTGGATACCAAAACAGCAAACTCGAGCATCCGCATAAGCCTTGGCAAAGATAATACCACCGAAGAAATCGACTACTTTCTCGATAAACTGGAAGTGGTCGTCAAACGGATGATGTCAACGGCCAAGGTATGAGCATCACAAACCGAGTATGCGTTTATTGCGGATCCAAAACCGGTGAAAATCCCGCCTTTGCAAAACAAGCCAAAGCCCTGGGAAAACAACTGGCAACCCAAAATATTGGGGTGGTATATGGCGGCGGATCTATTGGGCTAATGAATGAAATTGCCAATGCCACACTTTCACGCGGCGGAGAGGTACACGGCGTAATCCCCAAGCATCTGCATGATCTGGAAGTTGCCCACCGGCAGCTTACAACCCTGCATATTACCGACAGCATGCACGAGCGCAAGGCGATGATGGCCGAGCTTTCGGATGCATTTATTGCCCTGCCCGGCGGTTTCGGTACATTCGAAGAGCTGATGGAAGCTATTACCTGGCTGCAGCTGGGCATCCACGACAAAGAAGTTATTGTCTATAACATCGATGGCTATTACGATAAATTAATTGCATTTATCGATCACGCTGTCGAGAATGGATTTATTACCAGTGGTAACCGAAGCACCCTCAACGTTGCAAACTCTGTAGAAGAATGCCTGGGATTTCTATCCTTCTGTAAATAAACAAATTGTTTGAATATTGGCTATGTCAGGATTTTTCACATTGCTCGGTTGCGGTTCCCAATCCTCCGACATACCGAGTGTTACTGGAGTTAACAATCCGCTTGCAGCCTGCCCCGATTCTCCAAACTGCATTCGTATTACCAAACAGTTTAATCAATCTGGCAGCACTATTTTTAACGCATCAGTTGAAACGATTAGTGCTATGGATCCAGAGGAAATAACAGTGTCAGAGGATCAGCAAAAGATTGAGAGCGTCTTTAAAGTTCTGATTTTCCGGGATGACATGACGCTTCAATTAACAAAAATAGATTCCAGCTCTTCCTACCTTCATATCCGCAGCGCCAGCAGAGTGGGTGAAAGTGATCTTGGCGTGAACAGACGGCGGGTGCAGAACTTCCTCAAGAACCTGCGATCGAATCTTCCACAATCGTTGTAAAACCGGAAAAACCATTACATGCAGAATCAAAAAATCTAAATGCTAATACGATTTCTTACAACACTTTCTAGCTCAATCCCGGTTTCATCAATCCCAAAACAGTATTTACAACGACCAGGATATAAACAGCCAGCGACATACGATAGGCTGACCACCAAGACTTTAGAGTTTCATTGTCGGGCACTTCTTCTTGCGTTAGCTTCTTTTTAAATACGACACTCCGCTTGATCGAAAATGCTACCAACACCAAAATCACGATAAATAAAATCTGTTTGAGTGCCAGCCACGGATAAAGCTGCACCGAAAACCATCCCCAGTTATATGGCCCCCAGGATGCCATTACCGCACCGGATATCAAGATGCCCAACGCACCGATGTGGGCACCAATACTTGTAGCCAATCGCTCAGACCGCATAAGCTTTCGCTTGATTACGGCATCCTCTTCTACCCTGACTTTGATGCCATACCAAATACTTACGGCGAACGCTATCAGCCATACCAGGTATGAAACAATATGCAGCCAATACGCAAAATCGTAAATTATCATTACGTTATAGAATCAGTTGAACTTCATATTTCTTTCATCTTATTATCATATCTATGCCCATCAATTCAAATAAATAACTGTTATGGCAAAATTTACACGAATTTTCGGCGTCTGTCTCATCTTTTTAGGTATCATTCCCTATTTTGCAACCGGCATGGAAAGCCTTACGGCGCTCATTCCCACGGCTTTTGGCTTGGTCTTCTTGGGACTGGGAATTACTGCTCGAAAAGAATCTATTTATAAACATGTGATGCACACTGCAGCCATCCTGGCACTGCTGGGACTGGGCGGCAGCTTCGGCGGATTGCTGGACATCTTTACCATGCTAGGCGGCGGATCTGTGGAACGTCCCAATGCGGCTATTGCTCAATCCCTGATGGCTTTTTTCTGTATCGTATTTCTTGCTGCAGCCGTACGATCCTTTATTAATGCGCGCAAAGAGAAAGAAGAAGCTAGTCAGTAAACATATCGTCAATCAGATCGCCGTATTTGTCTTCGACGATGCGACGCTTGATCTTGAGCGTAGGCGTTAATTCTCCGGTTTCTACCGTAAATTCATTACTGATCAAGCGAAAGTCCCGAATCTTCTCGTGTGACGCAAGCTCCCGGGAATAACTGCGGGTCTCCTTGCGATAAATATTCTGAATTTCCTCTTTCTGAAGAAGATCCTCTATAGAGCTGTAGGCGATGTTTTCTTCGTCCGCGTAGTCTTCAAGCGCTTCGAAATCGGGTACAATCAGTGCGGCCATATATGGCTGGCGCTCACCCACAACCACAAGCTGATCGATCCATTTGCTGGTCTTGAATAAATCCTCAATGGGACCCGGATAAATATTTTTTCCGCCGGCATTCAGGATCATGTGCTTGATTCGATCGGTAATCTGGAGCTTGCCATCCACAAATTTTCCGACGTCACCGGTATGCAGATATCCTTCGTCGTCAATCATCTCACGGGTCGCCTCATTGTTTTTCCAGTACCCCTTCATCACATTGGGACCTTTGCACAGAATTTCGCCCTGCTCCGAACTATGATCCGTCGGATAATCTTCGCCGCTGAGCTCCGAGATAATTTTGCTGTCTTCCAGCCGCTGGATTGCCACCGTAACGCCCGGCAGCACCTTGCCAACCGTGCCCATCTGCTCATCGCCATAAGTATTACAGCACATTACGGGAGAGGTTTCGGTTAGTCCGTATCCTTCAATGATGTGCAAGCCCGCACCCATGAAAAAGTGGCCAATCTCCGCCGGCAGAGCAGCTCCGCCTGATACAAAAAAGCGAATTCGTCCACCGGTACGCTCTTTCAGTTTATCAAAAACCAGTTTGTCGGCCACCTTCTTTTGCAGGGATACCAGTCCACGCTGGCCGTCGGCATATTTGCGTCCCACAGATTGTGCCCACTCAAAAATCTTCTTTTTGACTGCCGTCCCCTCTTCTACACTTTTGGTTACGAGATTATAAATTTTCTCAAACAGCCGCGGCACACTCATGATAATAGTGGGACAAGCCTCCGTCATATTCTTAGCCACCGTATCCACACTTTCGGCATAATAGATTTCAGCACCCCCGGCCATCATGGCATAATAACCCGCCGTACGCTCAAAGGAGTGGCAAAGCGGCAAAAACGACAAGCAGCGATCATCTTCATTGATGTCAATGCGCTGGTGGGCTGCCTTGATATTGCTGACGATATTCCGATGTGTTAGCATGGCTCCTTTTGGCTTGCCGGTAGTGCCGGATGTATAAATCAGAGTTGCCAGATCTTCGGGCTCTATAGATCTACTGCGATCCTGAATTTCATCCTCAACCTTGGGATACGCCTTCAATCCCTCGGCCATCACCTTTTCAAAAAGAGTCACATAAGGAGCATCTAAATAACTTTCAATATTGGGTTCATCAAATGCAATAATCCGATTCAAATGCTCACAATTATCGAATACTTCACGCGCTTTCTTGAGTTGTATCCCCGTAGAAACAAAGAACATTTTAGCTTCGGAGTTCTGCAGAATATACTCACACTGCTTGGGTGGCAACGACGTATAAAGCGATACATTGATCCCACCAATAAGCTGTAGCGCCAGATCCACAACCGCCCACTCATAGCGATTTTCACTGAGCAGCGCCACCCGGTCCCCGGCTTCTATGCCGTGCTTAACCAGATAAGCCGCCATCGTATGTACATCCTCGGAAACCTGATCCCAACTTATGGTTTCGTACTCGGCATCGGTTTTGGGTTTGCGTGCAAAAGCGGTCTTCTGCTTGCCCTCATACTTTTTCGTTAGATTCAGAAATAACTCAGGCAACGTTTCGAAGGCTACAACTGTTGGCATAGGTCGTCGGTTAATTACTATTGAAATGCTTAAACCCTGATCACAATACTATTTCACTGCTCGAATATAACATTCTGAACCGAAAATTCAGTACAGCATTCATCGCTGACCGAGCAATTGTGTTTTTTTACAAATCCCAAATCCTTATATTAAAAGAAAAATTGATCCTATGGCTCATCCAGCAAAAGAAGAAACAATCGATTTGGTAAAGGAGATTTTCAGCTCCTACCT
>CAZBCG010000001.1:0-509566 GCA_964490705.1 uncultured Balneolaceae bacterium | reverse complement strand
CCTGGTCGATGAGCCAGTCCGTCTTTTCGATCTTGGCTTCCACTTCCGCCAGTTCCTCACGGAGCTCGACAAGTGATTTAATTTTGGCGTTTTCGTCAAAGACAGGAATCTCAGACTTCATTAACTTATCATGGGTAGTACTGGTTTTACCACCGGGGAATATTCTACCGCTATTATTATGCTCGAATTCATCCAGTACTTCAAACGCTTGCTGCCAATAGCGGGCCTTTTTATCGGGCAGCTTGAAACGGTAAATGTCGTGGGTGGTTCGGACGATATTCCCGTCTTCCTTTACCCATTCGTCCCAGTCGGTTTCCGGGTCGCGGTGTTTGAGCTGGGCGCTCAGTAGCCAACGGTCGCCATCGGGACGCAGCCGCAGTTCTTCGATGTCGTGGTGGACAGTACCGATATCCACTTCGTTGGTGAGTTGCTCTCCGTATTTGATGGCGTCGGCGAAAACGTCGCTGAAGGCGTTGAATGCCACGCCTTTGTTGAGGAATTTGAAGGGATCGAGGGCATCATTCAGACGTTGTTTTTCTTTGTTGTATTCCAGCATCTTTTCGGCCAGATCACCCAAGAAATTATGAATAACCGGCAGACGGTATTCGTCATCATCCTCAATCAGTTCTTCGGTAAGATCGAGCAGATCACCGGCGGACGCTCCCTCTACATATTGCTGGTAATGCTGTTCTAACTGACCGGGGAATTGGGCGTTTTTATCGGGATTGAATTTAGAGAAGTCTATTTCTCGGATTGGTATCTCGTTTAAATTATTTGCATTAAATCTAGTATAACCATGCAGTTTAGATGGACAGACCTGCTTTAAATACTCCGAGACCAAATTTGAATTAATGATACTGAGTATATATAGCCTACTTACTTGGCTTTCTTTGTTAACATATCCGGGACAATTTGCTCCATTAAAAATCGTATTCTTTTCGAGTAACCCTACTGTACTTTGATTAGCTACACCTTTAATAATTAATTTTTCTGGTGTGATATAATCAAAATTTCCAGGTCTCAAATAACAATACCAATTATTCCCCTTTGCGTAATACTTTCTGGAGTCTCTTCTTTGAGTTAGTATATCTTTTCTAGATAAAAGATATTTATAAATATTAGGAAATTGGGATTGTAGATCCTTCTCATCTATTAATTTTGTTTTTCCTTCTTCATTTACTTTATATGGATAAATTACTTTAGCATCAGGGACTACAACACTATATCTGTCAACCTCATTACCTCTATAAGCATAGCTGTAAAGCAATTCTTCCTCTAATTCTAAATTTGTAATCTTTGATTTATGGACTACAAATGTTTCATCATCACCTGTCAAAGCACCTATGTGGAAATGGCCAAAAGAAGATAAAGTTGTTGTATTAGTACGAGCAATTATTTCTCTGAAATCTGTCTTATCTAAAATCCAAGGTTTTTCACTCAAGTATTTATACTTTTTTTCAGAATATTCCCTTGCTAGAATAGCTTCTCTATTTAAATCATCAGTTGTTGTAACCTGAGCATACTTCAAATTCTTGTTTTCATGTTTATCCACCAAAAATATCGCGGGATAAGTTGAAATCCCCTCAAATACAGGTAAACTTTTGAAATCTAGTATTTTAGATATCCTATTATTTGAAAAGTATTCACGTGCTTTTTCTCCATAATCGGTTGAAAGCCATTGTGAGGTTGAAATAAAACCACCCCTGCCATTTTGGTTTATTTTTTGATAACCCAGCTCAAGAAATGCCAATGAAATGTCTGTTTTCTTTGAACATGTAGAAAATTGATTAAATAGATAGTCCCTTTCTACTTCCTCAATTCTTTGTACTCGTACATACGGAGGATTCCCCACCACGGCGTCAAAGCCGGGATTGTCCAGCCATTTCGACTGTTTTAGATCCACAAACACCTCGGGAAATTCCAGCTCCCAGTGGAAGAAGTGCTTGTCGTCATTTAATTTTTCTGCTGTTTCAATAATTGCCTGCTGCTTATCGCCCAGCTCCACATCTTCGCCTTTCAGCAGGTTAGTGATCTGGTCGGAAAAGGTCATCAGGAAATCCCCCGCCCGCTCGTTGTCAAAGTGCCGGCTCAGCCAAATATCCAGCACTTTCTTATACGGGGCCACCGCCTCTTCAAAGTCTTGGTACCGCTCGATGCTCTGCTCCACTTCGCTATACGTCGCGTCGGTCTTTACGGACACTTCGCGCATCAGCTCGGTGGCATTCAGCAGTCCGCTAAACGGTCCGCCGAACATGTGGCTCTGCCCGGTCTCGAGCTGCTCGCGGATTTCCCCAACAGTAGTGCCGATCAGCGAGTTGCCGACCTTCAGGTGGTGGTCCAGAAAGCTGAGCGGAGCGCCCACGGTAAAGGAATCGAGCCAGAGACTCAGCTTGGCCAGCTCTACGGCCATGGGATTCAGGTCCACCCCGTAAATACTGCGCTTCATTACCATCCGCTTGATCAGGTTGGTGTCTTTCAGGTGCTCCTCGGCGTCGATGGTGATATCCTGCTCTTCCAGCGACTCCAGGATCTGGTTGCGGACGTCTTCCAGCAGGTTGGTCACGGGATTGGTGGGATACTCGGCCAGCAGCGTAATGATCTTCTCGGCCAGCTTGTCGGTTGCTTCTTTTAAAAAGTGTCCGCTGCCCATGGCCGGGTCGCAGATCTTCAGGTTCAGCAGAGTCTCGGTCGCACGCTTTCCAAGCGTTTGTACCTCAGTATGGACGGCTTTGCGTTTATTGTGGATCTGCTCGCTGCGGTCGCCCTCCTGTATCTTTTTATCAAGTTCTTGATATTCCTCGAATTTAGGCTTCCACTGCTCCATTAAATCCTTAAACGTCTCGGCCCGCTCTTCAAAAACCGGTCCCAGTGTATGCTCCACAATGTATTCCACAATATAGTGGGGCGTGTAGTACGAGCCGGTGGCCTTGCGTTCGCCCTTGTCATTTTCGAGGTAGAGCTCTTTTTGTCCGGAGTCATCTTCCTCGGACTGACGCAGATGAAATTCCAGCAATCCTTCATAGATCGAGCCCAACTGCTCCACATTCAGCGATTTATAGTCGATAAACGGCTTTCTTCCAGACTCGTTGGGTTCGGTCTCCCGGGTGAGAAATTCCAGTGCGGGCACCAGGTATTTGTCAGATATTTTATGCTCCTGTAGAAACCGGTTGTTGGGATGATCCTGCCGGAAGAGTCCGCCATTGTAGCGCGGCACATTCAGGGCGGGATCGCCTTTGTCGATGATATGAAACAGCGAATCCAGGTCATTCCAGACGTCAAACGACCGAGAGCTTTGGGGCAGATCTTCATCAATGCGATTGGCGATATCCTTTTTGAGTTCCATCAGGCTGTACTGCAGGTAGCCTCTGTTATCCAGTGGCAGCAGGCTTCGCGACTCGGCGTGCAGCAAAAACAGCAAACGG
This sequence comes from uncultured Balneolaceae bacterium, assembly GCA_964490705.1. Classification (GTDB taxonomy): domain Bacteria; phylum Bacteroidota; class Rhodothermia; order Balneolales; family Balneolaceae; genus Fodinibius. Next base: position 506,144 of record CAZBCG010000001.1, on the reverse strand, counting down.
TATAACAGCCGAAGCGTACCCTGGTAAATCTCCCGCAGGCTTTCGTCGGTCTCGGCCTCGATATCGGTTTCCTCCTTGCGGTACTCCACAAAACCTCGGCTCATCAGCAGAAACACATCCTCGAAAATCAGGTCCTTTAGTTTCTTTTCCAGCCGCGTGCCGTAGTCGATGGAGCCTTCGAATACGTGCTCTACAAAAGAATCACCTGTTTGGGGATCGGCCTGGAACGCCTGCCGACGAAAGAAGTGGTAGAAATATTTGAACTGCTCTTGGTCTTCCTGCTCAAGGATTTGCCGGAGATCAACCTCGAAATAGGAGTCGATGCGCGACCGCGCTTTGGTAGAATAAAGTCGCCACCGACTACCGTTGGTGAGGATGCCCCATTCGAGTCCGGTAACGGTCAGGTAGTTAACAATCTGAAAACTCGGATTGGCGTTGGTATATAAATCTTTTTCGGCAATGCCTTTGCTGTCGAGCGGACGATCCCAGTATTTGGCATCGCTGAGGGCCAGTGCATCATTATAGTAACGGTCACTTTCGCGATTCTCCTGGGCACTGGTCAATACCTCTTCATCAGCAAAGAGAATATAATCAGGGATATTGGTACGTCCCTGTTTCTTCTCCGTTTTCTGAACATCATAGGCATAATCCAGTACTTGTTGCATGATGGGCTGGATGAAATCCTTCTCGGTCTGGGCCTCGTTCATCCCGGGCAGCACTGATTTTTTCTGTTGATACAGTTCCAGCGCCTTCTCGAAGGGTTCGCTTATATCATCTTCCCACTCGGGAAGTTTTTGAAGTCGTTCTTTGAGGTAATAGTCGGAAAATAGTGAGCGATTCTCCCCGAAAAAGGAAAGCTGGTCTTGATCTGGCATCTTAATTTATTACTTCACGATAAATAATTTTAAGGCATTATATCTAAATGAGTAGTAAGAGCCAAAAAGTAGGTCAACGACTTAAATAATTTTGGCAGTAACACAGAAATTTATTGCTGACCGGCAAATTTATCGGATTTTAGCAATGGTATATTATTAAGAGGAGTGGGATCGTTCCTTAGAATGGAAATTTGCTCGAATCGACCTTAGGAGGCCACAAGGGTGTTTTCAGCAAAAAATTGTTATTGCTAAGACTCAATATTAAATATAGTACTATATTCTCTCATGATTAACTCCTCGATTTCTTTTTCTGTTAGATCCGGGGATTCTTCCAGTTTATCAGATACCCTATCTACTAAGGAGAGTGGCCAGATAATTTTTTCAACAGAAAGGGTATCTTCTATTTCGTCATAAAGCCATTCTGTTATTTCTTCCTTTAAATTTATCACGAAATCTTTTCCCTTTGCCTCATACTCATCCAGAATATTGTAGTAAATATACATTCCTACATCAGCAAACTTTTCTGAATTTATTTCCTCATCAACTGTTTGTAAAAGGGCAAACAAATATGTTTGCAGTGCTTCAACTTTTTGATCAAAGTCATTTGAAAACCAATTATAATCCCCAACCTTCATATACAAATTGACAGCAGAAAGATTTAAATCATTTTTTTCACAGTAATCTATAGCCTCTTCGAATATTTTCTGAGCTTTGTGTGTATCGTTGTTATTTAACATAATATCCAAAAGATCCTGATATATAAATGACTTCCACTTGGGGTCTTCCTCTTTATCAATAGCTTCTCGATAGTAACTATAAGCATCAGATGTATTTGACTGTTCTTCTGAAAACTCTGCTAATCTTATAAAAGTGTCTATGATCTTCTCAGAAAAATTTAACTTTTGGGCTATTTGAAGGGATTTTACCAGAAATTTCTTCTCATTTTCTACATCACCGGTTTCTTCATAGGCTCTTGCTATGGCTCTATAGAGATAATAGTGATGATAATTTTTATCAATTAAGGATAATGATTCCTTAAGTAAAGAAATTGCCTTCTGATCCTCCTGGAGTTTTAAAAGAACACCAGAATATTCAATTGCAATATTAGCTAATAATGTGGTTTCCCCTTTTTCTTTTGATTCATTATATGCCTTTTCAAATCTTTCAGCAGATAGCTTCAACTCATTTTGTTCTTTGAAAATGTTGGCTAATCCATAAAAAACCTTGATATAAATATCATGATAAGCCTCATGTTTTGACTTTTCTTTTAGTTCACCAAGTAGCTCTAAAGCCTTCTTAACCTCTCCTTTTTCATTTAATGTTAAGGCTTTATTATAGATGATATTATATTCATCATATTTATTCCCTCGATACTCTGCAAAATTTTGGGCCTTTGATAAGGATAATAGTGATTTTTCATATTGTTTAGTTTTTCTAAAGGCTTCACCTAAGTTATTGTAAGCATTTTCCTGAATTTTTTGGCTTTCAAAATCCTTTAAGCTAGATAAAGAATTGTTATGACACTCAATTGCTTTGTCATAATTAAATAAGTGTTGGTAGCAAATGCCTTTAGCATCCTGAATACGTGCTACTTCTTTTTTACTCTCTTTATCTATTTCATCTTCATAGTTTTCTAAAATTTGGATTGCATCGCTAAACCTTTCTTCGGAAAACTTCCAATCATAATATAAGTCAAACAGATTTTTTAACTCTTCAGTAAAATCATTCTCTTTGCAAATACCTATAACCTTATTTAATAAAGATTCAATCTCGTTAGAATCAAATCTATCATGTATGTATAAATGGCCTAGATGAGTAAATAATTTTACTGCAAGCTTTTTATTACCTCTTTCTATCTCTTCCTTGGCAAAGTTCTTGAATTTTTTATGCGTAAGGTCCTTGCTATCATGTTGATAAGATAGGGCCAATGTTTTTCTAGCTTCAAAAACTATCTCACTGAGGTTATCCTTTCTGCCTTCCTCAATAATTTCAACAAAAATTTCTCTTCCACATTCCTCATGTTCCCTTTTAAGTTCAGCTATTCCCAGGTCAATTTTAGTCCATAAAATTTCCTCGACTGGTAAATCTGACTCTTGCTGAAAAGCTAGCAATTCACTCAAGAATTTGTATGACTTATCAAAATCACCTAATTCTCCATAACAGTTAGCAATGCCTCTGTATGCCATAACTTTAGCATTAATTAGCGTCTCCCTTTCAGATATTTCAAGAGATCTTTCATAAAATCCAAGAGCATTTTTGAACTCTCCTAAATTAAATGTACTGCTACCTTTATTTATCAGTGATAATGCCTTTAAGTAAAATAAATAATTCTCATTAGCTAACTCTTCAGCTTTGGTAAACCATTTTATAGATCTCTGATAGTTATTATTTGAAGCAAAAAAATTGCCAATTCCTAAATACGATCCTACAATCCCTGATATGTCATTATTCCTTTTTTTAATTGTTAATGCCTTTTCGAAATACTTTCTTGATTGGTTTTCTCCCTTACCCAGATAATACATCCCTAAATTGTTTAAACAACGCCCTAAGAGTGGCTCATCATCAAACTTTTCTGCATGATCCCTTGCCTTTTCAAAGTATTTTTTAGATTCCTCCAGTTCTCCTAATTTCTGAAAAATACTCCCAGCATTTATTAACGAATTCCCAACGATCCATGGATCATTTGCTTTCTTGCTAAGTTTATTCGCTTGCAAAATAATTTTCTTAGCTTCTAGCAAATTACCTACATGAGAAGAACATAAAGCTAGGGCTAATAAAAACTTTGCCTCCAAATAAATTTCTAAATCATCTAACCAATCACGATCATAAATCTCTTTTAAGAAGTCATAATATAGTTTAGACCAAAAGCCGGGATCTAATGATATTGCTCCATCAGCTAACCTTTGAATCGTTTTCTTACGTTCATCCATTGACAAATAATGAAGAGCAAGTAGAAAATTGGTGTCATAATAATTCGTTAACTTTTCAAGTTCTTCAGTCCAACCTTTGTGGTAGTTTAATGCTTCTTCTTCATCTGACAGGATGACTTGCTCAGCCTTCTCATGAGGGCGAATTATAGAGTTTTCTACTGAAATTAAATTTTTCCCTTTTAAAACTTCTACTTTTTCTGACCAATTAATATCTGGAAATAAGTCTCCCAGCTTTTTAACTGTCCAAAATTCCATTTGTGCAGTACAAAGGATACCCAAAGCTTGTCTCTCTTGGTAAGTGAGTAGAGATGGATTCTCTTTCACATCTTGTTCTTTCTTTCTTTTCTCCAGAAGAGAGCTTAAATCAAAATTATCAGACAACAAATCCTGAATCAAAGAGGAGTCTTCAAAATATGCTTCAAAATCAGATTCTTGGCTAGAGTTTAGAACAAGTTGAGCTAACTGTTTAGCATCTCTTTCTGATAATTGCTTATGGGTTTCAAGGAATATGCTTAATGTTGGGGCTGCTAGCCTAGATAATACTCTATAATTCTTCCTTGGTAGTTCAATGTTATTAGTTTGATCAAAACACTTAATAAAATCTGCTTTTGTTAAATAATTACTCGAAGAAGACTCAATTAATTCAACTATTGTTAACAAGAGATGCGCCAAAACCTTTTCAGATTCCAATGCAGTACATTCTCTTTCATCACTTCCAAATAAAATTAGTTTTTCTTTGATTTTTCTTTTTAGGTTCTTGGCTTCCTGTTGACCTGTTAGCCAGTCAATTTTATTCACAAATTCCTGGTAAAACTCTGCATCCGGTATGTTCTTTAGGTAAGAACTGAAATCATCAGGTATATAATTATGGTTTATTAAATGTTCTTTTATTTGAGTTACTCCTGTATGATCAGAAGAGGCCTTAAGATTATCCCAATAATCTAGTCCCTTTATTCCATCAAATTCAACTGATTTTTCTCTACCTCTTTTAGAACTAGTTAGATATACATAATTAATTTCAGCATCTGGATTTCTTTTTTTATGCTTCCAGAAGTGGCAAATAGCATCTAAAATTGGCTTGCTATTTAAAGTAACTGAGGCTGTCGTATTTTTAACCTGCACTGTATCAATCTGCTTTTGCCTTACTACATCAAAATCTTCAGCATTTTCTATATATAGCCTTTCTCCCTCCTCTAAATTAATCCAATAATATGCAGTTTGCCATATCTGGTATACATAGGCCGAAATAATATCATCAGCTTGACGCCTAGGATTTATGTTTAATGGACTATCTTGCATATATATTTTCTAGTTACAAAAAGCCAATAAATTATATCGGGTTTCAATTTCTATCACTATTGAAATCAATGCTCCAGAAGCAAGTATTAATGGGAAAACATTCTCCCAAAACATATCTGTCACGAAAATTATGTAAAGCCATTTTTTAAAATATACTTTATTAAAATCACCAAAATTAATTGGTACATAAAACCCATCAATGTCAGGACTATCTTCTCTTCTAATTTTTCCGGCTATTTTTAAATCTTCATTCCATGAAATTAACCCTTTTATAGAATTTCCTTTCTGCCGATAAAAATGTGCATTAACTCCGTCCTCCTTTTCTAACAAGTTGCCAGAAATAGGTTTATTTTCTTCCACTCTCTTTAAAACATATTGAGAAACCCTATTATCAGCATATTGGATGAAGTCCAAGTCTCGCTCAACAGCTTCTTTTACAGAAGTTTTTAAAAGCCCCCATCGATTACTCTGACTTATCCAAAACCTGTATATGAAATAGAAAAAAAATAGCTAAAGTAGCATATTCAAGAATTTCTGGGTGTTCAAAAATAATTGCTCCCCCTAAAAATGACCCTTCATTCGAAAAACTACCACCAGCCATTACATAAATAATTATTCCAACCGATAATAAATTTAAACTACGACCTTTCCTTCTTTTATCATTTAACTGAGTCATTAAATCATCTATTCTTAGGAGGATTATATACTATATTGCTTACTAAACCATCTAAATATAAAAGACTCAACAAAACTAATTACTCCATATTAACAGACTAAATGTAATTGATTTTGATATAAACCACCTGTATATAAACGTTTTTTATAAAAAGTAATCATTTTTGGTAATATTAGTACCAAAATAATTGGTAATCGATATGTATAAATTATGTCCAAAAATAATCGATTTTCAGATAATGTAACCGTTTTTCGTAAATATACCCTTCCTGAAACCGATATGAAACTGGCTGGGTATAGTGCATTAATTTACAGATATGATTTAGAAGTGCCATTACCTGAGCTTCTTTCCGCAATAAGTGAAAAACATAGAAGCTATACAGAAGGTAAATGGCAGGTATTTAGGACAGTACAGGAACCAGACCAAACCTTACTTGGGCATTTAACTTTTGCTTTTAGATATGAAGGAATTGATCTACTGATCTTAAAAAAGCTTTTTGAAGAAATAGATAAAACCGAAATTGAATCTATTGTTAAGGATCAACCCACCGGCCGAAATAGCAGACGGATATGGTTTTTCTATGAATGGCTGATGGATGAGAGACTGGATTTAGAAGATGCGAAATCGGGGAATTATGTAGAAGCACTTGATCCGGATTTACAATATCCAGGACCTAAAGAAAGATCTAAGCGCCATAGGGTTTGGAACAATCTCCCAGGCAATGAGAATTTTTGTCCACTTATTAGCCGGACAGATAAACTAGAAAGCTTTAGCACAGAGGAGTTAGAAGAAAAAGTAAAAGATACCATAGGTAAGGTACACCCAGATTTATTATCTCGAGCTGCAGCTTTTCTTCTGCTCAAAGACTCCAAAGCATCCTATGCTATTGAAGGAGAAACTCCTCCGGAAAATCGGGCAGAACGATGGGGAAAAGCAATTGGTCAGGCCGGTCAGAAAGACCTTACAAAGGATGAACTGTTACGACTCCAAGAAATTGTCATTGAAGACCGGCGATTTGTAGATATGGGCTGGCGTAAAGAAGGCGGATTTGTAGGTGTACATAATCGGGTCAATAGTAAACCGGTCCCAGATCACATTTCAGCCAGATGGGAAGATGTTCCTAAATTAATAGATGGTTTATTGAATACTAATGAATCATTAATAGAAAGTGATTATGATCCAGTTTTAGCAGCCACTCTTATTGCATTTGGCTTCGTATTCATCCATCCTTTTACAGATGGAAACGGCCGTGTACATCGATACTTGATTCATCATGTATTGGCTAAAAAAGAGTTCGCCCCAAAAGGACTAATCTTCCCTGTATCAGCAGTGATCCTTGATCGGATTGATGAGTATAAAGAAGTTCTGGAATCTTATTCCAAGCCTCGTCTTGATTTCATTGAATGGGAAGCAACACCGGATGGCAATGTAGAAGTCTTAAACGATACCATTGACCTGTACCGTTATTTTGATGCAACTCAACAGGCTGAATTTCTCTATGAATGCGTAGAAGAAACGGTTACCGATACTTTACCGGAAGAAGTTCAGTACCTGGAACGACACGATAAGATGAGAACCTTCATTTCCGAACACTTTGATATGCCGGATAAGGATATGGAAAATCTTATTGGGTTCTTACGTCAAAATAATGGCATACTATCCAAACGTGCTCGTACTAAAGAGTTTGAGGCGTTGACTGAAGATGAAGTAGGTATGTTAGAAAAGAAATACCAAGAAATATTTGGGGAATAACCTATTTTAGTAGCAAAAAATATGAAGGCAAACTCCTTTAGTATATCTGTGGGAGTTCCAATTGGGATATTTAATTACCCTAATATGTAATAGTTAAAGATTGTCCCTCATTGTTTGCAATAGCCTTTCAGTTCTTTCTAAGTATTCATCAGCTTCAGCTAATAACGCTTCTCTTTGTTCTACTAATTCAGGAATTGTACCATATTTCTCATTTAACTTCCTTGCTGTTTTCAATGATCTAACTTGCTCGACAGCCTTTAAAGTTTTTTCAATATCATCAATTTGTTCTTCATCAATCAATTCTTCTTCCTTTATATAAGCGATTAGTAAATTTTTATTTAGGTCTTGGAATTCAAATGAATTGACTTTTTCATTCTGTGACTTTTCTAAAAAATCTCTCATACCAATGATAAGAGCAGGTTCAATTCCCCAAACAAATTTCTCATAATTGCTTTCCGTTCTATAATGGTCAATCCGATTATTTAGGTTATCTAAACTTTCCATACCGAAATTACTTTATTTGATTAAACTTTTATTTCTACAAAGTCTACGTCTATAGAGCAATTTCTGATCAGCTTTCTAAGGTGTCAACACAAAAATTACGCAAGTACTTTCACTCTTTTACACAATTCCAAGTTTTTCAAAAAATACTTTATTTCTGTTCTCAGCATCTCTCAAAACCTTATCCCAACTCAATATTTCAATGTATAAGTTGAGTTGATCATGTCTTCTAAAATATCCTTGGCCGTCAGGCATTTCTTTAAAATCTTTTTCTATTGTTGCCCATCTATCTACTTTATTAGTTATATCACAAAGAACATAACCGAAGAAAGGTGTGTGATTAGCAACACGAATATTTCGTCCTTCAGGTGTTAAATAATCTCCATCTTTGATTTGCATTATATAACGAATTATTTGCTGTACAGGATCTTCCTTTGACTTATTTACAAAGTCATCTCTTTGAGGTCTTTTAAATTCAAAAATTGTTACAGGATTACTAGGCTCATTTTTTCCTCTAAATCCTATTCGTTTATCAAAAGCTAAAATATCTGGTCTGTCTGACCCAGCACCATTAAGTCCTTTATCTGAAGATAAATACTCTGTGAAATTAAGTCTTTCATCTACTATCCAGAGATTGTGATCTTCAAATGTAGTTGAATCACTATCTTCTCTAGTAGGGAAAATGATTTCATGAACAACATCTTCCGATTCATATTTATCATTTTCTTTAAGCTGTAGACTTTTTTCAAATATATCTAGAACACTTTTTCTTAATGCTATATAATGGGTTAACTCATTTCTGCTTTGATCTGAAACCTTTTGTACTATACTACTTGCTTTATCTTTTAGATCGTTGGGTTCATTACTTTCGAGCAATTTATTTACTTCATTTTTTACACTAACCTCATTTTGATACTTCTTTTTGTGTAAATGGCTTTCTATTTGATTTTTAGATGGATCATATGGCAATTCTGAATAATTAACTTCTTCAAGAATCTGATTATACCAAGGCGCTTCTCTTACATAATCCTCAACACTCTCCTTTGTTCTTTCTCGTCTTTGTTTGACATCATCTTCAACTGCACCACGGCCATATTTTGCCGCCTCTTTTTCTATTTCTTTTTGAGATATCCCATGTATTAAGTCTGTCCTATCTTTTTTGAATTCAAACCCACCTCTTTCTACCGAGACGTTTTTATCTAAATACTCTCCAAACACATATACCTTGACTATAAAATTTCTATCTTCTTGTTGCCCATTTGTTTGTAAAGTATCAAAAAACTCTTCAGAAAATTCAGGTATATAATTATGTAAAGATGTTGAAGTTACTGCGCGACGATGTGCTACTAAATCTACCTTACTTCGTTTAGTCTTAGGAGAATATATTTTGAAAACCCTAGCAATGAATTCTTCTTCATCATCATTATTATCTAAATTAAAATCGCCGCTCGCATCATCTATCTCCTTTATTTTTGCTTTTGAAGTCTTATCTATATAATTATTTAAAATTATACTCTCATTATTATCTTCATCTATCAACTTTATAGTGGGGCAGTTGTAAGACTCTTCAACAAAAAAGGGTAATAGTTTTTCAACTAATGTCCTTGAAATAGTAGAAACAGTAGCATCTGGGAAATTCTGTTTTAGAGAAATGAGTTCAACTGTTGTTCCAGTCTCGCTAGCTTTGGTTTTTTCAAAATCTTCATCAACTATTATATCTCTATCTTTGCCCATTTTAAATTTACGAAGAAAATATTCTCCATCTTTTTTATAGACGCTTCTAACCTTCAGGTCTTTATAGTATTTTAAACAGATAAATCTCCCAAAACCTTTGCCGCCTTTTTCGATCTTCTGTTCTGTATAAAGTGTATCAAACGCCTCTCTATTTTCTTCAGTAAATCCTATCCCATTGTCCTTAACTGTAAATCCAGTTATATCTGTTGAGGTATCTTCAATATCAAGCTGTGGCGATCTATTTATAAATACTTCAACCTTGCCTTTTTTATTTCCATTATTATCAAGCGCATCAATAGCGTCAATTGCATTAACAATTATCTCAACCAAAGGGGTATAGACGCTTGTTCTTGAACTAATATTTTCAACAGCTCTCTTAATATTAACATTACTCATATTGAATAGTTGGATTATAAGTTAATGATAGCTGTAAGAATGAAGTTGTTTGAAATTGTAGATATAATAAGTAAAGACCAAGCTTTGAGCTATCTTTTTTACAATTTGGCCTAAATAATTTTAAAGGTTAATAGTTTTTTTAGCAAAATTCATGAGTTAGAAGACATATCTAATATATTTTCTTAGGTCTCTCATAGAAAATAGATATTCATAATATGTCAGTGAGAGAGTCTAATAATCCCAATATCTAGATACAGTTTGGAACTTTTGAAGATAAATAGAACGGTTTCAGCTTAGAGGTACAATCCTTCCATTTTCCGGTATTACAAAAAATGAAATAAGATGAATATTAATTGCCTAACATATCTAATTAGGCTTAAAATTCAGTTTTTTATAAGAGAGGATATAAACACACAAACAATAGATTTGACACAAATATTTGTACCAATATTTGTACTATAAATACTAAACCCCTGAAAGGCAAGGACTTACAGGGATTGAAGTGGGCGATGCAGGATTCGAACCTACGACTTCTTCCTTGTAAGGGAAGCACTCTAAACCGCTGAGTTAATCGCCCTTTTTGGAGAGCACAAATATACGCATATTCTCCTATCTGGCAAAACATTTTATTGCTCATATCCCCACCATAAACTATACTCTGGTTAACACTGTTAAGTATTATCTTGATTTACGAACAGCAATCACTCATTTTAGCAATGCAACAGGTTTTTCTTTTGTCTATCATACACTTACCGCTTAATTATGGATGAGCAACCAACAAACAACTCTTCATTTGAAGCCGTCATCGTCGATGGCGGACGAATTCCCTTTCAGCGTTCGGGCACCGGGTATAAAAAACTCATGTCCTATGATCTGGGACGGATGGCCATCGAGGGGCTTATAGCCCGGGCCGGAATCAACGGTGATGATCTGGATCGCGTCATTATGGGCACCGTAATCCAGGATGTAAACACAAGCAATGTAGCCCGCGAATCAGCACTGGGTGCGGGGGTCCCCAATCAGGTTCCCGCCCATACCGTAACCCAAGCCTGTATCTCCTCTAACCAGGCCATCACCAGCGCAGTTGACCTGATCCGTTCCGGTCAGGCAAAAATCGTGTTGGCCGGCGGCACCGAAACCATGTCGGACATCCCTATTCGGTTTCGCAAGAAATTCCGCCAAAAATTACTGGATGCTCGTAAGTACAAATCACTGAGTGACTTTTTAGGATTTTTTAAGGGATTACGTCCGTCACACTTGCTGCCCGAAATTCCGTCTATTTCCGAATTTTCTACAGGTGAAACCATGGGCGAAAGCTGCGACCGCATGGCGGCCCATTTTGGGATCAGTCGCCAGGCCCAAGATGAATACGCGTTACGCTCTCATCAGCTAGCCGCCAAAGCTACTAACGAGGGATTGTTGGATACTGAATTATTACCGGCAGCAGTTCCTCCTGATTTCGATACCATTGAACACGACAATACCTTTCGGGAGGATACCTCGATGGAAAAGCTGGAGAAATTGAGTCCGGCGTTTATCAAACCACACGGTACTATTACAGCCGGAAATTCATCGGCGCTGACGGATGGAGCTTCGGCGTCGCTGATTATGGAAAAAGAAACAGCGCTGGATCATGGATTAACACCCAAAGCGTATCTTCGAGCCTATACTTATGTAGCGCAAGATCCGGAGGATGAACTGCTGCTCGGCCCAGCCTATGCCACGCCTAAAGTGCTGGATGCCGCAGGAATTCAGCTTTCTGATATTGACGTTTTTGAATTTCACGAAGCTTTTGCGGGACAAATACTGACGGTACTCAAAGCACTCAATTCTGAGAAGTTTACCAAAGAAAATCTCAATCGTGATCAAAAAGTGGGCGAAATCCCGATGGATAAATTTAACTGCTGGGGCGGGTCGCTGTCGCTGGGCCATCCCTTCGGTGCTACCGGCACACGGTTGGTCACCACGGCCGCCAACCGACTGCATCACGAAGATGGCGAACTGGCGCTCGTTGCTGCATGTGCAGCCGGTGGACAGGGACATGCTATCATTTTGGAACGATTCCAAAAATGAAATAACCAAATTTCAAAAGATAAATAGTTGAGTCTTCAAGACAGTCAAATTATGAGTTATCTATCAACAGAAGAACAAGACGGCATCCTCATTGTTACGCTGGATCAACCCGATGAAAAAGTAAATAAGCTGGATGAAGAACTGATTGCCGATTTTCGGGATCTGCTTCAAAATCAAGACCCTGATTCGATTAAGGGGATTGTGCTGGTCAGCGGAAAGCCCAATAATTTCATTGCCGGCGCCGATGTAGAGATGCTTAAAAATACGCCCGCTCCGGAAGGTATTGAGGATCTGAGTCGTCGTGGTAATCAGCTGTTGCTCAAGCTGGAAAACTATCCCAAACCGATTGTTGCGGCCATTCACGGCTCCTGCATTGGCGGCGGCATGGAAGTGGCCATGGCGTGCCACTACCGCGTAGCCTCGGAGCACTCCGATACCAAATTTGGTCAGCCGGAAGTACAACTTGGACTCCTGCCCGGCGGAGGCGGCACCCAGCGGTTGCCACGACTTATTGGCGTTCAAAATGCCCTTACCTATATGCTAACCGGCAAAAATATTTATCCCCACAAAGCGTATAAATTGGGATTGGTGGATGAGCTTACCCATCGCGATGCGATCGTTACCGCTGCAAAGAAAGCTGTCAAAAAGATTAATGCGGGCAATTTTGAGCGCGAGGATAAACGAAGCCTAGCGCATCAGCTGATGGAAGGTCTAAGCCCGCTTCGCAAAATTATTTATTCGCAAGCCCGGAAGCGATCAAAATCAAAGACCAACGGCAATTATCCCGCTCCAGAAAAAATTATCGATTGTGTTGAAGAGGGATATGAAAACGGCATGCAGGCCGGGCTGGAAACTGAATCCGTCAATTTTGGAAAGCTAGCCGCCACTCCAGAATCCGAAGCACTCGTAAACCTCTTTTTTGCCATGCAGGGGGCCAAGAAAAATCCCGATGAAAGCAAAGCAAAAGAGATCCAAAAGCTAGGCGTGCTTGGGGCGGGACTTATGGGGTCCGGCATTGCCGACGTGAGCGTCAACAATGAATATCGCGTGCTGCTCAAAGATCAATCGGTGGAGCAGGCGGCCAAGGGCAAACAGTCCATCTGGGATAATCTGGACAGCAAACGAAAAAAGCGCATCATTTCGGAATTCGAACGCGACCGCATTGCCAGCCTGGTGACGCCCACGGGAACCTATGACGGATTTGAAAATACGGGGATGGTCATCGAAGCAGTATTCGAGGATCTGGATCTCAAAAAATCGATCCTGAAAGAAGTGGAAGAAGTAACCCCAGATAACGCCATTTTTGCGTCAAATACCTCTTCGCTGCCTATCCACAAAATTGCCGATGCAGCAAACCGACCCGAGCAAGTGGTGGGCATGCACTACTTTTCGCCCGTTCCCAAAATGCCGTTGCTGGAAATTATTACAACTGACCAAACGGCGCATTGGGTTACTGCCACAGCTACCGAAGTGGGTATCCAACAGGGCAAACACGTAATTGTGGTCAATGACGGACCGGGCTTTTACACTACGCGCATTTTGTCTCCCTTCATGAATGAGGCACTGATGCTGCTCGAAGAAGGTATTGCCATCGAAAAGCTGGACAACATAATGAAAAACTTCGGTTTCCCCGTCGGCCCCGCTGCCCTTTTTGATGAAGTGGGTATTGATGTGGCGGCTCACATTACCAAGGTCTTGAGCGATCTGTTTGCCGAGCGCGGCGTTCATCCCAGTAATAAACCAACCGAGCTTTTTGAAGCAGGCTATAAGGGACGAAAGAACAAGAAGGGATTTTATCACTATGAAGAGAAAAAGGGCAAGACTAAAAAAACAGATCCCAATAAAGAAATTTATAAGTTCTTCGGAGGTCAAAATCGTTCTAAAATCGATGCCGAAACAGTGCAACAACGCATGGTGCTAACGATGATCAATGAGGCGGCATGGTGCCTGCAAGAAAATATTTTGCGTGATCCCACGGATGGAGATCTGGGTGCTGTTTTGGGACTCGGTTTTCCCCCTTTTCTGGGCGGCCCGTTTCGATATATCGACCGCGAAGGTGCAGGCACCATCGTACAGCGCATGGAGAAATTTGAACAGGAGCACGGCCCGCGATTTACTCCGGCGGATATTCTCAAAAAGTATGCGAAGTCAGGGAAGAAGTTTCACACTAATTAACCTGAAACTTAAGTAAGCTAAGTTGAATCGCCTACTTGAAGCGTTAACGCTTCAAGTAGCATAGGATCCTTTCTAATATCTTTTGAACCACAATTCTTAAAATAGAAACTGATAAATCTCATCAACTTTGGATAAGATCCTGAAACCCCGAATGATCGGGGCAGGCTAAGTTCAGGATGACATGCATAATGACTAAAACACATTTCTCAGCTTTGTTAACCTCATCCCAAAGAATTGGAGCAAGTCGCCAAAAATGGTATCTTTGGTAGCTATTTTAAACAATCAGATGTAATTAAACTTATCATTTCATGTTCAATATTGCGTTATTTTTGATGGGGTCGCCCGAAGGCGGTGGCGGCTGGATGAACCTCATTTTCCTGGGAGCTATCTTTGCCATTTTCTATTTCTTTATTATCCGTCCGCAAAAAAAGCGCCAAGAAGAAGTGCAAAATATGGTTGACAACCTCGAAAAGGGGGACAAGATTGTCACTTCTGGCGGAATGATTGCACGGGTAACCACTGTTGATGAGGACACCGTATTAGCAGAAATTGACAGCGGCGTTAAAGCACGCTTTCAGAAAAGTTCTATTACGGATGTAAATCCAAATCAAGATTAACGAAGTTTTCATACTACTATGTCCGGCGAAATTACATTCGATAGCATAGAATCGGCTATCGAAGACATTAAAGAGGGTCGCATTGTTATTGTTGCGGATGATGAAGACCGCGAAAATGAAGGCGACTTTGTTATGGCAGCCGAAAAGGTAACCTCCGAGGCCATCAACCTGATGGCTAAGTATGGTCGGGGACTTATTTGCACACCCATCACCCGCGAGAAAGCCTATTCGCTCAATCTCGATTATATGGTTTCGGACGGCGCCGATCCCGATGAAGCGGCATTTACCGTTTCTATTGATCACAAAGAATTGACAACAACCGGTATTTCCGCCGCCGACCGCGCCAACACGATCAAAGAGATGATGAAAAACAATGCTCAACCCGATGATTTTCGTCGTCCGGGACATATTTTTCCCCTGATTGGTACCAATGGCGGAGTTCTTCGCCGCGCCGGACATACCGAGGCCGCTATTGACTTGGCGCGTCTTGCAGGTCTGGAACCGGCAGGCATTATCTGCGAGATCATGAAAGACAACGGCGCCATGGCGCGCCTTCCCGATCTGGTTGATATTGCCGATGAATTTAATATGAAGCTGATTAGCATTAAAGACCTCATCAGCTATCGCATGCAAAACGAGTCGCTGGTACGCAAAATCGTGGATGTGAATCTGCCTACCATTTATGGGGATTTTACGCTCCACGCTTTTGAAGAGCGCCTCACCGGGGATCATCACCTTGCACTCTGCAAAGGAGAATGGGAGGAAGGAGACCCCGTACTTGTACGCGTGCACTCCTCCTGCATGACCGGCGATATTTTTGGATCCAAACGTTGCGACTGCGGTGAGCAACTGCACCAAGCCCTGCTACAAGTAGAGAAAGAAGGCAAGGGCGTAGTGCTTTATATGAACCAGGAAGGACGAGGCATTGGACTTGTAAACAAGCTCAAAGCCTACAAACTGCAAGAAAAAGGCATGGATACGGTGGAGGCCAACGAAGCACTCGGCTTTGAACCTGATCATCGGGATTACGGCGTGGGCGCTCAAATTCTGCGCGAGCTCAACATTTCCAAATTGCGGCTGATGACGAACAACCCCGTCAAGCGTGTGGGGCTCAAAAGCTTTGGCCTTGAGATGGTTGAGCGTGTACCCATCGAAGTGGGTGCCTATCCCGAAAACGTAAAATACTTAAAGACCAAGCGCGACAAGATGGGCCACGATTTGGATCTCGACGAACTCGATCCCCACAGCCCGGAATTCATCGACAGCATTATTACAGATGAGTAGGTTTAGGATTTCTTGCTGGGAAATACCAAATCCTTAAATCAAAATATTCTGTTCTCTAATACTGAATATTCCCATCTTCCTGTGGAGATTCAGCCGAAGGTGTGGATGCTTGCTTCTCTTGATTGGCAGTCGCAAAATCTTCCGGCATCACTTTTTTATGAAATACAATCATCGAAATAATAGCCGTACTGATGGCGATATCGGCAACATTAAAAATATAGGGAAAGACGGGATAGCCGCCGATTACGAGATCAAAATGGATGAAATCAACAACGTGTCCCTGCAGTAGGCCACCACTCGATTCGAGATAGCCCATAATCAGCCGGTCAATGATATTGCCAACCGCACCGCCGAGCACCAATCCCATACAAAACAGGTAACCTGTACTGGCCTGGTGACGGTTATACAACACATAGGTAAGGATCCCCAGCGTAGCAATAATCGCTATCAGGCTGATAACCTCGGTTGATGCCCACTGCATCCCCAGTGCCATGCCTGGATTCTGGGTATAGTTAAATGACAGCCAACCGGGAATAATATCCCAGTGGTGGATGCTTGGCGAAAGACGAACCCAGTGCTTTGTCAGCTGATCCAGAATAACAACAACGACAATGGGAGCAATGAGCGCAGTACGTTTTGATCGATCCAAAGGAATGCGAAGTTACAACTAATATTAACTATCTACGCTTCAGCTTGGCTTCAATACTGAGTTGTGTATGCGGTACCGCTTCGAGACGACCTTTCGAAATTTTCTTGCCGGTCACCTTGCAAACTCCATACGTTTTGTTATCGATGCGTTTGAGCGCATCATTCAAATAACGCACAAATTTCTTTGTTCTGTTGAAGAGCATATACGTTTTTTCGCGCTCTTGGGCGTCCGTTCCCGCATCGGCCATATGGAAAGAGTAGGCCGACTCATCACTGGAATTTTCCATGCTGTCGCGCAGGGTACTTTGCAGCGATTCGAGCTCGTTTTCCGCTTCTTCAAGTTTTTTAAGGATGATCTCCCGAAAATATTCTAACTCTTCGTCCGAATATGGAGAGACACGATCCTGATCCTGTTGGGTATCGTTTTTTCCGGATGCCATAATGCACTCACTTCTTAGTTAGGATTTCTTCTGATAGAGATGGTAGATTCTTCGTCACCGATCTCCCAGTTTTTCACAAAATCTGATACATCTAATTCTTCTGTCGAAATATCTTCGGCCAGCGTTTCACTTTTAATATATTCTTTCATCGATTCCACGGCCTCCTCCAGCTTGTCGGAACCTTCAAAGCCAATGGTGATACGATCAACCACATCAAAGTCGGCTTCTTTGCGCATATTCTGGATGCGGTTCACAAACTCACGGGCCAATCCTTCGTCGATAAGCTCTTTCGTAAGCTCGGTATCGAGCGCTACACTCAACCCTTCTTCAGTCTCGACCGACCATCCTTCCAGCCCGGTGCGCACAATTTCGAGCGCGCCGCTGTCGAGTTGTACAATTCCTTGATCACCGAGATCCAATTCGATAGATCCGGTTTCTTCGTATTCGGTAATTTCTTCGGTGGTCAATTCTGCTACCTTCGCAGCCACAGGCTTCATCTTACTGCCCAACTTGCTGCCAAGTTTCGGATAATTTGGCTTCGCCGACTTATGGACAATACCAGAGTCATCATCTACAAACTCAACAGCCTTCACATTGACTTCGTCTAAGATAATATCTTTTACGGACTCTATCGCCTGCCGATCGTCTTCATTATCAATCGGTAAAATGATACGTGCCAGCGGCTGACGCACATTTAGTTCCAGCTTGTTACGAAGACTCAATACCATTGACGACACTTGTCGAGCGAGCTCCATGCGTCGCTCCAGCTGCTTGTCGATCGCCGTTTCCTCCACCGTAGGATAAAATGAAATATGGACCGACTCTTCATCAGCATCAGTTACGTTATTCAATTTCTGATACAACCATTCACCCGTAAACGGTGCAATGGGACTCATCAGCTTGGCCAAATCAACCAAGCATTCGTACAGCGTCTGATAGGCCGCCGTTTTATCAAGACTCTTGCCTTCTTTCCAGAACCGGCGGCGATTTCGGCGCACGTACCAGTTGCTCAGCTCTTCCACAAATTCTTCGATAGCACGCGTCGCTTTCGTAGGCTCGTAATCATCGAGATACTCATCAACCAGCTTAACTGTGGTGTTGAGTCGCGAAATAATCCAGCGATCAAGTTCTTGGCGATCGCCCACGGGAATTGGTGTCCCCGAATAGGTAAAGCCGTCGATGTTGGCATACATCGCAAAGAACGAATAGGTATTCACAAACGTATTAAAAAACTTACGCTGGGTCTCCTGCAGACCGTGCTCACTAAACTTGAGATTCTCCCACGGCGATGAGTTGCTCATCATATACCAGCGCACCGTATCGGCGCCGTATTTCTGAATCACATCGAACGGCTCCACGGCATTGCCTTTAGATTTACTCATCTTGTTGCCGTTCTCATCGAGCACCAGTCCATTGGAGACTACATTTTTATAGGCCGGCTGATCGAACAGCATCGTGCCAAGCGCGTGCAGTGTATAAAACCAACCGCGCGTCTGATCTACCCCTTCGGCAATAAAATCAGCGGGAAAATTTTTCTTGAACTTGTCTTTATTCTCAAACGGATAATGCCATTGCGCAAACGGCATCGATCCGGAGTCAAACCACACATCCATCAGGTCGGGAATGCGCCGCATCGTACCACCGTCGGGACCTTCCCAGGTAATATCATCAATATGCGGGCGATGAAGATCAATTTCGGCATCATCAGGCAGACCGGCTTTTTTCTTCAGCTCTTCGATACTACCCACTACTTCCACGTGATCGGGATTTTCATCGCTAACCCAAAGCGGAATGGGAGATCCCCAATAGCGTTGACGCGACACGGCCCAATCCACATTATTTTCGAGCCACGTACCAAATCGGCCCGAACCTGTACTCGGCGGCTTCCAGTTAATTTTCTTTGCATTGTAATCCACCATCTTATCCTTCACGTCGGTCGTGCGAATAAACCATGACTCCACGGGGTACGACATCAGCGGCGTACCTTTGCGCCAGTCATGCGGATAGTTGTGCACATATGTTTCGTGCTTATACATCAGGTATTTGTCCTTGATAGCACGCGCAATCTCACTGTCGGCATCCTTGAACCATTGCCCTTCAAAATCAGGCACCTTTTCGGTGAACTTTCCATTCCCGTCGATGGGGTTAAACATCGGAATATCGTTCTCTTGGCTCGTCTCGTAGTCATCGGCACCAAAAGCGGGCGCCGTATGGACCACACCGGTACCTTCTTCGGTGGTTACATAATCAGCGGGCACTACTTTCCATGCCTCATCTTTATCATATTCTTCGAGGGCATAATCAAACACGGGATCATAGGTCCATCCCAGCAGATCTTCGCCCTTGTACTCTTCGACAATCTCGTAATCATGGTCGATCACTTCATCGATACAATCTTTGGCCATGATGTAATACTCAGTACGATCACCTTCGGAGAGCTCGATCTTGGCATAATCCAATTCGGGATTTACTGCCAGACACATATTCGAAATGATGGTCCACGGCGTAGTAGTCCACGCGAGGAAATACACATCATCGGCCATCTCCACCTTAAATTTCACAAAAATGGAGGGGTCCTGCACTTCTTCGTATCCCTGGGCTACCTCATGAGAAGACAGTACCGTGCCACTGCCGGGCGAATACCACTGGATTTTATATCCCTTATAAACAAGATCTTTTTCATACAGCGTTTTGAATGCCCACCAGACCGATTCGATATAATCATTATCGAAGGTGATATAGGGATCATCCAGATCTACCCAGTAGGCCATGCGGTTGGTCAGTTTATCCCATAAGTCTTTGTACTTAAGGACGCTGTTGCGGCATTTTTCGTTGTATTCAGCCACACCGTATTCTTCGACCTGCTCGCGGCCTTCGAGTCCCAATTCTTTTTCAACTTCGATCTCAACGGGCAGTCCGTGCGTATCCCAGCCGGCCTTGCGCTCAACACGAAATCCTTTCAACGTTTTGTAACGGCAAAACATATCCTTAACCGTACGGGACATCACATGATGGATACCCGGCTTGCCGTTAGCCGTGGGTGGTCCCTCATAAAACGTAAAAGGGATCCCCTCTTCGCGGGTAGAAAGACTTTTCTCAAAAATATTATTCTCTTTCCACCACTTCAGAGTTTCGACTTCGAGCTTCGAAAAATTTAATTGTTTTACTTCGTCAAACTGTTTACTCATAAAGGCCGTTATAACTGCTCTGTTGGCTTTTTGAAAGCTACTAATATAGGAGTTTTCCCGATTTATCAGTAGCTAATCTTAATTTTAAAAATGATCTCAATTTTAATGAGCCCCAAAGATACAAGTCTTAGCTCATCAATTCACATTCTGAGCGCGAATTTTACATCATTAGCGACCCATAAAAAGGAAAGGTACCACAATTTGCAAATTAGAATTACGCGATCACTCATCGTTATGCTTTATCATTGCAGCCTATTATTTTGAGCTCTAGCAAAATAAAACGACTTATTCTTAAAAACGCACTATGGATTTATCTACAACTCGTACTATCACCAAAGATGATCACTACAAAATATGTTTTGTCTGCCTGGGGAATATCTGTCGCAGTCCGACTGCCGAAGGTGTATTTCAGCACCTGATAAATGAACGTGGCCTCTCGGATTATTTCGAAGTCGATTCTGCAGGAACATCTGCTTATCATATCGGGGAATCAGCCAACAGCAAAAGCCAGCGCACAGCTAACGAGCACGGTATTACGCTTCATTCTAAAGCCCGGCAGTTCAAATCATCCGATTTCGACTATTTTGATCTGGTGCTGGCAATGGACGACGAAAATTTTAATAACGTTAAGCAGATGGCCAACGGCGACCAATCTACCAAAATTGGGCGCATGCGCGATTTTGATCCTAATCCCAGCGACGGGCAAGTCCCCGATCCGTATTACGGCGGACCGGAAGGTTTTGAAAACGTTTTCCAGATCGTGAAGCGAAGCTGCAAATCACTGCTCGACGAACTGGAAAAACATATCGACGACTAGCATGATTTCCGATCAACTGCAAACATCCGTAGAGCAAGCACTGGGGCAATCGATTACCTCAATCAATCGCGTGTCCGGCGGCAGTATCAATCAGGCCGCGAAAATTACGCTTTCCGATGGAAAAACCTGTTTCCTCAAATGGAATCAAACGGCTGATCCCCGGATGTTTTCGGTCGAAAAAAAGGGACTCAAATTGCTGGCATCGGCCGGCACGGAAATCAGGATTCCAGAGGTTTATGCCACTGGTAAAACAAACAGCGGTACCGGATTTCTGGCTCAGGAGTTTATGATCGAAGGAAGTTCAAAATCGGGCTCTGCAGAAGCGTTCGGCAGGAATTTAGCAAAGCTCCACCAGCAACAGAACGAGCAGTTTGGGCTGGATCACGATAACTACATCGGGCGGCTGCCACAGTCCAACAGCTGGCACGACAGCTGGGTCGATTTCTTTATCGAGGAACGGATGGAGCCGCAGCTCAAAATGGCGACCGATGCCGGTAAGCTGGGCAGCAGCACCGTAGCTCATTTTGAAGCGCTTTATAAGCAACTGCCCGATATTTTCCCCGATGAACCGGCCAGCCTGCTGCACGGCGATCTCTGGGGCGGCAACTATTTTTATGACAATACCGGACGTGCCACCATCTATGATCCGGCTGTATATTACGGACACCGCGAAATTGAACTGGCATTTACGCATCTGTTCGGTGGATTTTCAAGTGCCTTTTACCGGGCCTATGAAAATGAGTATCCGCTGGCTCCGAATTTTAATCAGCGGAAAAACATCTATAACCTCTATCCGCTATTGGTGCATACCAATTTGTTCGGTGGACATTACGGTCGGCAGGTCAAGAGTATTGTGAAACGATTTTAGCGATTAAATTGAACTAAATTCATTACACTAAGTCTCACAAAATATGCACAAAGCTCCACAGAGCTTTTTCTTCGTGAATCTTGGTGTATTCTTTGTGTAACTCTGTGAAATAACCTGAAGATGAAAGAAACACCGCAACGTATCATAAGTTTAGTGCCCAGTTTGACGGAACTGGTTTTCGATCTGGGACTGGAAGATCGCCTCGTGGGGCGGACGCGCTTCTGCGTGCATCCCAAAGAAAAAGTAGAAGATATTCCCATCGTCGGCGGCACAAAAAATCCGCGGCTCGATAAAATTCGCGAGCTCAACCCGGATTATATTATCGCCAATAAAGAGGAAAATCGTCCGCAGGATGTAAAAAAGCTGATGGATGATTTTAGGATCAACGTCACTGAAATTGAGACCATCGAAGATGCGCTGATAACTATGCACGAGCTCGGCGTAGATTTTGATGTCCGGGATAACGCCGAGCAACTCATTAAAGATATTCAACAGCGACTGGAGCAACGTCCCGATGAATCGGAACTGCGAACGGTTTATATGATCTGGAAAGATCCCTGGATGACGGTGGGCGGCGATACCTATATCCACGATGTGCTGGAGCACTGGAATATGCCGAATGTATTTGGAAGTAAATTACGCTATCCCAAGCTGAATCTCGATGAATTACAGTCGTATAACCCAGACCTGGTGTTGCTGAGCAGCGAGCCGTATCCCTTTAAAGAAAAACATATTGCACAAGTCGAAGAAGCGTGCCCTGCTGCACGAGTACTATTGGTTGAGGGAGAGTGGTTTAGCTGGTACGGATCGCACATGAGACACGCCTTCGAGCGCCTCAACGGATGGCGGAGAACCATCGCCGATTAATCACATGAGGTTGTTTGGGCTGAATGAGAGCAGAAATTGTTGTACTATACAGAATACCAAACCGTTAAAAATTCTATGCCCAGATATTCATCCCACAATCTTTTTCTGCTGATCGGCAGCTTGGCACTTATGCTCTTTGCTACACCTGAGATACGCGCGCAGAATACCCAATCAGTGGATGAAAAAGCGCGCATTAATGCCCAAGCTGCATATATTGATGGGCTGGCTGCTTTTGAAAATGAAAACTATCAGCAGGCACTGGAGTTGCTGAAAGCTGCATATGTGAAGCTTCCCGAACATGCCGGGATTAATTTTGCACTGGCCGATACCTACCTGAGAGTCGGCGATATCACCAATGCCGAATACTATGGCAAGCAGGCTGTCAAACTGGATCCCCAAAACCAATGGTATCGGGTAAAGCTGGCACGGATTTATCGCGATCAGGGGAAAAACGATGCAGCGGTCAATGAGCTAAAAGATGCGCTTCAATACGATTCCAACAACACTAATTTGCTGCAAGAACTGGCGCAGTCATACAGTGATATAGGAGATCTTAAAAAAGCTAATGACATCTATAATAGACTGCTTTATCTGCGGGGCGAAGATCTGAATATTCGCCTGCAGAAGCTGGATCATTTTAACAGCATGGGCATGCGGGATTCGGCCATAGCTGAACTCAAGAAAATTCGCGACCTTGACCCTGATAATCTATCCACGTTACGCGTGCTCAGCAACCAGTATAAGGAAATGGGCAAGGTGGACGAGGCTCAAGAAGTACTGGAAAATGCCCTCCGAATTAATGCCCGCGATACCAAAACCCTCATTATGCTTTCGGATATCTATATCCGCAAAACCCAGTGGGATAGTCTTGCCACTCTTCTCGGAGGAGCCGTTACGAATCCGTCCATCAGCCAAGACGACAAGATAAACCTCGGACAATATCTCTACTCGAAATACCGATCGAATGCCAGTAACTCGGATCTCCAAAATGTGACGGGATCCGTCCTGCAAAAACTGATGGAAGCTGCGCCAACATCGGGACGGGTGCAGGGATTAGCCGGCGAATTCTTTGCCAATACCCAACAACCCGATCTGGCATTACAGGCACTGAAACGTACCAACAGCTTATCTCCCACCGATGATTCGGCCTGGAAACAACGGCTGCAAATACTGCTAAGTGAGGGGCGAACCAAAGAAGCCGTCACTGTGGGTAAAAAAGCGGCAAAAGAGATTCCGCAAGATCCCATTATCCTGTACTTTCTGGGAAGCGCGCAACTTTCCAACCAAAATCCCAAGCAGGCCATAAAAAATCTTACCGAGGCCTCGAAGCTGCCTGTCCGACGTTCGCTTAAAAGCAGTATTTTTGCTGCCCTTGGTAATGCACACGCTGCCCTCGACGAATGGGAAAGCGCCTATCAATATTATGATGAATCGCTCGAAATAAATCCCGAAAATGCCGGGGTTTTGAATAATTACGCTTACTACTTGTCATTACAAAACAAGGAGCTAAAACGCGCCGAGAAGATGGCACAAAAAGCGCTTGATCTGGATCCCCAAAACGCCTCATACCTTGATACTATGGGGTGGATTTATTATCAACAGGGAGCGTACGAAAAAGCCGAAAAATACATTCGTGATGCATTGCAGACCGGGCAGGCCAGCGCAGAGGTGATGGAACATTTGGGCGATGTGTTGAATAAGTTAGATAGGCCCGATAAAGCGCGGCAATGGTGGCAAAAGGCGCTCGACAAAGATTCTTCACGCACGCATCTTAAAGACAAAATTTCTACCGACGGTGAATAATCAGCTACAAACGCTATCATTTTTCTTGATTTTTCTTTCTGTGGGATTGCTCTCCTGCTCGGGTCCCAAAGAGTTGGCGAAAGACGGTTTTCAGGAATCTTCCGCAGATGTCTCTGTAATAGTATCCCAACTCCCCGACTATGAATCGTCGCTCAGCTCGCTTAAAGGCAAGGGACGTGCAATTGTCAGCGAGCCGGGCAATACCGAGCGTGTAGTTATCGAATTTTCGAGCAACCGTTCAAAGAGTTTAGTGACGGTGCGCAATGGTATCGGCATTGAGGGCGGCGAACTGCTTACCGATGGCGATACGCTCTTGGTGTATAACAAAATGGATAAGTTTGTCCGCAAAATTCCAGTGCGGGGTGGCAAGCTGAACCGTATCAACAAGCTGGCCTCGCTCAATATTCTGGAGATGATTAGCTATTCGGTCTCGGCGAATAATGTAGAAAAGGTGTGGGAAAATGAATCGCTCTACAGGCTACAACTTTCCACCGGTACCGAGGTATTTGTTGACAAACAAGAGCTGGTGGTCCGCCAGATTATTCAACCCGAAAAGTCAGCACTTCCGTACTCCAAAATCACCTACGATGCCTATGGATCGGTGGAGGGGTTCACCCTTCCGCGCAGAATTAGTATCTTTGGGTCAGATAAACAGTCAAAAGTTGCCCTGCAACTTACGGCCTTAAACTTAAATCCCCAGCTGGGTAGCCTGATAATTTCGTATCCAGACGATATACCCGTTTATTATCAATAATGAATATTCGCTTTCTTTCCATAACATTATTTGTTGGCCTGTTGGTGGGGGCTGTCGGCGCCTACGGGCAAGACTATCAACAGATGCGATCGAAGGTCATCGAAAAACAAAAAAGCACCCGGGCCGAGATTGAGCAGCTCAACGAGCAGATCCAGAAGTATGAAGAGCGACTGCAACTAGCGGGGAAAAAATATGAAGCACTCCACGAAAAGTATCAGAATCTCAAAAACCTGATTGCACTACAGGATCAAAAGCTGAATAAACTGCAGGACGAGCAGTCTCAGATTGAACAAGAAATTGACGTCACCACCAATGCGCTTGAGCAAAAGCGGGAAGAGTTAAAAACGCTGATTGAAAATTATAAAGAGACACTTGACTATCTGTACAAACACGGGCGTACGTCGCAACTGGCACTCATTTTCTCGTCCTCATCCATCAACCAGATGCTGGTGCGTTCATACTATCTCGAAAAATTTAACACCTATCGCGAAAAGCAAGCCAAACAAATCCGGCAGGCGCAAAAAGAGCTGGAGGATACAAAGCTACAGCTCGTCGAAGCGCGATCAAAAAATGAAGATGTGCTGGCCGAAATAAAACAGGAAAAAGCACAGCTGGCCGAAAAGAAGGAGCAGCAGCAAAAAAATGTTGCGCTTTTGCGCGAAAATCGGAACCAAATCAAACAGGAATTAACAAAAATTCAGGAGCAAAAAGAAGAACTTAACAGTACGCTTTCGAAGCTTATCGAAGAAGAGAAAGAGATTCGTAAAGCACAGGAAGCCCGGTTGGCGCGACTCGAGGAGGAACGCAAGCGCAAGCTAGAAGCGGCAAAAGAAATTAAAGATGAAACCAAACGGGCTAAGGAGGTTGCCAAATATTCTGAGCCTGTTGACAAAGGCAACTTCATGGATTCGGAACGCCTTAAGCAGATCGAAAAACAGTTTGCACAAAACAAAGGACGGCTTCCCTGGCCGGTGGACAGTCGAACGGTATCGGAGCATTTTGGGAAAAAAAGGCATCCCATTTACGGCACTGAAACACCCAACCTGGGGATTGAAATCGTTACCGACTCGAAAGCTTCGGTGCGCGTGGTGCACCCTGGTTATGCGTTCGCTATCCGCCCCTTTCCTAGCTACGGTGATGTAGTATTAGTTAAACACGGCCGCTTCATCACAGCATATGGAAACTTAAGTCAAGTAATGGTGCGCAAAAATGATATTCTACAGCAGGGCGATATCATTGGACTGGCCGGTGATGAAAACTCTCCCAAGGGTGAAAGTCTCTTCTTCATGATTCGCGAAAATAACGACAATGTGGATCCTGAAAACTGGCTGCAATCAGATGCCGTATCAAGCACCTACTAACGGGTTTTAGTCCTTAATTACTGGTATTTTCAGTATCACAATGCAACAGCAATTATTTAACGTTTTAACTTCATTTTCAGCATGATTAACTGGCAGCGAACTTTTGCTTTTGTATCCGGCTCTATCGTCTTTGGCCTGGCCATCATTCTGCTATCACACAACTTCATCCAATACGTTGCCAGAGAAGGGTCCACCGGCTACCTGTTTTTATTTGGATTCGGGCTGATCTACCTGAATCTCAACTTTGGGTTCAGCCGCCGATTTATGATGAAAGCAATGAATGTCAGCTGGATCTGCTACCTGATGGCATTTTTTACGATCCTGCCCACCATCTTTTGGATTTACACCAAAGACGTAGGACTTGGAGAAGCGCAAACTTTTTTCGCTTTAACTACGATTTTTTCGGCTTTTCTGGGCACCTATTTTGGTATTCGTCGGGGCGTAGTCAAGCGTGCAAAATATATCGAGCGCCTTCGCGAAGACGATCAGGATCTGCCGGATTCTCTCAAACGTCCCCACGACGATTTGAATATCAATTAACTTCCCAACCTTTACGCCTTTCCCCTTCTCCGTTTTCCCATTTCTCCCTTTTCCCCTTTTTACATCAAAAGAGTTCAATTTTTCTTATAGTAAAAGTGCATTCTAAATAAATTTTCTACGCTATGAGAAAAGTTGTTTCTATTGTTGGATTTGTTGTTCTCCTATTTTTTGCTGATTTCTCCCTGCAAGCCCAGGCCGATCGCGTAACCGGCGAACCTTTCGCCACGCGATCTGAGGTGATTGGCCAAAATGGGATGGTTGCTACCAGTCAGCCATTAGCTACACAAATCGGCCTCGATATCCTCAAAAACGGGGGTAATGCCATTGATGCCGCCATTGCCGCCAACGCCGCACTGGGACTTATGGAACCCACCGGCAGTGGAATCGGCGGTGATCTGTTTGCGATTGTATGGTCCGCCGAAGATCAAAAGCTGTATGGACTCAATGCCAGCGGACGCTCACCCCTGGGACTCTCTTATAAACAGATGAAAAAAGAGATTGAAGAACGCGACGGCGACGGCATTCCTGCCTACGGCGTGCTTCCCATTTCGGTGCCCGGCGCCGTGGATGGCTGGTTCCAGTTGCACAACAAATTAGGCAGCATGTCGATGGATAAAATTCTAAACCCATCCATAAAATATGCCCGCGAAGGATTCCCCGTCAGCGAGCTTATCGCTTTCTACTGGGATATCGGTGCCCGTATCCACAACGACCGCCCCGGGGCATTTAAAGAAGAGATGACGATGAATGGAGAAGCGCCTGAAAAAGGTGAAATTATGAAGCGACCTGAGCTGGCGAATACCTATGAACTGCTGGCCCAAAAAGGACGCGATGCCTTTTACGAAGGCGAAATTGCCAAAAAGATTGACGCCTTTATGCGCGAAAACGGCGGCTACCTGCGCAAGAAGGATTTTGAGCAGCATACCTCAACCTGGGTCGATCCCGTATCGGTAAACTACCGCGGCTATGATGTGTATGAGCTACCGCCCAACGGACAGGGTATTGCCGCGCTGCAGATGCTGCAAATTCTCGAAGAATTTGATCTCAGTGCCATGGGCTACGGCAGCATGGAAGCGCTCCATACAATGACTGAAGCCAAAAAACTGGCCTTCGAGGACCGCGCTAAATTCTATGCGGATATGGAGTTTGCCGACGTACCCGTACAGAAATTAATCTCCAAAGAATACGCCAAAAAACGTGCCGAACAAATCAGAGATTACGCTTCCAGTAATGTAAAACCCGGCATGTCAAAACTCCAAGAGGGCGACACCATTTACCTGACCACTGCCGACAAAGAGGGCAATATGGTATCGCTGATCCAGAGTAATTATCGCGGCATGGGATCGGGGATCGTAGTTCCCAGTACTGGATTTGTATTCCAGGATCGCGGCGAACTCTTTTCGATGGATAAAGATCATGCCAACGTCTATGAGCCGGGCAAGCGTCCCTTCCACACCATCATCCCCGCTTTTGTGATGAAGGACGGCAAACCGTTTATGAGCTTTGGCGTAATGGGCGGCGGCATGCAGCCGCAGGGACATACGCAGATTATCACCAACATGATCGACTTTGGGATGAATCTGCAGGAAGCCGGAGATGCTGCTCGCTGGCGACATACCGGATCGACATCTCCCACTGATGCGGCTGATGCTTATCTACAAGACGGCGGCACGCTTAATCTCGAGTCGGGGTATTCCTACAAAACGGTTCGTGAACTAATGAAGCGCGGGCATGATGTCGCTTTTGACGTAGGCGGCTACGGTGGATATCAGGCAATCATGTGGGATCACGAAGAAGGCGTCTATTACGGCGCTTCGGAATCGCGCAAAGACGGTCAGGCTGCGGGATACTGATTATAGGGGGCATTCTATTAAATTTAGCATTGCGTGATGAGTGACAAGCACCTATGAAATGGACTTGTCACTCATTGCGTTTAATCTTCTTAGATACTTGCCAAAGGAACTTCCGCATCCGATTGATGCTATAATTGGATTGGAACTTTTAACCTGCAATCCATCCGGTTATGCGATTATTTATTTTTTGCTTTGCACTTCTTTTTTCTGCCGCATGCTCGAGCAGCAGCGGTCCTTCTGACCCTGATGGAAATGGCGATGGTAACGGCGAAAACCCGCCAACCGAAGAATTTACTTATCAAACCGTAGAGGCCTTTCCCAATCTGTCATTCAATCGCCCGGTGACATTGACGCATCCCGGGGATGGCAGTAGTCGCTTATTTGTCGTTGAGCAGCAAGGTACCATCCGGGTGTTTGATAATGAGGAATCTACTAGTGAAGCTTCAATATTTTTGGACATCCAAAACCAAGTGGATGACGGTGGTAATGAAGAGGGATTGCTGGGGCTTGCTTTTCATCCCAATTACGAAAGCAATGGCTATTTTTATGTGAATTATACGGCCTCCAATCCATCGCGCACCGTCATTTCACGCTTCCAGGTTTCCGGGCAAAATGCTGATCAAGCGGATGCATCCAGCGAGACAGAAATTTTGAGTTTTTCTCAGCCTTATGACAATCACAACGGCGGACATTTGGCCTTTGGTCCCGACGATTACCTGTATATTGCGGTAGGCGACGGTGGTTCCGGTGGAGATCCGCAAGATAATGGCCAAAATCGCAGTACCTTGCTAGGCAGTATTCTGCGCATTGATGTAGATAGCCAGGAAAACGGGCAGAATTATGGTATCCCGGATGACAATCCCTATGCGGGGAACAGCCAAGACTATCGTGAAGAAATTTTTGCCTATGGATTGCGCAACCCGTGGCGATTCAGCTTCGATGCCGAAAACGGTCGGCTTTGGGCCGGTGATGTGGGGCAAAACAGCTACGAAGAAATCGATATCATCGAAGCGGGCAATAATTATGGCTGGAATATCATGGAAGGTACCCACTGCTACGAACCACCCAGCGACTGCGACCAGTCCGGACTTACCCTTCCCGTTTGGGAATACGATCGAGATTTGGGCGTCTCTGTTACCGGCGGATATGTGTATCGGGGTTCTGCTCTCAGCAGTCTCACGGGACTCTATATTTATGCCGATTTCGGTACCGGACGCATCTGGGCGCTGGACAACTCAGATCCTGAAAATCCCCAAAACGAAGAGCTCATCAATACCGATCTTTCGATCTCATCATTTGGAGTTGATGCCAATAATGAACTCTATATCTGCAGCTTTGACGGCTCAATCTATCAGCTGGAGGAGATGCCTGCTGATTAACAGATCTTGCTACTTAATCAGATATTCAAACAAGTAAAGATCAATGCCAATATTGGCCTGGAAGGCACGAGCATCAGCCCGGAAAAATCGGCTGCTCTCCCATTCATAGCCCGCTTCGGCAAATAATCCAATTTTGTTCGTAAGACGAACGGCAACTCCCGCTTTGGCACCAAGACGAATCCGAAATCCATCCGCAACGTTCCGGGTATTGGCCAGTTTGCCGACGCCCAGATCTTTGCCAAACAGCGAATTCAGCTGTACATAGGGCTGCACCTGATCACTCCTGAATGGATAAGCCCGAACAATAGG
Organism: uncultured Balneolaceae bacterium; assembly: GCA_964490705.1. Classification (GTDB taxonomy): domain Bacteria; phylum Bacteroidota; class Rhodothermia; order Balneolales; family Balneolaceae; genus Fodinibius. The sequence goes on along the minus strand of CAZBCG010000001.1, from coordinate 475,005 downwards.
ACCTGCGCCCCAACTGCCGACACCAAATCCATTACCATCACCACCGGTATAAAAACTCGTTACCACTTGATATCCCACACCCAGCCGCTGAAACATCATCCGCACGTTGCGATAGACGAACTCCAGCTCAGAACTGTCATAATAACGGAGAGAATCTCTGCTCCCCTTGTATGTTACATTACCAAGCTGGTGCAGGTTTACGGTGAGTCCGTGAATGCCCACATCAGAGCGCAGCGATTCAAATTTATCGGCAGATTCCGGGGCAGTGGTTTGCGCGGCTACCGGTTGAGAAATAATTCCGATCAGGAGTATGGCGCCGGCCGCCATCCCCAAATAAGTACAAAGCGAATCTAATACTTGCTTAATCATGTGCGTAAATTTGTTGCTAAATTCGATTAGAAAAGCGTTTCAAAGGCCTGTAAAATTGCCGAATAATTTGTACAGTTACAATAACTGACGCAAATCAATTTTGTTGCCGAAACATTTTGATTTTTCGGATGGCTCCTTAACTGAATATTATGACTTGTGTTCGGGAAAAGGATCCGGTTGCTTAACGTCGATAACTGCTCCCTCTTTCTTCGGATTAATTTTCAGCTTTTTACCAGTCACTTGCCCAAGAAAGTGCGATTAACGGGGGGTCCATTTGAGGTATGATCTGCCATAATAGGAGGTTGGATAAATGTTGAATAAAATAATATACTAGTTTCTCTAAGCGATTTTGAATATTACTTCTTTTCAGATTTAACAGTCTTTTATTCTCACCGCAACCCCCATTTTATGATTAAAAAGCTACTCGTTGCTTTTGTACTTTGTCTATTTTTTGCCTCACCAATTACCTCTTTCGGTCAGCAAGCTGATTATTTCCCCGACCGCTTGATTATCAAATACGCCCCGGATCAAAAACTGCAGCAGATTAAATCCCGGTCGAAGATCGATCCCCGTTCTGCTGTACAGAAGATCCTTTATCGTAATAGCGTTCGCGAAAACCGGCCATTGTTGTCCGAGAAATTGCGGCAATCCCTTCAACAGCAACGATACCCCTCGGCGGATGATGTGCTGCGCATTCGCGAAGTGGTTTTTAGCCGTGATATCAATCCGGAAATGCTAGCTGCAAAAATCAGCCGGATGCCCGGCGTGGAGTATGCCGAACCAAAGTATCTGCGCACAATGAGCTACACCCCTGATGATCCGGAGCTCGAAAAATTTATCGATGCACACAATTTTACGGATGCGTGGGACCTCAGTCAGGGTTCTCGGGATGTTGTCATTGCCATTAATGATGGCGGCGTCAACTATACACACCCCGATTTAGATGACAATATGTGGATCAATCAGGATGAGGTACCGCCAACCCTGCAGCCCCAAGTTGATCAAAACGCGGACGGCGATATTACATCAACCGAAATTTATGAGTATCTGCAACAAAACGGGCAGGACTATAATAGCGACGGCCAAATTACGCTTGAAGATGCCCTGCACAACGATTCCTCGTTCATGGACGATGTGGATGCCGACAACAATAACTTTACGGATGATCTGTATGGTTGGGATTTCTGGGCTTCTGGCGGTGTAAGCGACCCTATAACACAGAACAATAATCCTATAGAAGATGGCACCGACCACGGCACACACGTTGCCGGCATTTCTGCTGCGGAAACAGACAATGGAACCGCAGTTGCCGGCGCCGGATTTAATGTTACTTACATGCCCGTAAAAACGGGGGGTATCCCCGATGATCCCAGCACCCCCGACACCGATGAGTCACGATCAATAGGTTTCGGATTTGACGGCATTGTCTATGCTGCTCAAAATGGAGCCGATATTATCAACTGCAGCTGGGGCGGGAGTGGAGCTTCACAGGCCGAGCAAGATATCGTTAATCTCGCTACCGAAATGGGGGCGCTCGTGATTGCTGCATCTGGCAATGCGGGAGTAAACGAAGTTGGCTTTCCATCGGGATACGACAAAGTGCTGGCCGTGGGGTCGGTGCAAACAAATGGATCAGCCGCCTCTTACTCAAACTACGGCTACCGTCTCGATGTATTGGCCACGGGCACCGATATCCTCAGCACCTCATCCGGAGAAAACCTGGTCAGCAAATCCGGCACTTCTATGGCTACACCTGTGGTAAGTGGTTTGGCCGGGCTGGTCAAAGCCATTCATCCCAATTGGTCTTCCGAACGAATCAGCAGACAAATTCGGGCATCGGCTACCTTTATTGATGATGTAAATCCCGAAGAATACAACAATAGGCTCGGTCATGGTTCTATTGATGCGTTCCGTGCCCTCGATACAAATCTGCCGGGCCTCAAAATTGTTTCACGAGATTTTGTAGATGGCGACGGCAACAAACTCACCCTGGGTGAGCCCGGATTCCTTGATATTACCTTAACAAATGTAGGCAACGACGTTTCTCCGGTGGAGCTGCGAATCAACTCCCTTACCGATGTAGGCATTGACCTGGGCATTAATACACAACAGCTGGGAAGCATTGCCAACGGTGATACCGTCAATGTCTCTTTTGAGCTGTCACTTGCCGACAACTTCGATCTGAGTCAAACCCCAACACTGCGCCTTAATTTTTTAAATGACAACCAGGATTACGAAGATTTTGGAATTCTACAGTACGACAACCTAACCTACGATATTGTTGCGGGGAATAATGTAAAAACCTCCTTCGGTACCGAAGGCACTATTGGATTCACTGATCCCTTTTCAGGAACGGGCGGAGTAGGGTTTATCCCGCGAACTCCAGACGGTACCGGTAGTTACCAAGAAGGAGATAATCTACTATTCGAAGGAGGCCTGATTCTCGAAATTGATGGCCAAATATTTGATGCGACCCGTGCCTCTGGTAACTTGTCCCGCGACTTTATTCCCCAACAGGTTTTTGCCACGGTACCTACTAACAATGGCGTTACAGGCAGTGCCCGGTTTGTGACCGACACCGATACGGCAAACCAGACTATTATTGATCTCGAAACATTTGCTTTTGATGAACCTACCCTCAGCAATGTGGTATTCGTCAAATATACGATCCAGAACCCCTCCTCTTTTGTCGTTAAAGAAGATGTCTATGCCGGACTGTTTAACGACTGGGATTTAGGAAATCCCGGCAATAATAATGCATCATACAGCCAAGCAGACAGTGTGCTATATCTTTCCGATGCCACCTCCGGGAGTACGCAGCCGGTTGTGGCCGTTGCTCACTTAGGCCCATTATCCGGGGCATTAGCCATCGACAATACCTTAGAAAGTCAGGCAGACTCCTTAACCTTTGGGCTGTACGATGGGTTTACTGACAGCGAAAAAAGTAGTGCATTAAAATCAGAAACAGTACGTACCGAAGTAAGTGGTACCGATGTATCCTCCGTCATCGCTTCGGGGCCCTACACCATAAATCCGGGAGCACAAGTAACAATTGGCTTTGTGTATGTTTTTGGGGATGATGTAAACGAGCTGCGCAACCAAATTGCTGAAGCCCGATCGCGCAATTTATTTGCTGTTTCAAATACCGGAACGGCCAAATCTGATGACGTTCCACCCGAAACCCAACTTTTCCAAAACTATCCCAACCCTTTCCGTGATGATACCCAACTTCGACTCGACCTCCAGCAAGCAACAAACGCTTCGCTGACAGTCTATAATACCCTGGGAAGAAAAGTGCGGGTAGTGGCAGACCGAGAGTTTGAGGCGGGTTCTCACTTCATTCCGTTTAATGCCGATAACTTGAGTAGCGGAGTCTATTTTCTCCGACTCAAAACCGACCAGGGATCCCAAACCATCCCCATGACGCTAATTAAGTAAAAAAGATTACTTAGATTTATCCTTTTTGTGCGCATCCTTGGTTTGGCGGGATACCTTTAGTCTCATTTCGCGGCGATCAGCAGCCTGTTCATAGCGCTCTTTTTCAAAGTCGGTTTCCGGGATAATCTCAGGAACTGGTACCGGTTTTCCATCGGCATCAACAGCCACAAACGTATAGAATGAGGTCGTACACAAGCGTCGTTCACCAGTTCGCAGATTTTCGGCCCACACCTCCATGGCAATCTCCATCGAAGTAGTAAAGGTGCGCGTAACTTCGCCTTCAATCACCACTACTTCACCCAGCTCAATGGCATTTTTAAACTCGATGCTGTCGGCTGCCACCGTTACTACGTTTCTGTTGCAGTGCCGCTGTGCTGAAATACCGGAACAGACATCCATCCACTGCATAAGGCGTCCACCCATCAGCTTACCCAGTGGATTGGTATCGTTGGGCATCACCAGCTCGTTCATGCGAACGCGAGAAGCCGAAACCGTCTTTTCATCGGGATCGGTATTTACACGAGGCGTTTGTTCAAATCTGTTGGTCATAATAAAAAGTCTGTAGTAAAAATAACGGCCTTAAAATAAGAGATTTATGGCCCATCGTTGTTCAGGATGTATAATATTGCAGGCGGCGAAAATCGCAATTGTTAATGAAGATTTGATGAAATGATTACAGCCAATTATACTTTTGAATTACTATCCTGAAGTCATGAAAACAAATCTCCAATATATTGTCTCTTTCCCCAGTGCGCGCTGGTGCTTTAACGGACATATCCACACCATTGCCTGTTCGCTGCTGGGTGATACCGATCCACCGCCGGTCGAACGGATTGAAATTCCCACACCCGATGATGATTTCCTGGAACTCGATTGTGCAACAAGTGCTGATTCTGAATCGGTAGTTGTTCTTTTTCATGGACTTGAGGGCTCATCGGAGCGTTACTATATCGTTTCTCTGATGAAAGAGCTGCTTGAGGAAGACTATTCGGTCGTAGCCGTCAATTTTCGCAGTTGCGGATCCCGACTCAACAATCAGCCGCGATTTTATCATTCCGGTGAAACCGGGGATTATGCTACTGTTTTTAATTGGGTGACGAAAAAATATCCCGACCAAAAAATAGCTGCTGTGGGGTTTTCACTCGGTGGCAATGCCCTGGTAAAATCATTGGCCGAAGAGGGCGGCCCCCATCCCGTAGATACCGCTGTAGCTGTTTCGGTACCCTACGATCTGCGGTTGGGATCGCTCATGCTTTCCAAGGGAATTCGTCGTGTTTATGGGTACCGATTTCTGCGTACGCTGCGTAAAAAACTGGAACTCAAACGACAGGAGTTTCCCGACCTGCCTGCCTTTTCGGGGTCCACCATCTATGAGTTTGACGACCAGGTGACAGCCCCGATACACTGTTTCAAAGGTGCGGATGATTACTACGAGCGCTGTTCAGCCCGGCAATTCGTGGAAGAAATCGAAACCCCAACCCTGCTCATTCACAGCCGCGAAGATCCGCTTTGTCCCATCGAGGCGATGCCCGTAGATAAAGTTATTGCCAATCCACAAACCGATTTTATTATTACCGACAAAGGTGGTCATGTAGGTTTTCGGAGCCGTCCCAAGAGATGGCTCAATTACGCCATCCGGACCTATCTGAAAAAGCAACTAACAACCGAATAATATTCACGGTTGCGGATGAAAACCTTTATCTTTGGTGCGAACTGATAGTAAGTATCATTTGTTACAACCAATCACTTTTTGAACCAAAAACTCACAATTTTATTCAATGGTTATCATTGTCGGGGCAGGCCCTATTGGATTGGCAACTGCCATAGAACTGAAACGAAGAAATATTACCACTAAAATTATTGAGCGCGGCTGTCTGGTCAACAGCATTTTTCATTATCCCAAGGATATGACCTTTTTCTCCACTTCGGAGCGGCTCGAAATTGGAGGTGTTCCGTTTATCTCTCACAATCCCAAGCCCACGCGCCGCGAGGCCCTGGAGTATTATCGTCGTGCTGCCGAGAGCTATGATTTGGACATTCATCTTTATGAAGAAGTTCAACAGGTCAAGGGAGATGACCAGTCGTTCGAAGTAATCACAGATAAGGATCAATACAAAGCCGAAAAAGTAGTGATGGCCACCGGATTTTACGATATCCCGAAAATGATGGGAATTCCCGGTGAAGAGCTCGAAAAGGTTAAGCACTATTATGATGAGGCGCATGCCTACGCCTGGCAGGATGTATTGGTTATCGGCGGAGGAAATTCAGCCGTGGATGCTGCCCTCGAAACTTATCGCTCGCATGCCAATGTAACTCTTGCCGTTCGCGATTCGCAAATCAAGGAATCAGTAAAATACTGGGTGAAACCGGATATTGAAAACCGCATCAAGAATGATGAGATCACCGGTTATTTTAATACCGAAGTAAAAGAAATTAAGTCGAAAGAAGTTGTGCTGGATACTCCCGATGGTATCAAGACGATTCCCAACGATTTTGTGCTGGCGATGACGGGCTATCAACCGAACTTCGAGCTGATGAAAACATTCGGTATTGAACTCACGGATGATGAAGACAGGATGCCAGTTTATTCAGACGAATCCTTAGAGACAAACAGAGATGGCGTTTATGTGGCCGGTGTGGTTTGTGGTGGAATGGATACCAGCAGCTTATTCATCGAAAATACACGCGTCCACGCTGAGCATATTGCGGATGATATTGCACAAAAGCTGGAAAAATAAGAAGGACAAGCTTTAGATCCTGAAACCCCGAATGGTCGGGACACGGCAAGTTCAGAACGACATGGAATAATTTCTTAAACACTCATCAAAGGATTCAAAAAAATCACTTGGGTTCTGAGGTTGAAGCCAAGTGAGTAGCCATTATCCCGGATCATTCATCAGTCGCCAGATGAGAAATGACAATCCCATATTTGCAGCGTCATCTCCGAATGTAACCAGAGATCTTTAGTTTTATTGATAGGTAAAAAAAGAGAGGGTAAGCAACCTACATCACGCCGCTACAACCTCCTACCGCTGCTACCTTCCGGTCCTGACGGAGTTCAGAGGGAGCTGGCTGCGTAGGGCCTACCCTCGAAGTCGAAAAGATACAGCTTTAAACGGGTAAATGGCAAACAAAATTATCCATTTATTCTACTTGGATTTCATCACATATACCCCGTTCCAATCCGTGGGCGGTGGGTTTTCTTTCATCACTTCGCAACGATTGATATACACCAACGACGGGTTGGTATGAATAAATGATTCGTCGTTCGGCATAAAGTATTCCAGATCCTTCGACTCTTGGAACAGTGCAATCGCTTTATCCCATTGCTGCTGCTGGTAGGCTTCAATGGCTTCCTCGAATTTATCTTTGCAGGCAAATTGTTCGTCTGCCAGATGATCGCGAAGGCCCATAATTTCATACACATCTACGGGTTCGGTTCTGCCTTTTACAACGATACGATCTAAAAACCGAAATACACAACGGTCGCCATATTGCTGGGCTTCTTTTTTGGTATCGGCGGTAACCATTGTATAAACGCCAAACTGTTTGGCTCCACTTTCGCAACGAGCCGCAATATTTACATTATCACCCATCATGGTATAATTAAATCGGCTCTCTGAGCCCATATTCCCTGTCACCATTTTACCGGTATTAATGCCAATTCGATTGCGCATGTGGTGGACAATTTCGGGCCATTTTTCACCCTCGTTTCGCCATTTTTCCCGAAGGTCACCCAGCTTAAGCTGCATCAGTTGAGAAACAATACAGGCTTTATAAGCGTGATCTTCTTGCGGTACAGGGGCACCAAAAAAGGCAACAATAGCATCCCCGATATATTTGTCGAGCGTGCCCCCGTGTTTAGTTAAAATATTGGTCATCGCCGAAAGGTATTCATTGATAAGCTTCACCAGTGTCTTGGCCGGCAATTTTTCTGAAAACGTCGAAAAGGACTGAATATCACTGAAGTAGGCTGTCATATATATTTCGTCGCCGCCCAGTTCGGGTTCTTTGTTCGACTCTACCATTTCTTCTACCACAGCTGGAGAAACGTATGAAGAAAAGAGTCCACGAATTCTGCGTTTTTCGCGCTGCTCGACGACATACTCGTAACTCTGCGTAGTCACATATCCCACCGATAGCGCTACCAGCATCGAAATTAAATCGACTATATAGCTATACTGTAAAAATTCGAAGAGCGTCCACCCTATAACGCCAATAGCCAAGAATAAATAGATCGCGAATCCCCAGAATCCCGAAAACTTACGCGTACTCACCACAATGATCGCAATTAACACAAACAACAACAGAAGGTTTACCATCGGCGAAATGTGATGAATATGCTTGCCCGACAAAATAGTCTTAATAGCATTAGCGTGCATCTCTACGCCGGGCATCGCATCCTGTGGAGCAAAAGGCGTTGAGTGTAAGTCGTTGAGCTCGGGCATGGTGGCACCGATAAGCACAATTTTATCCTCAAACACACCCCCCTGTTTAAGCCCAAAATAAGGATCAGAAAAAGTATTGGTCTGAAATGAGGAATCCTCTGAGGCTAAAATAACGGTTGAATCATCGATCACAGTTTCAAAGGAATGCTGTGTAAAGGTGCCCGGCCCCCCAAAATAATTGATTGCCATCAGGTTGTCGTTATACTTGGGAATTTCAAACGGTCCCAGCTTAAACGTATCGCCAGCATGTCCCACGCTATCGGACGGAATATCCTTGAATAATTTTAACAGTTCGATGCCAAATGAATAATACTGCTCCCCATTATAGGATGTGCCCAAAATATATTTTCGGATGGAAGCATCGGCATCTTTATGGGTGCGCACAAGTCCCAGGGGATTGCTGTTGGCATCCCTTAACAATGAATGAGGCCGTACAAATCGGGTAATACGGGAACGAGTCCGACGGCCACGATTTTGTCCATCGTTCTGAATACTAGCCCCCAATATAACATTATCGTGTGCGGCCAGTGCCTCGGCAAAAACGGTATCATTAGACAAATCATAATTGTCCCGCTTGTCGAAAATAACATCAAAGCCGATGGCTTTTGCACCTGCCTCATTAAGATGTTCAACCAGTTTGCCATGCAAATCTGTCGGCCAGGGATACTTTTGGGGAATTGCTTGATCCGCCTGCTGACTGATGGTCACAATTACCACCGAGCTGTCTTGAAGAGGAATGGGACCGCGAATCTCAAACAGCTGGTCGGTCACGTTAAGCTTTAAATTCTGGACCGGCGTAGAAAATGACAGCAGAATTGTCATCAGCAGACTAAACAAGATAAGCCCGGGCAACACCAAGCGCTTTAGCCAAGAATGTTGATGCTGTGCCATATCCTAAAAGTTGAAAATATATCGCGCACGCAAGAGGCGATCATTGGGAATTCCAACCGGCGAAATAGTATTGCGAATGTTCGAATAGCGGAAATTCACCAACAGCGAATGGCTGCTATTAAAGTTGTATCGCGCAGCGGTATTAATGATGTACGAGTTACTTTCTGATATGGAAGTCGTGGCATCGCTTGTGCCGGGCTCATAATAATCATCGCGGGTCTCTTGCTGATTGGTATTCGGATTCACTCGCAGTGATGTCGATTCAGAGCGATTCTTAGTAAATGCAACAGAGGCATCTACATTCAACTTATCATCAAAAAAGAACATTGAGGCACCTAGGCGCGCACCCATAATTTGGATATCTGTAAGTCCGCCGGCCGTCTTGGTATTATTATAGTTTGCACCAATGGTCGTCTGCAGGGGCAACTCATCAAAACGATTTGTGATCTGCATCGAAAGACTCGTGCTCTGCGATCCGCCGTATTCAAACCGCTGATCCTTAGTAGTGGTATATGAGTAACTCACGCTCGCATCGTGAGAAATCCCAAACAGTGAAAACTCCTGCGAAATGGATGAGTTCAACTGATACGAATTGGTAAACCGAGCATTGGGCGCAACCAGCGTATCTCCATCCTGGATCTCAAAATTCCGGACAGCCGCCATTTCCAATCCATCAGATACATAGGGGTTAAATAGCTCGACTTCATTATCGCGGTTTCGATTCAAGAAACTCACACTCACGCGCGGCAGGTCCTGATCCAGCGGATACCAACTAATATTGCTGCGATAAGTCGTGGTGTTGGTCGTAGCGTCTTTATTGTTGACAACATTATCGTGGAGGCGTTCATAACCAAGCGTCAAATATATGCGATTCTGAAATAACTGAATCCGATCCGAAATGGTAAATCCTGCAATATCTTTGCGGATGGTACTATTTGCCAACGAATTGTAACCCGGCCCTACCCAGCGGTACTGTATTTTAAGGTTGTTATCAAAATAATTGAGCCCCAGTCGCGATTGGGCGGCCACAATGCTCGTTGGAAAAATGACTTCGGACGAAACCCCATCATCGCTGGCATTGAAGCGGAAGGGCAGCGTCTCCATATTTTCATTGATGATAATAAACCACGAAATCTGATCCAGCAAATCGGCGGCGCTCTGGTCAATCATCAATCCCAGATCTTCTGCCGTCTCTTGCGATAGCGTACCATCCGAAATATCCTCATTAAGCAAACTTGCGGCAGCGTCAGCTTCAAAACGAATTCGATCGTTATCCAGGCTAAACATCAAATCGGTGGCGGCCACAAAATTACCTTTGGGTCGTGGATTTCCATTCACGCTCAACTGTCCGGGATTATTGGCCAGTTCATTCTGCTGTTGGGTATTCAGGCTATCCGTCAGGTTGGGATTCCTATCCATCAGCGTATCAAAATTGTCGATCATATTTATGGAGCCTGTATCATCCTCGACCTTCAAGAAGTTAAGACCAAATTCAAAATTGTTACCTCGTCCAACGCCAATACGGCCACCCATAACATCCCGCTTATACGTACCACTACCACCTTCCCGGGTTCCCAATAAATATTCAACACCAACTGTATCTTGCTGCTGACCTTGTCCTTCAATCTGATACTCGGGCTCTACCGCGCGATATAAATTGTCAATACCCCGGCGCAGCTTTCCATAAACAAATCGAAAGTTAAGCGCTTCATTCCAAGCGTGCACCCCTACATTTACGCCCTGCATACGCTGTCCCGAAATAGTTAGTGTACTTAGTGCAGGATATACATGCCCCGCTTCCAGATCCAGCCAATTTCCAATATACAAGCTTCCCCCAAATCGATTTTGAGGCTGTAATCGTGGATCTTCCTGAGATGTTAACAATCCATGCGCTGAATAAGAAACATTCCCCTTTTGACCCGACAGGCGCACATTGCCACTCAGAGCATCATTTTTAACACCACCCACCTCTTGGTTACGGGCCGACAGTTGTACGCGACCGCTGGGCATCCAGGTTTCTTCCTGTCCAGCAGACCCCGATTGCGAAGCTACCGCATTGGGATCAAGGACTGAAAACGACCAACTCGTTACTTCCAGGGTCGAATCATTTCTGATGAGATTAAACCGTGCTGTATGTTCTCCCGGCGACAGATTATCCGGCGAATAGGTATAAAAATAATCACTGGCATTGGCTTCCTCAGTTATATCCCGGCCATCAAGCAACAGTTGGAATGAAGAATTGGCCGTATCCACTTTGGCAGCATCATAAAATAGAGTAAGGGCTACTACAACATCCTCCTGCGATACCGTTGCCTCGGGATCTGGCGAAAGAATAGTATAATCAACACCGGTAGCTTCTACTCGTCGTTGGCGTTCCGACTTTCGCTGATCCACTACATCCACCTCAATGGGCCCCTGCGCAGGATTATTCTTGGGATAGGTTACCGTTTCGCCGTTGTGGAGCTGAACTTCAAAATAGTACTCGACTGCAGTTGCCTGTTTGTTTTCAACAGCTAAGGGTACACTAAACTGCGATGATAACAGGCTCGCCTCTTGCTGCCGATAGGCGATATTCCCATCCACCCGGTAAAAAAGATAAGCATCGGCTACATCTTTGGCATCAATGCCCGGAACGGTAAAAGTTAATTCCAGCTCCGAACCTCGCTCTATCAGTGTTGGTTCTTGATGCCGTATTTGTAACGGCCCATTATCAAATGCTGCTTCAGCGGATCCCCAACACATAACAAACCCCAAAAGCAACATCCATTTGCTCATATTATTCATTGCAGTGTCTCTAACCCCCGAATCAACCAACAGTTATTGGTTTCTAGTTTTCATTCTCAAAAATTTTCACCTCTATTACTTGCTCTTGGCCATTGCTGTCGATAAAGCGTATCTCATAAACCTCAGGCTCCACATTCTCTTCCATATCTTCATAGTCCTGATTACGCTCCTGCATCTCTTCATCGGTCATTTGCCCCGTTTCAATGGAGCCGTCGTTTTGTACCTGGCCGTATTCACTATCGGTAAGTGTAGCTGATTCACCCGTTTGACTAACTAACAGCTCTACCTCTCCTTCCTGAACCCAAAAGTAATTATTAGATGCGGCACCAAAGTCGGTACCCTTTACTGAAGCAACCGTCGTATTAGTGGCAACTTCAAAATTATCGCGTCCCTGTTCGGTAACATTCAGAAAAATTTCGCCCGCTTCGAGCCCAATGCGAGTACTGGTATTTTGCTTGTCTTCGACTTCTCCCTCAACAATAAGACGCGATTCTGGTTTTACCTTGGCCAAACTTTTGTCCATAAACTGTACCAACGCAAACCCATTTTCATTGGTGCGCAACGTATCCCCATTAAAAAGAGGCTTCCCTCGCTTTCTTACATCTTGATATTGGCCTGCATTTTGGATGCCCACACTTGGCTTAAACTTTTGCACAAAAGCCAGCGGGCGATCAGCTGTATTATTATGGAGAACTGCACCGCCTAAAACAACCCCAATAAGTAATACTCCAATTAACTTAAAAGGTATATTATTATAGTGTATCATAACTTACTTTCTTTCAATTACGATTGATACATCCCCGTCTTCGGCCCTGCGGCTAAGTTCTCTGAGCTTTTCCAATGCCTGGGTACCCTGCAATACCTGTCCATCAATGACCATAGAATCAAACGTATAGCCTTGCTCGCTAAATTCGCTAAATTGTTCCCCCATCACCGACTCCAGAGCTTCCGACATTCCACTTATAGATGTTGTGGGCCTAGATGAACTCTGGTTTTCAGAAAATGCAAAACTCCAGATTTCTGATTCGCGCAGTTGCTCACCGCTGCTGGTCTCACGCTGACCAATGACCCGCCAATAATACGTTTTCCCTGCCTCCAAAGCTTGTACCCCCGAGTTGGGATATTGGAAACTCGATTGACTCATAACTCTGTCCAGCATTTCATAATCCACCAGCGACCCACCACTCGACATTCCATCCGTTTGGGTAGCGCTGGTACTTTGTGCACCATTAAGCAACGACTGTGGACTTTCGTTGGGCTTACCCTCCACCACAATCAATCGAAAGGAACTGCCTGAAGAACCCTGCCATTGAAAGTTGGGGTAGGGATTGGAAATGCTTGCATCAGAATCCACCGTATTGCCAGGCGACAATAAATAAAGATCCTGCGTATCTTCTGTAATACTAGTACCAACCTCAGCCATATCCGAGGCCACTTTGTTTTGCAGACCCGATCCCTGATAAATATTGATTTCCACCATATAGCGATCAGAAGGTAATGTTGTGCCACCTTCAAGATTATTTACAAAATCTTGCCCTTCGGAAGTTAAGTTACCACTGAACTGAATGTACTCCTCAACACCCGGCAAGCCATTAGCAATATTATTATTTGTAGCATATACTTGTTGGCCGGGATTTAAGCTAAACGGCTGGCCACTTTTCTGTCGGGCTTCTAAAATACGACCAACCTTATCCGAACTTACGATAATCTCGAAATATAGATCATTGGCATATTCCGAGCTGTTCTCATTGCTTAAGTATATCCGAAACAGATTAGGACCCTCTCCGTCATTGGCAATCAATGACTGGATATTAATCGATTGCGAATTAGCCAGCGTTTCATTCACCTCTACCCGCAACGAAAGATCTGCTTGCGCTTGTACCAAATCAGCCGAAACTATCAGCAGTACAAGTATTATTCCTGTAATGTTAGCCTTCTGTATCCACCTCATTTGAGCCTCCGAACCTAATTCATTTATCGAATCAGTAAAGTTTGTTAGTTATTAAAACTCTTGATGCATTTATTCATCCCAAACCGGAACAAACGCTATCGTTTCAAGTATGAGTCATATAACTAAAAAATGCGGTTCATGGCAGAAAAGCAAAATAAAGTAATAACAAATAAAAAAGTGGAGCTACGGGGACTTGAACCCCGGACCTCTTGCATGCCATGCAAGCGCTCTAGCCAACTGAGCTATAGCCCCATTTCAGGAGTGGCAATAATAAGAATATTTTTACCGACATGACACTTTTTTCTAACTATCTACTTTCTTTTTGTTTTTAATTGTAAATGATAACATATTAATGGTAATTATTTCATGGAAAGGTTTTAGATTCTACAGTAAACTTCTATTTTTCACCAGTCCAAAAAATTAACTTTAAACTTATATAGTAACACGATGATAAATTCAAAACTGATTCTACTTGTCTCTTCCGTGTTTCTTGGGATGACGCTCTTTACGGCTTGCGGCGGTTCCGAGGAGTTGCGCGCACCATCAGAAAGAACCATGGATTATCTACAATCTCTCGATGAGGAAACATTGCGTTCGCTCGATACCGATGACGATGGCTTAAGTGACTGGGCAGAAATGAACGAACACAATACCGATCCTCTTTCTGCCGACAGTGATGATGACGGCCTTACCGATGGTGAAGAGTTAAATGAGTATAACACCGATCCCAATGCCGCTGATACCGACGGAGACGGCCTCAATGACGGTGAAGAAGTTAACTCTCACAATACCGATCCCACCGCTGCCGACAGCGACGGTGATGGACTTGATGACGGAGCAGAAGTTAACGAGCACCGAACTGATCCGAACAACTCGGACTCCGACGGCGACGGTATTAGCGATTACGATGAAATCAACGAATATAATTCAGATCCCAATAATACCGACTCTGACGGCGATGGATTTACCGATTCACAAGAACTCGAGATGGGTACGGACCTTAATGACGGATCCGATCCGGCTTTCCTCGGTGAAGATGCACTCGGAACAGTAAACTTTGCTTTCGACAAGTCTAACATTGATGAGGAAGCGGCTCGAATTCTCAACGAAAACATCAAGAAGTTGATGGATTCCCAGAAATTCCGCGTCCGCATTGATGCTTACACCGATCACGTAGGTGGCGACCAGTATAACCTGCGTCTCAGTAAGCGACGTGCCGAAGCCGTTACACAATTCTATGTTGAAAACGGCGTCTCAGAAAACCGTATCGAATCTCGCGGCCTTGGTAAAGCACCCCAGCCTTGCATGGATATGACCGAAGAGCAAGGATGCCGCAAAAACCGTCGTGCAGAATCACATCCGCTGAATCCGTATCAGTATTCTCCAAATAACTAAGATTCTGCAAAACAACTAGTTTTAAGGCGACCCTTTCGAGGGTCGCCTTTTTTTATTGATACAACCATAACTAAAGAGAGTCATCTAATTACGAAGTAACTAAGAAATCGTAACTTTCATTTCGCATTGTAGTACAACCATCACTCCCTATTCCTTATCAGAGAAAATTCAAGTTAATGTCGCAATATTTAAAATCGGTTTTCCTGTTTGGGCTACTGCTGATAACAGGCTTTACCGTACAGGCACAAAAAAATATCAGCGGAACTGTTACCGACGCTCAAACCGGTGAAACACTTCCCTCCACCAATATTTTAATTCAAGATACATACCGCGGTACTATCTCAAATGCCGATGGTACATTTTCTCTGTCCATCCCTGATTCATTGCTGCCGGCCACTTTGCTCGTCCGCTATATCGGCTACCAGTCAGCGACCCGGACCATCACGGCCGAATCCTCATCACAACAAAACTTTGCCCTTGAACCTGCCGTCACTGAAATGCAGGAAATTGTTGTTACGGATGAAGACCCCGGTGTGCGTATTATGCGTGAAGTTATAAAGCGCAAGCAGCAGTGGCGTAAACAGCTCGATACCTACCGGGCAGATGCTTACACCCGGCAGAGTCTGGCCAATGACACCAGCATTGTATCTATTACAGAATCGGTCTCCGAAGTTTTCTGGGATAAACAACAGGGCCATCGCGAAGTCCTCAAATCAAAACGGCAAACGGCCAATATCGAAGCTGCCGATAACTTTGCCGGCGTAAGTTATCTCCCCAACTTTTATGATGATAATATTGAAATAGCTGAATTTGAGGTTGTGGGAGTTACCCATCCCGATGCGCTGGACTTTTACAACTTTAAACTCATCGGACAAACTTCACTCGATGACCAAACCGTATATGAAATCAAAGTTACCCCCGATCGAAAACTGCAACCGCTTTTCAAGGGTACGGTGTTTGTATTGGAAGATGAATTTGCCCTGCTGGAAGTAAACCTGCAACCCAACGATGTCATCAACTTCCCTCGGCCGGTAAAATCATTTGACCTCGATTACAAACAGCAGTTTAATAATTTTGGAAAAGAATTTTGGCTGCCGGTGGATGTACGCATAGGTGGCGAAGTCAAAATTTCGATGGTCGGCCTCGACTTTCCACTAATCAAATTCAAACAGCTTTCGCGCATTACGAATTATCGGGTTAATACAAGCCTGCCCGATTCGCTGTATCAAAACGAAACCCAGTTCAGTGTTGACAGTACCACCGTTGGCTCCGATTCACTAATTCACAAACAGGTTGACACCGTTCCGCTGTCGCTTGATGAAGAAGAAGCCTACGCCAAAATTGACAGCTCCACAACCCTCGAAGAAGCATTTAAACCCAGCGGATTTTTATCTGGATTGGTCGATGATGAAGATGATTCGGGATCGGGAATTTTTGGATTCTTAGATTTCGTGCCCGGCAATATTAGTCCCGATGCTCGGTATAACCGCGTAGATCAACTTTTTGCAGGACTAAAATACAGCATTAACGCCACCGACTGGCTGGAGCTGCGCGCCGAGAGTGGGTACAGCACCGGCTATGAAGAATGGAATTATGGTGGCGGATTTAGCCTGAATTGGCTCGACAGTCAGCATTTTGAATCCTCTATCGGGATTAATTATGCCGCAGAGACCACTACGCGCTACACTTCCCACATCTATAAACCCTACTATACCATTATCCCAAACCTGCTGGGCAACAACGGCTATTTTGATTACTATCGCTCAGAGGGATTTCGTGCTTTCTCCTCCATCGAACATCCTGACAGTGACCTTTCGTTAACAGCAGGATTTTCAAGCAAAAAACATAGCTCGCTGCCAACTACCACTGCTTATGATCTTGTGGGTAAGAAGAATAATTACAGAACCAATCCCGCAATTGATGAAGGCACTATGCGGGTTATAGATCTGGTGGCCGGCTATAATATCAACGAAGGGTATAACTTTGGGATTACCGGACAAGATTACATCCGCTTTGAGATTGAACACTCCTCTGAGGCATTGGGCAGCGACTTCAACTTTACGCGCTACGAAACACGGCTTTCCTGGTCATTTCCCACCTTTTATCAGCGGAGACTTCTGTCCAACACGCTGGATATTAACTTGAAAGCCGGCACTTACAGTGGAAATCTCCCCATCCAAAAATTGGGCATAATTGATGTATCGCTGGGCAAATCCAGTCCCTATGGTGTGATGAAAGCCGCCCGTGGACGCCCCTATGAGGGCAACCAATATCTGTCGCTCAATGTTGAGCATAATTTCCGCAGCATTCCGTTCGAAGCAATAGGATTACAGACCTTGGCAGAACGCAATATCGGCATCATCGTTTTTGGCGGTGCCGCCCGCACTTGGCCCGACTGGGACACACAAACTCCTACCCAACCAAATTACCAGCCCCTGGGAACCAACGGCATTCACTGGGAGGCGGGCGTTTCACTCAACGGTATCCTCGGACTATTTCGGATTGATTTTGCGGCCCGACTTGATGAACCTGCCCTTCTTGTTAATATTGGGGCTGCACGTCTCTTTTAAGACCTGAAAATCCTCGGCTATACAGGTAAACAACTCTATTTTGTTGATATTTTTTTATATACTTAGATTCATTTTAAATAAGCATCAACAATAATTAAAACTCTATGTTTACCAAGCGCTCAGCCGTCCACAAAATTGTCGCTATCCTAAGCCTTTTTTTCTGTACTGTTTTATTAGTTCATTGCTCAAATTCCGAGACCGAGCAGCCCCAGCAACAACAAGGCGTTCAAAAAGCGAACGAAGATGTCCCGGAGCTGGCTGATGCCATGGGACAACTACAATATTATACCCATAAATATGCGCTAGCTGTTGATGCTAAAAATCATGAGTTGGCAACCTTCTATTTTCACGAAGTACGCGCAGCTGCAGACGGTATCAAAGAAAATATTCCGGGCTATGAAGGGTACAATATTGCCCGCTTTATGAAACTCTTTTTGGATCCTACAATTGAGCCGGTTGAACAGGCCCTGGCTAATAAAAATTGGGAGGAAGTCCGCGAAAATACGATCACCATGGTCAACTCGTGTAACTCTTGCCACAATGCCACCAGCCACGGATTCGTAAAAGTAACACCGGGCTTCGACAACAATCCCTATAACCAGGATTTCTCTGCTCCCGAATAAAAAATTAGTGATTTTAAAACAAGCCTGATAACGTTATATGTTGTCAGGCTTTTTGTTTTTGAATGGATTTTTCCCTCTCCTGATTACGCCAATAGCTACAGCAAATAGTGCCGATCCCAGAATCGACCAGATGATAGGAAACATCTCTCCGCTAATTTCGAGCGGCAATATATATGTCAAACCCATTTGGTTAGCCAGCCATTTGCCAATAAGCGCGCCAATAAATCCTACAACGGTAGTAATTAAACAGCCGCCGAGCGAATAGCCCGCAATACTTTGGCCAATAGCACCACAAATAGCAGCAATAATAAGTAGTAGAATAAAATCCATAGTATTACTCCTCGGCTTCAAGAATCACTGCAGACTCCAATGGCTTAATCACAACGGCATCATTGGGCTCAAAAAGTACACGATTGTCGGTATGCACCAAGTATTTTTCGCCACCCAGCTGCACGTGATAGGTGATATCGTGGCCTTTAAACTCCCGTCCTATAACCGTACCTACATTTTCAGGTTTTTCATTAGTTGCTTCCTTTAACGTTAAATGCTCGGGACGAATAGAACAAAGCACGCGTCCACAGGCATTGCAGTTTAAATTCATCGGTCCCAAGTTCGTCGCCACCTTTTGGCTGCCATCCGCATCCGCATGAAAGAGATTTGTACGCCCCAGAAACTGTGCCACAAATTTTGTTTTGGGATTATAATATACTTCCTCGGGCGTCCCAATCTGCTCAATTCTTCCATTATTCATCACCGCAATACGGTCGGCAAATGACAACGCCTCTTCCTGATCGTGTGTTACCAACAGAGCACTCATACCGGCTTTTTTGAGCACATCGCGCACCTCTTTGCGCATGGTGTCGCGCAGCATCGCATCGAGATTTGAAAACGGTTCATCCAGCAGTACCAGCTTTGGTTTGGGTGCAATGGCACGAGCCAACGCAACGCGCTGCTGCTGACCGCCTGAAAGCTCACTGGGATTACGATCCTTATAATCGCCCATCCCTGTACGGCACAGCACTTCTTCGGCATAAACCTGCCGCTTGTGTTTAGGGATGTCGGTTAGCCCAAAGGCTACATTGTCGATCACCGAAAGGTGTGGGAAAAGCGCATAATCCTGAAACACAAAGCCAATACCCCGATTTTGCGGAGCTACATGCGAAGTGGGGGACTCCAGCAATTTACCATCCACGTGAACCTCTCCCTGATCGGCCCGCTCAAAACCGGATATCAGTCGCAGGCAAGTCGTTTTACCACAGCCACTGGGACCAAGAAGCGCAAAAATTTCATCTTCCCGGATTTCAAAATTCAGATCATTTACAACCGGACCGTTCTCGTCGAACGATTTCGTTAAATGTTGTACCGTTAATAAATTTTCCATCATGTTTTTACTCTTTCGAGAATAATAACCCTACAAAGAGGGACGAAAATAACAATATTGTCAATGCAAAGGGAGCTGCTTCTGCAAACATTGCTTCTCCCGTATATGACCACACATTAAGTGCCAAAGTATCAAAACCAATGGGTGCTAATAAAAACGTTATGGAGAGCTCTTTCATTGCAGATAAGAAAACCAAAGCTGCCGATGCAATAATTCCACCGCGCAACAGAGGCAATGTAACTTTAAAAAATGATTTTATGGATGAATATCCCAGCGAACGCGCCGCTTCCTCATATTGGGGGGGCGCTTGATATAAAGCACTCCGCACGGGACCGATGCCCTCTGCCAAAAAGTGGAGCGAATACGCAATGACAAGTAATAAAAGTGATTGGTACAGCGCCGTTGACACCTGCAGTGAAAAGAAGACGAATGCCAGTGCAAAAGCGAGCGGCGGCGTCGCATATCCCAAGTAGGCCACGCGTTCGATGGGATTACTGAGGTTGGTCTCATATCGGACGCCAATATAAGCCAGCGGCAGTACCAGAAAGGTGGTCAAAACCGCAGCCGGTGCCGAGGCTTTCACCGAGTTCATAAAGGCTTGATACAGATCACCCGCGACTGATGCAAAAGCGGTTTGGCCCAACCAGTGCACAATGGATGAAACCGGCAAAACTATAGCTATCAAAAATAATATCCCCACAAAGGTATAAGCGGGAATTTTCCAGGAACCCAGATTTAACAATGTTTTGGCTTTTGCAGCCCCGCGCCCCAATCGGTGATAGATTGCCTTTTTGAGAAGCTTGTACTCCAGTACGAGAGCTGCAGTTGTTAATCCCAAAAGCATGAGGGCCAGCCAAGCGGCATAGATGCGATCGAAAGCAGCAATATATTGCAGATATAGCGCATAGCTGAAGGTCTCGAACCGCATGAGTGATACGGTCCCAAAATCGCCGATGACATGCAAACTTATTAATAATGATCCCGCCAAAAATGCCGGCTTTAGCTGGGGCAGTATCACTTTAATAAAAGTTGATTTCGCATCATGTCCCAGCGAACGCGATACCTCCTCGATAGACTGATCCATTCCCAAAAGCGCTGTTCGTAAATTCAAATACAAGTAAGGAAATGTGCACAGGCTGAGCACCAGCAGCGATCCCCAAAAGCCACTGAGGCGGGGAAAATTCCAGCCAAACCATGCCTCAAAGGTACCATTTAATCCCCCGAGGCCAAGAATAGCATACGCCATTACATAACCCGGAATGGCCAACGGCAATACGCCCAGCAATGTTATAAACTGTCGAGCTTTGATTTTGCACCGCGTCGAAAGATATGCCAACGGTAACGCAATGAACGCATCCAACACCAAGACGCCGGCTGTAAGCAGCAATGTATTACCGAGCAGACGCAGGTTTCGCATCCGAAAAACAACATTATTCAACATTTCGGGGGAAGCGCCAAATGCCCTAATCAACAGATATACAAGTGGTAGCAAAACGCCAATCGCAATGATGGCTGCAAACAGGAGCAGGTACCAGGGAGGAGATTTTTTATGTAGCTGTGTGCCTATGATAGTGCTTTTTAATGCTCTGAGAAGAGAGAAATTTAGATCAAATCTAAATAGAAAGCGGCTGGATAGCAACTAGTTAACTCAAAATTTTTGCATCTATATGCATCTGGGTTTTAACCGTAAAGGGAACAATTTACTTTTTGGTTTATATATTTTTGCACCGTAACTTTTTTTAGTAAAATTAACATCGGGCACAAAAATCTTATTCATTAAACCTATTACCCATGAAACGAATAGTTATTTTTCTGATTACTTCATCGATTGCAATTGGGTTGCTAAATGCATGCGGACCAAGCGAAGAGGAACAGCAACAACGAGAGCAAGCTCGTGAAGATTCGCTTGAGCAGGTTCGCCAACAACGCATGGAGCAACAACGACAAGACAGCATTGAACAGGCTCGGCAAGACAGTATTGAAGCAGCCAAAAAACGAGAACGCGAACGCAACCGTATTGAATTTGATCCCAATGGTGCCTTTTCGGTACAGGTAGAAGCGTGGCGTTCGAAGAAAAAAGCACAAGCTCAGGTTCAGAAATGGGTAGATCGCGGATACGAAAATGCCTATGTGGTTAAATACGGCAACGAAGAAACCGGCGATATCTGGTTCCGTGTTCGCTTGGGGCACCTGGCCACCAAGGACATGGCACAGAAATTGGAGAACAAGCTTCAGCGCGAATACAGCGAACCCTCCTGGACCTCAATGGCGAAAGATGAACAGGCATCTCAAGATTCGATGGAAACAACTGAAGAATAAATTGTTGATATACATTCATAAAAGCACCGGGGATTCTCCCTTGGTGCTTTTTTTATTTTTATTAAAGAACGTTTCTGCGATAACCGCTATGTAATGATGAATGCCTCTTTTGATATCCCCAACTCAATAGCAGAGCTCGATGAGTTTATCGCTGATCAGGAAACAGCGTACAATCTCAAAGATGATGTCGAGGCACAAATCATCTGGGCTGATCCAAATCAACCACAGCAAACAGAGTACGCTATTGTGTATCTGCATGGATTTCGGGCTTCCCATCTCGAGGGCGATCCCGTTCATAAGCAGGTAGCCCAACAAATGGGCTATAATCTTTTTTTAAGCCGGATTGCCGAACATGGCATTCAATCCGACTATCCACTGCTAAATCTGACAGAAGAGAAACTGCTGAGTTCTGCTCATTTTGCTCTCGAAATGGGACGACGGATCGGTAAAAAGGTGATCCTCATGGGGGCGTCAACGGGTGGTTCTCTGGCACTTTATCTGGCGGCCCAGCCCCAGTATCGGAATTCGATTTCATCGCTCATTCTCTATTCCCCTCTCATTCAGTTTTATGGCATCAATCAAAAACTGCTGACTAACGTTGTTATGCGTAACATCCTGGGCATTGTACCCGGCAAAAAGCATCTCATTAAAAGTCCGGAAACAACCTACGCTGAGGCACGCATCTGGAATACAAACTATGCGCTGGGCGGTGCGTTAGCACTGGGTGCTTTTGTGCAGCATAACATGAACAGCGGCCTCTTTAAAAAGATACATCAGCCGACATTTATAGGCTATTATTATAAAAATCGAAATCAACAAGATACGGTAGTTTCAATACCTGCGATAAAACAAATGGCAAAAAATCTGGGTTCTCGCACAGAAATGGTAGATCTAACGAATTTTCCGGAAGCACAAAATCACGTTATATGCAGTGGATTGGTATCAAAATCGGTTAATAACGTTATTAGTGACACTCTGCATTTTCTGAAAAACGTTGGCTCGCATGAATCTAGCGAAACCTCAAAATAGTAAGATACTTGAATATTGAAATAAACAACATTTAACAAAATTATTTGTTTGGAAGCCGGGAATTAATGTATATTACAGAGCGCTCAAGTAGCGTCTCTCTTGATGAATAGTCAGGGCCTCACAACTGATACTTGTGAGGCCTTATTTTTTTGAACCCTTCCGCGCTGTTTTTCGTATTCCCTCCCGTTATCATAGATTCACTTGGCAATTTTCGACGGCTTTTAAATCAGATTTCAACTCCGCCTGTTTTTTGCGTACCATGTTCAGAAAATTTTATATGTTTACAGGTTCATTCCATCAGGGAACAGTTTTCTAATATCAAATCCGCAGTAATGAAAAATTTTGACATTAATCACAAGGAAGTTCGCTCCTACGATGTGCTCGAGCTTAGCGGTGAACTGGATGCTCATACAGCTTCGCAGCTGGAAAACTCACTTAAAAGTCTGATCGACAACGAAAAACATCAGATTATCGTGAATTGCCAGCAACTGGATTACATTGCCAGTGCCGGGCTTGGTGTTTTTATGGCCTATATCGAGGATGTGCGTAGCCTCGGCGGAGATATCAAACTTACGAACATGAACTCCAAGGTGTATAATGTGTTTGATCTGCTGGGCTTTCCAACACTTTACGACATTCTAGAGCATGAGTCGGACGCGATCGAAAAATTCGAAAATGACGAATCGAAATAATAACTGCCTTGTCACAATCACCTGCTACATATAGTATATCTGTCCAGGCTTCGACGGAGCATTTGGCCGAGGTGCGCAATTTTGTGGCCAAGCATGCTGCCGAGTTTGGATTCGCCCAGCAAGATGTCGAAGATATCCGGCTGGCCGTCGATGAGGCCTATACCAACATTATTAAGCACGCCTATAAGAACGACGAGCACAAATCAGTAGATATTAAACTGGGATACAACAGCAAGCAATTTTGGATCTCGCTGCTGGATACCGGCGATGCCTTTGATCCCAGCGACTACTCCAAACCCGATGTACGACAAAAAATCAAAGAGAAAAAACGGGGCGGCGTGGGTGTTTATCTCATCCGAAAACTGATGGACAGTGTGGAATACCAGACCAAGGGATCGGTAAACGAAATCAGGATGACCAAAAATAAGTAACATTTTGAGCAGCTCTTCTTCCAAAAACGAAAATCGGGAATCCCGATTTGAAATAAAAACCTTGCTTGAGACCTCACGGATGCTCATCGAGTCTCAAGATATGGACTTTGTCCTCAATAACCTGTTGCTCATCACCATGGGTAAGCTGATGGTAAGCCGTGGTATGATTCTCATCTACCAGCCGGGCACCGACAACTATATTGTCTCGAAATCCAAGGGGCGCGCATGTCCCGATGAGGGGCAAACCCTTTCGTTCGATTGGGATCAAAAAGTAAAACAGCAATCGGTGATCCGCTGTGGTATGGATGATTTTGAGATACCCGAAGTGATCGAGGGCGACCAACATTGCACCTTTTTTAACCTGCAAACCAGCAATAATCATATTGGTTTTCTCTGTCTGGGATCGAAGGGAAATAAGCAATCGCTGAGTGAGCACGAAATTGAATTTATTGAAAGCCTCTCCATTATTTCGTCGGTCGCCATTGCCAATTCCCGAATGTTTACTGAACTGCGACGTATCAACCGGATGCTGGATCGCAAAGTTTATGAGCTGAACACGCTGTTTGATCTCAGCAAGGATTTCAACATCATGGTGGATCGGGATGAGATCGTCCGTATTTTCAAGTTTGCCATGCTGGGACAGATGCTGATCCGCAAGTTTTTCTTTGTGCTCGAAAATGAAGGCCAACGCGAAATGGTAGCCAGCAGCGGCATCCGAGGATCGCTTTCGGCAGAACAAAAAGAAACTCTTTTCTCACTGGAAGACGACCTCGTTGAAGTGGATGAAGAGCTGGAAGAACGAATACCGTTCCTGGCTGAGAACCAGATTAAAGCCGTGATCGGGCTACAATTCCAGAGTGAGAAAATTGCGCTGGTGGGCGTTGGTGCACGGGCCAATGAAGAAGCCTACACAACCTCTGATTACAATTTCTTGCAGTCCCTCGGGAATTTGGCGGTTCTTTCTATCCAAAAGACGTATTTGCTCGAAGAGCGGATTGAAAAAGAGCGCATCGAAGAAGAACTGACGATTGCCAAAAGTATCCAAAAAGGATTACTGCCCGATCCCATTCCGCAAGTTGATCAGCTTGATATTGCGGCAAAAAATATTTCATCGTACCAAGTGGGCGGCGACTATTTTGATATCCTCAAAACGCCCGCCGATCATCTGCTTTTTGCGATTGGT
The DNA here is from genome assembly GCA_964490705.1 of uncultured Balneolaceae bacterium. Lineage (GTDB taxonomy): Bacteria > Bacteroidota > Rhodothermia > Balneolales > Balneolaceae > Fodinibius. The sequence continues at coordinate 449,501 of CAZBCG010000001.1, read as the reverse complement.
GATGTCACCGGCAAGGGTATTCCGGCCGCTCTGCTGATGGCCAATCTCCAGGCGATGTTGCACGTTCTGTTACCGGTAGATATTTCACTAAGCGAAGCATCGGGACAGATCAACGACATCATCCACCAGAACACGCCGAGCGACAAGTTTATTACCTTCTTCTGGGGTATTTTCAATCCCGAAAATGCGGAATTTCGATTCGTTAATGCGGGGCACAATCCGCCCATTTGGCTCAAAGATGGAAAAGACAACCCCGAAGAGCTCGAAGAGGGAGGGCTTATTTTGGGAGCAATGGCCACGATGACGCCATACGAGGAGCAAACCATTCAGCTTTCAACCGATGATGTGCTGGTCTTTTATACGGATGGGGTCACCGAAGCGATGAACGAAGATGAGACCGAAGAGTTTGGAGAAGAACGGCTGATCACCTGTATCAAAGAAAACAGGGATAAATCATCCGAGGGAATAGAACAAGCTATTATTGAGGCCGTGAAACAGTTTTCGCATGACATTCAATACGACGACATCACGCTCATCGTCTTAAAAGTCAATTAAATAACCCCATCACTCCGGGCACAGAATCTTCGGCTTCGCTGTCGTTAAGCGTCAAAATTGTTTGATAGGTTTTATAACGGTTTTTGATCTCCTCCACATAGCGTACCGTTTCGATACCCCGGCAAAATCCATAGCGGGCATCTTTGTAATACTTTCGCTGCATCAGCTTTAGCAGCGCATCAGAGGCATTTTTCCACTGGTTGGGATCTTTATTGTGATCGATAGCCAAGCGCCGTGCATCTGCCACATGACCCTGCCCGGCATTATACGCTGCCAGTGCAAACGACCAGCGGTTAGTGCTGTCCATATATGCGTAATGATCCAAATGCTCTTTAATAATACGTACGCCCTCTCGAAGGTTGATTTCTTCATTATAAAGCTGTTCTTCGGAAGAAACTTCAGAGTAACGCGGCAACACCTGCATGAGCCCCACAGCACCAGCCCAACTTTTTGCATTGGGATTAAATTTTGTCTCCTGTGCAATAATCGAGGCAATTAGCAGCCAATCTACGCCTGCAGAATCTGCTACCTCTTTAATCAGCCCATCGTAGGGCGAAATAACGCTCCCACCCAAAATATTCGATTCTGGATTATAATAATCCGCAATTTGTGGCCCCTCCTTGAAGTACCGATTACGCAACACATTCAAAAACGTGGAGCGCTTGGGTTGTTCGCCCGGCTTGCCAAATCGAAAATGATCATATAAAAATCGATTGAGCTCTGTCTTGAGGTTAGGCGCATTATCGCGGATAGCCCAGGCGATAGTATCATTTTCGGCAATCACGGGACCTCGCTTGATCCCTTTCATATACTTATTTGAAGCCTGAAAAATATTATCATCAGCTACGGTTGCCGCAAAGTTATTATTCGAAATTTCAAACAGCAGCGATTCGGTATCTTTTTTATTCGACACCAGGTGGATAGACAAATTATGCCCCTGCCTCTGCAATTCTTTAAGACGATAGTAATACGAGCTGTTGCGGCGTACCGTTATGGGAATTTTACGCTGTGCAACTTCCTCAATAGTTTGTGGGGGATTGGTAATATCATCCGAAAACACCAATAGCTGATTGACGAGATTATAAGGACGCGTAAATGTGACATACTTTTTGCGCTCAGGTGTCCGCGTGTAATTGGCGGCAATAATATCTCCCGTACCGCTATTTAGCAGATCATATGGATTTTGGTCGGGACCAACAACGACCACCTCCAGCGCCAGGTCGTGCTTGTCAGCAAACTCATGGACAAGCTCATATTCAAATCCCCACTCCACTCCCTGATGCAGAAAATAGGTGTTGGAACTATACCGGGTAATCATCCGTAGCACGCCATTTTGCTTGATTTCAGCATAATCACGCTCGATAGGCTCTACCACATTCACCTTGAGGCCCTCCTCACTCGTTACCTCTTCTGAGGGCGCGTCTTCAGTCAACGAGCAACTGCTTACAAAAAGCGCTAACGCAACAGTCCCGGCCAAATACAACCTTGATGGATCGCTTTTAAATGTTCCCATAGTGCATAACTTGGTTATCAATTGATGAACCTAAATGCAAAAAAATCAGCCACGTACATCTTTTTATTTGTACTTAAAGATAGCCAAAAAACTTCAAAATCGTGTGAATGTAAAAATTTCTAATGTTCGTAATGGATGTCCCCACAAAATACTCTCATCGGTAAACACGAGTAATAAGTATTTCGTTTACAAGAAATGATACCTCCCAAACTTGCTTCATCGTAACATCTTATTGCAACATATACCCCTCCTGGCAAATTTTTTATTGTGATGTTGAAGTGCCTCACCATTGGACCAAAATAGCATCCTTATGCTATTGAGTAGATATCCTATTTTCGATACCTTAAGTTCAATTTTTGATCACTTTTCTCTGCTTCGACAGAATTTCTCCCACATCATGAAAATTCGTTTTGCATTTCTGATATTCTGCTGCTTGCTCCTATGTAATTTGAGTAGCCTGCAGGCACAGACCTCTGCCATCGAGGGCACACTTACAAATGCTGAGAACAGCAAAGCCATAGAAAGTGCAAACCTATATCTGGCAAGCCTGGAAACCGAATTTTCGACCGGCGCCATCTCCGACAGCCTGGGCAATTATGCATTTGATAACCTTTCCGCCGGACGTTATGAACTCGAGGTTACGGCCGTGGGATATCAATCGGCAACAAAAGTAATCACCCTGCAAGAGGAAGAAACAGAAACTATAAATATTACGCTGCAGCCGGCGACTTACGAGCTGAATGAAATTGTAGTCAGCAATAAGCAACAAACCAATACCAACCCAACTACTATTCAGCGGATTTCAGCCGAAGAGATTGAGCAGGTTGATCTGGGTACGGTTGCAGATGTAGCACGTATGCTGCCGGCAGCCCATGTAGCTACTAACTCACGCGGCCAAACTGTCCTTTACCTGCGGAATTCGGCCGATCGCCAGACTGCTCAATTCTTTAACGGCGCGCTCATCAATGTGCCGTGGGATAATCGCGTGGATATCGGCTTTTTACCCTCCTCGATGCTCGGTGGTGTAACCGTCTCAAAGGGGGTGCCCTCAGTTGTATATGGCACAAATACCATTGGCGGTGCCGTCAACTTTCGAGCACGCTCGCTATCTACTCAGGGCCACCGCACCGAGGCAAAAGTTATTGGCTCATCACCGGGATTAGGCCAAGCTACGGTACTTCAAATGGGGAAGAGCAACAACTTTTCATACACCGCCGAAGCCTCCTATTCCAAACAGTACGATTACAGCATTCCGGATGGCGCCACGCTCCCCTATAGTCAACCGCCCGGAGATACGCGCGTTAACACCGACCGTGAGCACGTAAATATTTTCTTTGAAGGCACCAAGCAATTCCAGAGCGGTGCACGCCTCAGCGCCTCCCTTTTCCATGTTGATGCGGAGCAGGGCGTAGCTCCCGAAAGCAATCTCAATCCCGCTGAAACAAGGGTTCGCTACTGGCGATATCCCACCATCCGTCAATCGATGGCTATTGTAAATGGTATGATTCCATTGGGATCCAAAGCCCGACTTCGTGGATCTGTATGGGTTAACCGATTCACACAAGACATCGACCAATATCAAAGTGTGGAGTACGAGGATCTTGATCAAGCCCAAAATGATCTGGATCTCACCGGCGGACTGCGACTTATTTTAGAACAGGAAATTGGAAATGGAGAACTCGATATCGCACTCAATGCTCTGACCACTCAGCACAACCAAACGATTGTGCCGTACAATATGGGTAATGCCGGAGCAGATTCCAGCGATACCTATGGTCAACAAATTTACAGCCTTGGTGCAGAGTACAGGTTTCCCATTAGCAATAACCTAACGGCTTTGCTTGGGATCAGCTACGATGCCAGCGCTATTACCAATACAGGCCCGTGGAAAAATGAAGGGTATGATAGCTATACCAGTTCTGCACTGAGCTTTTCCGCCGGACTTAATTATGAAATATCAGAACAACTTCGAATCAGATCCTCCATAGGCAGGAAACCCCGATTCCCAACGATGCGCGAGCTCTACAGCGGGGCACTGGGCAAGTTCGTACCCAACCCCAACCTAAAACCGGTAACGGCCTATCTCGGCGAACTAGGTATCGAATGGCTGGGATCGACCGTAAGTGGCTCACTGACACCATTTCTCACGCGTACCTACGACACTATCGATCAAATGACCATTCAACAGGGGCCCGATGCCGGTAAAGAGCAGCGCATCAATTTGGGGGGCACAAGAATCTGGGGGATTGAAGCAAAAGCCGCTGCCAATCCCATTCAATCACTCTCTATTGACGGTAGTGTTACCTACATGAATATCCGCGGCTTTTTCGAAGGGGACCCGCGAAAGATTGAAGAAAAACCGACTTGGCTGGGCAAGTTAAGTATCAACTATGATATTACCGAGCGCTTGGGGGCACTGCTGCAAACCGATTATACCGGGGGTATCTACTCCCGCACCGAGCAAAATACATTTGTACTTTTGCCGGATGCCCTAATTTTTGACGGACGTCTTTCGTATCAGCTTTTCGAACAGGGAAATATGATTGACGGCGGCGAAATCTTTTTTCGCGTCAATAATTTCACTAATGATCTGCGGATCCTGCAGCTCGGCTTGCCGGGGCCCGGACGTAAATTCCTGGGCGGGCTAAAGTTACAGTTTTAAGCTTCTGCTTTTTCAGTAGATTTTTCGCGTTTCCACGTTAGTCCAACGCCTATCAAGATAATAATCATTGCAATAATCGAGGTAACAGGCGGCATTTCCGCAAAGAAGGCAAACGCCAACACGGATGCCAACAGCGGTTCTGCAAGAATGAGCGTTGAAAGCAGGGTTGGCGACACATATTTTACGGCAAAATTCATTGATCCGTGGCCCAGAATCTGTGGGCCAAAAGCCAAACCCGCTCCGGCCCACACGCCTATCGTAGAAATGTTCAGCAAGTTTTTGCCCATCAATATAGCAACCAATACACACGTTGCCGCGGCATAAAAATAAACCGGAAATACATAGTCGATCCACGCTCGCTTCTGGCGAATCTGCTGCCCGATCAGCAAATACACTACAAAAATAATAGCTGCTGTAAGGGCCAGGAGATTGCCGAACAGTGGATCTGAAAACGACTGCTCCATCTGGCTGTCGGAAATGCCCAGCAATAGCGAGCCGCCGAATGCCATCACGACTCCAATCCAAGTGGTGGCAACAAAGCTACGCTTAAACCACAGTCGCTCAACCAAAATCATGATAATGGGATGGATCGTAACGAGTACCGAGGCTGATGCCACCGACGTATAATAGAGCGATGAAAGCCAGCAGATAAAATGAAATCCCAAGCAAACTCCCGACAGCCCAATCCAGAGCCGCTCTTTGGATTTCCCCTGCCGTGATTCCCGGTTTCGGGTCCACAACCAAAAGGGCAATAGCATCAGCGCGGCAAAAACGGTACGGTAAACAACCAAAACCAATGGAGAGGTATTCGGCGCCAGCCGTACCAAAATGGGAGCAAAACCGAAGGCCGCAAGCCCTGCTGCAAGGGCAGCCAGTACCTGCACCTTCGGATAATCAGAAGACATAAAAACGAAACTTAAGAATCGAAGTTACCGGATGCGGTCCATTGATTTGACCAGCTCGATATCATCCTTGATTTTTTTGCGGGCATAAAGCTGCGATGCGAAGGCCAAAAATAACAATCCCAATCCGATGGTTTCATCCCAGAGATAGGTACCAAAACCGCCCAGCGAAATATAGATACCCAACGCAAATCCAAAGGCAATTACCTGTATGATTAATAATCGGCTGACCCAGCGAACATGGTTTTCTCGATTTTTGTAGAGGAAAATAGATCCCAGGGAACCCAGTGCAGCAATCGTTAAGATGATGGCAAAACCGATGCCGATCCACATGCGGGGATCATCCATGGCGTGGTGATAAAGTGCATTAAAAAATACGCTTCCATTGAGCAAAAAGGCTAATAGCAAAAATACTGATTGAATCCGTTGTATCACGAGTCGGCTTAAACTTTAGTTTCACTTAATTTGAGTGAGCAAAGATACCATTTTTTACTGAGCCGGTCATCCCAAATAAAAAGGCCCGAACGATCAAGTTCGAGCCTTTATCAGGGATTGTGTGGTTTATGTCAGGGTAGTAAAGCTTTTACTTTGCGTTTGGTCTGCACGCCAATGTAGTACATTGAAGGTACCAAAAAGAGTGTCAGGAATGTTGCGAAACCGAGCCCAAAGATGATCGTCCAGGCCAGCGATCCCCAGAAATCGGCGTTGTCGCCACCGAAATATATATTAGGATCCAGGCTGGCAAACATCCCGTAGAAATCGATATTGAGCCCTATCGCCAGCGGTATCAATCCTAATATTGTTGAAGCCGCAGTTAGAATAACCGGATTCAGTCGAATTTTTCCACCTTCGATAACGGCTTCGCGCAAGCTTTTCCCTTCGTTGCGGAGGATGTCAGTATAATCAATCAGAATAATTCCGTTTTTAACCACAATACCGGCTACGGCAATAATACCCATTCCAGTCATTACCACGGAGATATCCAGTCCAAAGGTTGCGAAACCGATAAAGACGCCAATCAAACTAAATACTACCTGAGACATAATAATGATCGGTTTGGCGATAGAATTGAACTGGGCTACCAGTACCAAAAAGATGAGGGCCACTGCCGCAAAAAGTGCTATCATCAAGAAGTTTGCCGCTTCTGCCTGGTCTTCCTGCTCACCAGTCAACGAAACGCTGTAGCCCTCGGGAATCTCAAAACCATCCAGAGATTCACGAATCTGGGCATTTATTTCGTTGGCATTATATCCTTCCAGTACATTCGAGGAGATCGTTACCACGCGGTTGAGATCAATCCGATTAATGGATCCCACGTTGGAGACATACCTTGCATCTGCCACTGCAGAAATGGGGACCATGCCACCTGTGGGCGTTGGTACCTTCAAGTTCATCAGATCGGTAATATTTGATCGATACTCTTCCTGAAGTCGCAACCTGATGTCGTACTCCTCATCCTGATCGCGATACGTTGATATCGGTTGTCCCAGCAACGCGGTGTTTAATTCCATCCCCAGCTGGGCATTACTCAACCCATAGCTGTTGGCTGCCACTTCATCGATATCCACTATAATTTCGGGATTATTATTCTGCAGATCCGTGCGCAGTTGCTCAATTCCCTCTATATCCTGCGATTCAATGTGATTTGTCAATCGCTCCGAAATTCCAATCAGCTGATCAAATTCATCTCCCGTTACCTCAATATTGATCGGTTTTCCGGAAGGAGGTCCCTGCTGTTCCTGTTCCACCGTAACTTCGGCGCTGGGAATGCCCTTCACATTTTCCCGAATCTCATCCATTAAGGTCTGGGTAGAAACACCATCACGGTATTGATAATCCACAAACGAAATAGCAATTCTACTTCTGTTGGGACTTGGCGTTTGATCGATCTCGTTGGGGGGCGCCGCTCCAACAGCTACGTTGGTAATCACTGATTTTACTACGGGATTATCTTTACCCAATACTTCATACACCCGCTTTTCGAGCTCGCGTGTCACCTCGTTCGTCTCTTCCAGGTCAGTTCCAGTGGGGAGCTCGTTATAAACATACACCGAGTTGGGTTCACTTTCGGCAAAGAACACCACTTTGGGCGCCCGAATGACAAGCAGTACCACACTACCAATCAAAAACAAAATAGTGAATCCCAAGGTGTACCACGGACGCTTGCCCTCCAGTATCCAGGCGATCATATCCTTGTAAGAATCCTGTATTCGCGGTAGTACCGATTTGTTGAATTTTGCAATCAAGGGCTTCAGTACAAAACGCTCAGCCAGATAAAGCAGATACAAGAATAGAAGCAGATTCGCCACAAAGGGGAGGCTTATCAAGTGGAAAAGAGCCGAAATGGCTACAAATACCCCTCCGGCGATCCATACCGGTTTATTATTTTGATGATCACCGTTACTGTCAGTTTGACCATCATCGGCATCCATAAAGGATACCGCAAAAACGGGATTCATAAACAGCGCCACGACCAGCGAGGCAGTCAATGTCAAAATAATCGTAATAGGCAGATACACCATAAAGCGGCCCATTATTCCGGTCCAGAACAAGAGGGGAATAAAGGGAGCAATAGTTGTAAGCGTACCCGTAATAACCGGTACGGCAATTTCGCCCGCCGCTCGCTTGGCGGCTTCAATTTTATTGTAATCCGTGGTCGTAATATACCGGTAGATATTCTCGACAATCACAATAGCATTATCCACCACGATACCGAGTCCCAAAATAAGAGCAAACAGCACCACCATATTGATACTGTACCCCTCTATCCCCGGCATCACGGCAAAGGCGATGAGCGATGACAACGGAATTGCCAGTCCTACAAAAATGGCATTCTGTACCCCCATGATGAACATGAGCACCAGTACTACAAAGAAGAATCCAAGAATTACGGTATTAAAGAGATTAGAAACGCTGTCGCGCGTATCCTGCGAGCGGTCGCCCGTATAGGTGATATCCAAACCATCGGGAAGTTGAGATTCGCGAAGCTCCTCAACGGTTTCTACGGTCAATTCCGACATCTCGATAAGATTGGCTCCGCCCTGCTTTTTCACATTGAGCGTAATGACATCTTCTCCATTAAGACGCGCATAGCTTTCTCGATCGGCAAATCCATTTTTAATTTCAGCTATATCTTTTAAGTAAACCTGCCGACCCAAGTTATTTGTGACGACCAGGTTTTTAAGATCATCGGCGCTGTTCACTTCACCGTCAACACGTACAGCTCGCTCCATACGTCCCACATCAAGTCCACCAGCCGAAATCGTTACATTCGTACTGGCTATCGCTTGTCGTACATGCTCAAAAGTCACACCGGCCGCCAGCATTTTGGGCAAGTCCATGTTGATTTCGATCTCCGGCTCGAGGGCGCCCACAATTTCGGCTTCATTAATTCCAGAGAGGCTTTCCACTTCATCCTGGATCTGATCAGCAAATTGTTTAAGCTGTACCAGATCGTAATTCCCCGACAGGTTGATATTCAGAATGGGCTGATCATCCAAATTTATATCCGTAACCTCGGGCTCTTCGGTAAGGTTTGTAGGAAGATCTCCGCGAGCTTTTTCAACGGCATCGTTCACCTCTTGCTGGGCCACCAGCTTATCCTTGCTCGTCTCGAACTCAATAGTAATAATCGAGGCCGCCTGCTTCGATACACTACTAATTTCATCTATACCGTCGATACTTCGCAGCTCCTGCTCGAGGGGACGCGTAATCAGGTTTTCGACATCAGCAGGCGAAGATCCCGCCTGGATAGTCACCACATTGAAAATGGGAATTTCCACTTCCGGGAACTGCTCCTTGGGCAGCATGATATACGAGAAGATTCCTACCAACGTCACTAACACCGTGACCAGGTAAACCGTCGTTCGATTATTTAACGCAATGCTGGAAGGCTTAAACTCTTTAAAACTCATTATAGAATAATCGTTTTATATTAATTTTCTTGGATGGAAAGCGGATCACCATCATTCAGACCGTTATAGCCAACAGTGATAATTCGATCTCCCGGCTCCAATCCTTCCTCAATTACCATTTCATTACCATAGCTGGGTCCGGGCGTTACCTTTTTCTGTGTTGCCCTCCAACCCGATTCGCTTTGTTCAGCCACAAACAGATAGCCGTCGCCATTGGTTGACTGAACAATATTAACCGGAACCGTCAACACATTTACTTGCCGACTGTCATTGATCCTGAGCTTTGCCAACATATTGGGGTGGACCATTCCATCGATATTGGGGATATAAACCTCAATCCCAAACGTACGATTCGCCGGATCAATCACTTTACTTACTACATCAATGGGCTTGGTGATCTGCCGGTCGATGCTTGGCAGTGTAATCGTAACGCTATCGGTCGTTTCTACTTGATTAATATAGGATTCAGAAATCTCGGCCGTCACCTTCAACGCTTCGGAATTGGCAATCTGAAACGAAGGCCTGCTGGGTCCAACATTTTCACCCTCTTTAATAGAAACGCGGTTAACCGTTCCACCAATAGTCGCCCGAATCACGTAGTTATCGTATTGTTCTTGCAGCGTAGCCAGCTGATTTTCCAGCGACCGAACCTGTGTTTCCATCTCCAAGAGCTGTATTTCCGATCCAATATTGTCTTCCCGTAGGTTTTCTTGGCGTTCGTACCGAGTTTTTGCTAACTCGAGCTGTGATTTCACTTCCTCAATCTGAGTACGGGTCACCTCTCCATCCAATTGGGCAAGAACATCTCCTTTCTGTACCTGGTCGCCGGCCTGAACCAAAATCTGTTCTACAGTAGCCGTTACCTTGGGTGTAATCGAAATCGTTTTATCGGATTCGACCGTGCCCTGAATATTCAGATAGTGCTTAAAAGTAGTTGGTTGTACCGCCTCTACATTTACAGCAACGGCATTATCTTTCGGCTCATTCTCAGTTGCCGGTCCATTACCGCAGGCCGAGGCAAACATCAGCGTGCTTAGTGCTAATACAAATAGTTTCTTCATTGTCTAATCAGTTCGTTTATTCGAGTTCAATCTTCTTTTTAATCGGTTCAACATCCTCTTCAACAAAGGGTACCTTGCCAACCGCCTGATCGTACCGGGCTTTGGCTGCCAGATAATTAAATACCATTTGTGCATAACCTACCTCAGCTTCTCGCAGCTGGAGCTCTGCATCGGTAACCTCTTGCTGCGATCCCAGTCCAGCCTGGTAACGCTTTAACGCTCGATCATATCCGTCCTGCGCCAAATCTAACGCCCGCTTGCGAGCCGACTCAACCTGGAAGGCTTCCTTAATACTTTCTTCTGCTGATGTGATTTCATTTTCAGCATTTCGCATAGACTGGTACTCTTGCAGCTGCAGATCTTTCTTTTGGATTTGAGCCTGCTGGATGGCAGCATCTCGACGAAATCCCTGGAAAATGGGCAGTTGCACTCCAACCGTAAATGTCTGAGAGCGTGCTCGCTGTTGATCCGTACCAAAAAACACCGGGTTCCCGGCTTGAGAGGCAGACCACTGCAGGTTATAATTCGCGACAATGCTGGGCAAATATTTACTTTTTTCGGCCTTTATTCGCTTTTGCTGCAGTTGCTGCTGGATATCAAGTACCCGCAAGTCTCCACGCATTTCAAATGCTCTTTGCAATAGAGTAGAATCAGACTCCAGCGAAAGCGACGTCATCTGGTCAATCTTTTTAAGCGCTTTATTTTCTTCTTCGGATGCATTTGAAGCCTGGATATCGAAATCGCTAAGATCTCCTTTGACTTCTATGCTTAGACTAACCGGCAATCCCATAGTATTCAACAAATTGCGGAGGGCCTCTTTTTCAGAGAATTTAGCACTGGTAAGTTGAGGCTTAATATTCTCGAGCTGAACTTCGAGCTGCATTACGGCATATTCATCCACCAAGCCCTGCTCAAAACTCTTTTTCGTATCTTTTAAATTTTCCTGAACGCGATCTAACCGACTTTGCTGCAACCGGACCTGCTCTCTGGCAATTAACGCTTGGTAATAGGCCATCCGTGTCTGCGTAACGATACCTTGCGCGGTGGCCCGCATACCCTCAGACTGAGCCGTCTTGTACAAACTTGATGTACTTACGCCCACAAAAGCCTGTCCGTTAAAAATAGTTTGTGAGACCGTAAAACCACCTTGCCAGTTATTATCCTGACTAAATGGAACAGGGTAAAATCTATCAGGATCTCTTCCTAAAATGGAACCAGGCAAAAAGGTTACTGGCACTTCTATATTACGAGTGTAATTAGCTGATGATGATATTTCCGGCATCACATTACTCCATGCCGTGCGCACTTGCTGATCAGCATCGCGCACCGAAAGGAGTGAGCGCTTTATCTCAGTATTATTGGCCAGAGCAATTTGTATAGCCTGGTCAATCGAAATAGCGCCCGGCGCTTCTTTAATCTGCTGAAAACCCGATTGTGTTGCATCCTGTTGTGCCACCACTGCCGTGGATAGCGACAATAACAGAACAAGTGACAATCCAATTTTTAGAATATTCGCTGGATACATAAATAATTTTGTTACTACGTGTAGTTATTTGCAGTTAAATCTGTGCGTAACAAGGCAAGTCATTACGGTATATATATGCCTTTGTTACAGATAAAATGAACGACAGTCATTTCTAACTATCTTTCGAGTTATTTAATTCCTTTTCGGAGGCCATTCCTTTTATCAACAAGTTGAGAAAGTTCTCAAATATAGTACTCATCTCCACTTCAATTTCCTCCAAAAGCTTAGCATGATGCCCTCTTCCACTGGCATGTGCCATGGCGGTGAGCCCTCTTGTGCTGGCAAAAATAATGGTCGCCAACTCTTTGGGCTCATAACGCTCATCTACCGACCCATCCTGCATGCCGATCTGCAACGCACGGACCATAAAGTTCAAAGCTTCCCGTCTATTCTGATTACACTGTTCGACATAGGTGCTTTCTTCGAGGGCTTCAAGGTCGCTCAGCGACTCATAATACATGAAAGCCGTAAAATAATTAGGATGCTCCTGCACAAAATTCAGATAGGTTTCCCCCATTTTTCGGATGAGCTCCAGTCCTTTTTGATCATGGGCTTCGGAAAAGATTTTGGCAAACTTACTATTCAACAGATCAGAACCGCGCTGGGTAATAGCGATGTAGAGTTCTGTCTTATTTTCGAAATACAAGTAGAGGGTTCCCTTACTGAGCTCCGCCTCTTCGGCAATTTCATCCATCGTGGCCTGTTCCAGACCTTTAGAAAAAATTATTCGTTCGGCAGCATCAATAATCTGATTACGGCGCCGCTCTTTTTCTCGTGCTTTTCGCTCTTCTTTTCCCATGAAACTTATGTTAAAAATGACTGTCAGTCAGAAAGTGACCAAAGTTATAAATATTAACTGTGTCATACAACATCTCAGGCTAAAAAGTTTCTGTTTGCAGATAAAATTATTGTTAAGAAAAGCAGAGTCAGCTCGTTACTTGATGAGCGAATAAAAATATTGAGTAAGAAAACTATTCCAGAGCTAAAGTAACTTTAGAAAAATAGAAGGATGGGAATATATCCAGACACTCAAACACAGCGAGCGAATTGTCAAATCAGCTAAACCCGCGTGCCGCCACTCAACAAATAGAGAATCGCCATGCGCACGGCTACACCGTTCGTTACCTGACTTAAAATGATCGAGCGGTCACTGTCGGCCACCTCGCTCTCCATCTCTACCCCGCGATTTACCGGACCGGGATGCATGATGGTAAAATCGGGATACTTGTCGAGATGTTTCTTGGTAATACCAAAAAGCTGGTGATACTCCCGGATGCTTGGAAACAGTTCTGTTCCATTCTCCTGGCGCTCCAGCTGAATGCGCAGCGCCATGGCAATATCGCACCACCCCAGTGTTTCATCGAGGTCGTGCGATACATCCGCACCGAGCTCGTTCACATAAGCCGGCATCATGGTTTTAGGGCCGCAGACCGTAACATTTGCACCCAGCTTTAGCAAACCAATTACATTGGATCGCACCACGCGGCTGTGTGCAATATCACCGATGATCGCAATATTTTTATTGGTAAGATCAGGATGCACCTGCTGCATAGTAAACATATCCAGCAGCGCTTGTGTGGGATGTTCATGGGCACCGTCACCGGCATTGATGATGGCGGCATCCACACAGCGCGTTAAAAAGTGAGGTACGCCGGGACTTTCATGCCGAACCACCACCATATCAATCTTCATAGAACTGATATTTCGGATGGTATCTTTCAGGGATTCTCCCTTTGTGACGCTCGACGAGCCTTTCGAAAAATTAACGACATCGGCGCCCATTCGCTTTTGAGCTAACTCAAAAGAAAGGCGCGTGCGCGTGCTATCCTCATAAAAAAGATTAACAATCGTCTTGTCGCGAAGGGTCGGTACTTTAGGGACGGGGCGGTCCAAAATTTCCCGGAAATACTGCGCTTGGTCGAGCACATATTGAATATCTTCTTTGGAATAATCAGCCAGCCCCAGCAGGTGCTTATGCGGAAAATCGTAGTCGGTATCTTCTAACGGTATCTCCTCAGCCATTGCTAATCGTCCTCCGGATTTTGTACCACATAGACAGCATCTTCGTCATCCAGTTCGTTAACTTTTACGCGAACCTCTTCTTGCACGTGGGTTGGCAATTTCGTGCCTACATAATCGGCAGCAATCGGCAGCTCACGGTGTCCGCGATCAACCATGCAGCAAAACTTGATCGTCCGCGGGCGGCCGTAATCCATAAGCGCATCCATTGCAGAACGCACCGTGCGACCGGTATAAAGTACATCATCAATCAGGATGACATCGCGATCGTATAGATCAAAAGGAATTTCGGTGACTTTCACCTGGGGCATTTTCAGTTTGGTGCGAAAATCATCGCGATAGAACGTAACATCGAGCACACCAAAGTCGGGCCGAAATCCAAACTCTTGCTCAATCAGCGGGACAATCCGCTTGCCCATATATACGCCACGCGTCTGCATCCCGATAAGCGCAAGTTGTTGGGGATTGTCGTGCGGCTCCAAAAACTGGTGGGCAAATCGCATATAGGTGCGATTCAAATCTTCGGCCGACATTATTTTCACTTTATCCAAACGAAAGTCCTCGGTCTTTGTTTTTGCTGCATGAAGTTATGGAATGACGCAAAGTAACTCAATTTATTTTATTATTTCGTGCTGCGCATTCCGTATTATTAGCATATGATATCACCTCAAATTTAAGAATGATATTCTGCTTCGATGAATAGCGCTTTTTTTCTCGATCGCGACGGCACCATCAACGTTGATTACAACTATGTGCACACACCCGAAGAATGGACGTGGTGTGATGGCGCTATTGAGGCACTGCGGTGGATAAACAATCAGGATTTCAAAATTATTATTGTCACTAATCAATCCGGCATTGCCCGCGGGCGATATACCGAACAGCAGGTTCAGGAGCTTCATAACTGGGTCAATGATAAACTAGCTCAAAAAGGCATTCATATTGATGACTGGTTTTATGCCCCACACCATCCCGAGCACGATCCCGATGAGCAATTCGCCCCCAATGACCGCAAGCCCGGCACCGGAATGTTCGAAAAGGCTGCCGCCAAACACAATATCGATTTCCAAAACGCATATATGGCCGGGGACAAAATCACCGATTTAAAACCCGCAATAGAACTTGGAATAACGCCCTTTTTTATTCGGTCGCGGCACGAACCCAATCAGGATAAAAATTGGTTAAAGAAACACGATATTGGCACATATGATAATATTGGGCAGGTTATTAAACATCTGGATACTGCAAAAAGTGCATCTTAAGAATAAACGAGGAAGCTGGAACCAGCACGCAGATCCTGAAATAAGTACTACTACGCCAAGACTTTGTAGCACAGGTTCAGGATGACCTGTTATTGTTAATTTGAAAATCGACTCAATGATTTCTATAGATTTTTGGAATACGCTGGTTGACGGCCAAACAGGGGGAGAAATCCGCCGAAAAGTCCGTATTAATGCCCTGCAAGAGGTAGCTAACGAGTATAACGATAATATTTCTCTGGATACGTTTGATGAAGCCAAACAAAAAGCGTCTGAAAAATTCCACGATATCTGGCTGAACCAACAGCGTACTCCCACAACAGATGAACTGGTAGGCACAATTTTAAACTATATGGAGATTCCCGCTACTGATAGTGAACACCAGTATCTCGTCACTGCATTCGAAGAATCGCTCTGGGATGGAGCGCCGGATCTGGCTGAGGGTGCCAAAGAGATTATCCCCAAACTCGCTGAAAAACATTCGCTGGCTATTATATCCGACACGATGTATTCACCGGGACGGGTGCTGCGAGTCTATCTCGAGCAAAAAGGACTGGGAAAATATTTTAAAAGTTTTGTATTTAGCGACGAAACAGGATACAGCAAGCCGGATGTACGAGCATATCGCAAAGCAATGAAAGAGGCCACCGACAACACAGGTACTTCGTGGCATATTGGCGACCGTATGGATACCGATATTTCCGGAGCTAAAGATGTTGGAATGCAGGCCATTTTATTTACGAATTTCAAGCCGTATGATGATACTGTACACAGCCCTAAACCAGATTATATCTGTAAGAACTGGTGGGAAATAGATGACGTTATTTTATAGGCACCGGGCATGCCTTACCACAAAAATTTAGTGCGATAATCCCAAAAAATGATTACTCTTATAAAGGTAATCACATAAAAGAGGGAGGGTACGATGAAACGCTCGCTTGTTACACTGTTTGGATTCTTGATGATTAACAGTGCCGCATGGGGACAAGTCGATTCTGTGGCTCATATCCAGCCATACTGGTCGCCCGACGGGGATCACATCGCTTTCGCCTCATCAATTAGCGGCAATTATGATATCTATGTAATCGATCTCAATACGTTTGATATCGAACAAATGAGTCACCATCCCGCCAATGACTACTACCCGGCCTGGTCGCCCGATGGCCGACACGTGGCCTTCTTTTCTGAGCGCGAACGGCAACACCATTATGATATGAGCTATACCGGTAAAGAGGGCGAACAATTCCCTATCAGCTCGGCACGCAGCAGCGATTTGCCCTCGTGGTCGCCCGACGGACAAAATGTGCTCTATCACTCCAGTGAAGACGGCGACATGGAAATTTATCTGCGCGATCATTTTACCAATGATATGCGAAAGCTCACCTTTAATGAAGCCACCGATGTATATCCGTTCTTTTCGCCGGATGGTTCTCAAATTCTATTCCTCTCCGACCGCAACGGCAACATGGAAATCTATACGATGGAACCGGACGGTCGTAATCAAACCCGCCTCACGTATTCCCCCCATTCGTACGAAGTGGATCCCATCTGGTCACCCGACGGCGAAAAAATTGCCTTTGCCTCCGATCGTGATCGGAACTTCAATATCTACGTGATGGATGCTGACGGATCGAATCAAACACAGATTACAGATGATATCCATTTTGATCTGGGCCCCCAGTGGTCGCCCGATGGTAACCGTCTGGTATTTACATCTAATCGATTCGGAAGCTTTGATATCTTTACTATCAACATAGATGGTAGCAATTTGAAAAGGCTCACCACACATCCTGCAAAAGACTACTACGCTTCGTGGTCACCGGATGGCAACCAGATCATTTTTAGTTCCAACCGCGAGGGAATGAATGAGATCTATATTATGGACGCCGACGGCACAAATAAGCGCAGAATAGAAATCAGCCAATATCAGTAACTATTGCAGGATTTGCTTGAATAGCATTCCTGTTGAAAATCATATTTATGACTGAATTTCTTGTCATTCATTTATTATATTAAGCGCTCGAATTGCGAAGCATTTGACATTTTTTGCAGGGCTCTGTATCCAAGATCCCAGCGTTATGCACAACTGATGTAATTATTAATCACACCGATTGTTGTTATGAAAATCCATGAGTATCAAGCGAAAGAAATTCTAAAAGACTACAACGTTGCAGTTCCGGCCGGCGTTGCGGCTACCGAAGTTGAAGAGGCGGTAAAAGCGGCCAAGGAAATGAAAGCCAATGGTGCTACACTGTTCGTGGTGAAAGCACAAATTCATGCCGGCGGACGCGGAAAAGGCGAAACAAAAAACAGCGGTGCCAGCGGCGTTATTCTCTGCGACACGATTGATGAAGTCCGCGATGCGGCTGAATCGCTGCTCGGTGATGTGCTTGTTACCAAGCAAACCGGCGAAGAGGGACAGAAAGTCCAACGCATTTATGTAACCGACGGTGTGGACATTGAACAGGAATTTTATCTTGGGATTTTACTCGACCGTGCCAAAAGTAAGAACGTCATCATGGCTTCTACCGAAGGCGGAATGGATATCGAAACGGTTGCCGAAGAAACCCCCGAAAAAATTGTGAAAGAATGGGTTGAGCCGGGGATGGACTTACAACATAACCAAGCTCGTCATTTGGCGTTTGCACTGGGACTTGAGGGCGATGCGTTCAAAAAAGCAGTCAAGTTTATCATGGCGCTGTATAACTGCTATCTCGAAACCGATGCCAGCATGGTAGAAATTAATCCGCTGGTATTAACACCAAGCGGTGATGTAATGGCATTGGATTCCAAAATGACTTTCGACGACAATGCATTATTCCGTCATCAAGATATTGAAGAGCTGCGTGATAAATCGGAAGAAAATCCCGTTGAGCTGGAAGCTTCGGAGTATGGATTGAATTACATCAAACTAGATGGCAATGTGGGCTGCATGGTTAACGGCGCAGGACTTGCGATGGCTACGATGGATATCATCAAACTTTCCGGCGGTGAGCCTGCCAACTTTCTTGATGTGGGCGGCAGCGCCAATGTTGAAACCGTAAAAAATGGCTTCCGCATTATCCTTGATGATGAAAATGTAAAAGCGATCCTGATCAACATTTTCGGAGGAATCGTGCGCTGCGACCGCGTAGCCAACGGAATCATCGAAGCCGTTAAAGACCCCGAAATCGCCGAGAAGGTTGCAGATGTACCGATCATCGTGCGGCTTCAGGGAACCAATGCTGAGGAAGCAAAAGAGATCATCGATAATTCAGATCTGAATGTGATCTCTGCTGTCATCCTCAAAGAAGCCGCTGATGAAGTTTCGAAAGTGCTGGCTTCGTAATTAATCTCCTAACTCTATTGTATAACCCTTCCAGGGTTCAAAATCCTGGAAGGGTTTTTTATTATGAGATCATTCTGAAAATGAATGGTTCGCAACTTCATCCAGAGCATCTATCTCAGATGTAATCGGACGCAAATAATACCGATAGCTGTAACTTTTACTGGTCGGCAGTCGATAGTCGGGCAGCGCCCGCGCCAACTCTGTCCATGTGTTCGTTCCACCTAATCCCTGCTGTTTGTAATCCAGGTTAACGGTATAAAAATCGCGCCGCGGCAGCTCATTGATGTGCGTAGCTTGTTGTAAATCCTGAACAGAATACGGCCACGCACTCACACTAAGCTGCGATCCAGCCACGGCCAACACTCCATTGCCTTGGCTATTGGTAAATGCTACCCAGCGCACATCACTGCGATTCCCATTCTCTTGCGGATATGGATAATTGACCCACAGCGAATCAATTAGTCCGGAATATTGTCCAACAGTAATGCCCTTTTTTCGATCCCAGTAGTTTTCTTGGGGACCGCGTCCGTACCAAGTCATCGTCCGGAATTCTTTGGGAATTCGAACCTCCATCCCCACTTTCGGAATCGCCGGCGGAATGTTTTTTCCGAGCAGTGTTACCTTTTGATCTATCTGAATAATTCCATTCCCCAACATCGTGTATTTCGTCTGATAGGTCGTCTTGCCAATCGGCAAGGTGCCCTTAACAGTAATTACAATTTCTGCTTCTCCTGATTTATCAATGACAAAATCTTCAACTGTTCGCTGCTCCGTGGCATCTTGCCAAGCATCCAAGCTGTTACCCCAGCCGGCACGGTCGTTATCGGTTTTTGCCCTCCAGAAATTGGGCACCAGTGGACCGCTTATCAACTGATTTCCCTCATGTTCATACTTCTGCAATGCTCCGGTCTGTTTCGAGATTACCGCCTCAAAATCGGACCCGCTTATCGCAATTTCTTGATTCGATTCTTTTGTCTCGAGCGACGGAAGATCTTCTTCGGATAATTCAGGAGCTGACTCAACGGCATACGGCATCTTCATCTGCTCCCGGGCAACGGTAAATCCTTGATCCGCCCAGCGCGTATCATCTTTAAGATGAAAACTGACATCCAGCCAGTATTCTCGTCCCGCTTCTAAATCGGGTGACTCAATAGGCAGTGCGAATTCCCTAGAGTTACCCGCCGCAATATTCAGTTCATCAATAGTTCCCGACTGAATAGATTGCCCGTCCTCATTCAGCGACCAACGTAACCGGTAATCGTCAAGGTTTTGATGCGCATAATTATTGGCTACCCTGATTTGACCTTCCGGCAAATTCACCGGCGAAACACTTATCGACTGATAGGAATATTTCACTTTCTGTAGCGCCGGCTGCGGCTCCCGATCCGGAAACACGACCCCATTAAAATTAAAGTTCCCGTCATTGGGTTCATCCCCATAATCACCGCCGTAGGCCCAAAATCCTTCGCCCTGCTCATTTTCTTTCCAAAGGCCTTGGTCTACCCAATCCCAAATAAAGGCCCCGATGAAATTGCGATTGTGCTCCATCAGCTCCATATACTCATCCAGGTTGCCGGTGGAATTGCCCATCGAGTGGACGAACTCACAAAGGATAATAGGCTTGTCAATTTCAGGATCATTCAACGCGCGCTGCAAATAATCCACCGATGGATACATGTAGCTCATCATATCGGCCACCTCGTTCATATGCTGATAGTGAATGGGACGCGAGGGATCGGCCGTGCGGATATACGAAGCCATCTGGCGAAAATTTTCGCCGTAACCGGCCTCATTACCCAGCGACCAAATCACGACCGACGGATGATTTTTCGTCCGCTCTACCATACTTCGCGCACGATCGAGCGTAGCATCCGTCCACAACGGATCGCTGCCCGGCAGCAGGTTTTGATGAAACGAAATGCCGTGCGTCTCGATATTCGCCTCGTCAATTACGTAAAGCCCGTATTTGTCAAACAGATCGTAATATTTTTTGTCGTGAGGATAATGCGCCATCCGCACCGCATTGAGATTATTCTGCTTCATCAGCTTTACATCTTTCACCATCGTCTCGTAATCCACGGTGCGTCCCGTCTGCGGATCGTGATCATGCAGGTTTGCTCCCTTCAACTTCACCTGCTTGCCATTCACCAAAAACATATTGTCACGAATTTCGATCTCCCGAAATCCCGTTTGACTTCGAGCTACCTCCATGACATTTCCATTACCATCTTTCAGTACAAGAATAACGGTATATAAATTGGGCGTCTCCGCCGTCCATTTTTTGGGATGTTCAATTGTTGCCCGGAGCTCAGCCAAACTTGTCGTTCCCGATGGCATGCCGTATTCTGTTTCGGCTGATGCAACCGGACCGTCACCGACGCGATTGCCGTCTTGATCATAAAGATAAGCCTCTACCACAGCGGGCGACCAGCTTTCATCAGTATTATTTTGCACTTCCGCTGTGATGTGTAATTTCCCATCCTGATATGCTTCATCCAAGCCGCCGCGGACAAAGAAATCTTGTAAATGCAGATTCGATTTTGAATAGAGATTTACGCTGCGAAAAATACCGCTCAATCGCCACATATCCTGATCCTCGAACCAAGATCCATCCGACCAGCGATAGACTTTCACAGCCAGCGTATTTTCTCCCTCTTGCAAGTAGGGCGTAAGATTGAATTCAGCGGGCGTCATGCTGCCTTCACTATAGCCCACTTTTTCGCCATTCACCCAGATATAAAACGCACTTTTTACGCCGCCGAAATGGATAAACACCTGCCGCTGATCCCAATTTTCGGGCACAGTAAACGTCTGTCGATACGATCCTATGGGATTATTATCGTGCGGAACGCGCGGCGGAAACAGGCCTCCCATTATCGACTTGATGGGATATTGAGAGTTTAGATAAATGGGCTTGCCATAACCTTGCGTTTGCCAAGAGGTCGGCACAGTAATCTCATCCCATCCACTTATATCGTAGCCAACTTTGTAAAACTCAGTGGGGCTACTCTCAGGATTTTCTGCCCACTTGAATTTCCACTGTCCATCCAGTGATTTATAAAATGGCGAACTCGGATGATAATCATCATCCGCAAGTGCTGACTGAATATCGGGATACGAAACAAAATGGGCCCGGGCCGGCTCTTTGTTAATCCCAATGACCTGGGGATTTTCCCAGTCGGGTAACTCAGTCAACGAAAATTGCGCTTTCGCTGACTGACCGATCAAGAGTCCAAAAATCAGGATTATGATGAAAGCCGAAAACCGTTTTGCGCATTTCATAACGTCATAGACCATTCGGTTATGTCTTCTGTTTTGATAACGCTAATATTTTCAATAGCAAAAGCCAAATGACAGAATTCAGCTCAGACTATATTAGTAGCGTTATTTCTTGCGCTTACTCGATCCCAAATAGATAGCGCCAAGAACAATCACGGCGCCAACATATTCCAGCGCGGTTGTCGGTCGATCAAAAATCAGAATATCCCACATAAACGCCAGCGCCGGCTGTAACAACAGAGCCAGCCCCGCTATCGAAGCATTCACATCGGGCAGACCTTTTGAAATAGATACCCATCCCAATACCTGTCCCATAAGCCCGAGCCCGATCAAGGCTCCCCATGTTTGGAGATCAGGAATAGCAAAATGGGCTTCAGGTTCAATCCAAACGGTAATACCCAACAGCACAGCCGATAGCATGCAGATCCATGCCATATTTGGAATAAGTGCGTATCGCAATTTTTGTTCAGCCGACTGCGATTTTCGAAGTGTTAGGATATAAAGAGCATAGCAAAGAGCTGTCAGCAAGCCATACAACACACCCAATTTTACCGTGCCGTCTTGCTGACCCCAGCCGGTTCGCACGATCATAAACAAACCCAGTACGGCAAAGGGGATGGCCACCATCAGCCGCCAGCCCAACTTTTCTTTGAGAAACCACACAGCCAGCATTGCCACAAAAAAGACCTGCATATTGCCGAGAATGGTCGCCAGTCCCGGCCCCACATAATTGATGCTGCGGTGCCAGAAGAACAGATCCAGGCTAAAGAGAAAAGCACACAGAAAAGGAATTGCCAGGCTCTTCATGCCGAACCACAGTCGGTCGCCGCGAATAAGTGTGATGGCCAGCAGGATAATCCCGCCAAACAGCATCCGGTAAAAAGCCGAAACGGTGGGTCCGACATGCGCCAGCTCCACAAAAACAGACGTAAAGCTCACCATCGCCGCACCGAAAACTATAAAGCCGAGTGCCCTTGGTGACGGGGAATCAGAAAAGTTCATTTAATGATAATTCAGACGATACGTTTTATCGGGAGTGCAATTCCCTTGAGGATAATTTGCCAATCCATCAGATTTATCGAGCAATTTTTTCAAGAATCTCTTCCCGACACTGCTTGTAATATTCTTCGTATTGCGTGATGACTTTGCTCATCTCAAATGTTTTAGCTTGCTTTCGGGCGTTTTTAGAAAGCTGTTTGTGAAGTTTTTCATCCGACAAAATCTCAACAGCGTATTCACCCATACAATCGATATCATCGAGATCGCAGAGATACCCTGTTTCACCGTGGATATTAACTTCGGGCAGGCCTCCAATATTGGAACTTATCACCGGCACGCTACAGCTCATTGCTTCGAGGGCGGCCAGTCCAAAGGTTTCTGATCCCGAGGGAATCAAAAACAGATCGGCAATGGAAAGTACTTCCTCCACCTGGTCCTGCTTGCCCAAAAATCGCACCTGGTCGCAAATACCGAGATCGCGACAGCGCTGCTCGGCCCGTTGTCGGTCGGGACCGTCGCCAACAAGCAACAGCTTGGCTTTAATATCATGTTTCAACACATGGTTAAACACACTCACCACTTCGGGCACGCGCTTGACTTCGCGAAAATTGGAAACATGCACCACCACTTTTTCGCCATCGGGACAGATCGCCTTTTTGAAATGACCCTTGTTGGATTTTTTAAATCGGTCGAGATCTATAAAGTTGGGAATCACCTCGATATCCTTTTTGATATCGAAACGCTCGTAGGTCTCATCCCGCAGATACTCCGAAACGGCAGTCACCCCATCACTTTGATTAATGGAGAAATCGACGACACTCTTATAGCTGGGATCGCTGCCCACAATCGTAATATCGGTGCCGTGCAGAGTGGTAATCAGCGGCACATCTTTTGCTTTTTCTCCCAAGATCTGCTTGGCCAAATAAGCACTGGTGGCATGGGGAATAGCATAATGTACGTGCAGTACATCAATATTTTCATACTCAATAAGATTGGCCATCTGGTTGGCCAGTGCCAAGTCGTACGGCGGATATTCAAACAGCGGGTAGGTATTCATATTCACCTCGTGATACGAAATGTTCGTCCGAAATGTGTCCAGCCGTGCGGGACGCGCATAACTCAACATGTGCACGTTGTGATCGCGGTGGGCCAATCCTTTTGCAAGCTCGGTGGCAACCACGCCACTTCCGCCAAAGGTGGGATAGCAAACAATTCCTATATTCATTCTATATCTGTACTTAAAGTTCCGGCCTGATCATGCCATTTGTGATGAGATTATGAATGAGAACAAAATTATTGGCCTCCTCATTTCCATATGCAGGCATTAGGTGCAAAGGCTTGTATCTGTTATATTATAGACTTGTTATAAACATCGTCTGAACCGAAGATACCATATTCTGGTCGTACTTTTAAAATAGATTATCATCCTATGGCAGGTCATTCGAAATGGTCGAATATCAAGCACAAAAAGGCTAAAGAAGACAAAAAGCGAAATAAATTATTTAACAAGCATCTTCGCGAAATTTCTGTAGCAGCTCGCGAAGGAGGCGGCGATCCGGAGATGAATCCCCGGCTTGATACCGCTATCGACAATGCTAAAAGTGATAATGTACCCAAGGATAATATCGAGCGTGCCATCAAGAAAGGTACGGGCGAACTCGATGAGGGCGAAGGGCGCTACGAGGATGCAACCTATGAAGGATACGGCCCCGGCGGCATTGCCTATTTTATTGAAGTGACTACCAACAATTACAATCGCACGGTAGGCGATATCCGGCATATCTTTACTTCGCACGGCGGCAATCTCGGCACCGACGGATCGGTTGACTACCTGTTTGAACAAAAAGGGATGATCCGCATCAAAAAAGAGGAACAGGATATTGAGATCGACGATGACGAATTTATGCTCGAGGCTATCGACGCCGGAGCCGAAGATATTGATACCGATGGAGAAGTACTGAATATAACAACGGCCCGTGAATCGATGTATGAGGTACGTGACAACTTTGAGGAGCTTGATTATGAAATTGATTCGGCCGAGCTTATTCGCATCCCCATGACCGAAGTAAAAGTGGATCCCAATGTGGCAGAATCGAACTTTAAGCTAATGAATAAGTTTGAAGATAATGACGATGTCTCTAATGTATTTACCAATATGAAGATGGATGACGAGACATTGGCCATTGCCGAACAGATGGACTAAGTTCTTACAATTTCAGAACCATTTTTGCGTTACATAATGCAGGATTTGACGAATATAAAATGATGCTGTTATGAGATACTTGCTTACGATTATATTGTCGTTTTTGCTGATTGGCGCTTCTGTTGAGGATGCCCGAAAGGCTAATGAGGCGTATGAGGATGAGAATTACAAGGAAGCCATTTCGCTCTATAAAAAAGCGATCGACGCCAATCCTCAAAATGCCAAGCTGTATTTTAACCTGGCTAATGCGCAAGCCAAGGCGGGTAAATCGCAAGAGGCCATTCGCACTTTTGAGCAGTACAAAACGATGATCGACAATCCCGAAGATCGCGCCAAAGCGGATTACAACATCGGAAATGTACTTACTGACACCAAGAAATGGGATCGCGCCATGGACTATTACAAAAAATCGCTGCGATATATGAGCGACGATTCGGATGCCAAACACAATTACGAGCTGGCGAAAAAGAAGGAGCGCGAACAGGATAAGAACAATAAAAAGGATCAGAACCAGCAGAATAAAAATCAGAAAAACAACCAGGATAAAAAGCAGCAACAGCAAAACAAGCAGAATCAGGATCAGCAAAACCAACAGCAGCAGAACCAGCAAAATCAACAGAACCAACAAAATCAGCAGCAACAAGATCAACAGAAAAAGCAGCAACAACAGCCGCAAAAAGTAAGCAAGGCTGAGGCGGAAAAAATCCTGAAAGCACTGGAACAAAAAGAGAAAGATCTGTTGCAGCAGTTCAAGAAAAAGAAAACGGAGTCCAGCAAGAGCAAGAATGAAAAAGATTGGTAAACGATTCGGTGTACTTGTTTTTTTACTGCCGCTGCTGAGCCTCTTTTCCACAAAGGCTGTTGCCCAATCCTCGGTCTCTGTTAGCGCCAGCGTATCAGAAACAACGATTTACAACGGCGAACGGGTTAGCTTTTCGGTTGAGATCAGCGGTAGCTTCAACAATGTTTCTCGTCCGGAACTGCCGAATTTTAGCGGACTTCGACTGCTTAGCAACAACCCTTCGACCTCCCGCAGCTACCAATTTGTGAATGGGGAAAGCAGCACAACCTACACCTACAGCTATTACCTGATCGCCCAAAACAAAGGCACCCATCAAATTCCACCGGCCACCGTTACCATCGACGGCGAAGAATATCAGACCGAACCCATTGACGTTGAAATTGTGGATCGCAACACCTCAGCCAATGAATCAGGTTCGGAAAGCCCCAAAATCTTTTTGCGGCTTGAAGTTTCGGATTCCAAACCTGTTACCGGGCAGCAAATTATTACCGATGTCGTTCTCTTTTTTAAGGATGGGCTGGAAGTTAATTCCTACCAGCCGGTGCCGGGCTGGAAGGCCGAAGGATTTTGGAAAGAAGAGCTTCAAAACAATAGTCGCCCTCAAGCCACCTCCACCGTTATTGACGGGGTGCGCTACCGCAAAGCACGGCTGCTGCAATTTTCGCTTTTCCCTACCAAATCGGGTGAACTCGAAATTAGTCCGTACAAAATTATTGTCTCTGTCCGCTCCAGCCGATCGGGTGACGACCCGTTCAGCAGCTTCTTTAGCGGATTTGGCAGTAACCAACGGCAGGTTGAACTCTCCAGCGATCCGCTGACACTGACCGTTGAATCGCTACCCACAGCCACCGCCAGCGATTACCTGGGAGCAGTGGGTACTTTTAATATTTCTCGGGATATCAGTACCGGCAACGCTATGGTCGGCGAATCTATTGAACTGACCACCCATATTGAAGGCACCGGCAACGTGCCGCTTATTTCTAAACCGGAATACCAGCTGCCCGAAGGGTTAGAAGTCTATGAACCGCAGCAAAACTCGTCTATTAATCGCCGAAATCAGCAAATTAGCGGCAACAAAACGTTTACTGATATTGTAGTCGCTCGTTCGCCGGGGAATTATACCATACCCGAAAAAACAGTCTCGTACTTCAATCCCTCAAGGAATGATTATGTAACCACAACACTGCCGGCACTCAGCTTCGAGGTTAAAGAAAACCCGCGTGCCGTGACCACATCTGATACTCCCAGCTCATTTCCCGTCAGCCCCATTACCGGACTTGCTACCTGGGTGAGCCCGACATCTTCGACCCTGATTGCGCACTGGTGGTTTTGGGTCGGCATCATTTTGCCACTGGTCGTTTTAGGCGTGGCCTATTGGCAAAAATCGTTCATCGAAAAGATGAATACCGACAAGGCTTTTGCCCGATCACGGCAAGCCTCCGACAAAGCCATGGATCGACTCGAAGAAACGATTTCACTTTCAGAGCAGGGCAACATCAAGCAGGCGTATAACATGCTGCAAAAAGCATTGACGGGCTTCATTAGCGATCGGCTGAACTTGCCCGAAGCAGGACTCTCGAACGCCGATTATGTTGCTGCCCTTGAGAATCAACAGATTGATGATGACTTGATCAAAAATGTGCGCATGCTGCTCGACAAATGCGCTTCCATCAGCTATGCCCCCGATACTACGCATGAATATTTGAAATCGCATGTGGGGCTGGCCGAAAGTACCCTCGAAAAACTGCAAAAAGTATTATAACTGTGACGATCGCTACTATCCGAAATATATTTTTAGGATTTTTTCTGTTGGGAGCTATCGGGATATCCAATGCCCAAAACCCGCAGGCCCAATTCGATAACGCAAACGAAGCATTACAGTCCGGCAATTACTCCGAGGCACTATCCGGATATAAAACCCTGGAATCCCAGAATGATGTTTCGGGTGCCCTCTTTTTGAATATGGGCATCGCTTATCACCGGATCGATTCGCTGGGCAAATCAAAGTATTACCTGCTCAAAGCATCCCGATTCGAGGAAACCGAAGAACGAGCTACCCAAGCACTGGAGTTCGTTGAATCCCAATTCAGCAGGCAATCGGCTGTACTCCCAAAATTTCCCTGGGATGTAGCCACCGACTGGCTCCAGCGAAATATCGGCGCCGGAAATATCCTGTTGGCTGGTATTCTGCTGCTTAATATAGGAATGCTTGTTTTTGTAAGCCGTTGGTTTGTCCACTGGTATCCCAATTATTTGCGGATTTCAGGATTGTCACTGCTCATCCTTTCGCTGCTGCTCATTTCCTGTAGTTTTTACACCGATTACGTGGACAACCGGTATAGCAAAGCAGTGATGATTACCGAAAAAATGCCTGTGGTTGAACAGCCCAAAAATGAATCCACGCTGGTCAGCCAGGCCTTCGAGGGCTACACCTTTACCGTCGATCACTACCGCAGCAAAACACAACCCGGCTGGGCCTATGTGCGCATGAGCAACGGGCAGTACGGATGGATTCCCAACAGTGAGATACTTATACTCTGATTCAATTTCGTATTGCGTAGTGCGTATCCATTGGTCATACGGAATACGCAATACGATCATTTTTTAACTTGATAAAATTCAAAGTTTTATGTCGAACGTATCCGATTATATTGATATCAACAAAGAGCAGTTCAAAGGTGAGCTGTTCGATTTTCTGCGCATCCCCAGCATCAGCACTGATTCTGATTATAAAAACGAGGTCAAAGATGCGGCAAATTATATCCTGAGTAAACTTGACGAGCTTAACCTTGACCGCACGGAGCTCTTTGAAACCGACGGAAATCCCATCGTTTATGGAGAGCTGATTACTGACGAGTCGAAACCCACCGTCCTGGTCTATGGCCATTACGATGTGCAGCCGCCTGATCCGATGGATCTCTGGGAAACGCCGCCTTTTGAGCCGAAGGTTCGCAACGGAGATATTTACGCACGCGGTGCCAGCGACGACAAAGGCCAATCGTTTACGCATGTGAAAGCACTGGAATCATACTTGAAAACCGACACCGATTTCCCCGTCAATATTAAGTTTATTTTTGAGGGCGAAGAAGAGATTGGATCACCCAACCTGGTGCCCTTTATCAAAGAGCATAAAGATCTGCTGGAGTGCGACATGGTGTTGATTTCGGATACGGCCATGTTTGCCGAAGATACCCCATCCATCACTTATGGATTACGTGGGCTGTGCTACATGCAGATTGAAGTGCAGGGGCCCAATCGCGATCTCCACTCTGGAGTCTATGGCGGCGCCGTTGATAATCCCGCAAATGTGCTGGCAGAAATCATTGCTCAGCTCAAAGATGACGACGGCGTTATCCAGATCGACGGTTTTTATGATGATGTAGTGGAACTGACCAAAGAAGATCGAGAAGCGTATGAAAACCTCCCCTTTGATGAAGAGGAATACAAAGAAAAGCTGGGGCTTAAAGCACTGAAAGGTGAAAAGGGATACAATACGCTAGAGCGCACCTCCGCACGTCCCACCCTGGATGTAAACGGTATGTGGAGCGGTTACCAGGGCGAAGGCGCCAAAACGGTGCTGCCGGCTAAGGCAGGTGCCAAAGTGAGTATGCGGCTGGTACCCAATCAGGATCCCAAGAAAATTGCCAAATTGTTCAAAGAGCATGTAAAATCTATTGCTCCCGATACGGTTAGCGTCGAAGTAATTGAACACCACGGCGGACATCCGGCGATTACGGATCTTTCATTTTACGGCCTGCAAGCCGCCGCCGACGCTTTTGAGGCAGTTTATGACAAAGAGCCGCTGTTTACACGCGAAGGAGGTTCTATCCCCATCGTCGCTGATTTTCAGAAAATACTGGGGGCGCAATCCATCCTGATGGGCTTTGGACTCAACAGCGATGCCATTCATTCGCCCAATGAAAAGTTTGCGCTGAAGGATTTCTACCGGGGCATTCACACCTCCGCCAAATTCTTTGAGGTGCTGCCCAATTACAGTTAAATAAATTATTTAAGCCCTCAGGATTTCTTTGAAGAAAACTTCGCCTCCTATTTTATAGGATCAAAAATCAATTAATTAAATCCTGAGGGTTTTAAAAACTAGCTGCGTACTAGTTGCAGGTGCAAGTTTTGGTGTATCATTTTTAAAGTGCCGGGCGTTATTTTACTATGGGCGACACTTCTAAATATAACTCAACATCGATGCATCACACTTCAGTTTTCCACTACCTTTTATTTGCAATCGTGTTTTGCTTACTCATCAGCGCCTGTGAAAATGTGTTTAACGAGGGCTACACCACATCACGATCGTATTTTTTCCAGAAAGATCGTCAAATAGCAGTGGATACCTCTCAGCAGGTAGTCGCAGAAGACAGCACCCAAACATTGCTTCATGCTCGAATTGAAGCAGGCGATAAGCTCGTTTTTATATATAAATTTACGAAAAATGCCCCACCCAACATTGCGGACGGTGATTTTTCAGAGTCGATCCGTTTTGCAATTCCCACCGGAAGTAACAGCTTCGACTTTGAAGACTCCGAATTGACAACAATCCCCGCATTTTATGACCGAGGCTGCTTTTGTCCCATTATTGGATCGCTTAAAATCACAAAAGGATATCTCCGCGGCGAGCAATTAAGCGAACATCACTGGGTGATAAATGCTTCTTTAGAAACTTCCTCAAAGATTACAGACGAAACATTCGAGGTTTCCTTTTCGGATGTTTTTGTTTTAAGCCAGTCTAATAATTAAGACAAAGGTAAGGAGAGCCATAATCCCATATAACCAGGAGGTATTTAATATCTGGCTACAGATCTCCAGTTCGCAACTCTTTTTATTTGAGCAGTTCAAAGCCGCAGGATTACCGGGCAAAAGGAGATAACTTTTGAAAAAGTGTTTTAGCAAATCAAATAGAAAAGCATGTTATACTAATGATCTGACTTAGACCGAAGACAGTTATTATCTTCTTCTCAATCACCAAAAAATATACTAGCCAATAATCTCATTCCGATGCTCTGCGTCGGAATGAACTTTTACTCATCAACTACCGTATTATCCACAACCCCTTTTTCGAGATCGTATTTGGTAGCATATTCGGTCTCATCCACAATGGTTTTGGGATCATTATTTTCATCCACAATAACCACTTTGGGCTTGAAATCCTTGGCTTCTTCGGGGGTCATCTCAGCATAAGAAATGATAATAACGCGGTCGCCCACTTGCGTCTTTCGGGCAGCAGCACCGTTCAAGCAACATACCCGCGAACCGGCATCGCCCGGAATGGTATAGGTTTCGAGGCGGGCCCCATTGGTAATATTTACGACCTGCACTTTTTCATAGGGAAGGATACCTGCCTCATCGAGCAGCTCGCGGTCAATCGTAATACTTCCCTCATAATGAAGGTTTGCTTCGGTCACCTTCATCTGATGCAATTTTGATTTAAACATCGTCAACGTCATGGTCGTACCTATTTTTCGATAATGATATTATCAATTAACCGTGTTTCACCAAGATAAACGGCACCGGCTAAAATATATTTGCTGTCGGCTTTTGGATCTGATATCGGAGCCATCATTTCAAATGAAAACAAATTAAGATAATCAATTTCAAACCCTTTTGCTTCCAATTCATTTTTCTGATGATCCAGCAGCAGTTCCACGTTCTTGGCCCCGTCCAAAATCTGCTTACCGACATATTGGAGCGCACGATACAAGCCGGGCGCCAACTTACGCTGCTCGTCATCCAGATAGGCATTGCGGCTACTCAACGCCAAGCCATCATTCGCCCGTTTGATAGGCCCCATCACGAGCTCCACATCATGATTAAATTCTTTGACCATCTGCTGCAAAATGCGAAACTGCTGGATATCTTTCTGACCGAAAACGGCAAAATCGGGGTTAATAATATTAAAAAACTTGTTCACCACTAGTAATATTCCTTCAAAAAAACCGGGACGCGAGCCACCGTCCATATATTCATTAAGCTCTTCAATTTCG
Organism: uncultured Balneolaceae bacterium; assembly: GCA_964490705.1. GTDB lineage: Bacteria > Bacteroidota > Rhodothermia > Balneolales > Balneolaceae > Fodinibius. The sequence continues at coordinate 417,487 of CAZBCG010000001.1, read as the reverse complement.
ATGCTCAAGAACTGCTTGCCGGAATACATGATCTCATCCGAAGGAGCAAAAACAGCTGAAACGCCTTCCTCTTCACACTTCGCAAGATCGTCTTCGAGCTCACGCGGATATTCCTCAAAATCTTCATCCGGACCAAACTGCTCGGGATTCACATAGATGGAGACCACCACTTCATCGGCGTGCCGCTGCGCCAGGCGGATAAGCGAAAGATGTCCTTCGTGCATGGCTCCCATCGTCGGTACAAAAGCTACGGTTTGGCCTCCCTTTTTCAGGGATTTAACTTCGGCACGAATGTCGTCGATGGATTTAATAGCTTCCATAGGATGCAAAAAAGTAAGGGTTTAGTGCACTAAACCCTTACCATTCAAATTAACTTATATGTCATCCTGAACTTGGTTCAGGATCTGAGAGGAATTAAATTTCTTCCTAAAGTAGATGCTGAAACCCCGAATAGTCGGGACACGGCAAGTTCAGCATGACATGATTTTTTCGTTCAATTATACCGCGCGGTCGGGATCGAAGCCTTCCAACAGCTCTTTCACGCGATTGAGGAATGCACCGCCGTGGGCGCCATCAACAATGCGATGATCGTAACTCATGGATAGATACATCATGTGGCGGATGGCAATCACATCACCTTCGGAGGTCTCCCGAACCACCGGACGTTTCTCAATAGCACCCGTTCCGATGATAGCAACCTGCGGCTGATTAATGATCGGCGTACCCATCAGGTTACCTACACTTCCGTAGTTGGTAAGCGTGATGGTACCGCCTACCAAGTCATCAGGACTTAAATTTTTGTTGCGAGCTTTAACGGCAAGATCATTCACTGCTTTTGACAATCCTACAAGATTTTTGTCCTGCGCATGCTTAATGACCGGAACGATCAGTCCGCCCTTACCGCCTTCGCCCAGCGCAACCGCCAGACCAAAGTTAATATCCCGCTTCAAAATAATTTCATCATTTTCGGTATCCACCGAGCTGTTGATGAGCGGGAATTCGCGGATCGCTTGAATAATTTTTTCAATAAAGAGTGGGGTGTATGTTAGTTTTACACCGGCACGATCTTGAAATTCATGCTTGTGTTCTTCGCGCCAGCGCACCAGGTTGGTCACATCCACTTCGGAGAAGGTCGTCACATGCGCGGATGTCTGCTTGGACCGAACCATGTGCTCGGCAATCATCTTGCGCATGCGATCCATCTTAACGCGCTCTACATTTTCGGATGGTCGCTCGAGATCAAGCTCACCGGCCGAGATTGATCGCTGTTCACCTTGGGCCGGGGCTGATTTTTGCGTGCTCGGCTTGCTGAGTCCGCCAGACTTCTGCGCCGCCGGTTGTGCAGGCTGTGCTTTTCCGGCTTTACGATCCTCGAGGTAGCTCATAATGTCTTCCTTCGAAACGCGTCCGCCCTGACCGGAACCCTCAATGCTTTCCAATTCTTCCTGCGAAATACCTTCTTCTTTGGCAATGGATCGCACCAAGGGAGAATAAAATCGCCCATCACTACCAATACGCTGCGGCTCCGTTCCACCAGAAGAAGCACCGTTTGTGCTGGCCGATGTGGTCGCGGGTTGCGACTGTGTTTCTTGTGATGACGAAGAAGTCGTAGTTTTTTCTTTCTTCTGTGCCTGCGTCGAAGTAGTGCTTGCAGAAGCAGATGATCCTGATGCAGCTTTTCCGGTTGCAATAATGGCAATCGTCTGACCCACTTCAACGGTATCACCTTCTTCCACCAGAATTTCTACCAGCGTTCCGGCCTGTGGAGAGGGCACTTCGGTATCTACCTTATCGGTCGAAATCTCCAGTAATGTTTCATCCTCTTCAACTTTGTCACCGACATTTTTCGTCCACTCGATGACCGTTCCCTCCATTACCGATTCGCCCATCTGGGGCATCTGCACTTCAATGCGTTCGCCTTCATCTTCAGATGTTTCAGCAGCTGCAGGTTGGGGTTCGGTTTCTTCAGCTTGAACGGGCTCTTCCTCGGCAGGGGCTGCTTCTTCCGTTGTCTCCTCCTGCTCAGTTTCAGCTTCGGTTTGGTCGCCCCCTCCGCCGGAAGTATCCGCCGCATCGGGATCGGTTTCAATCACCGCTATGGCCTGACCAACCTCAATGGTATCACCCTCTTCGGCTAACCGCTCGATAAGAATTCCTGCTTGTGGAGAGGGCACTTCGGTATCCACCTTATCCGTGGCAATTTCCAGAAGCGTTTCATCTTCTTCGACTTTGTCACCGACGTTTTTCGTCCACTCGATGACCGTTCCCTCCATTACCGATTCGCCCATCTGGGGCATTTCTACTTCAACTCTGGCCATGGGTACTCAGGTTAAATCATTTAAATTTGGTTCGAACGCAATGCAATCTTGTTCTTTTAATACGCGTCGAAATCAGGCCTCAAAGATCATAATAAATGGTATTAGATCAAAATATTTGAGGCTTTTGAAGCACAATTTAAGTAACCAATTAGTTAATAAAATAAATCCTGACAAAAGCTATACAGCAAGATTTAGAAAACAGTTCGCCAGATTAGGAGGATGCACGTTACGGTAAAAATGATGCCAAAAGTTGGGAATAAATAATCGGATAGCCATTGGGGTAAAAACAGGTCGGCAACTGAACCGACTTCGGCTCCGTGATTTTCTGCCAGATCAGTCAACGGACATCGCCAGTCATTGAATATCAAAGCCAGCAATTCAATAACGGCTACGCCAAATGCAATCCAGGTGAGTGTAGTAATCTCGTCGAGGACCGCCGCCATAAAAACGTAGATGGTGCAGATACCAATCAGAAAAAACAGGAATGAGTGAATGAGTCTTATGTAAAATACGGATCGTGGCATTGGCATCTTGTTGTGAATGGATGTAAATCCCGTTGCTTGATTTACCAATAATTTTATGATATCTCAAACGGTTACCTCATTAGTGCAGAAACAGGTTGAAATGTCTCAAGCAATTGAAGACTTAAAACAAGAACATAACTTATCAGGAAGTCCCAGACGCGGTTTATGGACGGCGACCCTCGGCTTTTGTGCCGGACTTACGAGCATTGTGTTTTACGGGGTGGCCGGTCCCGAGTTTAAAGAATCGCTCGAACTTTCAGGTGCTATGCTCGGGCTGCTTTTGTCATCGCCACATCTTAGCAAAGCACTTTTACGGATTCCCTTCGGTGCTTGGGTGGACGAAGTGGGCGGACGAAAACCATTCCTGATTTTGCTGGGGCTCACCATTGCGGGGATGGCCGGTGTAACCGGACTCCTTTTTCTCTATTATCCGACCAATTTTGATGCAAGCCTTTTCCCTCTCCTGCTATTTTTTGGATTTATAGGCGGAGCCGGAGGAGCTACTTTTTCGGTCGGTATTCCCAAAACTTCTTACTGGTTTCCTCAAAAACGACAGGGATTTGCCCTCGGCTTCTATGCCGGTGCCGGAAATATCGGCCCGGGAGTGTTTAATTTTGTGATCCCACTATTAATCGGTACCTGGGGACTGACAGGCGCATATTTCGGTTGGCTTTCATTCATTGTGATCGCTACTGTTATCTATGCCATGTTCGCTGTTGATGCTTATTATTTTCAACTTATTGAAAAGGGCATTGATGACGATAAAGCAAGAGATATATCCAGAAAACTGGGCCAAGAGGTGTTTCCTTCGGGCGGGGCCTGGAAATCACTCAAAGAGTCTGCGACCAATTATAAAACATGGATTCTGGTATTCCTCTATACAGTGTCTTTCGGCGGCGGATTTACTGCACTGACAGCCTGGTTCCCCACCTATTGGAATTTATTCCACGAAGTAAGCTTACTGGTTGCGGGATTAATAGCGGCTGTTTTTACTATTTACGGATCGCTCATTCGAATTCCCGGCGGAAGTCTCAGTGATCACTTTGGCGGTGAAAATATTGCTGTTATCAGCTTTGGTACCATGGCTGTTGGGGCATTGGTATTAACAGTAGCCTCCTCTTTTTACTGGGCTTTTACGGGCATGATGATTCTTGGCACGGGCATGGGAGTCGCTAATGCTGCTGTGTTTGAGCTGGTTCCCAAATATATCCCCGATGCGGTGGGCGGCGCTTCCGGTTGGATTGGCGGCATAGGTGGTGCGGGTACGTTGGTGATTATTCCAATATTGGGATTTTTTGTAGATCTGTATGGCCAGATTGGTTATGCCCGTGGATTCATTGTTTTTGTAATCCTAAGCGCACTGTGTGCCGGTATTTCGTATGCGTTGAAAGTGGTTGGCCCCGAAAGCACAAGTTCGTAATGTTTGCGAAAGGGTTGAGAGAAAGAAACAACAAATTGTGGTGGAGTCAGAGTATCTCTCACTTATCACAAATTATGATAAGGCCTGTTCTAAATCCTCTAACAGGTCATCGGGGTGTTCCAAACCTACACTTATTCGGATGAGATTCTGAGGCGTTTCGGAGTCTTCGCCCTCGCTGCTTCTGCGGTGCTCCCACGTGCTTTCTACACCACCCAAACTTGTGGCCCGGCTAATAAGCTCAGACCCGGCTACGATTTGCAATGCCTCGTCCTTGCCTCCATCAATTAAAAAGGAGATCATGCCCCCAAATCCGCTCATCTGCTGCTTGGCAATTTCGTGTCCGGCATGGGTTTCCAGGCCGGGATAAAATACCTTCTCTACCTTGGGATGATTTTGCAAAAAACGCGCTAACCGATCCGCATTTTTATTATGACCGCGCATGCGGTAGGGCAGCGTTCGGATACTCCGATTCAGCAGCCAGCAATCCTGCGGCGAAGGCACCGCTCCCATCGTGATCTGCAGATTCCGAATACGCTCCATCATGGCATCACTCCGCTTGCTGATAACCGCACCGCCCAGGATATCACTGTGCCCACCCAAATATTTGGTCGTAGAATGCAACACTAAGTCGGCATCCAGATTTAGCGGCTGTTGATTCAGCGGAGACGGCCAAGTGTTATCGACGCAGGTAATGGCGCCATGCTCGTGGGCTAGGTTCGATACCGCTTTTATATCCGTAATATTTAACATCGGGTTAGAGGGTGTTTCAATCCAGATGAGTTGCGTCTCTTCCCTGATCGATTCTTCGATAATATTCAGATCGGTCATATCAATAAAATCGACCTCCAATCCCCAGGGAGTCATCACATCATTAATAAGCTGTCGATTGCCGGCATAGACATCAGCGGGCATCAATACGTGGTCTCCGGGTTGCAGAGACTGAAAAACGGCAGTTGCAGCCGCTACGCCTGATGAGAACGCTGCCGCTTCGGATCCGTCTTCCAGATCAGCAAGCAAGTGCTCCAGCCGCAACCGGTTGGGATTGGCAGCCCGCGTATAATTCAGATCACCGTCTTGGTGACCTTCTTTGCGGTGCTCAAAAACGGTGGAGCGATGGATGGGGGGCACGACATCGGGATTGGGATTTTCAATATCAATTCCGGAATGGATGGCTTTGGTTTCGAAGCGCATAATTCAGATAATCGTTAATCGCAGTTGCTATGAAAAGTTTAAAATAGCCACTGGTTGGCACGGATGGAAATCCATTTATTGATGTATTCTTTTTGATCCTCTCTGTCCTTCCCGGTAGCAGTTGGCACAAGTTTTTTCTAAAAGAAAACTCTTATTTATAGTGAATAGTGATATGCCCAGGAATAGATATTCGCCGGACGACAAAAAACAGTCGGCCGGCGAAATACCTTCCTCATTATTTGTGGTTTAACAACAAGCGGCTTGCTCTTCCTTGCTGTAATCTTCGCTTTCGCCATAGGTGTGGAACGCCTCCCATTCAACGCCCTGCGGATCCGAGACCCAACTTTTATCAGAGTTCGCGTAGCAGCAGGTGGTTTCACCCTCATTGCGGGCAAGTGTCTGCGTGCGGTCGATATTTGATCGTAACTCCAGTAACTCCTCCTCAGTTTCTGCCTCAATACCAAGATGCTCTATGCCCTTGGAGCCTTCGCGTTCTGCAATGGAGAAATTTACGCGGGGATCATCCAGCATCCACTTAGCATAATCCTCTTTCTGCTTCGTCGGGGCTACGCCAAAGAGTGCGCTGTAAAATTCAATGGATTCGTTCAGGTTGTTCACTTTTAACATTACGTGCATGCGTTTCATAATGGTCTCCGTTTTGTTTTAGGATGATTATTGATAAGTCTTTACCCTATATAGTCGTGCCCCAACCGAAAAAGACGCAAAATTAATTCAGATTATTTTGATTTATCTGATATCCCTGATTTGTCCCTAATAAAATTAAGAATATCGAACATTGGAAAGGGGAGATAACTTGTTTTCAAGCCTTCCGGCCTAATGAATTGCGAATGGAGAACAGAGGTGAAAAGGATAATTTCGTACCGGTAAGGTAGAAGAAATAAGCACTAGATGCGAAGGACCATCGAAATTATCCCACCCGAAATTCGAAATGTATTCGCAATTCTCAGCCGGTCAATTTTTTGGTTCGTTTTTTCTTGACTGAAAAAATGAACCAAATATCTGTAGCTGACGATAAATTATAAGCAGATAAGTTATCTATGAGACTTAATCCACTTTTTTTCCATGTACCTTTTGTCTTGACACAAAAGGTACTAAAAAGTCAAGGCTTTAAAATTCTGAAACCACTTTAGTCTGCGGATGGGATAATTCTGATGGTCCTTCACTACATTAGCTATGACAAAATATTTATACCGGTACAGAATTATCCTGTTCATCCTCCAACCTTCGCACAGAATTTTAGGCCCATTGTAAACCGTAAATTATTACTTATCTAAAGCTGAAAGCCTAAGAAATTTTTAGTAATCTTCGCAGGACTCTTCTCCATTCTCATCCTTAATCTTGCGATAGGCCACTGCACGCCCCTCTTCTCCAAACTCCACTTCGCAACAAGCTGCCAACACTTCGCCTAATTTCTGGCGGGCCCGCTGCACTCTTGATTTCGCTCCAGACAGTGACAATCCCAAATGATCGGCCACCTCCTGCTGGGTTTTGCCCTTCACATCGGCCATCTTGAGTGGCTTGCCGTACTTGTCGGGCAGTTCATCAATCATCGGGATCAGCCACGAAAGCACCTCTTCGTGCACATCGTGTTTTCCCTCGAACTCATTCAAATCCAGCATGAGATCATCAATGCCTCCGGTTTTGATATCGGAACCGACCGGCTCCTCTTTATCTCGTCCTTTTTGGCGATAGTGATCTGCCAGCGCGCGACGGGCAATACCAAAGACCCATGACTGCACGCGATCCGTATGCCGCAAATGTTCTATTCCCTCGTGAATTCGGATAAATATATCCTGGAGCACATCTTCTGCTTCCTCATCACTCGAGACTTTCGATCGGATAAAACCGCGTACCTGGTCGCTGAATTTCCGCCAAAGGATTTTGGTATTGGGCTGTTTGTTTGACATAAGTCTTAAGATACGAATTTCTCTCTTTCTGACTACAAATTAAGTCGATTACATCGTTTCAGAAAATAAATCATCCTGCCTTCGTGCTACGTCGCTGAAGCTATGAAGCATAAGAGACCGAAGCTTTTTGTATCTATGGTAGCCTTATTCTATAAAGGCTATGCGCAGGCAGGCTTTTCCAAGGAAGACGTTATCTATATTTAGTACTTCAAAAAAGCCTTCGCAGAGCTATATCCAACTATCATTTACCAGCAGCAACTCGTCATTTCGAACCGAGCACCGTGAGGTGAGAAATCTCTGTTTTGTTCGTACTTATTTATAAAAACAAAGATCTCTCCCTGCGTTCAAGATGACATATTAATTAATATAACCTCTCGTTACGAGGCCTCTTCCCATCCGTTCTCACCTGTACTAATCTGTGGCCCGGATCGCATTAATACGCTCTAGAACTGGAGGATGTGAGTAATTCAAAAACACATAAAACGGGTGGGGCGTCAAGTTCGACAGGTTATCTTTGGATAGCTTTTTCAACGCTTCAATCATCGGTTCTTTCTGATAGGTCGTAGAGGCAAACTCATCGGCTTCGAACTCGTATTTGCGCGATAGAATCTGCATGAATATCGACACGATCATGTCGATGGGCGCGTAGAGCATCCCAAAGAAAATGAGTCCGGCATATACCGACATCTGCTCCATAAAGAACGCATTATACAATCCCTGCGAATTCAGGAAAATCGACAGCAAGAAAAACATGATCCCCGTCTGCGCAATGCTGATTGCCATATTCTTGATAATATGCTTTTTCTTGTAATGGCCAATCTCGTGCGCCAGTACTGCAACCAGCTCCTCGTCTTCGTGATTTTCAATCAGCGTGTCATACAGCGCAATGCGCTTATTTTTACCGAACCCGGTGAAAAATGCATTCGATTTACTGCTTCGTTTGGAGCCGTCCATCACATAGACACCCTCCATCGCAAAATTCACCTTGTCGGCATAATCGCGTATTTTCTGGCGCAGATCGCCATCTTTGAGCGGCTCAAAATCATTGAAAATAGGCATAATCCAAGTTGGAGCCACAAACTGAATGAAGAGGGTAAAAACGGTAACTGCTCCCCAGGCATACAGCCATGCATACTGATCGATAAACGTAAAGAATGCCAGGATTCCAGCTAACAACGGACCGCCCAATACAATGCTCAATCCCAATCCTTTTAACAGATCCAACACAAACGTTTTGGGGGTAGTTTTGTTGAAGCCGTATTTCTCTTCGATCACAAAGGTGGAGTAAATACTGAAGGGCAACGAAAACAACTGTTTGGCAAAAATTAAAATCCCGATATACACCAGACCGGTCCAGATGACACCGAGCTCCCAATTACGGACGATCTCATCCAACCATTGAAATCCCCCGGCAAACCAGAATACCAATAGCACGGATAGATTAAAGGCCGAGGTGAAAATTCCGAACTTGGTGCGTTCTTTGGTATAACGCTGAGATTTGTCGTACGTCTCCTCGTCATACACATCGCTAAACTCATCGGGCAATCCTTTGTCCAGCGATTGTAGGTTTAGGTAATCACTGACCAGGTTGAGAACAAAATCTATAGCGAGCGTTGCTAATATAATTACTGCAAAAATATTCATGGATAATTGTCGATCTTTAAATCATTTACTGCTTACAATTGATAAGAAAAAAGGTGCAAGTCATTCACTCGTTCAAAATCATTATCTGCGGAGAGAAAGGGCAATTGTTCAGCAATGGCCGTTGCTGCTATAATGGCATCAGGTAGTTTTAACTTTGCTTGTGGACGAATGTCGATTGCCTGCTTCTTAATTCGATGATTAATATCTACGACAATACAATCATCGATAAATGCTTTAATTTCTTTTTCTTCCTGCTTAGTCAAATTGGGATACGCAAGAAGTTCCAATTCCGTTATAAATGATAAGTAGGTAAATGTGTTGTCTAACAGGGTAGCAAGTTTTTCATCTCCTGATAGAACATAGAGTGCAATATTCGTATCGATGAGAATATTCACTAGTTCCACTCATTTCTTATCCTTTTCTGATACTCAACAGGATCTTCCTGTATGTTTATCACGCCAGAGTACTTTTTCGCATCCAGGCCACGATTTTTTTGTTGAGCACCATAAAACTTTTCCTTCAGCTGCTCAATACTTTCATCTTTTTTTAGATTAATTACCTTAGCCATAAGCTCATCAATTATTAGTAATGATAATGAAATTTAACAGGAAGCTATATCATTATCATTCAATTATCAGATCCCTCAAATCCCATTTTTAATTTTCTACTCACCCATCTCTACCGCTGTACCCCAGCCGTCATAATTTCCATTATTACCGGTAGCCAGTTTTTCTAAAAAGTCACCCATCTCGATAAGACGTTCTGTAGTAGGGATTATTTCTTTTTGTGCAAGGCACAACCATTGATCAAACTCTTTGGAGTACTGAACCGATGTGGAAAATTGCAGATTCATGAGCTGAGACATAACAATATAAGCATCCCATTCAGAGGGAAAATAGAGAAAGAATTCAACGGGCTGCGCTTTTTGGTTGTCACTACCCAACACTTTCAAATTGTTGACTGCAGCTTCATCAGCTTGTTTTCGCGACATAGTGTATTACCAATATTACTTTTAAAAATTATTTAAGGCAGTCCGTTACCTTCAGGTTTACAACTTCAAAGGTACGGAAAGTGAATGATATCATTAAATTTCTGTACTAAGATGCATTATGTTGCCTTCTGATAAGAAATTTATAACTTTCCGCTCATTTGTTCAGATTAATAGTTTTTATGTATGGCTGATTTACGACGTGAACTGGGCTTTTGGGATGCGTTAACCATTGGGGCCGGCACTATGATTGGGGCCGGTATTTTTTTGCTGGCTGGTGTCGCTCTCGAGCTTACCGGACCAGCTGCCATCTTCTCATATATTGCCGCCGGTATTATTTGCATTATCACCGCATCGAGCGCAGCTGAACTGGCTACCGGAATGCCCACTTCCGGCGGTGATTACTTTTTTGTATCCCGCTCGCTGGGACCGGCTTTGGGAGCTATCTCCGGCGTAGGTATCTGGCTCAGCCTTACCTTTGCCATCTCTTTTTACCTTTTTGGGCTGGGGGAATATCTCAGCCAGTTTATGCCGCTTACGCCTTTCTGGGGAGCTGTGCTGGGCGGTGTATTGTTGATTACTCTCAACATCGTAGGTGCCAAAGAATCGGGGCGAACACAGGTTGTTATTGTCCTCACTCTCTTCGCCATTTTGGGTGGATTCAGCTTTTTCGGATTCTTCAATATCGAAACGGCTAATCTCAACCCCTTCTTTCCGTTGGGGATAGAGCCTATTTATACAACTACCGCCTTGGTATTTGTCTCCTTTTTGGGATTTGTAAAAATTGCCGCCGTGGCCGAAGAGATTAAAAATCCGGCCAAAAATCTGCCGCGAGCACTCATTGGTTCTGTAGCACTGGTCACCGTATTATATGTTGTAATTCTGTTAGTGATCGCAGGGATTTTTCCACAGTCAACCATCCGAGAAGTTAAAGATCCGCTTACCACTGCAGCCCGACAAATGCTGGGCGGTTTTGGTGGAGTGGCTATCATTTTTGCGGGACTTCTTGCCACCCTTTCATCAGCTAATGCCAGTATTATGGCATCTTCTCGTATTAACCTGGCCATGGCCCGCGACCGCATGGTGCCAAACTGGCTGAGTAAAATCCACAAAAAACTACTGACTCCTTATCGTGCCATCTTATTAACCGGCCTGTTGGCACTTGGTTTTCTGCTGATTGAGAGTCTCGAAAGTCTCGCTAAAATTGCCAGCGTTCTGCAATTATATAGTTATGCAGCCCTGAATATAGGCTGTGTAGTATTACGCGCCGCCAATCCTGATTGGTACAAACCAAGCTACCGTACTCCGGGAAATCCCCTCGGACAACTTATTGCAGCACTGGGCTGTCTGGCCGTAATTATCTATTCCGGGCCTTTTGCACAAATTGCCGTCGTGGTACTCATTGTTGTGAGTCTTGCCTGGTACTTAATATGGGGACGTAACAGGGTATCTATCAATTCTGCCATTCCTGAGTTTAAAGAACGGTGGGCTGAACACGGATGGAGCCTCTTTTGGATTCCGCCTGAAAAAATTGAAAAAGAAGAAGTCGAAGAGTGGATTCCCTCCAAACGTCCGCTCAATACCAAACCGCCGCGCCACCTTGTCACAGCACTGGCTAATCCCGAGCACGAAACTGATTTACTAAGGCTTGCACAATTTATTTCTGCAGGAAAAGAAGAACCGGGTATTGTAGAAGGCATGCACTTTATTCACGTTCCTTACCAAACACCGATTTCTACTATCCGTGAAAAGCTTGAGCAGCGGCCTTCCATCCAGCGAAAAATCGATACCATCCTGGAACAATCGAGCAAAGCATCAGAGCACATCAAAAATGGATATAAGGATATTCTTAAAAAGACTGATTTTCGCTCAGTTACTGATGCTGCCCACGATGTATTTGGAGCTATGATTTCAGAAACCCAAAACCGTGAAGCGGATATGTTATTAATGGGTTGGCAGGGCGGTTTTAGTGTGGGACGCATCTATAATTCTCCCGTTCAACACATCATCAAAAATCTTAAGGCTGATGTTGGGATACTAAAAAATCGCGGCCTTGAAAAGATCGATTCTATCCTATTACCATGGGGCGGAGGACTGCATGCCTGGCTGGGACTTGAAATCGCTGTTCGCATCGCTCGTATCCACGATGCAGAGTTGAAAATCCTGCGACTGGTCAGAGAAGGTACTGACATAGATGATGAGCGCGAATCGCTTCTTGAAATTATCGATCCATTAGTAAACGACTTTGATGAACTGAAACTGGAAATTCGCTTAGCCGATGATGTAACAACCGGAATAATGACTGACTTTGAAGATGACGATCATGATTTGGTCATTATTGGTGCATCCCGCGAGTGGGGCATTCGTAACGTACTTATCGGTACAATCCCCGATATTATTGCCGATCGCGCCCCCTGCTCGGTACTGATGGTACGCCGATACATTTCGGAACATTGGAAGGTGAAAGCCAGCGAAGGTATTAAGCGTCTCAAAGAAAATCTCGGACTGACCTCCTCTCCTGATACTTCAGGAGATCGTTAACAATCATTCTTTAAAAAGCCTAGAAAAATAAACCTGATATAAACAGCGAGCTTCCGTGCCTGCTGGAGTCAAATTAATGAGTCTCTAATAGCTTATCTACGTCATCCTTATGTCCTACCAACAGCACACGATCATTTTTTTTAATTTCCGTATTACCATCCAAAATGCCAATAGGGCGGTAACATTCGGGCAACCCGATTTTTTGATCAGTCTCACTCAGTCGCTTAATCGTGATCAGATTTAGTTGATACCGTTTCCGGATCTCAAGTTCAGCAAGGGTATATCCTACCATTGATTCAGGAGCTTCCACTTCGAACATGGCCAGCCCTTCTCCGAGATCAAACACGTCCGACATTCCGCGGCGTACCAGCGAAACGCCCATGCGTTCGGCAACCTGTCGCTCGGGATGAATGACATCCGTAATGCCGATTTGCTTGAGAATCTGCTCCTGGGTGTACGAACCAGCGCGCCCGTACACTTCTTCAACACCTGCATTAAGCAAATGCATTGCAATTAATACCACTGGCTCAAAAGCCTCTCCAATAGCGATAATTGCTACATCCACATTGGTAATGCCGTGCTCCTGCAACAGTTCGGCATCCGTACCGTCAAAGCAAATGGCATCAGAAACATAATCCTTGACCTGTTCGATATGCTCCATGTTATTATCGATGGCAATAACATAAGCTCCCTCTTCGGATAGTTTTTTTGCCAGAGCGCTTCCAAAAGCTCCGATTCCGATGATAGCAAACTGTAATTCAATGCGTCGTTTCATATGACAAAAGTTAATTAAATTTAGGAGACCATAATGCTTTCTTCGGGATACCGGTATTTACGGTTGTCGGCCCGGCTGGCAAATGCAGCCATGAACGTCAAGATTCCTACCCTTCCCACAAACATCGATACAATAATAATGGCTTTGCCCCACGAAGTCAGATCGCCGGTGATTCCCCGTGACAGCCCTACCGTGGCAAAAGCGGAAACTTCTTCAAACAGCAGGTCCAGAAAAGCGTGATCTTCCACAATCGTTAGCAAAATAGTACTGATGCTGATACAGGAACCCGCCAGTAAAATTACGGTCACCGCCCGAAAAATAATCGAATTGGGGACAGTACGCTTGAACAGTTCCATGCGATTATTTCCCCGAATGGTCATTGTCATGGAACGTACCAGAACTGCAAAAGTCGTCGTCTTGATCCCGCCCGCAGTAGAAGCCGGTGAACCACCGATCAACATAAGAATTAGCATGCCCAGAATTACCGGAATACCCATGGCTCCGGTGTCAACAGTATTAAAGCCGGCCGTACGAGTAGTAATACTCTGGAAAAGTGATAACAGGAATTTGTCGATGGTGGAATGTCCGGCAAGGGTATTGTTCCATTCAAGCGCGAGGACTAAAACAGTACCAGCGACAATCAAAATAGCAGTGGTAACCAGCACTACACGCGTATGAACGGACAAACGGCGGCGCCATATTTTACGCTCCGATTTTCGCTGGATAGTTTCCCAGATAACTGTAAAGCCAAGTCCGCCCAGCACGATAAGAACCATAGTGGTTATGTTTATACCCCAGTTCGTTGCGTTGTGGGCATCGGCTAAACTATTGGTAAAAAGGGAGAATCCGGCATTACAGAAGGCCGAGATGGCATGAAAAACGGAAAACAAAAATCGTTGTCCCTGACTGGAAAACTGTATATCCCAGCTCAGGTAGTAGGCCACGACAGCAATAGCTTCGACCAAAAATGTAAATCCCACTACTTTTTTCAACGTGGCTGTGACCAAGCTCGTATTTTTTTCAGCCACCATGTCTTTGATGGTGTTCATCTGTCCCACACCCAATCCACCGCTGATAAACAGAAACAGGAAGGTGGCAAAGGTGATAATGCCGATGCCCCCGAGCTGGATGAGTGTCATAATGATGAGCTCTCCGAAAAGTGTAAAATGAGTAGCGGTATCAACGACTATTAACCCTGTTACGCAAACCGCACTTGTAGAAGTAAAAAGCGCGTCGATAAATACAAGCCCCTGTCCGTCCTGCGTGGCACCCGGCAGCATCAGCAACAATGTACCGGCGGCAATAAGCGACAGAAAACTGTACACCAAGAAGCGACCTGTGTTTTTCTGATCCTCCAGCAGTTCAGGCAGGTATTGCAAGAATTTAATAATGACAATGAGCAGCAGATATCCTTTCAGAAACTGCAGAAAAAATGTTTCGGGATCTGCGGCCATAAAAAACAGCGATTCTACAATAGCTACGGCGGCCACAAAATCAATTAAAATCAGTACTGAAAGCCCCGATAGAATTCCTTCGAACCAGCGCTTTTGCAGGTATTCTTTCCGGCTGCTGGTCAACACTAATCGCAGCAAGAAGTTGAGTACAAAGCCAAACAGCAGCCATCCCTCGATTTGATAATTCAACTGCTCCATCTCGGGTGTTAACTCAAATCCCAAGGGTATAAGCAGGCTGGCAATAACCAACAAAATGAGCAGGGCGGAAAATCCTCTCAAATAGGGGTGGGCAACCTTATCAATCTCGTAAATATCATCCTGAACATAATGAAAAAAGAGGTTGGCTCTCTTTTTAAAATCCCGCCAACGCCGAAGCAGCCGGACCCATTTTTGTCTCCAGTTATGAGGTATTTTCATAGAGTGCGAAGATAGGAATATTTATAGAATCACAAATAGTTTAATTCTTCCAGTACTTTTTAAAAGATTAGGCACATAAACATCCTGATGTTAAAAAGGAATATTTAGAGAGCAGTATGACTTATGAACTGCCCATTAATTACTTATGGGATTTTAGTAGCTCACACAAATCATTTACTATTTAATGCTTAGTTGAAAATTCATTACCCTATACTTTTGAGCGGGATATTTTAAAAGGTTCCGATAAATAATAAAAAGAGGATCATCAGTTGAAGTTCTTTACTTCCCAGTTAACGCAAATCATATCCACCCGGAGTACGAGATACAACCTAAAGCGACTGGCCCGGTTTCTGGCAATACTCATTGCCATGATCATAACCTACTCCGTGGTTTTTCACTTCATCATGCAGTACGAGGGGCAGGATTATAGCTGGGTTACCGGCTTTTACTGGACGCTCACCGTTATGTCAACATTGGGCTTTGGTGATATTACGTTTACCAGTGATCTGGGCCGCGCTTTTTCCATGCTTGTATTGCTGTCGGGAATGATCTCACTGCTTATCCTGCTGCCCTTTACCTTTATTCAATTCTTCTACGCTCCCTGGCTCGAAGCGCAGTCGAAAGCTCGGGCACCGCGTGAGCTGCCGGAAGATACTCGAGACCACGTGATCATCACCCACTACAATCCCATTTCAAGGGCTCTGATGGATAAATTGGAGCAGTACAACTATCGGTACGTATTGCTTGTAAATGATTTAACAAAGGCCCTGGAGTATTTTGATCAGGGATACAAAGTGGTATTTGGTGAACTCGACGATCCGGAAACCTATAAAAAAATACGGGTCAACCAAGCAGCTATGGTGGTTACACTCGGGACTGACATGGTGAATTCCAATATCAGTAATACTGTGCGCGAGATGGATGAGAAGGTTACTATAGTAGCGACCGCAAATTCAGCGGATTCTATCGATCTGCTCAAGATGGCAGGCTGCGATCATGTTATCAGAATGGGAGACATGATGGGACGTGCACTTTCGCGCAGAACGATCGGGCAGGACAGCCGGGTCCATGTGATCGGGCGATTTGACAATCTGGTAATTGCAGAAGCGATGGCTTCTGGCACTCCGCTGGTGGGTAAAACGCTAAAAGAGAGCAAGCTGCGAGAACAGATGGGCATCAACCTGATAGGAATTTGGGAACGAGGAGAGTTTCTAAAACCTCATCCTGATCTGTCTATTAAGAATGAAAGTATTCTTATTATGGCCGGTTCTCCTGAACAATTGAGAACTTATGACGAATTTATGTCTATTTACCGATCCTCCGATGAACCCGTGATTATTATCGGTGCGGGGCGGGTAGGCCGCGGTATTGCCGAAGCCTTCGATGAGCGTGGTTTGGATTACCGGATTATCGATAAAAACCCGGATCGAATAAAAGACGATGATCGCTATATTCTTGGGTCAGCTGAAGATTTTGACGTGCTGAAAAAAGCTGGTATTGAAGAAGCGCCTTGTGTTCTCATTACCACGCACGATGACGACATGAATATCTATCTTACTATTTATGCCCGGCGGTTGCGTCCCAATATACAAATTATCAGCCGCTCAACACTTCAGCGTAATGTCAACACATTACACCGGGCCGGTTCGGATTTCGTACTTTCGTATGCCACTATGGGAGCTAATGCCATCTTTAATATTTTAGAACGCAACGATATCGTTATTATCGCGGAGGGGCTCAATGTGTTTACGATTAACACGCCCGCTCATCTTGTTGGCAAATCTCTGAAAGATTCATCCATACGCCAAGATACCGGCTGTAATGTACTTTCAATCAAAACAGAAGATGATCAGATTATTAATCCCAAACCCAGTCTTGAAATTCCTGCCCAAAGCGAACTTGTATTGGTTGGCACTAATGAAGACGAAAAGAAATTCATGGATTTATTTAGGGGATAACTCTTTAGAGGGCTGTGCAAAACCACCATGTTATCCTGAATTCAGTTCAGGATCTTCGTCCAAACACTAACAAATTAACTGAAATTCTGATCTCGAACATTCGGGACAGAATGACATAAAATTTTAGTTTTGCAAAACCTCTCCTTCCTCTTTGAAGAAGGATATCCAAATAGATATACTGCAATTTATTTATCCCTTACTGTTTCAAGTTTCAACTTGGAACAGTAGCAACAACTAGCTTTTATTAAGGTAGTTCACAAACGCACAAGTTGTAAATTTGCGCTAGTGGGCTGGATATTTAGCAAAAACTATGGCCGAACAATCCGGATTTAAGCGAAATATTGGGCTATTTATGGCCGTGATGATCGGCATTGGTGCCATGATGGGGCCCGGTATATTTGCCCTGCCCAGCGAGGTGGCCGAATCGGCCGGACCGCTTGGCATTATTGCTTATCTGGCTATGGGCTTGCTGACGTTATTTACCGCTTTCAGCTATAGTGAGCTGGGAGCTGCCATCCCCATTGCCGGGGGTGGCTATTCCTTTACCAGCCGTACGCTACCGCGCCCCGTCGCTTTTCTCACCGGATGGTTTTTCTGGATCGGCAATACCCTGGCCTGTTCCCTGTATGCCGTCATTTTTGCACTGACTATTAAAAACTATTTTCTCCCGGATATCAGTGTCATCCTTGTGGTTTTTCTTACAACCCTGGTCTTTACGCTCATTAATCTGCGGGGACAGGCTGAAGCGTTAAAGTTTATTGCGGTGATGAATATTATCGAACTCATCATACTGGTCGGGGTGGGAGTGCTGGGCGCTTTTCAAATCGAACCGGCTAACCTCGATCCCATTGCTCCAATGGGCTACGGCCCGTTGATCCCCACCATGGGATTAATCTATATCTCGTATGTCGGTTTTGATCTGATTACAGTAGCCGCCGAAGAAATTATAGAACCGGCCAAAAATATCCCGCGTGCCATTTTCATAACCTTGGGAATGGGTATAGGAATATACGTACTTCTTCTTTGGGTGATGATGGGCGTTGTCAATTATACCGAATTGGCACAGACGAGCACACCTTTCATCTATATTTCAGATGTTATGTTTGGCCCATGGGGACGCTGGGCAGGTATCATTGCCACGATTATGGCAAGCTTATCTGCTTTCAGTGTTACACTGGGAGCCAGTTCCCGCGTATTATTCGCCCTTGGACGTGACGGGCACTTTCCGGGATTTTTTGCTCGTCTGCATTCAACCTACAAAACGCCACATATTGCACTTTTTGTTTGCGCCGGATTAGTGGCACTCCTTGGAGCATCCGGCATTGTACGACTGCTGGCATCGGCAAGTAGTTTTGGTTATCTGATCGCTATTGGAATCGTCAACTATGCGGTTATTGCGCTTCACCGCCACATGCCCAACTTACGGCGTCCGTTCAAAATTATACTATATCCCATTGTACCTATTCTTGGTATTGTTACCTGCTGGTTTTTTGTCCCTACACTAGATCTGCAGAGTTTACTGCTGGGTGGCGTTTTGACGGTTATTGGCGGGATACTTTATCTTCTACAACCGGGGAACAGAGACGATCTGCGTGGATTCCCGGAATTTGTACAGCGTATTAAAATTAAAATTCAAGCTTATTGGAGGCCTCATATGAATGTACTTATTATCGGCGGCGGCAATCAGGGCAGTAATATTGCCGACCGCTTACTAAAACAAGACGAATTCCGGATGGTCTTTCGATCGTCGGAATATCAAATCACTTTTATTGAACAGGAAGAGGAGCAGTGTGAAAAATTGGAACAGCGCTACAATGTTCCCATTTTTCATGGTGATGGAACCAAGCAGGAGGTTCTCGAGCAGGTAGAGCCTCAAAAAATGGATGTAGCCATTGCTGCAACAAATAACGATCAGCGAAATTCCATTATAGCGCTTCAAGCAAAACGCCTGGGTATTGATCACGTTATTGCGGTAGCCCGAGACCCGGCCTACGTTTCTCTGCTGGAGGACAACGGTGTGGTTTGCATCAGTGCGCCCTATGCCACTGCTGCAATGGTAGAGAATTATCTGGATCGTCCCGGCGTTGCTGACCTTTTTGAAATTGAAAGCGGTGTAGCCAGCCTTATCGACATGGAAGTTCCCGAAGATGGAACGGTGGTGGGAAGTCTTATTCAGGAAATCAACATCCCAGATCAATGCGTTGTGGCTGCTTTAATACGGGATGGTGAGTTTGTAGTGCCCCGTGGTCAAACAAAAATCATAGGTGGTGATCACGTAGTGTTTGTGGGGCCTACCGAAGCTATACAATCCGCTCATAATATTTTTTCAGCTTCAAAAGCAGCTTCTTGAGATGCCAATATCGGTCATTTATATATTAAATCATTGAAAAATGCTTTCTCAAAAGGTGGATGAATGAATTAGTAAAATGTTACGTTTTTTTATTTCAATTTTAAGAACATACAGTTTATATGGATTTTACTGATCAACATTTCATCGTCACTGGTGGAGCCGGATCGCTGGGAACAGCCGTCGTACAGTTGTTGCTGGAGAACGGGGCCTCCTGCAGCGTCCCCTGTTTTAACCAAGCTGAGTTTGACTCCTTTCAGTTTACTGATCATGAAAGCGTATTTACAAAAGTGGGCGTAGATCTTACGAATGAAGATCAGACGCAATCATTTTTTGAAGATGCAATAGAAGCCCACGGTTCGCTCTGGGGATCTGTCCACATAGCGGGCGGATTCGGTATGGGGACCATCGAAGACACCACTAAAGCCGGCTTCATGAAGCAGATCAATATGAACCTTGTCACTTGTTATAATAGCTGCAGAGTTGCTGTGCAACATTTTAAATCACAAGGCGACGGTGGACGCATTGTCAATATTGCCGCACGTCCTGCACTGGAACCCAGACAAGGCAAAGGCATGACGGCCTATACTACATCCAAAGCAGGGGTGGCTGCTCTGACCGAATCCTTAGCTGCCGAAGTGATGGGCGATGATATTTTAGTCAATGCTATTGCACCATCGATAATTGACACTCCCCAAAACCGTGAAGGTATGCCCGATGCCGATTATGACAAATGGCCCAAACCCGAGCAGCTGGCCCGACAGATTGCTTATCTCGTTTCTCCAGAGAATGAGATAACCCGTGGTGGTATTATTCCGGTGTATGGCAAGAGCTGATTAGCCAGTGGTCATCGTCAGATGTGCAATCGCTGTTTTAAGCCTGCTTGGCAATAGTTTTGTGAATAGAATTGTCAACTTGTTTATCAAGCCGGGAATTACGCTCATTTTCCCCTTAAGCATTGCTTTTATACCGATGCGGGCTACATCTTTGCTTTCCATCATCACAAGACGTTGGTATAACGACGGGGACTGGCCTGCTACCTCAAAAAATTCGGTTGATGTAATCCCCGGTGAAATAACCGTGCAGCTTACCCCGGTATTTCGTAATTCATAATTCAGTGCTTCTCCAAAATTCAATACATAACTTTTAGCTGCGGCATATGAGGCATACGTCGGACTCGGCTGGTAGGCTCCGATCGATGCAACCTGCAAAATATAGCCGCTGTTTCGCTCAGCCATCCGACGAGCAAATAATTTAGTCAGATGCGTAAGCGTAAGAATATCAAGCTTGAGCATGTTGAGTTCTGCTTCCCGATCAATGTCCAAAAAGTTTCCATACAGGCCGTAACCTGCATTATTTATCAG
Organism: uncultured Balneolaceae bacterium; assembly: GCA_964490705.1. Lineage (GTDB taxonomy): Bacteria > Bacteroidota > Rhodothermia > Balneolales > Balneolaceae > Fodinibius. The sequence continues at coordinate 396,618 of CAZBCG010000001.1, read as the reverse complement.
CACCTCAATCTTGATATTTCGGTTTTCAATCTCATCAAATAGCGCTGTTGGAGCTTCTTCTGATGATAAATCCTTGCTAATCACTTCCGTTTCGATTCCGTAATGGTTAACCAAATCAGTGCTTACTTCCTTCAGTCGTTCCCGCCGACGAGCCACCAGTACAATATTCATTCCCCGCTTGGCAAGTTGATGTGCAAAATCGATACCCAGCCCGCTTGACGTTCCTGTAACCAATGCCCATTTGCCTGTTATATCCTCATCCATAATCCCTTATTTTATTCAACATGAAGTTATTAAAGTATAAAATAGAACATTGAAATAAATTGGAATTATTTGAAAACTAATTTAGTTTAACATTGAACTAATAGAAGGTATTATTAACTATTATGTCCGATAAAGGAATTCATCACATAACAGCAGTAGCCGGTGATCCGCAACAAAATTATGAGTTCTATACCCAGGTATTGGGACTCCGCTTAGTCAAGAAAACGGTTAACTTTGACGATCCTTCGATTTATCACCTGTATTACGGCAATGAAGCCGGCGATCCGGGAAGTATCATTACATTTTTCCCGTGGCAGCACCTGCAAAACGGCAAGCCGGATCGGGGTCAGGTGGTGGCGGTAGGTTTTTCTGTTCCCACTAGATCCAAGTCATTTTGGATTGAGCATCTCAACGAATTAGATATAGACTTTGAAGACCCATTCGAACGATTTGGCAAAGAGGTCATCGGACTCCAGGATCCCGATGGCCTGCACCTCGAACTCGTCTTTGATCCCAATGCCGATGATATCCAAGCCTGGAATGATGGACCCGTACCCGGTGAACATATGATTCGCGGGATTCACGGTGCTACACTTGCCGAAGGTAACTATACCAAAACAGGTCAACTCCTAGAAGATCACCTCGGCTTTACATTAACTAACCAATTGGATAATAGATATGAATACCAAACAGATGCCCAGTTCGGTTCTGTAATCGAGATTATTGATCAGTTTGACCTAAACGGACGTGATGGTAAAGGGACGGTACATCACATTGCCTTCCGCGCCGAAGATGAGGAAGAACAGTTTTCTATCTGTCAGAAACTAGAGTATAAAGGGTACTACCTGACCGAAGTCAAGGACCGGGATTATTTTAAATCGGTTTATTTTCATGAACCGGGGGGTATCCTCTTTGAAATTGCTACCGATCCTCCCGGCTTTACCAAGGATGAGGAATTGGATGAGTTGGGCAGTTCGCTAAAACTTCCCAACTGGCTCGAAGAGCAGCGCCACAATATTGAACGAGAATTACCACAACTAACTAGTTGATTAAATACTATGTCTGAACACAGAGGACTTCATCACATTTCAGTTATTGCAAGCGAACCCCAGGCCAATTATGATTTCTACGTCAAAAAACTGGGGATGCGTATGGTCAAGAAAACGGTCAATCAAGATGATCCTACAAAATACCATTTGTTTTATGCCAATTCGGAAGGCAGTCCGGGATCGAGCCTCACATTCTTTCCATGGCCCCGTGCCCATCAAGGTGAAGCCGGGTCTGGAGAGGCTACAGCTGTTTCACTAGCTGTTCCCGAGAACTCACTGGATTATTGGCAGGATCGTCTCGATGATCAAAACATTGCATACAGTGGACCAATTACCCGATTTGGCAAGAAACTTCTCTCGTTTAAAGACCCTGACGGACTGCAACTACATTTGGTTTTTGAGAATCGCAAAGATGATCTCAAAAAATGGGAAAAATCTCCGGTCCCGCATGAGCATCAAATTCAGGGATTCTGGAGTACTACGCTGCGATTACACGAAACCGGCCATACCGAAAAGATCGTCACCGAGATACTCGGCTTCGAAAAAGTTGCTACCGAGGATAATGCTACGCTATATCAAACCGAAAGTGAGCTCGGACACTCGCTAATTATCGAAGAAGTTCCATTCGAGCAGGGTCAAAATGGAGCCGGTATTGTCCATCACGTGGCCTTCCAAACCGAAGACGACGAAGATCTGAAGAATCTGCGTCACGAGGTTCTTCGCATTGGCCTGCAGCCTACCGAGGTAATTGATCGCCACTTTTTCAAATCCGTGTATTATCGAACACCGGGCGGTGTACTCTTCGAAATGGCCACACATGGACCGGGCTATTTTGTCAATTCCGATCCGTCTGAAGATCAGGCTGAAAAGCTGGAACTTACTCCCTGGCACGAGTCCAAACGAGATCAAATTGAAGCAGCACTTCCAACAATAAAAACGTAGTACAAAACATGTCCTTATTTCGAGTCGATCCCGATAATCCCTTCAGTGGACCACACCAAGACCAACAGATTGTAACCGGCGGAGTGTCTTTGGATGATGCTGAGGTTGCTATGATTCTAACTCACGGGCGCGGTGCTTCGGCCCAAAGCATGATGCTATTTGCGGAGGAGTTCGAGCGCAATGACATTCACTATCGAGCTGTCCAGGCCAGTGGGCACACGTGGTATCCACGCTCATTTATGGCTCCCAAAGAGATGAACCAGCCGGGTATATCCAGCGGATTGCAGGCAATCTATGACCAAATTGCCGAAATTAATAACACTAGCATATCAACGGATAAGATTGTGCTGCTTGGTTTTTCGCAGGGCGCCTGCCTGACTACCGAATTTGCCGCCCGTCATCCGCAACGTTATGGCGGTGTTGTTGGATTCAGCGGTGGATTGATCGGCGAAGAGATTGATCCCGCAAATTACAGCGGATCACTTGAGCAAACTCCTGTTTTCTTGGGATGCAGCGATCGGGATCCACATATTCCGCAGGAGCGTGTGGATACCACCGAACATGTATTTCAGCAGTTGGATGCGAATGTTACTAAGAAGATTTATAAAGGAATGGGACATACGGTAAATCAAGATGAAATCTCGCATGTGGATACTATTCTTGAATCCTTGTAGTATTTATTGATCAAGTTCGCCTAACGCATTCGAAATCATCTCCGAAAGCACCTCCACATAGCGTTCGCCCAGCTCTTCCTGCTTAGTACGAAGCAAATCTTGCCACTGCTGATTAATTTCCTCAGCCATAGCAATACCATCACTTGTACATACAATTGATGTTGCCCGTCCCTTTGACTCTTTTTTCACCAGCCGGCGACGTTCTAGTTTTTGTACCAACCGCGTAATCGTCGATGGTTTTAGATGTAGTTCTTGCGCTAACTGGCTCGGCTGTATTTCAGGGTTTTGTTGGATCATCAGCAACAGAAGGGCATGTGATGAAGACAATCCCACCGAAGCAAAAGCTTCGTCTGCTTCCCCGGTTAGCTTCCGCGAAAAGGCTGAAGCCAGAAAAAAGAGATTCTCATTCAGCAACTCATTATTTATATCAGCCATATCATTAATTTTGTTTGAGCATACAAACAATGATACCTATTCAGATGATTAAAGTAAATACGTTGAGAGCTTTAAAAGCTATGTCATTCTCAACTTGCCGTGTCCCGTCCATTCGGGATTTCAGAATTTCACAAACTATTCAAAAGCTATACTTTCTAAATCTGCTGACAGAAACGTATCAATAATCTACGTCCACATCCCAGATGCGTTCGCAATAGTCACGGATGGATCGGTCGGACGAAAAATGTCCCATATTCGCCGTATTGATAATGGCCTTGCGATTCCAGTCGAACTCGTCGCGGTAATTTTCTTCGACCTCGGCCTGTTTATCAATATAGCGGCGAAAATCAGCCAGTACCATAAAGTAGTCGCCCTGATTAAGCAGTGCATTGGTGATCGGCTGAAACAACTCGGGCTCATCGGGACTAAAATATCCGGTATGAATCTGATCGATTACCTGCTTGAGTTCTTCATCCTCTTCATAGACTTCCTGCGGACTATAGCCTTGATTCCGTACCTCCTCGATCTCATCCACAGTGTGACCAAAAATGAAGATATTGTCTTTGCCGACCTGCTCACGGATCTCAATATTTGCTCCATCGAGCGTACCGATTGTGAGTGCCCCGTTGAGCGCAAACTTCATATTGCCTGTGCCCGATGCCTCCATGCCAGCCGTAGAAATCTGCTCGGATAGATTTGCCGCCGGAATCATTTTTTCAGCCAGCGACACGCTGTAGTCAGGCAGAAAAAGCACCTTCAGCTTGGGCGCCACATCGGGATCGTTATTAATCATCTCTGCTACACTGTTAATCAGCTTGATATGCAGCTTTGCCATCGTATATCCGGGAGCAGCTTTCCCAGCAAACAATAACGTTCGCGGTTCAATATCAGCCTTGGGATCTTCTTTGAGTCTATTATACAACGCAATGGCATGCATAATCGCCATCAGCTGGCGCTTGTACTCATGGATTCGTTTAATCTGAATATCAAAAATTGACGTGGGATCAACGGTTTCGCCCATCGTCTCTTTGATATAATCAGCCAGCCGCTGCTTGTTGCGCAGCTTAATAGCTTTGAACGCTGACTGAAAATCCTCATCCTCGGCAAATTGCTCTACCTCTTGCAGCTGATCCAGATGCGTAACCCAATCGTCGCCAATGCGATCAGTAATCAGGTCGGCAAGTTCACGGTTGCACTGGCGTAACCAGCGTCGCGGAGTAATTCCATTGGTTACATTGGTAAATTTTTCGGGATAGTGATCGGCAAAATCTTTAAAAATCGTTTTCTTCATCAGGTCGCTGTGCAGCTCTGAAACGCCATTCACTTTCTTGGCGCCGATGATGCCCAGATTACCCATCCGCACGCGGGACTCCATCTCGTTGCTGATGACCCGCATGTCATTTTTCTTTCGCTGATCTTCGTCTTTCACATCTATTGAATTCAAAAATCGCCGATCAATTTCGCGGATAATCTGCGTGTGACGAGGCAACAAGTTCGACATCAACGAAAGCGGCCATTTCTCCAGCGCCTCGGGCATCAGCGTGTGATTGGTATAGTTGATCGTCTTAGTCACGATCTCCCAGGCCGGCTCCCACTCAAGCTCTTCCTCATCCATCAACTTGCGCATAAGCTCGGGCACCGCCAGGTTTGGATGCGTATCATTACACTGAATCGCCATCTGGTCGGGTATTTTACGGAGATCATCGAACTGTTTTTTAAACCGGTTAAACGCATCCTGCAGCGAAGCCGACACCAAGAAATACTCCTGCTTCAGCCGCAGTTCCTGTCCCTTAAATACTTTGTCGTTTGGATAGAGGACACGCGAAATATTCTCTTCCAGCAGGTTATTGCGAACCGCATCAATATAGTCACCCTGATTAAAGCTTTTCAGATCAAATCCCTCGTCGGAGGTTGCCTTCCAGAGCCGCAGGTTATTTACGACATCGTTTTGAAATCCCGGGATGGGCGTATCATAAGCCAGCGCCGTTACATTATGCGTATTGACCCAATCAAAGTGCAGGCGGCCGTTGCCATCTTCACTGGCGGTCGTTTCGCCGTAAAACTGCACCGAATATTTTTTCTTGGGACGCACAACGCTCCAGGGATAGCCGTACTGCAGCCAGAGGTCGGGCTTCTCAATCTGCCATCCGTCTTCAATATCCTGATCAAAAATGCCGTAATCATAACGGATGCCGTAGCCCAGCGCGGGCACCCCCAGCGTGGCCATGGAATCCAAAAAGCAAGCCGCCAGTCGACCGAGTCCGCCATTGCCGAGCCCCGCATCGACTTCTGCTTCGCGCACTTTGTCGTAATCGAGCCCCAGATCTTCAATGGCTTCGGCGGCCACATCCTGCAGTCCTAAATTGATAAGCATGTTGTCCATCAGCCGGCCAATCAAATACTCCATCGAAAGGTAATACACCCGCTTGGACTTGTTGGCGTAATACTGCTGCTGCGTGTTGATCCACCGGTCGTGCAGGCGATCCATCACGGCCAGAACCACACTGCGATAGTTATCCCAGTCGGTGGATGAAAATTTGTCCTTGGCCAAGGTATAGTGCAAATGCTGCTTGATGTCTTCTCGAAAAGAATCGACATCCATTCCGGTTCGCGGATTAACTGTAGTATCTGTAGGCATATAGGTTATCCTTTAAAAAGGTTTGTTTTGATGGCTCAATTAAAAATTAAAAATAAAGAATTAAAAACAGGTTATATACTTTCTTTAAAACTAAGCTCTGAAGGAGTTGTACTCCTGAAAATAAAAAGCGAACCGGGAATATAACTCCCTTGTAGCTACATTTGCCCGAGCAAGTAGCAATAGAAAAACCTGACAGGTCTTGAGAACCTGCCAGGTTTAGGTAATTAGTTTACCGATTACGTTAATCCATCATTGCGACGGGCAGGTACCCCAAACGGGATGATAACTGTCTTGCAGTGCGCTATTTGTTGAAAATTCGGAAGGTTCTGAGCTTATATTTGAGACACACCAGCTGCTGATGTCTTGATTGAAAACTCCTGCACTTTTAAACATTCTTTCCATTTCGGTTACGTTACTCACATCCCAGCTACTGATGTCTTGGTTGAATGACTCAGCATTCTCAAACATATCATGCATAGTCGTTACACTACTGACATCCCAACTGCTGATATTTCCATTGAAAGACTCTGCCCCATCAAACATCCAAGCCATATTTTCCACGCTACTGACGTCCCAGCTGTCCAAGTCCTGATTAAAGGAACCCGCTGCATCAAACATACCTTGCATATCCGTAACGTTACTCACATCCCAACCGCTGAGATCTCCATTGAAATCAGAATCCCTAAACATTCCAACCATAGTTGTTACACTACTCACATCCCAGCTACTAAGATCTCCGGTAAAAGACGTTTCCCTAAACATATCATGCATAGTCGTTACGCTACTAACATCCCAGCTGCTAATATCTTGATTGAAGAAAGTAGCACCCAAAAACATTTCCGACATATCCGTCACATTACTGACATCCCAGCTGCTAATATCACCATTGAAAGACTCTGCCCCAAAAAACATATAAGCCATATTCTCCACGCTACTGACGTCCCAGCTGTCCAAGTCTTGATTAAAGGAAACCGCTGCATCAAACATACCTTGCATATCCGTAACGTTGCTCACATCCCAGCTGCTGATATCTTCGTTAAAGGAAGTAGCATCTTTAAACAGTTCGCTCATATCCGTTATACCACTGGTGCAGGTTGTTTCGGCATTATCAACGGTAATCTGATCAGCCGTTCGCTTCGTATAGGTCACCTCATTGACCGTTCCCGTATCGCCAACTTCTGCTTCCTCGCACTTTACGGTTACGCCATTTTCAGCCAGATAAAAGGGAGATTGCTCCTCAAACACAGCCGTCACTTCTTTGGGGCCATCCATGGTAATCTGTTGGGGATTTTCACTGCCAGTTAGATCGCCCGTCCATTCTACAAACTCATATCCGTCGGAAGCATTGGCCGTCAGCTCTACCACGGTGCCTGACTCATAATCCTTGTTCTGCTGGACGACCTCTTCGGCAACGTTCCCTTCGCCGTCGGTATTAATCGTGAGATCATAGCTCTTAATTTCAAAATTCGCAGTTAGCTCATAATCCTGATCTACGGTCAGCGACAGCGGATTGTCGGAGCTCTCCACGTCGCCGGTCCAGCCGGCAAACACATATTCTTCATTCGGGCTGGCCTCGATCTCGATCTCTTCGCCTTCGTCATACTCATTGGAACCGGAAGGGTCAACCGATCCGCCATCGCCAGCAGACACGTCAACGGTATAAGTGGTTGTTTCGCCGCCTCCGTTGCCATTATCATCACCAGGTCCGGTGCTTGAATCACCACACGAGATAAATGCTATTAGACTAATCGACAAGAAAATGAATAGTAGTTTCTTCATAGTGTTCTCTTGATGTTTTGTGTTGGATTAAAAAGGAGAGAAAAATATTGCACTCGTTAAGTAGCCTCTCCTGTATGTATTATTCTTGATGAAATTATCTCTTTTAAAACATAACAGCCGGAAATTACTTTTTCAACCGAGTCAAATTGGATTTGCCTTACAACCAAAAAGCAATAGAAAAACCTGACAGGTTTTAAACACCTGTCAGGTTTAAGTAATTAGTTTACCGTTTGAGTTAATCCATTACTGCGACGGGCACGTGCCCCAAACCGGATGATAGCTATCTTGAAGGGCGCTGCTTTGGGTTGAAAAATTATCTGGTTCTGATGAAATGTTAGAAACACACCAACCGCTGATATCCCGGTTAAAAGATGCTGCACCAGCAAACATATATCCCATATTAGTTACATTACTGACATCCCAACCACCTATATCCTGGTTGAAGGATTCAGTAAGACTAAACATCGCACTCATATCAGTTACGCTACTGACGTCCCAGCTGCCTATATCTTGGTTGAAAGAAGGTGTTTCGTGAAACATGCCTTCCATATTCTCCACGTTACTGACATCCCAGCTGCCTATATCTTGGTTAAACGTTTCGGCTTCTTGAAACATTCTTTCCATATCAGTGACACTGTTGACATCCCAGCTGCTGATGTCTCCATCGAATGAGTCTGCTTGAAAAAACATATAACTCATGCTCTCTACATTGCTGACATCCCAGCTGCCTATATCTTGGTTAAAGGATTCAGCATCACCAAACATAGCATACATGTCAATCACGTTGCTGACATTCCAGCCGCTTATATCTTGGTTAAAGGCATAAGCGTCATTAAACATGTCTTGCATATCTGTTACACTACTAACATCCCAGTTGCCTATATCCTGGTTAAAGGATTCGGCACTACTAAACATCGCACTCATATCAGTTACGCTACTAACATCCCAGCTGCCTATATCTGCATTAAAAGAAGAAACAGCTGTAAACATAGCTTGCATATTAGTCACATTGCTGACATCCCAACTGCTGATATCTTGGTTGAAAGAAGTAGCATGCGAAAACATAACCTCCATATTTCTTACAGAAGACACATCCCAATTGCTGATGTCACCATTGAAAGACTCTGCTCCATCAAACATATAGGCCATATTCTCTACGTTACTGACGTCCCAGCTACTAATATCTTGATTAAAGTCATCTGCACCTGTAAACATCTCTGACATATTAGTCACATTGCTGACATCCCAACTGCTGATATCTCCATTGGGTGAATTATCATCAGTATAAAACCCAGAATAAAACATCTCACTCATATCTGTGATGCCACTTGTGCAAGTCGTTTCGACATTATCCGTAGTAATCTGATCAGCCGTTCGCTTGGTATATTCCACACCATCAACGGTTCCCGTGTCGCCTACGTCGGCTTGTTCACACTTTACGGTAACCCCATTTGCAGCCAAATAAAATGGTGGTTTCTCCTCAAACACCGCCGTCACTTCTTTGGCCCCGTCCATAGTAATTTGTTGGGGATTTTCAGAACCGCTAAGATCGCCGGTCCATTCTACAAAGCCGTATCCATCGGCGGGGTTGGCCGTCAGTTCTACCACGGTGCCGGACTCGTAATCCTTGTTCTGCTGTACCACTTCTTCGGCGACCTCACCTTCGCCCTCGGTATTGATCGTCAGATCATAGCTCTTAATTTCAAAGTTGGCGGTTAGCTCATAGTCCTGATCCACGGTCAGCGACAGCGGATTCTCGGAGCTCTCCACATCGCCGGTCCAACCGGTAAACATATATTCTTCATTGGCATTGGCATCAATCTCGATTTCTTCGCCTTCGTCGTACTCGTTGGATCCGGAAGGGTCAACCGATCCGCCATCACCGGCAGAAACGTCAACGGTATAGGTGGTTGTTTCGCCTCCGCCGTTGCCGCCGTTTCCATTATCACCATTATCGGGACCGGTACTGGAATCGCTGCATGAGATAAATGCTATTAGACTAATCGACAAGAAAATGAATAGTAGTTTCTTCATAATAGGATTTCCTCAAGTAGTTAGAATGCAAATTCTCTGAGAATAAGAACTATAGGTGTAATATCTCTCTACTTGTTAATTGCGTAACAGAAATGAAAAAGGGGACATTTTAGATCGAAAGATTTCTCCTAATTTGGGAATAGAAAAACCTGACAGGTTTTTGAACACCTGCCAGGTTTAGGTAATTCGTTTACCGTTTGAGTTAATCCATCATTGCGATGGGCACGTGCCCCAAACGGGATGATAGCTATCTTGAAGGGGGCTACCTTTAGAGAAAAAAATTGGGTGAGAATCAATAAGTTGTACACACCAACCACTCAGATCTTGATTGAAGGAAGCTGCGCTTTCAAACATATGTGCCATTCCTGAGACACTGCTCACATCCCAATCACCAATATCACTGTTAAAAGAGGTCGCCCCACTAAACATTCCACGCATACTTATTACATTACCTACATCCCAGCTGCCAATATCTTGGTTAAAAGAGCTGGCTCCATGAAACATGGCCCCCATATCGGAAACGAGGCTGACATCCCAATCGCTGATATCTGCATTAAAGGAAGCCGCTTCCCAAAATATTCTAGACATGGTTGTGACGCTACTCACATCCCAACTGCTGATATCTCCATTGAAGGAAGTAGCATCCTCAAACATGGACCGCATATCAGTTACACTGTTGACATCCCAGCTGTCAATATCTTGGTTAAAAGAGCTGGCTTCATGAAACATTTCCGACATATTAGTCACATTGCTGACATCCCAGCTGCTAATATCTTGGTTAAAGGCATTCGCACTTTTAAACATACTTCCCATATCCGTTACATTGCTAACATCCCAGCTGCTTAGATTACCATTAAAGGTCCCATCCCCTCCAAACATCCTTCCCATATCCGATATGGCAGTGGTACAAGTTGTTTCAGCATTATCGGTGGTAATCTGGTTCGCCGCTCGTTTGGTATATGTCACCCCGTTTACGGTACCGTTATCGCCTATATCGGCTTCCGGACATTTAACCGTCACCCCATTTTCTGCCAGATAAAATTGCTTTTTAATGAAAGTGCCCGTAACGGTTATTTCCTGGTTAACGGTTACTTCAACAGGGTTTTCCGTACTTGATATAGCTCCAGACCATTCAACAAACTTATGACCATCATCTGGGTTTGCCTCTAATTCAACCGTTTCATCATATTTATATGTTGCCTGATCCGGCGTTTTTGTAACTGCCCCTTCACCCTCAATATTTACAGTGAGCGCATAGCTTTTTTTCTCAAAAACAGCTGTCAAAGTAGTATCCATAGTCATGGTTATAGTCTGTGGATTTTCAGAAGAAGAAGCTTCTCCATTAGACCACTCAACAAATTTCCACCCCTCGGCGGGATTGGCCGTCAGTTCTACGTCGCTGTTGTGTTCATATTCAGACTGTTCAGGATCTTTTGAAACAGAACCTCCTCCATCTGTATTTATCGTTAGTGAGTAAGATTTCTTTTCAAACACAACCGTCACTTCTTTGGGGCCATCCATGGTAATCTGTTGGGGATTTTCAGAACCGCTAAGGTCCCCCGTCCATTCTACAAACTCGTATCCTTCGGCGGGATTGGCCGTCAGTTCTACCACCGTTCCGGACTCGTAATCCTTGTTCTGTTGCACCACTGCTTCAGCGACTTCCCCTTCGCCTTCAGTATTGATGGTGAGATCATAGCTTTTGATCTCAAAATTGGCGGTTAGCTCATAGTCCTGATCCACGGTCAGCGACAAGGGATTGTCGGAGCTCTCCACGTCGCCGGTCCAGCCGGTAAACATATATTCTTCATTCGGGCTGGCCTCGATCTCGATCTCTTCGCCTTCGTCGTACTCATTGGAACCGGAAGGGTCAACCGATCCACCGTCGGCAGCAGACACGTCAACGGTATAAGTGGTTGTTTCACCGCCGTTTCCATTATCACCAGGTCCGGTGCTTGAATCACCACACGAGATAAATGCAATTAGACTAATCGACAAAAAAATGAATAGTAGTTTCTTCATAATAGGATTTCCTCAAGTAGTTAGAATGCAGATTCTCTGAGAATAAGAACTATAGGCGTAATATCTCTCTACTTGTTAATTGCGTAACAGAAATGAAAAAGGGGACATTTTAGATCGAAAGGTTTCTCCTAATTGGGGAATTAAAAAAACCTGACAGGTTTTTGAATACCTGTCAGGTTAATGTTAGGTGATAGATTTTATAAAAGCTTTACTGCGATGGGCACGTGCCCCATTCCGGTTTGTTGGATTCAGTAAGGGCCGAACCGGCAAAACCGGTGGGCTCAGAGCTAAACTGTTCGACACACCAACCGCTAATATCCTGCTTGAAAGATTTGGCTCCGGCAAACATATTCCTCATATCGACCACATTACTGACATCCCAACTGCTGATGTCACCATTGAAGGAAAGAGCATACTCAAACATTCCTACCATATTGGTCACACTGCTTACATCCCAGCTGCCTATATCTTGATCAAAGTTTTTAGTATATCCAAACATCCTGCTCATATCAGTTACGCTGCTCACATTCCAGTTGGCAATATCTTGATTGAAAGATTCGGCTTGATTAAACATACTATTCATATCTGTCACATTGCTGACATCCCAAGTGCTGATATCACCATTGAAAGACTCTGCGCCAGAAAACATACCACTTATATCGGTCGCATTGCTAATATCCCAGTTATCAATATCTTGGTTGAAAGATTCGGCTTTGCTAAACATACCTTCCATAATAGTCACATTGCTAACATCCCAGGTGCTGATATCTCCGTTAAAACTGGAGGCCTTAAAAAACATTCCGGTTGTATTTATCACACTACCTGTATTCCAGCTACTTAGGTCTCTATTAAAAGAGCCAGCTTCCTGAAACATTCGAGTCATATCTGCCACACTGCTGACATCCCAAGTGCTGATATCGGCATTAAATGATTCTGCGCCTTCAAATAAACTATTCATATTCGTTATACCACTAGTGCAGGTCGTTTCGGCATTATCGGTGGTAATCTGATCGGCTGTTCGTTTGGTATAGGTGACGCCATTAATGGTTCCCGTGTCGCCTACCTCAGCTTCCTCGCATTTTATGGTAACTCCATTTTCGGCCACATAAAAGGCTTTATTTTGCTGTTCAAAGTTGGCGGTCAATTCATAATCCTGACCGACCGTCAGCGACAGGAGATTGTCGGAGCTTTCTACATCGACTGTGTACGTGGTTGTTTCGCCTCTATCGCCGTCGCCATCATCGGGAGCCGCACCTGAATCGCTACCTAAAATAAATGCCAATAAGCTAATAGACAACAATACCAATAGTAACTTCTTCATAAGAATTCTCCTGATATATTTTATTGGATTAAAAAATAAAAAAGAAAGAATAGATTGCGATCGTCAACTAGTCATTGTCTCTCTTGTATGTATATATTTTGATGAAATTGTCTCTGCTTTTGAACATAACAGCCACAAATTGCTTTATCAACTGGGTATAGTTCAGACCTTATTCCTCATAAATAAAAGGATAAAATACTACCAGCTCAGCTTTTAGTTATCCCTTGCGATAGATCCCGTAATCCGGCTCAAAACCGGGACGCGTCATACTCGAGGGCAAGTCGAGTTCCAGGAATCCCTTGTAAGCATTTGTGGCCACAAAATCCTGCTCAAAGATACCATATACTGCGGACCCGCTGCCGGTCATGGAAGCATAAATCGCCCCGAATTCGTACATCTGATCTTTTAGATTTCCCGAGACATTCACCCGCGGAAATACCGCCCGTTCCAGATCATTAAACAGCGTATATTGCCATTCGTCGATCTCGGTTTCGGTAAGCGTTTTCTTAAGATCAAAATCGGGATCGGGGTCGGGCACGCAATTTTCGTAGGCCTCGGCGGTACTGCTCTTTTCATTAGGATAACATGCCACGATCCAATGATTGGGCTGAATATCCAGCGGCTCAATTTCATGGCCAATGCCTTGGGCAATGCCCGTTTCGCCCTTGATGAAAAACGGCACGTCGGCCCCGATATCACGACTGAGATCGATCAGCTCATCATCGCTGAGGCCCATTTCTTCAATCTTGTTGAGCATCCGTAATGTAAGTGCCGCATTACTGCTGCCGCCGCCAAGTCCGGCCCCGGTGGGAATCCGTTTGTCCACGCGAAACAGGTAGTTGTGCTTCAACCCCACATACCGATCCAGCGCTGCAATGGCTTTGTTGATGAGATTACTGCCATCGGTGGGAATGTCTTCGTCGCTGAGCTCGAGCTTCATCTCCGGTGCCTGTTTTACCTCGAAATGGTCGCGCCACTCGAGAAAGCAAAAGCCCGACTCAATGGCGTGGTAGCCGGTCGGCAGGCGTTCCAACACATGCAACCCGAGGTTTATTTTGGCGTACGAATCGGCAATCCAGGTTTCGTTAGACATGTTTATACATTGTTTTAAAACCCTGAGGGTCTCATGATCAAATAGGAGAAATTATGTTTGAAAAGAATCCGATAATAACTTGAAAGACCCTCAGGGTTTAAGAGTTATAAAAATTAATTAACAAACTGATCCTTAATCTCCATCATATAATCAAAAGCGGCATCGTGCTCGTTGGGAATTTCTCCATCCAAAATGGCTTCTTTGATCGCATCTTTAATATCGCCAACTACCGGACCGGGCGAAATATCGAGTGCCTCCATAATCTCATCGCCACTTATCGGGTTCGTCCAGTTGCGAATACGATCCTTTTCTTCGACCCGATTAATCTTTTCCTCAACATGATCGAAGTTTTTATTGTAGCGCTTCACCTTGTAATCGTTCTTGCTGGTGATATCCGCGCGGCAAAGCTGCATCAGGTCATCAATATCATCCCCGGCCTCATAAATAAGGCGGCGGACAGCACTGTCGGTTACCTCATCAGATACCAAAGCAATGGGACGCAGGTGAAGTCGCACCAGCTTTTTGACATACCGCATGCGCTCGTCCAGCGGCAGCCCCAGGCGACGAAAAATACCTTTGACCCACTGGGCACCTAACGCATCATGACCGTGAAAAGTCCAGCCTGTACCTTTTTCAAATTTCTGTGTAGCAGGCTTGGCAATATCGTGCATAATTGCGGCCCATCGCAGCCACAAATCACCGCCCGATTCCGCCACATTATCGAGCACTTTGAGCGTATGCCAAAAATTATCTTTGTGGCGCACGCCGCGCACTTCTTCCACGCCGTGGAGCTTCACCAGTTCAGGAAAAAAGTGATGCAGCAATCCCGTTTTAAACAGATGCGTAAATCCAATCGACGGCTTTGGTGCCATCACAATTTTATTGAGCTCTTCAATGATACGCTCTTTCGAAATAATCTCGATGCGGTCGGCCATCTCCTCGATGCCGCGATAGGTCTGCGGCTCGATATCGAACTGCAGCTCCGTGGCAAACCGGATGGCCCGCATCATCCGCAGGGGATCATCATCAAAAGTTTTAAGCGGATCTACGGGAGTGCGAATCAGCTGTTTTTTGAGATCCTGAATCCCTTCAAAAGGATCAATAAGCTGCCCGTAATTTTCTTTATTGAGCGACCACGAAAGGGCGTTAATCGTAAAGTCGCGCCGCAGCTGATCGTCTTCGAGCGTACCGTCCTCAACCACCGGTTTGCGGGAATTGCGATTGTAACTTTCTTTGCGCGCACCTACGAATTCCAGATCCATATTCTCGTGCTTGATGTGCGCGGTGCCAAACTGCTTGAAGACCGAAAGGTTATCGGCGCCCAGCTGCTTCGAAATCTCTTTGGCCAGCTCAATGCCCGATCCAATGGTCACAAAATCGATATCCAGCTCATCGGCATCTTTGGTCCGATTGAGATAAAAATCCCGCACATAGCCGCCAACCACATACACCTCTTGCCCGACCGCCTGTCCGGCCTCCGATATAACGTTAAATACTTCTTCGTGTTTTTGGGGGATATCTTCCACGAGCCCTTTTGATCCTTCATTAATAGCTACTCTGAAAACGAGCGTAAAAATAAGAACAAATACGCTTGCTTTCAGGTATTCTTTGCAACATCTTTTTAGCAACCAATCAGCAATTATTTATGGCAAAATCATCACTCTCAAAAAAAGCACTGCGCATCAGCCTGCTGGTTTCGTTCCTTTCGCTGATTCTTAAACTCAGCGGATTCTGGATTACCAGCTCCAACACGGCTCTTTCGGATGCGGCTGAATCTGTAATTCACGTGCTTGCCGTAGCTTTTGTGTATTACGGACTACTGCTCAGCACCAAGCCCGCCGATGAAAAACACCTATATGGACACGAACGCGTGGAGTTTTTATCCGTCGGGATTGAAGGCGCCGTCATTACACTGGCGGGCATCACCATTATTTACCAGTCGGTCGATAACTACCTTTATGGGCATGATTTACAACAACTCATGAGTGGCGTCTATCTGATTGGCGGTGCAGGACTTGTGAACCTGGCGCTGGGCAATTACCTGCTCAAGATCGGCCGTCAAGAGCAAAACATGATGGTAATCAGCAATGCCAAACACACCCTAACCGATGTGTGGACCAGCGCCGGTGCGGTGGCTACGCTGCTGATTATCAAATTTACTGATTTTGTACTGCTCGATTCCATCGTGGCCGTTCTTCTGGCATTTTATATCATGTACGAGGGATTCAAGCTCCTCAAGTACTCCGTCGATGGACTCATGGATTCCCGCGACCCTGCCGTAGATGAAGCGATACGCACAGAGCTGGAGACCGATCTTCCGGGATCAATGACTGACGTACACAACCTGCGTCACCGTACTACCGGTAGTACCACCTGGATTGAACTCCATGCCATTTTTGAGGACGATGTGAGCCTCGAACAAGCCCACGACGATGCTACTTTGCTGGAAAAAAGGCTTATCAATGCGGTGCAGGGTGATGTGATCGTAACCATCCACCTTGAGCCCGAAGGTCACCACGAGGATGTTCATGAGGCACTTAAGGATGCCGACCAAGACCGACCGCTCGAAGATTTTATTTGAAAATTAGTAGAAAGATGAAGGTCAAAAGTAGAAAGATTTTCGCCCCTCTACCATCCCAAGCTTCAAGGGAGTTGCACTCCCGTTACAATGAAACTGAGACTCAGGAGTACAACTCCTTCGCAGCCCAGGTGATGATTTTGAGTAGTAGAAAGTAAATGGTAGAGAGCCGAAAGTCTTACCGCCCTCGCTTTCGACCTTCTACTTAAGACTTTCTACTACACCTTAATCCCAATCTTCGAATGATCGCCCAGATGCACTTCCTGATCTACGCCTTTGAGCTCCACATATCGGCCGATAGTCGAATCCTCAATGTTGCAATCTTCGAGCGTGGAATGCTCCTGGATCAGGCTGTTTTTGACTGTACACTTGGTAAGTGTTGATCCCCCTGCAATACTAGCATGCGGACCAACAATACAGTTTTCGAGCTCTACATCATCCCCGATATACACCGGCGGAATAATCTTAGTGTCGGGGAAGCGATCTTCATCAATTTCTTCATATTCTTTTTCGGTGATGATGCCCGAGGTTTCGCGCCAGGCCGGCAGCGTACCACAATCCAGCCACTGATCTACCGTAGCCTTTCGGAACACCTTATCATCCTTCAGCAGACGATCGAGTGCATCCGTAAGCTGAAATTCATCGCCCTTGCCGCGGATATCGTTGTCCAACAGGTACTCAATCTCTTTCTTAAGCTGGGCTCCATCCTTAAAGTAATACACCCCGATAATTGCCAGATTGGAAATCGGCTCATCAGGCTTCTCCACAAAGTCAGTGATCTTGCCCTCTTTTTCGACAGCCACGCCAAATCGCGACGGGTCTTCCACTTCTTTCAGCCAGACGACGCTGTCGGCATCCTCAATAGAAACGGAGCCTTCCATATCGAAAATGGTATCCGCAAACACGATGATGCATTCGCCATTCAAATCTTCTTCCGCACAATACACGGCATGGGCCGTTCCCTCGGCCTGCTCCTGCACACGAAATGTGCCCTTGGCACCTTGGCGATCGCTCATGGCTTTGAGCGCATCCTTAATTTCCTGGCCAAAATCAGGTCCCAGGATAAATACAATTTCGTCGATATCTCTGTCTAATGTGCGCGCAAACGTCTCTACGATGCGTTCCACAATCATTTTTCCGGCGACGGGCAGCAATGGTTTGGGAACGGTATGCGAATGGGGTCGAACTCTTGTACCTCGACCTGCCATTGGGATTATTAATTTCATATATTTGAACGAATTTTAGATGAAAGGTTATCTATTTTTGTAGCGCATTAATATAATGGAAGTTATGTACTTTAGCGACCGGGCATCACTTGAAATCCCCATAAGAAAACAGCTCTAGATTTGAACTGGTACCTACAATTTCTTGACATCCTGATCATCGGTTTCGTGCTTATCATGGCACGACATACGTTACTCAGGGGACGATTTTTCCTGCATATCTTTCAGCAGCACGGCTATAAATTCAATGAATACTGGCACTGGCTCATCGATCACTGGAATCAGCGCGTAGTCACGGCCGAGCATGTATTACTCAATGTCATCATTTTCGTAATGCTCATTTTTCTGTCCGATATGGTAACGGGCAGTACTGCGATCATCATTCTTGCTGTATTTGGCTTTTTCTGGTTTACAAAGTTCGATTACTACGGGGGAGAAGAATCCAAAAAACCGCTCGTCTTTACCCCGCGGATGATTCGTCTCACTATCCCGTTTGTGCTTCTTTCGCTACTGATTCCCGTAGCCGTCACGTATATCTCCTACACCGGGGACATCCCCTTTACCGAGCTGGGCATTAGAAATTCCGGACTCTATGGCGCTGATATGTACCTGCTCGCATTCGGGTGGGTGTTTGCCGATGCTATCGTCCCGTTTTTCATTTTAATAGCGGGATTAATCACGAAGCCATACGAAAATTATGTGCACCGGCATTTTATCAAGCAAGCCAAGAAAAAGCTGTCGCGCATGCCCGACCTGACGGTCATCGCCATCACCGGCAGCTATGGTAAAACCAGCACTAAATTTATGATCCGCGACCTGCTCAGCGAGCGCTATGCAGTCTGCGCTACGCCCGGCAGCTACAACACCCCCATGGGCATCTGCAAAGTCATTAATAACGACCTGGAAGCCCATCACCAGGTATTAGTCCTCGAGATGGGTGCCCGCTACGAAGGCAATATCGATGAACTCTGTGATATCGCCGAGCCGGATATTTCGGTCGTGACCAATGTGGGAATCGCCCACCTAGAAACTTTTGGCTCGCAAGATGCTATTGCGCGAACGAAATCAACCATCGTAAAACGTACAAAGTCCGGCGGCAAAACAGTGCTTAACGCGGATGACGAGCGCGTTTCTACAATGGCCAATTTACGTGGCGACATCGAAATTATTCGTGCGGGATTAGAGCAGGGCGACATCCATGGCAAGGATATCACCTACGGTCTTGATGGCATGCAGTTTACGGTTTCGGCGGATGATGAATCCGAATCCTTTTCGACGAAATTGCTGGGCGCCCACAATGCACAGAATATGCTGCTGGCAGTTGCAGTTGGTAAATCATTGGGACTTCGCCTTACCACCATGTCCATGGCCGCGGGACGCATGGAGCCGGTAGAGCATCGGCTGGAACTCAAACAACAGGGCGACCTTACGGTAATTGACGATGCCTTTAATTCGAACCCTGTGGGAGCAAAAAATGCCGTCGAAACGCTGGCGGCCTTCGAGACCGGGCGACGAATTATCATTACGCCCGGCATGATTGAGCTCGGTGAACTGCAAGAGGAAAAGAACCGTAAGTTTGGCAAACAGATCGGAAATGCTGATTTGGATCTGGTCATCTTGGTAGGCAAAGAGCAAACCAATGCCATCAAAGAAGGGATCGAGTCAACGGGTTTTGATATGGGAAAAGTCCAGATTGCCCGCAGCTTGTACGATGCCAATCGCACGCTCCACAACTTTGCCGAGAAAGGCGATGTGGTGCTCTATGAAAACGATCTGCCGGACAGCTTTAATGAGTGAACCTATGTAGATGGAGCCCACCTGTGAGGTGGATTCCATCTTGCGACACTACTCACAGCTCTAAAGCATATCATTAAAGATCCTGATCCGCCAGTCGGCGGACAGGATGACATCAGCTTGAATCCCATTAGCCCTTCTCCCTTTATCCGTTCTATCCCATCACCTTTTCAATATCTGCTCGCTCTTTGGGTACATCGGTAAGGTTTTCGTGGCCGTCATCCGTAACAATGATATTATCCTCGATACGCACGCCGCCGAAGTCCATCATATCCTGAAGCTTGGATGCATTCAAAAACTTCGACGCCTTATCATCTTCGAGGGCCGGCTTTAGCAGTGCGGGGACGAAATAGAGTCCCGGCTCGATGGTAAGCACCATGCCCGGCTGCAGCGTGCGACGCATCCGCAGGTACTTAATGCCTGGACGTTCGATGCGCTCTACGCCTTTGGGATATCCACCGACATCATGCGTATCGAGGCCGAGAAAGTGGCCAAGTCCGTGGGGGAAAAACAGGGCAAAAATATCCTCTTCCATCAGGTCATCAACAGAGCCTGTAACCAAGCCGGCATCTTTGAGTCCCTGCATCATCACGCGCGCCGCTAAAATATGCAGATCCTCCATCTTCACATCCGGCCTTGAGGATTCAATCACCTGCTTTTGTGCTTCAAGAACCGCTTCGTAAATCTGGGCCTGCATCTCGGTAAATTCGCCGTTGGCGGGATAGGTCCGTGTAAAATCGGAGGCATAGCCGTTGCACTCGTAGCCCGCATCAATCAGGAAGAGATCGCCGTCGTTAATTTTGCGATTGTTTTCCACGTAGTGCAGAATAGCGCTGTTTTCTCCCGCCGCAAAAATGCCGTTGTAAGCATCCTGCATCAGCCCATTTTCTATCTGATGATAATCGAACACCGCCTTCATTTCGTGCTCGTATTTTCCGGGCTCCAGCGCCTCGAGCACGGCTTTGTGGGCGATATTATTCACCCGCGCCGCTTCGCGTATCTGATCGAGCTCCCAATCCGTTTTGAAGACGCGGCAGTGCGTCAACGCATCATCCAGGGTATCCAAATCGATGGGCAGCTCACGTTCAAAATTCTCGATAAACTCTGCCTGCTCTTCATCGATGCAGTAGATCTTGTCGGGTGCCAATTCCTTCATCACCTGCGGCAGCTTGCCCTCGTAATGCAGATGGTCAGGCTGATATTCATTCTGCAGCTGCTCTTTGGATTTTACAATCCCGTGCCATACCGCATACTGGGCATCGCGGTTGGGAGCAAACAGATGGTACTCCTGCTTTTGTAGATCCAAAATGAGATGAAAATCCGGCTCGTTGACGCCCGTCAGATACCAGAAATTTGACTCCTGACGAAAGGGAAACTCATAATCGGTGTCGTACCGATACATAAGTTCGGCCCCTTTCATATAAACAATGGCAGACTCTTCGTCATCGAGCAGAGAAAACAATTTTTCGCGGTGTAGGTGATGCATACAAAATGTGTTTATGAAAATGAGTTCTTGAATGTACAGTAAAATTCGAATCCAAGAAACTATTCCGCTACGGATTTACTCCACATGCTCGGCAAAAAGTTGATCAACTTGTTCTGCTATCGCATCTGCAGTTTGTAATTCGGATACCGCTGCATACTTGGCAAAATTGAACGTCCGAATTCCACGTTCGGAATAGAGCGAACTGTTGCCCTTTTTCTCATCAAACAGCAGATCCAGATTGATCTCGATAACGGCTTTGTTCTCATTGTTTTTGTTTAGGATGATAATCATTCGATTACCGCCAAATGCCGTATTGAGCGTGGTGATTGCCAGCCGGCGGTCTTCGGAAATAGAAACAATGTGATAATAATGACTGAGATTGACATCCGAGGGACCATCCCCAAAATCGATAAACTGGATGGGGCTATCTTTTTCGGGCAGCCAAATATCGGGCAGCACTGTTTCGATCCACTTTCGCAGTTCGGGATTGGCTTTGTCGCCGGCAAATCCGCGAGACTGCCAGTATGCAAAATCACGCTCCGGGGCATCCACATCATCCGACAAAAAACCAGGACTTTGCTCCGTTTCAACTACGCTTTTGGCATTGTCCGAAATTTCATACCAATAATCACTGACCCCATTCGTCATTAGTAAATAAGGCGCACCCACGGCTTGGTTATAGCGACCCACCTGCTCCGCTGTCTTCGCTGATATCGGCACGTGCTCGGCTTTGCATTCAATGAGCAATCGCGGCTCAAACTGCTGGTTGTAACAGATGATATCAGTGCGCATGGAAGTATCCCCAATTTCGCCGATGGCCTCTTCGGTAGAAATGCGATGCTTTGACCAGCCGGCCTGCGTCAGATATTCGATCACCCGAAGGCGTACGCGCTCTTCAGGCAGATTCTTTAGCGCTTTTTTGTGGATGGAATTCCACAACTTTTTTTGACGATCGCGCCATACTACCCGGGGATATGTATGCTTGACAATACTAGGCATAGGCCAAATATAGGGATGTTTTATCAACTGCCAAGTAACATAAACTTACTCGTTATTTCGAGCGTCAGCGAGAAATCTTTGTTTGCTTTGAACTTAAAAAACAAAGATTTCTCCCGTAGGTCGAGATGACGCCTTACACACGTTATCCTATTCGACTAACCCTATATAGCTTCAAGGGAGTTATACTCACGTCATCTGTTCAGGAGTGCAACTCCTTCACAGCTTAAGCAGCTTAAGGTTTTGACAGGTGATCAAAACAGAAAAGGCCCCGAATGTCGGAGCCTTTTCAATCTGTAAAAGTAATTTTTTCCTACGCTGCGGCTGCTTCTTTTTCCTTGTCCATCTGGCGATAAATTACCAGCTGCTGCAGAATGGAAACAACGTTGTAAATCAGGTAGTAGAGGCTGAGTCCCGCTGCAAAGTTATTGAAAATAAACAACAGCATGAAGGGGAAAATGTACTTCAAGGCAGCCATATTCGGTCCAGCACCACCGCCTCCGCCACCGGGGCCCATACCGCCGGTGAGATTACTTTGCACCATCATGGCTCCCGTCATCAACAGTACAAAACCAGCCAGCTGATCACCCAGGAATGGAATTTCAAAAGGCAGGCTCAAAATATAATCGGGCGCCGAGAGGTCACCGGCCCACAGAAATTCCTGCTGGCGAATAAGAATCGAATTCTGGAAAAAGCGCCAAAGCGTAATCAGAATCGGTAACTGTAAAAGGTTAGGTAAACATCCGCCCAGCGGATTCACGCCCTCTTCTTTATAAAGCTGCATTGTTTTTTTCTGCTGCTTCTCGGGATCATCGGCATACTTCTCCTTGATCTCCTGCATTTTTGGCTGCAGCTCTTTCATGGCCGCCATACTGCGGTAACTTTTCTTGGTCAGCGGATAGAGTACCAGCTTAATCAGAAACGCAAATAATATAATGGCCAATCCAACGCCCATATATCCTTCTACCATATCAAAATACGGGATAATGAGGTACTCTACGAGCGGATCGGACATCCAGCTGAGCCAAGCATAACCGGTATCGACCATACCGTACGCCTGGGTATCGTAAGAAGTTAACGCGTGATAGGCCATCGGTCCTGCAAAGAGATTGAACGATGCATTGCCCTGCTGAGAAATATTTGTGGTGACAAATGACCTATAAATGTGATTCGTGTTCACATTATCACTTGCGCCGGTCTGCTCACCAACCAGCAGCGCACCCTGCGTATTGTTGGATGTTTTGATAATCTGCGTAAAGAACTTGGTGCGTGTGGCTACCCAGTCGATGGTGCCGTTGTAATCCTGCTCATTGCGACCCGCTTCGCTTACCTTCAGGCGCTCCATCTCTCCGCCGGTATAAACATAGGCGGCGGCGTACATCGCTTCGGTTGTTGCGGGATCTTTTTCCGTAAAATTAAGCGGTGAAGTCCATCCAAAATCTACAGTGCCGCCGATGATATCTCGTTCGAGTCCTTCGAAAGTTACATCGAGGTCGAACTCGTGAGAATTCCCGTTGAGTGTATAAGTATAAACAATGCGTTTATTTTCGCTGATATTGAGCGCATAACGAACCTGGGCCGTATCATCCTCGGCAATCGTCAGCGAATCAACGTTTGTCAATGGCTCAAAAACCAGCTCATTGGTCTCCACATTGAAATTCTCACTCGTCAGAAATCCCATGGAATACGCCGACTGCGTGGTGTCTTTTATCATGTGCACCGGCTTGTGATCCCATGTCTCGTAATCTTTGAGCATCATCTGGGATGGACCCGCCCCCACGTTGGTAAATGTAGCACGGTAGAGGGGCGTCTTGACAATTATTTCGGAAGTGTCGGCAATGCTGGCCGCCGAAAATATGCCCATATTTTGCTGCTCCTGCTCATCGGGACGCAGGGTCTGGGGCTTCTGAGTCTGAGTATCAGCGGTTTCATCAGACTGTTGCAGATCTTGCTCCTGCGTATCAGGTTGTGCTGTAGCCTGCGACTGCTGGCTGTCGGCCTGAGCAGCAGCAATACTATCTTGACGCGCCTGCTCTGCCTGGCGTTGCTGCAATTCTTGTTCGGATGGCATGGTAAAATAGGCCCACGCGACCATTACAATAAAAATTAATATTAAGCCAGTTACGGTGTTACGATCCAAGAGAAATCCTCAGTTAAATTAAATGTTGGAATTGGTTTTGTGTTCGGGTACGGGATCATGGCCGCCTTTACTCCATGGATGGCAGCGCACCACGCGTTTTGCAGTAAGCCACAGGCCTTTCATAGCTCCATGCTTGCGAAATGCTTCAAGGCTGTATTGGCTACAAGTAGGATGGTAGCGACAACTGCTGGGCATCCACGGAGAGATGACAAGCTGGTAAAAACGGATAAGTCCTATAAACAGATACTTCATGAATGGCCGGACGAGGTGGCAGGGAGTTGATCTCGTACTTGCTTGAGCAAAGATAGTACTTGTTGCTCAATATCGTGATAAGCTGCATCAACAGTATTGGCCATCAACGCCCCGTGAAAGGTGGCATTCGCCTCACGAAGTGCAGCAGAAAGCGTATATTGATGAAGCCGATAAGCTTCTTTGAGAAGCCGTTTCATGTTGTTGCGTTTATTTGCTTTACCCAGGCTTTTCTTTACAACAAACCCCATGAGGCAACCGAAAGTAGAATCATCAACAATTTTAAACCGCACTGTAATGTCTCTGTTGCGGATGATCTGCGCGTCTGGTTCGAACAGACGCTTAAAATTCTTTCGGCCCCTCAGGATTTTAGCTCTGGGCAAGCTGAAATCGTTATTAGAGGTCGAAGTATCGTTACTTCGGCCCTTTTTCATCGCTAATTGTGAGACTGTGGCGTCCTTTTTTGCGACGCTTTTTAAGTACTTTCTTTCCGTTTTTGCTGCTCTTGCGTTTACGGAAACCATGCTTACTCTTTCGCTTCTTGTTGCTTGGTTGGTATGTACGTTTCATCGTTACATTCGTTTTATGAAAATTCGCTTCTTAGAGAGACCCTCAAAATAAAAATAAATTTAGACAATAAGAACCGTTATTTATCGGTTACATTGCATGCAACATGACAGAAAAGCCTTCAAAAATGCGGATTTATACCGCTAATTAATTTGAACAGGCTCTGCGTAAACTGTAACTTTCATAAATCACATTAATTGCACGAGATAAGACATTATCTATGTTCGAGTCATTTGGCGAAACAGTAAGCGATATTCTAACAAGCATTTTCGGTTCCAAAAGCGAGCGGGATCTCAAGAAAATATGGCCCATCGTAGAGGAGATCAATGAACACTACGAGGGTATGGATCAGCTCTCTGATGAAGAACTCAAGCAAAAGACCGAGGACTTCAGACAAAAAATCAGTGACGCAACAGCTGAGGTCAAAGAAGACATCGCATCTATAAAAGAGAAACTAAATAGCGGCGAACAGCTTGCCGTAAATGAGCGTCGAGAACTTGCTGAAGAGCTTGATGAGTTGGAACAAGAGCAAACCGATATTATTGAGGATACGCTCGAAGAGATCCTGCCCGAGGCTTTTGCCGTGATGAAAGATACGTGCCGGCGCTTCCTTGGCGAAAAATGGATGGTGGGCGGTAGCATGAACGAATGGGGCATGGTTCCCTACGACGTACAGCTGGCCGGAGCCATTGCTATGCACCAGGGAAAAATTGCCGAAATGAAAACAGGTGAGGGTAAAACGCTGGCGGCCATTATGCCGGCTTACCTCAATGCACTAAGCGGACGTGGCGTGCACATTGTGACGGTCAACAACTACCTGGCCAAGCGTGATGCCGAATGGAACGAACCGCTGTTCAACTTTCACGGCCTCGAAGTGGATTGCATAGACCGCTACGATCCCAACTCGGAGCCGCGCCGCAAAGCCTATCAAGCCGATATCACTTACGGTACGAATAATGAGTTTGGCTTCGATTACCTGCGCGACAACATGGTTGCAAACGCAGATCAAATTGTACAGCGTGATCACAACTTTGCCATCATCGATGAGATCGATTCTATTCTGATTGATGAAGCCCGAACACCATTAATCATTTCCGGTCCCGTACCCGAAGATACGCGATCCGAAAAATACGAAGAGCTAAAGCCACGCGTGGAATCATTGGTAAAAGCTCAGAAAAAGTTGGTGGCTTCGTTGGTTAAGGAAGGTCAGGAAGAGCTCGAAAAGGGGAATCGAGAAGCCGCCGGACTTGCTCTTTATCGTGCACAACGCGGATTTCCGAAGAACAATCAGTTCCGCAAGATGATGCAGGTCCCGGAGAATCAAAAGCTTGTCCAGGAAACGGAAAGCTTTTACCTGCAGGATAACGCCCGCCGCCTGCCCGAAGTCGATAAAGAGCTGTACTATTCTGTGGATATGAAGATGAACAATATCGAAATGACCGAGAAAGGACAGGAATTTATCCTGCGCGAAGATGAAGACGAGGAATTTTTCATTATTCCCGATCTTGGTACCGAGACCACAGATATTGATGAAGAAATCGACGAGCTCCGCGAAGAGAAGATTGAAGAGATCAAACAAAACGATGAATTCAGTGAAGAATACAAAGAGAAGAAAATTGAGGAAGCCAAGCAGGAGGTAGCGCAAGAACGCGAGCGGCGCTTTAATGAACTCCACCGCCTGTTTGCCGAACGCAGCGATCGTATCCACACGGTTAACCAGCTGCTGAAAGCCTATACGCTTTTCGAACGCGAAGAAGAATACATTGTACAAGAAGGCAAAGTACAAATTGTAGATGAACACACCGGACGTGTGATGTCGGGACGTCGGTATTCTGACGGCCTTCATCAAGCTCTCGAGGCCAAAGAAAATGTGAGCGTCGAAGCCTCTACGCAGACCTACGCCACTATTACCCTGCAGAATTACTTCCGGATGTACAACAAACTTTCGGGCATGACCGGTACAGCAGCTACCGAGGAGGGAGAATTCAATGAAATTTATGATCTGGATGTAGTGATTATCCCCACTAATGAACCGGTCATTCGTGACGACAAAGAAGATCTCGTCTTTCGTACCAAGCGAGAGAAGTACAATGCTGCGGTTGAAAAAATCGGTGAATATCACGAAAAAGGTCAACCTGTGCTCGTGGGTACCACCAGTGTGGATGTCTCGGAAACGATCAGTCGCATGCTCAAGCGCGCCAACATTCCGCATAATGTATTGAACGCCAAACACCACGCCAAGGAAAGTGAAATTGTAGAAAATGCCGGTCAGCCCGGGGCCGTAACGGTCGCTACCAACATGGCCGGTCGCGGTACGGATATTAAACTGGCACCCGGTGTAAAAGAAAAGGGCGGGCTAGCCATTCTGGGCACGGCCCGACACGAATCACGACGTATCGACTTACAGCTGCGCGGACGTGCCGGACGTCAGGGCGATCCCGGCGAATCACAGTTTTATGTATCCCTCGAAGATGATCTGATGCAGCTTTTCGGATCCGACCGGGTGGCCAACGTGATGGATCGCCTCAATTTTGAAGAGGGCGAAGTGATTACTCACTCATGGATTACCAAGTCGCTGGAGCGTGCACAATCCAAGGTTGAGCAAAACAACTTCAGCATCCGTAAAAAACAGCTGGAATACGATGATGTGCTCAATAACCAGCGAGAAGTCATTTACAAACGACGCAAACACGCCCTTGAAGGCGACGA
Source organism: uncultured Balneolaceae bacterium (assembly GCA_964490705.1). GTDB lineage: Bacteria > Bacteroidota > Rhodothermia > Balneolales > Balneolaceae > Fodinibius. Next base: position 368,625 of record CAZBCG010000001.1, on the reverse strand, counting down.
GCTCCGCAGCGATCTGTATGATATGCTCGAAGAACTCGTCGAAAATGTCGTTGATGAACACTATCCGCAGGGAGAGCTCGACGAAATCCACGATACTATTCTGCGATTGTTAGCTGTGGATATTGAACTCGATCGCGAAGAGATGGGGCAGATGGGTCCCGATATGCTGATCGATCACATCATCGATCGAGCGTATGAGGTGTATAATCAGAAAGAAGAGATGATTTCTGAACCCCTCTACAATGTCATTCAGAATATTCAGGATTCGGACGCCGAAAACAAACCCGACAAAGTACAGGTTATCTTTACCGACGGCATTCGCCGCATGCGCGTAGTTGTAGATGTAGAAGATGCCCTTGAAAACGAAGGCCACGAAATTGCGCGCGCCCTCGAACGTACGGCCGTACTTTCTACTATCGACAACAAATGGATGGACCATCTGCGCGAACTGGATGCCGTAAAAGAAGGTATTGGCCTGCGTGCGTATGGAAAAAAAGATCCACTGCTGGAATACAAGAAAGAAGCATTTGAAATGTTTAAGCAGCTACTCGACGAGATCAACCAAGAGGCTATTTCGTTGATCTGGAAAGCTATTCCCGAGATGCAGGCCGACCAGCAGAAAATGAAACAAGCTCCCGAAAAGCGGGCCAAATTAGATATGAACCGCGCTAAAACTGAACATTCTGATGCCACAAACATGGGCTTTAAATCGGGCGACGCACAACCACAGCAAAACGGTGGACAAGCGCAGCGCAGCGATCAAAAGCCGCAGCCGGTGACCGTTGAAGAAGAACCCGGCCGAAATGATTATGTTAAAATTCAAAATATGAGCAGCGGCGAAGTCATCGACATCAAATGGAAAAAAGCCAAGCGCATGGTCAAAGAAGACGGCTGGGTGCTCATTGAAAAATAGTTATTGGTTATCTGTTATTGGTCGTTTATCCCAATAACAAATAACTGTTAACCAATAACCAACATCATGGAAGTGTTAGGCATCGACATAGGAAGCTACGGCATCAAGGGCTGCATTGTGGATACCGAAAAAGGTAAAATTATTTCGGACCGCCAAAGTACGCCGCCGCTTACCGATACCACCCCCCATAAAGTGCTGGCCCAGATGCATCAAATTGTTCGCAATGAGTTCGGCTGGGACGGTCCCGTAGGCTGTGCCTTTCCCGCTCCCGTCAACAAAGGCATTGTGTTATCCGCCAAACGTATTGACAACTCGTGGGTAGATGCCGATGCCGAACAGCTTTTTTCCGATATTACTGACAACCCCGTTACGGTGATTAATGATACCGACGCTACGGGACTGGCCGAAATGCACTTCGGCGCCGGCCAAAACCAAGACGGCCTTACCATTGTCCTGACCGTAGGTACCGGCATTGGCTCCTCCCTTTTTATGGATGGCCACTTAGTACCCAATACCGAATTAGGGCTCTTAGAAATTCGCGGCATCACCATCGAAGAGCGTGCATCCAACAAATCCCGCAAAGAAGAGGGCATCCGCAAAAAAACATGGGCCAAGCGCCTGCAGCTGATGCTCGAGCATTTCGAAAAGATTTTTCATCCCAACCTGTTTATCCTTGGCGGCCAGCTAAGCAAAAAAGCCGAAAAAACCTTCCCCTACATCAAAATTAATACCGCTTATAAGGCAGCCAATTTTCAAAATGATGCCAGTATCGTGGGCGCGGCCATGATTGCCAGCAACAAAAAGAACGAACTCTTTTACCGCTGATTTCACCATCAGCTTTCATTTTTGGATATGAGTACCTCCAATAACTTTAACCGCCTGCCACAGCAGGTTGTTGATGCCAAACTTTTTACCCATCGTTCATATCTTCGTCAGATTGCTCATATCGTATTCCGTATTGCGGCATCACTGTTCACCTTTTCGATCATCGTAATTCTCTTACTTCGCTGGGTCAATCCACCCACGACTTCATTTATGCTGCAGCGGCAATTCGATGCTTGGCAGCATAACAAATCCATTACGATTCAATATCAATGGACGGATTGGAGCGATATTTCATCCCACCTTAAAATGGCAGCCATTACCTCCGAAGATCAGCGGTTTGCAATGCACTGGGGATTGGACCTCAACTCTATACAGCAAGCTATTGACGAATACGAAGGCGGCCAGGATCTGCGTGGTGCCAGTACCATCACCCAACAGGTTGCTAAAAACCTGTTCCTATGGGCAGAACAATCGTACATTCGAAAAGGAGTGGAGGCCTATATCGCACTGCTGATCGAGCTGCTATGGTCGAAAGAACGTATCCTGGAGATGTATCTCAACATTGTAGAATTTGGGGATGGTATTTATGGCGCGCATGCAGCGGCAGAACGCTACTTTGATACCACGCCGGACAACCTCTCCAAATGGCAGAGTGCCTTTATGGTAACGGCACTGCCGGCACCCAAGCGATACGATCTTGCCAATCCCTCAGAATATATGCTGGAGCGCAGTGCCTGGGTCATGCGCTATATGGATTTATTGGGAAATCAGGCATATTTAGAAAAATTAAAGTAATCCGAATTCCCGCTGATATCGTAAAAAGATGTTCTGCTCTTGCCCCTCTCAGAAATCCTTTCTTTATTGCCAATCCACCAATAAAAACCAGATCTCCGCACGATGAAAACACTGCTTAAACTTTGTATCCTGCTCCTTTTTGTACCCGGATTTTCAACCGCCCAAAACGGACTCGACACCCTGAGTCTTGATACTATTTTTTATGAACCGCTGCTGGCAGGCAATCGTCCGGACCTTGCCACCTTTTCGCCGGATGGAAACCGCATCTATTATCAGGCCAACGATTCGGCGATGACCGAGGAAGAACTATTCCAGGTTAACCTGAATGGGAACAACCGAAAGCTGGCACCAAAAGGCGTAGAAAGCAGATTTACCGTATCCCCGAATGGTAACAAGTTGCTGTATAACGATAAGGGCGACATCTGGCTGGCGGATCTGGACTTTAGCAACAAACAGCAGCTTACCAAATCAAAAGTACCCGAATACGGTGCTACCTGGTCGCCCGATGGCAATCGGATCGCTTTTATTCAAGAAAAAGACGTCTGGATCTTGAATATTAAAAATTCAGCCCTCACACAAGTTACAAACGCTTCAGAAGATGATATTGGATACTCTATCGAGAACTGGGCCGGCAACGACAAACTGGTACTTTCGCAATATGATACCTCTGATTACGAAGAATATTATTTCCCCGAATATGTGGGGCATTATGTTAAAACAGGAACATCGAAACGCGGCATTGCCCGCGAGGTCTTTTCGGTGGCCTACCTCGATTCTAATCAGGTGAAACAGGTATTCGATCATAAAGGATATGTCAGCTCCAGCGTAAGTGCGGGTGGACAATATCTGGCCCTCGATATTATGGGACCGCCCATGGAGCAACGCGATATCAACGTATATGATATGGACACCGCCACCTGGACAACTGTTTTTGAGGATTCGACCGACGGCTGGTTGTTTGGCACAGAAATCGAATTTGCGCCCAAGGGACAAAAACTGATGATCCAATCCGAAAAAGACGGCTGGAATCATATTTATACGGTACAGCCTGACGGATCGAACTTAACCCAGCATACGCAAGGTAATTACGAAGTACCGTGGGCCGAATGGACGGGAGCCCATTCCATAGTCTTTGCCTCCACCGAAGTGGGGCCCGGTGAGCGGCATATTTATACGCTCAACACCCGCAACAACAATATTTCTAAACTTACTACTGAGACCGGCTACCGACAGGATTTTGAATTAAATCGGGATAAGAATCATCTGGTCTATGAGTACAGTCATTTTAACGAACCCTTTGAGCTGTATGGGCTGGATCTCGAAAATCCCCAAAAAGAAGTGCGGCTTACCCAAACCATCCCCGATCGATTTAACAAAATTGACTGGCAAAAGGAGGATTATATCCGCTTTACGAGTCGTGATGGGGAAACACAACTCTCGATGTCAGTGCTGGAGCCTCACGATATGGAAGAGGGCAAAACGTATCCCGTTGCGGTATTTGTGCACGGGGCGGGATCCCTGCAAAATGTGTACAAAGGATGGTCGGATCATTACTATCGCGAATATATGTTCCATCAGTATTTGAATGCGCAGGGCTATTATGTGATTGAGGTGGATTATCGTCACAGTACCGGCTATGGGCGTGAATTTCGCGAAGATGTCACCAACTGGATGGGCAAGTACGAGACCCGGGATATCGTCGATGGACTCAATTACCTGGGCGAACATTATGCGCAGGCCGATACCAGCAACGTCGGTATTTACGGCGGCAGTTACGGCGGATTTATGGCACTCTATGCTACCAGTGTAGCACCTGATTATTTTGATGCCGCAGCCGCACTCCGCGCCGTCACCAACTGGGACAATTACTATCACACCAACCCTTGGTACACTATGCCACGGCTGGGCAAGCCCGAAGCAGATTCTGCCCATTACGCCCGCAGTTCGCCCATTACCTATGTGGACCAACTCGAAAAACCGGTGCTTATTTTGCACGGCTTGATTGATGATAATGTCGGCTTCCAGGATGCGGCGCAATACATCGACAAACTGATTAAAGCGGGGAACAAAGAATTCGAAATGATGATGTATCCCTCCGAACGCCACAGTTTCGAAGATCCCGATGCGTGGTACGACGAATATACGCGCATTTACGAATTCTTTGAGGAACATCTAAAATAACCTGTCAGACTAATGAATACGAAGTCCGGGGACGAGTTGTTTGGCGATTTACATTCTCGGCCGGCTGGCCCGACAGCATGGAACATTCTGTTTTTTCTTCGATTCTTATCCTTTTATTATTTGATTACATAATTTTCAACTGCTTCTGATCATGATCTGGATTGTCGTTTTTTTAACGGTATCGGTAACCGCCCTTTTTGTTGTAGAGCTGATTATTGCCGCCCCGCCCTACCTGGAAAAAACCTCCGACCATTTTGACGGCAAGAAGTTTGTAAATCCCGGTACTCTTAATGGACATACTTATTTTGATGTATTGAAATGGTGGTTTTCGGGCAACAACAAGGGACCCTGGCAGAAGTTCAATGAAAGTGATATTCCCGATCAACCTAAACCACAGACGCAGGCGTCTGAAAATGAATGTAACATCACCTTTGTAAACCATGCCACTTTTTTGATTCAAGTTGATGGGCTAAATATTCTTACCGACCCCATCTGGAGCAACCGCGCCAGCCCCTTCCAGTGGATCGGCCCCAAGCGAATGCGGCCGCCGGGCATACAATTCGAGGACCTGCCGCCCATCGACCTGGTGCTGATCAGCCACAACCACTACGACCACCTGGATGAGCAAACGGTTCTCGACCTGCATCGGGATCACAACCCCAAATTCGTAATGCCGCTGGGCGTAGAGCGATTTTTCCACGATCACAACATTGATAGAACTACCCATCTCGACTGGTGGCAACAGCACGATATCAGCAAGGAATTATCGCTTACGGCCGTCCCCGCCCGGCACTTTTCAGGTCGGGGCCTCTTTGACCGTAATAAAACCCTTTGGTGTGGATATGTACTCCACACATCGTTTGGAAACATTTACTTTGCCGGCGATACCGGCTATGGGGATTTTCTAACTGAGATTGGCCAGAAATGTGGTCCCATCCATACTTCATTTCTCCCCATCGGTGCCTACAAACCACGCTGGTTTATGCATCCTATTCACATGTCCCCCGAAGAAGCGGTACAAGCGCACAAAGATTTACAATCACAACAGAGTATTGCCATGCACTTCGGTACCTTTCCCATGGCTGACGACGGAATGCGCGAGGGTGTTGAAGACTTAAAAGAGGCCTGCAAGCTGGATAGTATAAGCAGTAAAGAATTTCGCGTACTTGATGAGGGACAAACTATTATCAAAGAAAAACAAACCTCAGCAGATACAGCTAAGGCCCCGCTTTCGGAATAAGCCCAAACATACTTATCGCCCGGGTCCGCTGGATCTTTGATGGCCAAGCAGCAGATCAAAATTTTACCCAAAATTGGGCTTCATTTTTTGTAGATTAATGTATTGTTTGTAGCAATAACTTCCAGCACAGAAAGCGCTTTTAAATGTCTGACAATTACCGCGCATTAACCCGTACTTATCGCCCCACGTCGTTCGACGATATTGTATCACAGAAACACGTGAGCAGTACGTTGCAAAATGCCATCAAAAAGAACCGGCTGGCCCATGCCTATATGTTCTGCGGTCCGCGCGGCGTAGGTAAAACCACCATGGCCCGCGTGCTGGCGCGAACGGTCAATGAGATCGACCAAGAGGTGGACGGTGAATCGCTCAATCAGACATTGAATGTGGTTGAGATTGATGCGGCCTCCAACAACAGCGTGGATGACATTCGCGATCTTCGGGAGCGGGTGCGCATTCCTCCGCAAAATGGTCGCTATAAGATCTACATCATCGACGAGGTGCATATGCTCAGCAAGTCGGCGTTTAACGCCCTGCTGAAAACGCTGGAAGAGCCGCCCGATCACGTCATTTTTATTTTTGCGACCACCGAACCGCACAAAGTACTTCCAACCATCCTGTCCCGCGTGCAACGGTTTGATTTTAAGCGCATCAGCGTGGATGAAATTGTGGATCGGCTTGGCAAGGTGGCCAGCGATCAGGGCATCAATATTGATGAAGAGTCGCTGCACGTAATTGCCAAGAAGGCCGATGGCGCCCTCCGTGATGCACTGGGACTGATGGATCAGGCCATTGCGTTTTGCGGCAATGATATCCAGCATGATGAACTTTTGCGTGCCCTGAATGTAGTGAGCACCGAGCGTATGTTCGACTTTATGGATGCGGTGGTAAATCAAAATGCCAGTGACGGACTCGAACTTATCAACGAACTGCTGGAAGAGGGCTACGACATCCAGGAATATCTCGTGGGATTAACGGAGCATCTCCGCAATTTGTACGTGGCCAAGAGCTCGGCGAAGATGCACTTGGTGGAGGCTTCGCCCGACACCAAAAAGCGATACCAGCAGTCGGCGGAGGCTTTTTCGGAAGATGATCTCATGCGGATGCTGCATATCGTCAGCGAGGCACAGTACAAAATTAAGGAAGCGCATCAGCCTAAAATCCAGTTTGAAATTACCCTGCTGAAACTCATCCACATGGAGCGGACGCAAAATCTGGATACCCTCCTTTCGGAATTGAATCAGTTAAAAAAAAAGCTCAGTAATCAACCCGAACTAGCAGCGGCCGAAACCGAGGGTAGTCAATCAGCCGAATCTACAGAGCCATCACAAAAACAAAATGGACAGCAGGCAGAACAGAAAACTTCCCAAAATGGGCAGGAAAAGCATCCGCAAGAATCAACAGCTGAAGAACCCACAGATGCAACGCCCGACCAATCGGCTGATACTACAGAAACCAACCCGGAAGAAAATCCCGAAGTAACAGAATCAACCGAACCCCCTTCGGCTCCCGAAAATGACATTGATCCCGAACCTGTTTCCGAAGCAAATTCATCTGCAGATGATGACGCCGATAATTTGTTTGGGGAATCGTCGCTCAGTCGTCCCGGAGCCGAAACCAACGTTGATGCCGAAACCATTACGGAAACGGCACAAGAAACGTCCGAAAAACGAGCTCCCAAAGATGTAACGCTGGATGAGATCAAACAGCAGTGGGAACCCTACTTGGATGAACTTCGCCAGCACGTGCCGCAGATGCTCTATTTTCAGATGCAGCGCGTGGAGCCTATTGAGCTCAAAAATGGGAAACTGTTGCTACGCTGCAATGATGATTTTGCAAAAAAAATTGTGGATGAAAACAAGCGTCGCCTCGCTAAGTTGTTGGAGGATGAAATTGGCGCTTTTCTGAATTTCGAAAGCATTGTACAAAAGGATAAATCGAAATCCGAAGAATCGACCAGTCCGTACGAGCGATTTAAGAAACTCCAGAAACGAGACCCAACGATCAAAAAACTGGTTGAACTTTTTGGAGCCGAATTGGATTACAATTTGAACCAATAATTAAACAACTTCGTGTCATGCTGAACTTGCTGTGTCCCGACTATTCGGGGTTTCAGCATCTTTGAAGCAAGTCATTACAGAATCCTGAAACAAGTTCAGGATGACATGAATTTTAAAAACAGTTATTAACCCAAAGGAATAACATTATGGATCAGAATATGGCCGACATGTTCGGGAAGTTTTCCGAACTGCAAGAAAAGATGAAGCAAGCAAAAAGTGAACTCTCGAAGCTCGAAGTGGAAGCGGAAGCCGGCGGTGGCATGGTAAAAGTGAAAGCCAACGGCCAACGCAAGATTCTGAGCATCGAGCTTGATGAGGATGTCATCGATCCCGATGATGCCGAAATGATGGAAGACCTTATCGTAGCGGGCGTCAATAAAGCGCTGGATAAAGCTGAAGAAGCCGCCCAGGAACGCATGCAGGAAACCTATAAGGATATGATGCCCGGCGGCGGAATCCCCGGTATGGACATGAGCAAACTGGGACTTTGATTTTCGTGTCATGCTGAACTTGCTGTGTCCCGACTATTCGGGCTTTCAGCATCTTCAGTAAAATCCCATACCAAAAGACCCTGAAATAAATTCAGGGTGACACCTTGCTTTAAAATTTGATATAACCATAAATGGACGGAACATCTGAAATACTGGAGCAGGCTATCGAACAGCTGGCCAAGCTCCCGGGCACGGGACGTAAATCGGCTCGACGCATTGCACTCTATCTGCTTAAGCAGGATAGTGAGTCCGTCATGAAGCTGGCTGATGCGCTCGTCAATCTCAAAAAATCAATCACCCGCTGCTCTACCTGCGGCGTTATCAGCGACGGCGATCCCTGCTCGATCTGCACCAATGCCAAGCGTGAAACAGGCAAAATTTGTATTGTCGAGGAATCGCAGGATGTGTTTCTCATCGAAAAGACGAATGAGTTTCGCGGCCGGTACCACGTACTGGGCGGCGTTATCTCTCCGCTCGATAATATCGGTCCCGATGACGTGCGTATTAAGCAGCTAATGGAACGCATCAATAATGAGGATGAGCAGATCGAGGAAGTTATTCTGGCACTCAATCCCGACTCCGAGGGCGAAGCTACATCCTACTACATCAACAAACTGCTCAAACCCTTTGATGAGGTGAAAGTTACTCGTATTGCTTACGGCATACCGATGGGCACTGAACTTGAATTTATTGATGAAGCCACACTCGGACGCGCCTTCGCCAGCCGCAACACTTTTTAATTCCAAGCACTATGTCATCCTGAATTTATTTCAAGATCTTTATTATTCTTTTAAAATACTCATGAGATTCTGAAATAAGTTCAGAATGACACAAAAGTGAGTTATACTAATTTTTAATTCCTAATTAACCATCACAGTATGAAGTTAAAAGCTATTACCATTTGTACGCTCTTCTGCCTGATTTCGATTGCCGGATATGGCCAGGGCAAATATTATTGGCAGCAGGAAGTGGCATACGAAATGGATATCAACGTTGATGCCGAAAATCACCAGTTCAGCGGCACCCAAAAACTTACCTATACCAACAACTCACCGGATACGCTCGAGCGCGTTTATTATCACTTATATTTTAATGCGTTTCAGCCGAACAGTATGATGGATGTGCGCTCACGCACGATCGAAGATCCCGACAGTCGCGTGCGCGATCGCATTCAAAAACTGCCGGAAGATGAGATTGGCTACCATCACATCAACAGCCTGACCCAAGACGGCAATGCCGTTGATTATAACGTTGATGGTACCATCATGGAAGTAACGCTGGATGATCCTATTCTACCGGGGGAATCCACCGTATTTAATATGAAATTCGACAGCCAGGTGCCGCGTCAAATACGTCGCTCGGGCTGGATGAACAAAGAAGGCGTCGAATTCTCCATGAGTCAGTGGTATCCGAAAATCTCAGAATATGATGACAATGGCTGGCATCCCAATCCCTATGTGGGGCGCGAGTTTTACGGTGTTTGGGGCAATTTTGACGTCGAAATCACCATCGACAGCTCATATGTGATGGGCGCTACCGGGCATCTGCAAAACGCCGACGAAATTGGTCATGGCTATGCGGATGATTACGACCGAGGCAATTCCGAAAAAATTACTTGGCACTGGAAAGCTGAGGATGTCCACGACTTTATGTGGGGCGCCGATCCCGATTTTGTACACACGACAGCGCAAGTGCCCAATGGGCCCAAACTGCACTTTTTGTATCAGCAGGATACCGTAGCCGTCAACGCCGATCGCTATTCGCAACAGCAACTGACTCAAAACTGGGAGCGACTGCCGGAATTCACGGTGAAAGCCTTCCAGTTTATGAGCGAGAACTTTGGGAAGTATCCCTATGATAAATTTACCGTGATTCAAGGTGGTGACGGTGGCATGGAATATCCTATGGGCACCCTCATTACCGGTAATCGTTCGTTTGGGAGCTTAGTAGGTGTTACGGTACACGAATTCGTCCACATGTGGTATTACGGTGTGCTGGCAACCAACGAAAGCCGTTACCCGTGGATGGATGAAGGGTTTACAACCTACTCATCGGCACTGATAATGGACCACCTGTTTAATCAAGATCCTGAAAATCCACACCAAGGATCGTACCGTTCGTACTTTCGCATTGTTGAAAATAGCAAGCAGGAAGCACTGGACACCCATGCCGATCACTTCCATACTAACCAAGCATATGGCACTGCCTCGTATTCGACGGGGGCAGTATTCCTGAACCAGTTGCGATATATCATCGGCCCAGAGGCTTTCGATCGCGGGATGAAAACCTATTTCCACAAATGGAAATTCAAACACCCCGACGGCCGCGACTTTCTGCGTGTGATGGAGGAAGAATCCGACATGGTACTCGACTGGTACTACCAGTATTTTGTTGAAAGCACCAAGCATATCGACTACGGCATTACTTCGGTAATCAGCGACGACCAATCTACCTATGTTACCCTTAAGCGACACGATCTTATGCCGATGCCCATCGACTTAATGGTAACTTACGAAGACGGCAGCAAGGAGCTCTTTTATATGCCGCTGCGAATTATGCGTGATGTTAAACCCCATGAAATGTCGGGTGTACAGCGTACTATTAAACCTGACTGGCCATGGGTGAATCCAACATACACGCTCCAAATTGAGAAACCGTCCTCACAGATCAAACGGATCGAAATTGATCCCTCCATGCGCATGGCGGATATCAATCGCGATAATAACGTGATCAATGTGGACGAATATATGCAGCAAACTGATTCCGACACACAGTAATTAACCAAAGAACCCGGGTTTGTAGCCCGGGTTTTCTTTTTTTTAAATGCTTTCCCTTCTTTAGCACGACTCTTATTTTCCACGGCAGAATTTTGCTATATTTTATAGTGATCTAGCAAATCATCCCCACAAAACCCCGCGCAATTCCGGCTATACGGATATTCGCAGCAAATACCCAACATCATGTCCTCATCAGAAAAAAACAGTTACGACCAAAAGTCGATTGATGCCCATAAAAAGTATAGGGGCAAGGTGCGTATCGAATCCAAGATGCCGCTGGATACGCGCGAAGATTTGAGCATTGCCTACACCCCGGGCGTGGCAGAGCCCTGTCGGCAGATCCACAAAGATACGAGTAAAGCCTACGACTATACCTGGAAGAGCAACACCGTTGCGGTTGTCACAGACGGCTCTGCGGTGTTGGGATTGGGCAACATCGGTCCCGAAGCTGCCCTGCCGGTCATGGAGGGGAAGTCGGTGTTGTTCAAAAAATTTGCAGATGTAGAAGCCGTGCCGGTCACCTTAGATACTCAGGATCCCCAAGAAATCATTACAGCTGTTAAAGCTATTGCGCCAACTTATGGCGGTATCAATTTAGAAGACATAGGGGCACCCAACTGTTTTGAGATCGAACAAACGCTCAAAAAAGAACTGTCCATTCCCGTAATGCACGACGACCAGCACGGTACCGCCATTGTAACACTGGCCGGAATGATCAATGCTATGCGCGTAACGGGCCGTAATCTAAACGATCTTAAAATTGTGATTAACGGCTCAGGGGCTGCGGGTGTTGCCATCGTAAAGTTACTGCAACATGTTGGCGTTCATGAAATCATCATGTGCGACAGCCGGGGTATTATCTACCGCGGACGCAAGGAAATGAACGATGTAAAAAAAGAGATGGCTGAGATTACAAACCGGCAACCTGTGAAGGGTGATTTGGGCGATGCACTCGAAGATGCGGATGTCTTTATCGGCGTGTCGGTGCCGGGTGTGCTTAAAAAGAAAATGATTAAGCGGATGACCAAGAATCCGATCATTTTCGCGATGGCCAATCCCATCCCCGAGATTATGCCAGATAAAGCCCATGAGGCCGGAGCGGGTATTGTGGCCACGGGGCGATCAGATTTTCCTAATCAGATCAACAACGTGTTGGCATTCCCGGGATTATTCCGAGGCGCGCTTAATGCCCGAACCGAGAATTTTACCCATAAGATGTATGTAGCGGCCGCCTATGGTATTGCCAATTGTGTGGATGGGCCCACTCCCAAGCAGATCATCCCCAGCGCCTTCGACAAGCGCGTAGCAGAGAATGTGGCCAACATTGTAGAGGATGTCTGCAAAGAGAACAAAGAAATGACGTTTTAGAAAAATATTGATTTATCATCCGGAGTGTTAACATAAAAGCCTTGTTTTGAATCTTGACATGATTTCAAAACAAAGATTTCTCATTTTGCTTCGCTCCATTCGAAATGACCAATGAGGGTAATTGTATTTTAATAATCACTTTGTCATCTCAGAAGGACTGAAAGATCCTTATTTGATATAAATGAGTAGAGTTAAAACACAAATTTCTCTCTTCGCTATGCTTCGTTCGAAATAACAATAGTAACATGGGGAAGAGCATCATAACACACAACATTTACTACGTCGTCATCTCGACCAACGGGAGAGATCTTTGTTTTGTCAGAACCTCAATCCCTAAAACAAGTTCGCCTGTTCGCTGTCCTCTTTCGGCGCCTGCTTCATCTGGGGATTGGTTATCTCACCTTGATTAACCTTAAGCATATCCGGCTTAAACTTTTTGCCGTAAATCTGCTTTGCCACACCCTGCAGAGCTTTTTCTCCACGCGGCGTAATCAGCAAGCGATCGTGATCATCCATCGACAGAAAACCGAATTCTTTGAGGTCGTTCACAATCATATACGCCAGTTTACTCACCGCTCCTGAGTTTTGCTCCACATAATCGCGGCGCGGGGCTTCTTCATCGGCCGAATAAACTAAACCAAGTACATTCAATTCCACTTCGGTAAGTGGATATCCTTCGGAGCCCTTGGTCAGCGTTTCATCCCACGCCTGTTGGCTGTAGTACGATCCAAACCACCACTTGCCCTCTTTGATGAGCTTGCCCGTAACCACACAGGCAAAATATTCGCCGGGCTTGGCCTTTTTGGGAATACCCCGGTCGCGATACATCGAAACAAGGGTCGCCAAATCCAACTCGTGGAGATTCGGCGGATAGCTAAAATAACTGTTGGGTGCTTGTTCCATGACGCTCCAAGTTAGAAAACTGGATCCTTATTGTCATGTTAAATTTTGCAGAAAGCGAGAAGTGAGAAGCAAGAAGATACAATCTTCTCGCTTTTTACTTCTTGCTTAGCCTTTTCCTTTCTCTGTAATCAGCTGCACGGCAATATCCATGTTTACGTCCTCGGGATCAAAATCATCGGGCAGACTGATATTCGTTTTTCCATACTTGATATACGGTCCATAGCGACCCGTCATCACACGAACTTTCTTACCGTTTTCGGGATAATCGCCCAGCTCCTTGATCACATTGCTATTACGAGATTTCTTGTTCTTCTTTTGCTCCAGCAATTCAACCGCCCGATCGAGCTCAACATCCAACACATTATCATTTTTGCGTAGCGATGCAAAAGTGCCGTCGTGAACAACAAAGGGACCATACCGACCAACACCGGCTTTTATCACTTTACCGGTCTCGGGGTGATCGCCCAACGGTCGCGGCAGCTCAAGTAATTGCAAAGCCAAATCAAGATCCACATCTTCAGGTTTCATACCTTTGAGCAGCGACGCACGCTTTGGCTTTTTATTGTCATCAGTCACTTCACCAACCTGCACATAGGGACCATACCGACCATTGAGCACGAAAATTGGCTCTCCGGTTTCGGGATGTTCCCCAATCGACTTGGGACCTTCTTCTTCAGCCTTAATCAACTCTTCGAGTTTTTCAACAGTAATATCACTGGGCTTCCAGCTTTCCGGGATGGAAGTGGTCAGTGCTTCGCCATCCTGCTCTTTCTTAATATACGGACCGTAGCGACCGACAAATACCTGGATGCCATTCAGTCCCGGCAGCGGAAGTTCGAGATGTCGCGCTTCCTTGGGGTCAATAGCATCTTCCTGCTCATCCACTTTGGCCTTTAATCCATGTTCACCGTCATAATACTCACTTAGATATTGCTTGGTGTCAAGTTCGCCATGCGCAATCTGATCAAGCTTGGCTTCCATCTCGGAGGTAAAATCGCTATCAACCACATCATGCAGATTCTTCTCGAGCAATTCGGTCACCGCAAAAGCAGTAAAGGTCGGAATCAACGTCTTCCCGTCGGCTTCGCAGTATCCTCGATTCTGTACAGTACTGATAATTGAAGCATACGTACTGGGTCGGCCAACGCCGCGCTTTTCGAGCTCTTTTACCAAAGTTGCCTCAGTATATCGCGCCGGCGGTTTTGTTTCATGGGATATAGGCTCAATACCATCTTCAACAACTTCTTCGCCTTCACTGAGTTCCGGTAAAAACTTCTCTTGATTTTCCAGCGCCGCATCGGGATCGTCGCTGCCTTCTACATAGGCTCGGAAGAATCCCGGAAATACAATCGTTTTACCGCTGGTTTTAAACTCCGCAACTTTCCCGTTGGCCTTTGTCTCAATCGTAACATTGGTAAATTCAAGCTCAGCCTTTTCCATCTGGGTAGCAATCGTCCGCTTCCAGATGAGATCATAAAGTCTAAACTGATCGCCACGAAGCCCTGCTTCTTCGGGCTTCCTGAAATAACTGCCCGCCGGACGAATGGCTTCGTGCGCTTCCTGTGCATTTGAACCGCCACCATAATTTCGCGGTCGATCAAACAGATACTCTTTACCGTATTCGGATTTTACCGCATTGCGTGCTGCATTAATTGCCTGTCCCGACAACCGGGCAGAATCGGTACGCATGTAGGTAATATATCCATTCTCGTACAGCTTTTGCGCTACGCCCATCGTGCGTTTGGCTGAGAAATTCAGCTTACGGTTCGCTTCCTGCTGGAGTGTAGAGGTAATAAATGCCGCCGAGGGATTTCGTTTCTGGCGATTTTTCTTAACTTCTGAAACCTTCCATTCGGCTTTATCCAGATCGTCGCGGAGTTCGCCGGCCGTCTCATCATCCAGTAAAACAACTTTCTTCGGCTTCTTGAGCTTGCCTGTATTCTCATCAAAATCCTTGCCGGATGCCAAACGCTTACCATCCAAGTGCGTGAGATCCGCTTCAAAAATATTGGAATCCTCCTGTTTGTGGAGCTGGGCTTTCAAATCCCAGTAACGCGCTGAGCGAAACTTCATGCGCTCGCGCTCCCGCTCTACCATAAATCGTACGGCCACCGACTGTACGCGTCCCGCTGAAAGGCCGGGCGCAATTTTTTTCCAGAGGAGCGGCGAAATGGTGTATCCCGCCAGGCGGTCGATGATGCGACGTGCTTCCTGCGCGTTCACCAAATTCATATCGATATCACGGAAGTGATTCAGTGCTTCTTTAATGGCCTCTTCGGTAATCTCGCGGAACACCATCCGCTTGACTGGTACATCGGGCTTGAGGATTTCGGTAAGATGCCACGAAATGGCTTCACCTTCGCGGTCTTCGTCCGTCGCGAGGATCAACTCATCAGAATCTTTAAGCTCTTTTTTGAGTCGCCTAACCACTTTCTTCTTACTGGATGGGATCACATAAATCGGGTCAAAATCATCATCGGTATTAACGCCCAGGTTAGCCCACTCTTCGCCCTTAAATTTTTTGGGTACTTCTTTGGCATTCGCAGGCAAGTCGCGAATGTGTCCCATAGACGAATCAATCGTATAGTCCTTGGGCAGGTACTTCTTGAGCGTTTTAATTTTTGTGGGTGACTCTACAATTACAAGCGACTTCATATAATAGTGGTTCTACAAATTCTTGATCACATCCTTTAACTCAGAGGCGTGATCTTTAGTATTTACTTTTTCGATAATGGCTTTAACCGTGCCATCGGTATCAATAACATAGGCTGAACGAGTCGGCGCCTCATATTTATTGCCAAACATCTGCTTTTCGACGACCGAATCGGTGGCTTTACCAAATTTATAATCGGGATCGGAGGCCAGCACATAATTGATATCTAGCTTTTCTGCATAATTTTTGTGCGAGCCACAGGTGTCTTTGCTGATGGCCACCAAGTTATAGCCCTGCTCATCAAACCAATCAGAATGCTCGGCCAGACTCTTATTCTGCTTGTCGCAACCTGAGGTATTATTCCTCATATATACCGATACAATAGTGGGACGTTCCAGCAGATCATCGAACGTTACGGTCTGCTCTTGCCCGTCCTTGACGATATCAAGGGTAAAATCGGTATCTATTTGAGTGCCGGTATCAATCATGGTGTCTTACAAATTCGTCTTAGTCGTTCTTTGTTCCGTGTATGGTAACTCGAATTGCAGGGGGAATCGTTCTAAAATATGGATCAGTCGATCTTTTATAATAACGTGATCACTAAGATACTGCAATAAATCTTTTGATTGCGGAAGGTAGTGTCTCTATTTGAAGGTTAGATGAAGGCGGAAAAAGCTAAGTAAGAAGTAAAAGGCAAGAAAGGATACCTTTTTTACTTCTTGCTTCTAGCTTTTAACAAATAACGAGCCACCGCTGCCAATACAATTGTGTGGTGAATGGTGCCATTCTCAACAAGATGCAAAAACTCCTCAACCGGTTTGGTATGTACGTTAATTCGCTCGTGGATGTCTCCCTCCGATTCCTGTAGGCCTTCAAATTCACAGTCCTCAGCCAAAAACAGATGTGTAAAATTCGTCATAATAGCAGGATTTGCACTCACCTTGCCCAGGCTGCTCCAGCTTTCTGATGCATAGCCCGTTTCTTCGACCAGCTCTCGCTGAATGGCGCCCAATGGTTCTTCGCCCGCATCCACCATACCGCCCGGAATTTCAAGCGTGGGCTGCTCAATCCCATAGCGATACTGCTCTACCAATACCACTTCATTTTCTTTGGTAATGGGGATTACATTTACCCATTCGGGAGCCTCGAGCACATAGAAATCCCCATGGTTTTGTTCACCGGCCACCTCCAATCGCATTTTTCTATGTAAAAGGTTAAAAATTGGTGTCTGATATTCCTTATTTTCATGGACAATCGACCACGGTTCGATGGTAAAATGAAATGATTTTTCACTCATAAGATTAGAAAGTATGTCAGATCGCTTTGAATTTGCAACGGATAACATCAGCTCACAAGAAGAACTTCACAATCAGATGCAGCAAGCTTGTGATATGATGGAAAAAATTTATGAAAATGGCGAATATCCGAAGTTGCTGGTCAAGCGTTCGTGGTCGAAGCACAATCCCATTATTACGGGCGAAATGGCCAAGCCCAAGGCCTTTCGGTGGTATTTGCTGCGCGAATTGAAAAAACTTGGAGAAAAAGGCGCCGTTATTAAAATTATTCCTTCTCGTGAACGATTGCCGCTTAACGATCCTGATCTACTGGATAATACCGACGAGGATGACTGGGATATCACGCAGAAAAAACTGTTCCTGTTTAGTCCCGAACGAATAGAAATTTCCCTTAATCGTCTTGAGCACTACACCGGGACCAATCCCGAAGATTTCCAGCGATACATTCTGTTTACCAATTATGATATGCATGTTGAGGTTTTCCTCGACAAGTTTCCCGACGCCGTTGGCCCATCGCGCGAGGGAGTCCAAATGCCGGCCTACCATCATAAGCTGGACAATAATAAAGGCGTTACATTGATCAATATTGGAGTGGGCCCATCCAATGCTAAAACCATTACCGACCACGTAGCGGTACTTCGCCCCGATGCCATGATTATGGTAGGCCACTGCGGCGGACTGCGAAATCACCAAGATATTGGAGACTTTGTGCTGGCAACCGGGTTTATGCGCAACGACGGCGTGCTCGACAATATTTTGCCACTCAATATTCCCATTACGCCCAACTATCTCATTAACGTATATCTCAAAGAAGTGCTCGACAAATACAACCGCAACCATCGGATGGGTACTATTTTTACCACGGCCAATCGCAATTGGGAATTCATAAAGCGACGCACCGTCGAAAAAATACATATGAGCCGCAGTATTGCCGTAGATATGGAATCGGCCACCGTGGCCACCAACGGCTATCGCTATCGCATTCCCAATGCCACCATGCTGTGCGTGAGTGACAAACCCCTGCACGGTAAACCCAAACTCAGCAACGATGCGCAAGAGTTTTATGAGGATTCGAAACAGCTGCATGTTGAAATGGCGGTCGAGGTCCTCAATATGTGTAAAGATGCCTATCCCGAGGGACTGCCCAACGCCAGCATCCGCGCCATGAACGAACCGCTGATGGGTGGTCCGGACGAGAATTGATTACAAGTCGGCAAATGTGAAAAGGTAGACGGGGGCGGCAAAAGTAAAAAGTGAGACGTGCCCCATAGTGATGTGTATTGCTTGATGAGTTTCGAGTGATAAGTTTCCCACTCTTTACTCATTACTTGCACTTCTTGCCTCTCACTTTTGACTTCTGTAATTCCAACTAGAAATCCCTGCCCACTATATTTTCGTTTAGCTTACCATAAAACAACAATTATTTATTGTTTATCAATAAAAATTTATTGCTTTTCAGTAATATTTATTTTTATTTAGCAATGAACATCAAGAAATGATTGATATTTATGGCTTCGAAGTGGTTCAAAAACAACTGGAGTATCGCCGGCTTTTTACTTTTTTGGGCTCAATTTGCATGGGCAATATATCTCATCTCATTTGTACTTTACTCAATATTTTTTCTACTGGGAATATTTGGAATGCTATTTGGAGTATTCGGGACTGAACCAATTGGCTTTTTTGATCTGCCCGCTCGGTTTGAAATCCAAGACTTTGCAGAAGTGGTTGCCAATAGCGGGACAACAGATATTTTTGAGAGCCCTATTTTGGAAATTAATGTCAGTACTTTTGGAACCGAACTCCAAAACAAGTGGATCTACTCTTTAGCAAATGTAATGATCCTCGGTCTCGATGGGATTATCCTCTACGGACTTACCTTACTCAAACGAATATTACGAAGTCTTCGTCGCGAAGATCCATGGAACGATCAAAACTCTAAATATTTAAAAACCATTGGCTATCTGATGCTGCTTATCGTTCCGTATAAGTACGCCATTGGCTCGCTTTCGTATCTGATGATTCAACAAATTCAGCTTCCGGAAAAAGTGTCCCTGCTTTGGCCATCGGTATCTTGGGAGATAGGCCTTGCAGGTCTATCTGTCATTTTAGTGGCCTATATTTTTGAGGAGGGTACGCGTCTTTACGAAGAACAAAAACTAACCGTATAAAAACAGATTTACTATGGAGAAAAGTATTAGCAAAATCGTATGTAAATCCGGGTTTTATCTCTGTTGGGTCATTATACTTTCGATCTCATTCATATATGCCTCTTCTACCACAGATCCTAGTGAAAAAAGAGTTTTTAACACCGTAACAATTCCAAACATTGATCCTCTAATCCATCTGGATACTGAATGGTATGTTTTGCCGCAATACATGTATAACTTTCGGTATAAACACGTACCGCCCAATGAATATTTAATCCAAAAATCTGAAAATTTCTATTCACAAATTGGGACCGAGGCTTACTACAAAACGTTTTATCGTCCCGATTTTGAACAGTATCCATTACAAACAGGGTTAATTTTATTCTTCCGGATAACGACCTTTCTTTGCTTAGTTATTTCTCTTTTTCTTCTTGCAAAGATTTTTCATTCGGGATATTCAGACAATCTACTATTCTCTAAAAACCCGCACAGGTTGTTTTATATAGGATTCGCTGTATTTCTTTTGCCTATTCTGCGAATCTCGCATAGTATAGTATTAGCCGGTTTTATAAGACTCGACCCACAACTTTTGGGATATAAAATTTCTCCGTCATACCAAAGTTCATGGATCATGCTAGCTGGAGTACTAATTATAATTGTCAGCTTCGCTTACAAAGAGCTAATTCGCCTGTATGAAGAACAAAAACTAACCGTCTAGAACACACAACTATGAGTGGATTCGGCAAAAAATCAACCGCATACATTTGCTACCTGATCGTCAACGTGTGGTGGTATTTATCGTGTTTTGTTGGCCTATTATTTCCGCCGCTGTTGATTTACGAATATTTCTGGGGAACACATCCCGACAGCATAATGGGGATTAACGTGCCGCTGGCAGACTCAATGGTTATACTAAAAAATCCCGAGCAATATCAGCATGTTGCTATTGGTTCTGTAAGCGGCCAGGTAGATTTCGAATATATCCTGCAACATAGTCCCAATACCTATATAACATGGGCAATCTTTTTCTGCGCAGTACTGGCGCTGTTCATATTTGGGATCTACCAACTGCGCAACCTGCTTAAAGCATCCGTAAATAACGCCATCTTTACCGAACAAAACGTAAAGCGATTAAAAATTCTGGCGGTCATCATCATGCTTGTCGATCCGCTACGATGGATACAGCACCACTTCATTTTTGATACGCTGGGCAACATCATTCCGCCCGAAACGGCCGACATCCGCATTGGACTGCCCATGGTCGGCGACGAGTGGACCTTTATCATCATGGGACTGCTGGTGTTTACCCTGGCCGCCATATTCGAAAAAGGCAACAAAATGTATCAAGAACTAAAGCTCACGGTGTAGGGCAATGGCTATCAAAGTAAATTTGGATTTGATGCTGGTGAAGCGCGACATGACGCTGACTGAGCTCTCAGAAGAAGTGGGAGTTACGATCTCAAACCTGTCGATTCTGAAAACGGGCAAAGCCAAGGCCGTACGATTTTCGACCCTCAACGCTATATGTGAAGCCCTGGACTGTCAACCGGGTGATATTTTGGAATATGAGGAAGGCGGCAGAAGTAAGAAGTAAAGTGTCAGAACCCTTACTCAAAACTCACTACTCACAACTAATTTATCCCATTTCTTTTTTTTAATGCATTATCCCTTAGTTGCCTACTTTTATTGGCAAGCAATTGCAACGTGAGTTAAAGAAGCTCGTACACGACCATCAAATAATCACAAGACACCGACCATGATGCTAAAAGCTCAGAATGTCACTAAAACATTTAACAAATCGGGAGGCGACGCCTTTCGACTGCATGTTGATGATGTAGAAATTCCGAAAGGTAGTTTTACGGCCATCCTCGGCCCCAACGGATCGGGCAAGTCAACATTCCTGAAAATTATTCTCGATCTCTTTTTTGCAGATTCCGCCCAAATTTCGCTCATGGGAACCGACCACAAACAAAAGGAGGCGCGATCCCAGGTCAGCTATCTGCCCGAAAACTTCTCCTTCCCAAAAAATTTTACCGTCCGGCAGATGCTGCACAGCTTTGCCGATCTCAAGGACAAACCCATTACCAATATTGAGCAGAAAATTACGGATTTGGCAACGGCCTTTAACGTGGACTTTCTGGACAAGAAGATAAAAAACCTATCCAAGGGTATGACCCAAACCACCGCGCTGATGCACACATTTCTGGCGGATGACCAGTTTTACATCCTCGACGAGCCCTTTAACGGACTCGATGCCGTACAGAAAAAGGCCGTCATGGATTATATCTTTACCCTGCAAAACGAACGGAACATCTCCATCCTGATTACCACACACATCCTGTCAGACATCGACAAGACCTGTGATTCGCTGTATCTCATCAAAGGTGGGAACATCATCAACTCAGCAACCAAAGCTGAAATCCAGGAGCAGTTTGATTCGGTCGAAGAATACTATCTCAGCCATTTCGAAACCAAAAACACTACTACATCATGATACGCTATATCCTGCAAACGCACCTCAAAAATAAAATCCTATGGGCCTGGCCGGGCATCGTATTGTTATTTGTCAGCATCATTTTTATCTGGGGCGATATCTCCACAGCTCAAAACAGCTATTCGTTCATGATCCAGATTGGTGATTTACAAATGCCTTCCGGCATGTTTATCAACCAGTTTTTAATTTCGCTGATCACGCTCATCGCCATCATTGGCCTGCCCAGTCCGCTGGCCAAAAACCTGGAGCCCGAGCGTGCATCACTGCTGCTTTCCAAACCAATTTCGCGCACCCAGATGTTTCTTTCGGACTATGCGGGAATGCTGCTGAGCGTTGGCGTTTACACGGGTATCACCATTCTGCTGCTGAGCATTTTGACAATTGCCAAAGCCGGTATTTTTCCATACCAGCTTTTCCTGGGGATACTAATTTTCTTGCCGCTCATCATCCTGGCCTATTACGTAACCATTTCACTGTTTCTACTTCTTTCCAACTCCTATTTGGCCGGTGTTATTCTGGGATATTTCTTCACAGGATTTTCGAGCCTTTTTTTGAACATCGACAGTTTCCTCGAAAACCTCGGCTGGGATGGTACTTTTGCTAATATCTTGATCACCATCTTTAGCTACCTAGTACCCAGCGCCGGCGGTTTTGAACAAATTATGAGCAAGTTAATGATGGGCGGATTTTCAACAATCGACAGCAGCCTGCTGGTCTTTGCCATTGTAACCTGCCTGCCCTTTGGGTTAATAGGCTACTACTTCCTCCGCAAAAAGGAGTTCTAAATTGCGCAATATGTGAAAATTATCCTGCTTCTACTACTCTCTTTCACTTCTGTCTTTTGATATCTGCCGTTGGTCAACTTCGGATTAGATACTGAAACTTAATAAAAAACTGGCGATCGGTTTCTTTGTATCCCTCAAAACCATTTGGTCCCGGCTGGTTAAACTTGTTCATATAGTCCGTCATCCCCATATAAAACTTAGTGAACGGGTTTACTTTATAATACACTAACGGATAGACCTGAAGCTGATCGCTGAATGAATCGTACTGGGTAATAAAGCGGGCAAATAATTTTTCCGTGAAGTTATAGCGACCGGTAAGCCTAAAAATATCACCACTATAAAACTTCTCAGGTCCATTTTCCGCCGAAAGTGTAGAATAACTATAGCTCAAATTTAGCTCCAGTCTGTTGGTAGGCTTTACCGTTGCATCAGCGGAGATGTTATATCCCCGTCCCATTGCTGGATTTTGAGCTCGATATACATACTTGCCAAAATCAATATGGCCGCTCAACGAAAGTTCATCCATAGGGGTTGTCCCCACGTCTATCATCATGCGGCGCATATCGGTAAAAAACTCCCCTCGAAATCGCTCATCATTCAGCGGCAGGTAGCTGAGCGACACGTTCGTCTGGCCACTGAGACTGTTATTCCAGCTGACAAAAATATAACGCTCTTCAAAATTACCGCTGAAATCGTATCGCCACGTTCCACTCACGCTCACACTTCCGTTCGAAAGCCAGTTTGTATCCGGATAGTAGGATAGGCTCTGTGAGCCCTCGATCAGCCGTCGATTTGTTTGATCAATCAGGCCAGACTGCGTTTGAAACGTCGGGGAATACGAAGTGTATGAAAATCCAAAATTATAGTATTTAGCTTGTCGCGAGAACTCGGCACTCAGCAATGTACCGTTAAACCGCTCCCCGTTGAATGCCGCATCATATGAGCTCTGCCCAAATTTTCTGGAATCATTGAAAAGTGTCGTATCATTGAGCTCTTTGGTATCCGAATAGGCTGCCTGACCGGAAAAATAGTAGTGGTCTGCCAGTGCAATATTCCAGTCCAGACTCCCCACATAATTCCATCCTTCCTGTTGATTACGGGTCGTAACCAATCCGCCGATATGCGATTCTGATCCGATGTTATATTTGCCCCGCAATACATTATTATAGGCATTCACTTCAGATGGAATCTGCGAGCTGCCATACAGGCCCGGCACTACAAAAGGGGCATTACGATCGTATGCCGTTAAAAAGGCCAGAGAGTAATTATCGGACTGCTTGGTAAACTTTCCAGCGGCCAGCGGACGGTTAATTGTTCGGGAATAAAACAGATCTTCGTTGGTTTGAAAGAGATCAGATCCCCTCTTAAAAAACGGCCGTTTTTCGGGATAGAACAGTGCAAACGTCTCGTTGATGCCGACCTGCGCCGCATCTGTTTCTACCTGGCTAAAGTCGGGATTCACCACCGCATTGATCGAGCTCGTTGAGGAAGGTGAATACGAAATACTACCGCCAATTCGACCTTCGAGCGGGCCGTGATCAAGTCCCGAAGACGGGTTATTGGGATCATTAATCGTACTGCTTTGATAGCCCATGGCATAGGGCAACAGCTCTACAGTATTACTACTTTCAACCCTTTCCATTCCAATTAGCTGACCATTCTGGCACATCAGGCAGGAGTTACTCAAATCTATATCACTCCATGAAAACTGGTAGCGATTATTGCGCGGATAATTACGAAGGAATTGAATAGACCAATCCTGAACATCCCGATCGGGAAAATTGAGACTCTTGAATGGAATTTTCATCACTGCCTGGTAACCGGAGTTCGTAATTTTGCCCGCCGACTGCCACAGCAGATCCACATTCATATCCTCATTGCCTCGGGTGCGCATGCCATCCATCTGGATACCCAACGGATTAAGAAACAGCTCGTAGGCTTGCTGGTTGTTGTTAAACGGATCAATAAACACTCCTACATAATCATCCTGAAAACTGTTGTCGCGATCGGTAATATTGGCTCTAATATCCTGCGGGGCTGGATCCTCACAAATAAAGCCAATGTACAAATATTCTTGGCTATAGAGCACCTTCACCTCGGTATCCACCATTGCAGATGCATTGTCGTTGGGCTGCACCTGATGTTTTATATAGACCGGCGAAGCCTGATCCCAGGCCGAATGGTCAAGTGCAGCTGAAATATCAAAGTCCTGCGATATTTGATGAGGATACACATTTGGGCTGCTGTCACTTTGGGTTTGTGCTTTCCCTTCCTGAATAACACAAAGGAGTAGCAATAAGAGAAAACAAACGAGAGTTCGAACGTGATTCGATTTAATCATGAACAATGCTGATCTACTTTTCTGTGCTGCTATTTGGGGGAGCAATGTTTAATTGCGTATTACGAAAAATGGTCAAATTGTTTCAAAAACCAAGGGCCGAAATATTTATAAAACCCTGCACCTTTTGGATTAAAGATTGTTAAAAATTCGTCCCTCCACACCATTCTTTTTGTAAGGATTGCCCACGAAATCAGTCTTACTTATAAAACCCAACCAAGAGAGCACTAATTATGTCTGACCCAGAACAATTCGAAGCCAATGATTTTCTAAAACGAACCGTCAAAGAGATGAATCCCGATGAGCAGCCCCGCGAAAAGCTGGTGGATTATGGCAGCGAAAGTTTGTCTGATGCGGAGCTGTTAGCTATTCTTCTACGCACCGGCAGCCGCAAAATGAACGTGATCCAGATGGCGCAAGCCCTGCTCGATCATTTTGATGGACTCCGATACCTGGCCCGCAAAGAGTGGCAAGATCTAAAAGTAATTCCCGGCATGGGCAAAGTAAAATCTCTGACGCTGGAAGCAGTCTTTGAGCTTTCGCGCCGAATCCAGATGGCTAGTCTGGGCGAACAGGTGCAGATTACGTCTCCCGAAGATGCCGTGGCCTATTTCGGTCCCAAGCTGCGCGATCTCACCAAAGAGGTATTCATGGTTGCCTTTCTCAACAATGCCAAAGTGGTAATGGGATACAAGAAGATCAGCTCGGGTGGTTCTACTGCTACCATTGTGGATCCGGCGGAAGTGATGCGTCAGGCAGTGATGAATGAAGCCAATAGCATTTTGTTGCTGCATAACCATCCCAGCGGCAACAACAGTGAATCGAAGGCGGATATCCAACTGACGGAACGCATTGCCAAGTCGGGCAAACTGCTGGGCATCCCGGTGGATGATCACATTATCATCGCCGGCGACGGCTTCACGAGCTTCCGTTCCAAGGGACTAATTTAATAGAACGCAGATCACACAGGTTTTACAGATCTTCACAGAAAATTTGGGGTTATATGTTATATAAAAATCTGACGGGACAGATAATCGAATCTTTTTACAAGGTTTATAATACGCTAGGATATGGTTTCCTAGAAAAAGTTTACGAAAACGCCCTTCAAAAAGAACTTCGTAAACAAGGATGTAAATGTTCTACTCAATTGCCCATTAAAGTTTTTTATGATGAGATGATAGTTGGTAAATATTTTGCAGACTTGGTAGTTAATGATAAAGTAATTATTGAATTAAAAGCTTCAGAAATGTTAACAAAAGCAAATGAAATTCAGCTAATCAACTACCTTAAAGCTACTAACATAAAAGTTGGGCTATTATTAAACTTTGGTAAGAAACCACAGCTCCGCAGAAAAATATTCACCTAAAAGTAAACCTGTGCCCATCCGTATGATCTGCTTTACCTGTGTTCTATTCCCACTCGATTTTAGAACCTAAAAACCGTTATATTTAGCGCTTAATTCCAATCCGGCAGAACACAACATCAATGAAGGATTATTTACGCACCATAATCAGGGAATCGCTTAACCAGTTCGATATCACCGAAGAGGACATTCCCGAGATACAGATCGAAAAACCGAATCAGCCCGAGCACGGTGATGCCGCCGCCAATATTGCCATGAATTTGGCCAGCGTACTCAAAATGAATCCCCGTAAGATTGCAGAACAAATTGTTGAAGGACTGGATTACGATCCCCAAAAAATTGATGCCGTTGAAATTGCCGGTCCGGGCTTCATCAACTTTCGATACGCCGAAAACTATTTGTTTGATGAGCTGCAACAAATTCTTAATGAGGGCACCGACTTTGGCAGATCAGATATCCAAAAAGGAATCCGCATTCTCGTAGAATTTGTAAGCGCCAATCCCACCGGTCCCCTTACCGTGGGACACGGCCGTAATGCCGTGCTGGGCGATACCATTGCCAACCTGCTGGAATGGACCGGCGCCGAAGTCGATCGCGAATACTATTTCAATAATGCCGGCCGGCAAATGCGCATGCTGGGGGAAAGCGTCCGCGCGCGATACCTGGAAGAGTTAGGACAAGAAGCAGCATTCCCCGATGATGGATACGAAGGCGAATATATCCGCGATATTGCACAAGCCCTGGTGGATGAACATGGTGATGATCTTGCCCAATCAGAGGATATTACCCCCTTTAAAGACAAAGCCGAAGCAGTTATTTTTGATGACATCCAGGCTACACTCAAGCGGATGAACATCGAGATGGATGCCTTCTTCAACGAGCAACAAGTCTATGATGACGGCTCCATCGACAAGACCGTAAAAACTCTGCGCGAGAAAGACCTCGCTTACGACAAAGACGGAGCCACTTGGTTCCGCACCACCAGTTTTGGTAAAGATCAGGATACCGTGCTCATCAAAAGCAGCGGAGAACCTACCTATCGCCTGCCCGATATTGCATATCATGCCAACAAGCTTGAGCGCGGCTATGATCAATGTGTTGATGTCTTTGGCGCTGATCATATCGACACCTATCCCGATGTACTCTCGGGCATTGAGGCTCTGGGCTACGACAAATCCAAGGTGAATGTGGTCGTCTATCAGTTTGTAACGCTTGTGAAAGACGGAGAGCCGTTTAAAATGAGTACACGCAAAGCCAACTTTGTAACGCTCGACGAGCTGATGGATGAAGTTGGATCCGACGTGACCCGCTTTTTCTTTGAGATGCGCGATCCCAATACGCATCTGGAGTTCGATATTGCCGAAGCCAAAGAAGCCGGCGATAAAAATCCGGTATTCTACCTGCAGTATGCCCATGCGCGCATCCACAGTATTTTGCGGAAAGTTGAGCAAGAATATTCATTTGAGGATAACCTTGATCTTAGCCTCTTGACCCATGAGTCCGAGACGACGCTCATCAAAACAATGATTCGCTTTCCCGAAATCATCAAAAGTGCAGCAGAACATCGCGAACCGCACCGGCTGGTTAATTATCTCGATGACCTGGCATCAGTTTTCACTTCGTTCTATCACGACTGCCGGATTCTTGGTGAAGAGGAGGAACTGGTTCAAGCACGAGCAACGCTGGCAAAAGCTACCGCTCAAGTGTTGGCTAACGGACTGGGAATATTGGGCATTTCCGCTCCCGAGCAGATGTAATTTCATACTTCACAAAACTTTCCTAAATCTTGGAAGTTTAGGAAAGTTCAAGTCAGGCCGGAATAAGCTTTGTAAAACAGACGATGCCTTTGGAAAACTGATCCGCAATACTGAATCCCGCTCGCTCAAACAGCTTATTACTTTCATCAATTGTCCAGAATTTGATGCCTCCGAACTCTGCTGAATCCTGCAATAGCCGCATATACCAGGCATCAGCTTTGACGAGATGCATCATAAAAAATACACCGTCTTTTTTGACCACGCGACGTGCTTCGTAAAGTACTTTTAACGGATCGGTAAGCTCATTAAGTGTCCCGCCCATCATCACACCATCAAACATGGCACCAAAGAAGGGCAGATAGCGCGCATCGGCCCGCAACAAGTAAAGATCCGTTTCTTCCGCTTCGGATTTCAAGCGCGCCTCTTGCAGCATCTGCTTTGAAAAATCAAGCGAAACAACGTCGCATTGGGATTCCTCTTTTTTTATCAACCGTCCATATAACGCTGTGGAGCAACCGATATCAAGATACAATTTATCCGGCTGGGGATTAAGCCAGTCGATTAACAACTCACGTTCTTTCTCAATAGGAAATTCTTCACCGGTAAGAATTGAAAGCGAGCGTTTCCGCCAGATATCCTCGTACAGTGCCGCCGTTACCTTCCAGTGATTCGAGCTCTGTGCCCACGACATGCTCACGGGATCATCCCCCAAGAGATCAATCACATTGTTGGTAATAGCATACTCATCGCCTTTGTTTGAGCAAATCGTACCGTTGAAATTTTTCTGCAAATGGGACACTTCGCGAGGGACGGTGATGGAGGCACGCTCATGTTTGGGAGACCGTAGCTCTAGGGACATAATATTCTTTTCAGTGTTCAGCATTGGCAACCGTATGGATTAATCGACGCCCTAATAATACGGATTATCAGCTGGCGGTGTTACGATCTAAATCTGACTCTCTTTTTGCAGAATCAGCGAGATCTGTGCCCCTTTTTGAACACTCAACATCTCTTGGGCATTTCCTTTATTGATGCCGACTTCCAGCATTCCCGAACTTCCGATAAATGCCATCGGTTCACCTTCGGCTACCGCGCCAAAGGTTGTTACAATTTCATCAAGAATGGTATTGCCCACATAAATTTTAACGCTTTTGTCCCCAATAACATCCTCAATTTGAGTGGATGAAATATTGGTAACCAAGTTCCCAAACTTATCGATATGAATGACCATGCCTTCCAGGCCGTCTTTGTCGGCAATGGGGACGGTCCAGCGGTAGGTGACGAGTTCATCAAGCGGTTCTCCGAGTTCTTCCATGGGCACACCTTCGCTGAGATGTGCAGCAACCGGGGCAAAAATATCGCGACCGTGAAAGGTTTTTGACATCTCGTCACGCCAATATTGTTCGTTATTCAAGCGAACGGCCGTGTAATCATGTTCTTGGGTGAGTAAAGAAAAAATACCGTTATCAGGACCAACGAAATACTGATCTTCTATATTCACCGCCACTGCATTGCGATCGGTACCCACACCGGGATCCACAACAACAGTGTGTACTGTACCTTCAGGAAAGAGCATGGCCGAATTTTTCAGGATCCATGAGCCCGCCATAATATCCTGCGAGGGAATATCATGCGAAATATCAATCATGCGCACATCCGGAGCAATATCCAGGATGACCGCCTTCATCGCACTCACATAGTAATCCTGCAGACCAAAATCGGTCGTGAGGGTAATCACATTACGCATACGTATTAAGCATCACCGGCATCACGAGCATCAGAATCTGCTCATTTTCTTCCTCCTCGGAAGGTTTGACAATACCGGCTCTGTTGGGTGTGGAAAATTCAAAATAGACTTCTTCGCCATCGACATTGCCCAGCACATCTGCCAGATACTTTGCATTAAAACCAATCTCCATTTCGTCATAGCCATATTCACAGGCAATGGTTTCTTTAGCTTCGCTGCTCATGTCGATATCTTCAGCTCGAATGGTCAACTTGTCAGAATTGAGCTGCAGACGAATCTGTCGCGTGGTAGAACTGGAGAATATAGCTACACGCTTTACCGTCGCCAGCATCTGCTCCTTGTTGATGAACAACTTCTTCTCATTGTCTTTCGGGATAACCGATTCGTAATTTGGATACTGCTCGTTAATCAGTCGCGTAACCACGATCGTATTTCCGCTTTTAAAGCGCACGTGATCATCGGTGATTGTCATATCACACTCTTCGGCATGCAGCGCTTTCTGCACGAGATTCAGCGCTTTTTCGGGCACAATAAAATCAACTTCCTGATCACTTGTCAGATCCTGCTTGATATACTTGACCAAGCGGTGCCCATCGGTGGCAACAAATTTGCTTTCATCAGTCCCGATATCAAAATAGACCCCCATCATCGCGGGACGCAGATCATCATTCGATACTGCAAAAAGCGTTTTGTCGATGGCACTGAGAACCAAATCTTTGCTCGTCTCAAGCGTATGTCCCTCATCAAGGTTGGGCACTTCGGGGAATTCATCGGGATCTTCGCCCACCAGCTTATATGTACCCTTGTCGGTACGAAACCTGATATTGAACTTTTCGTCAACCTCAAAAGCCACGGGAATATCAGGCAGCTGACGAAGCGTTTCGATCAGCCGACGGGCGGGAATAGCCACTGCACCACCGTCGTCAATATCGGCTTCCATCGACTCAATGATAGAAATTTCGAGATCGGTAGCTGTTAACCGAAGCTGATCACCATCACTTTCAAATAAAATAGTTTCCAGAATAGGGAGGGTCGCTTTGTTGGGTACGGCACCCGAAACAGCAGACAAAGCATTAACAAGTTCGCTACTCGAGACGTTAAATTTCATAAGTAAACTTTTTTAGCTAAGCGTTCGTCAGACATCAATAAATAGTCCGAATAATAAGTACCTTATACTAATAAATCTCCGCTCTCTTAGCAACCAAATTACACCACCTTTCTTGGGCTTAAAAATATGCATGCAATTCCATTATCAGACCTACTGAATTCCCAAACAGAACTTATATTTCCTTATGTTTAACTTCTGTAAATAACATTTGTTAACTCAATATTTACTGCGTGAAAATACTGTTACTCGGTCCCACGGCCGTCGGCAAAACGGCACTTTCTGTGGATCTGGCAGATCAACTCAATGCCGAAATTATTTCTACTGATTCGCGGCAGTGCTACAAGTATATGAACATCGGTACGGCCACACCCAGCGAGGAAGAACAGGGTAGCATTCCCCACTATAACTTGTCGATCATCGATCCCGCTACGAAAGACAACGCAATGAACTTCTATGAGCGGGCACAGGAGTGGGAGCACGATATCCAATCCCGCGGAAAGAACATACTCTATGTGGGCGGCAGCACGCTGCATGTGCAGTGTGCAATTCAACCGCTGGATGACGTTCCCGAAGCAAATGAAGAAAATATTGCCAAGTTGGAAACCCAGATTGAAGACGAGGGCATTGAATCACTCTATCAAAAACTGCTCGATGTCGATCCCGACTACGCACAAAAAATGGACGGCATGAATACCCAGCGCATCGTTCGCGCGCTCGATGTGTGGATGCAAACCGGCCGGGCGTTCAGCTCGTTCCACTCTGATGATAACACCATCACCGTTCCCGACGATATGATCGTTTTTGGATTACAACGCGATCGTCAAAAACTCTACGGGCGTATTAATCGACGCGTCGATCAGATGTTCGAACAGGGATTTCTGGATGAAGTCCGCGCTATCCTGGATATGGGCTATTCGCTCGATGATCCCGGCCTGAATACAGTGGGGTACAAAGAGGCAATTGCCTTTTTGCACGATGAGATCAGTCGCGAACAGATGATTAAGGATATGAAGACCCAGACCCGCCGCTATGCCAAGCGGCAGCTTTCGTGGTTTCGCCGGTGGGATTTCATCAACTGGATTGACTTTGATGGAACCTCTCCAACAGAAGCGCAATATTTTATCCGTCAGCAGTTAGCAGTAAAGTGAAATAAAGATTAACTTTACCTTCATTTAAAACTGGACAATTTTTGCACAGAATGTACAAAGCTACTGTAAACGTCACGCTTCGAAAATCCATTTTAGACCCTAAGGGAAAAGCCGCCCATCACGCACTACAAGATCTTGGTCTCACCAACGTTAATAAGGTGCGCATCGGCAAGCTCATTGAGCTCGATATTGATGCCGAAAGTGAAGATCAGGCCCATGAAATTGCCGAAACGGCCTGCACCAAACTGCTGGCCAACGAAGTGATGGAGGATTTTGAAATCACGATCCGCGAAAACTAATGAGCCTATTGCTATGAACGACCTGCTTTTTAGCATTTGGGCATCCAAACCCGGCGTTGAAGAAGAGGAACAGCCGGGCGTTGATGTGGATGTGCTGGAAAAAGAACAGGAAGACGAAGAAGAGAATACACCGTGGAGAGTCATCCTGTATGATGATGACATCCACACCTTTGATGAGGTAATAGAACAACTCATCAAGGCACTCAAATGCGATCAATCACACGCCGAAAACTTGACGTATAAAGTCCACAATGAGGGCAAAGCCGAAGTGTTTGAGGGCCCCTTTGAGGATTGTTTTGAAGTCAATGGCGTACTTAAAGAGATTCAATTAATCACCGAAATAAAAGGATAAACCGTGTCTGCTAACTTTGGAGTAATCGTATTTCCGGGCTCAAACTGCGACCACGACGCCTACCACGCACTGGCGCATGTGATGAACGCCAATACTAAATTTTTATGGCATAAAGATACCGATCTGTCAGATATCGACTTTTTGTTGGTTCCAGGGGGATTTTCATACGGCGACTACCTGCGTTCGGGAGCCATCGCCCGCTTTTCGCCCATCATGCAATCTGTCATTGAATTCGCCGAACAGGGACGTCCGGTGCTTGGTGTGTGCAATGGATTTCAGATCCTTCTGGAAGCAGGACTACTACCGGGAGCAATGATGCATAATCAGGAATTACGCTTCGTTTGTAAACATACCTACATCCGTTGCGAAACATCTGATACCCTCTTTACCCGCAATATTGCCAAAGACAGCGTGTTGAAAATTCCCGTGGCTCACGGCGAAGGCAACTATTTTACGGATGACGATCAGCTCAAGGAACTACAAGACAACGACCAAGTGGTATTCCGCTATTGCAATGCCAATGGACAAGCCACCGAAGAAGCCAACTTCAACGGATCAGTCGATAATATTGCCGGTATCTGCAACAAGCAGCGCAATGTGCTCGGCATGATGCCGCATCCCGAACGGGCTGTTGAAGAA
Source organism: uncultured Balneolaceae bacterium (assembly GCA_964490705.1). GTDB lineage: Bacteria > Bacteroidota > Rhodothermia > Balneolales > Balneolaceae > Fodinibius. The sequence continues at coordinate 334,947 of CAZBCG010000001.1, read as the reverse complement.
ATGCTGGGCTCCGATGACGGGCAACAGGTTTTTGCATCCGTTCTTGACGAACTGGCCGTAGCGTAAGTTTAACAAATTCATTTTGCATGCCGGAACAGCAATCCAATAAAAAGCTTTACAGCAAAGGGCTCACCAAGAGCTACAAAAAGCGCACGGTTGTTTCGGATGTCTCTATCGATGTTACCCAAGGCGAAATTGTGGGGCTGCTTGGTCCCAATGGTGCGGGCAAAACCACTACGTTCTACATGTTTGTGGGATTGGTTACCCCCGAAAACGGACAGATTTTCCTCGATGGCAATAACCTTACGGGCATGCCGATGTACAAACGAGCTCGTCTCGGTGTCGGATATCTGTCACAGGAAGCCAGCGTATTTCGCAATTTGACAGTCCGCGAAAACCTTGAGTCCATTCTGCAGTTTTTTGACATGCCCGACAACGAAATTCAACAGCGCACAGATCAGCTGATTGAAGAATTCGGGCTCGAACGCGTTGTGGATAACAAAGGACACAGCCTGTCGGGCGGAGAGCGTCGCAGAACTGAAATTGCGCGTGCACTGGTCACCGATCCCGATTTTATTTTACTTGACGAACCGTTTGCCGGGGTCGATCCCATTGCCGTAGAAGACATTCAAAAAATTGTCGCTGAACTTCGCTATCGCAACATTGGCATTTTTATTACCGACCATAATGTACACGAAACGCTGGCCATTACCGACCGGGCGTACCTGATGTTTGAGGGGAAAATACTCAAAGAAGGCTCTGCCGATCAGCTGGCGGAGGATGAAGAAGCACGCCGGCTCTACCTGGGCAGCCAGTTTCGATTAGATCGCTATGGATCACAGGAACAAGAATAAAACTTATTACACAATGGAAGAGATCACCGTTCAAGATTTCAAAAAGAAAATTGATACCAAAGACAACGTTTTTCTGCTGGACGTCAGAGAACCGTTTGAGCAGTATCAGTCGAAAATTGAATATGACAATTCCACACTCATTCCTGTTGGTGAATTAGAGTCTCGGCTGGATGAAATTGAAGATCAGAAGGAGAGCGAAGTGGTGTGTCTTTGTCGCAGCGGGAGTCGCAGCGCCCAAGCTTGCAAACTGTTGGAAAAGGAGGGATTTGAAAACGTGAAAAACCTCAAGGGTGGCATCAACGAGTGGGCCAAAGAGATTGATACCAGCTTGCCGGTGTATTAATACGTGTTTGTGTGTTTACGTGTTAACATTGTACCAACATACATTCCACGTTAACACACTAGCACGTTAGATTTTTACACCATTGCCGCAATCTGGTTGAGCAGCTCTTCGTTGCTGTCGGTGTTTTTGAGCACTTTCAGCAGGCTCTGCATCGACTCTTTGGGGGATTTCTTGAGCAAATAGCGACGCACCATATTCCGCTCTTCCATCGAATCCCCGATAAATTTATCTTCGTTTCGCGTACCCGACGCACTGATATTAATCGCGGGAAAGATTCGGTCATTGGCCAGTTCACGATCCAGCACCAGCTCCATATTGCCTGTACCCTTGAACTCCTCAAAGATCAGATCATCCATGCGGGAGTTGGTCTCGATAAGGCAGGTTGCAATAATCGTCAACGAGCCGCCGCCTTCGATCTTCCGCGCCGATCCAAAAATCTTTTTGGGGATCTCCAGTGCCCGAATGTCTAATCCTCCGGAAAGAGTACGTCCGCTACTTTCTTGAATATTGTTATAGGAACGACCGAGCCGGGTTAGCGAATCGATCAGTAATACGGCATCATCCCCCATCTCAGCTTTCCGTTTAACATAGCCGAGTGCCAGCTCCGTTATGCGAACATGGCTAGAGGTCTCTTTATCATTAGAAGAAGCAAAAACCTCGGCATCGGTAGAACGCAAAAAGTCGGTTACCTCCTCGGGCCGTTCATCTACCAGCAGAACACCGGTACTAATATCGGAATGGTTCTTCGTCAGCGATTCGGCTATTTTCTTGAGCAACACGGTTTTGCCGGTTCGGGGCGGCGCTACAATAAGCGCACGCTGACCTTTCCCAATGGGAGCAACAAGATCCATCACGCGCATTTCGATATTATCGGGATCCATTCCCAGCTTGACGTGCTCAACGGGCATAATGGGCGTCTGCAGCTCAAAACGAGTAGCCCGCTGCCATTCCATTGGGTCGCGGCCGTTAATCTTTTCAATAGAGTGAATATGGCGATGGCCGTGGCCGTCTTCTTCGTATTCCCCCTCGATCTCCAGCCCCGGACGCAGATTATGATGCTTTACCTCATCCGGCTTCAAAAAGGGGTCGCTGGGCTCGTAACTAAACTCATAATCCTTTTCGCGGGCAAACCCATAACCCTTGGCATTAATTTCGACCACGCCCTTATAACGACCAGCCACTTCTACATTGTGATTTTCGTTAAATCGGGGAACAAAAACATTTTTATTCTTATTTCGGCCCCGATTATTATTTCGTGAACGTCCCATTACATCCAGTAATTTAGCTTGATACCTGACATTCCAAGTGCAATTTAGTACGGACTATTGCACGCAGAAGGTAGGAGTTGTGATTAGTTTTAAGAGTTGAGAGGAGAAGGAAACAGTGCAGCTGTAAGTGCTGCACTGTCAAATTCTAGGAATAAGATAAGAATCTTTGCCGATATTTAAAACTTATCGAACAGTCGTTGTTTCATCAATCCAGCCATAGCATTCCATCAACGACGAATCAATTTCAAAATCCTCCCCTGTATTGAGTGATGGTTGCCAGAAAAACTTTTCTTCGTTTGTAGGCGTAACCGGACTATATGACTTATAATTTCGTTCAACTTCGCTTGTGGTACTCGGATCTGTCTGTTTGGCCTTGTCCAGATAGTCAAGCACCAGCCAATATACCGTTTTATCCTTACGATCCATCTTGCGGTCGCTTGTACACTTGCTTACCGCCTGGGCATAAATATCTGCAATCTGTATGTATGGTTGCCCCCAATCACTGTCATAATCTGTTGCAGACCGGGCAAATTTCCGTGCACTTTCCAGCTGTCCCATATTCAAATACGCATCGGATATCTTAATCGCAATGTTTGCCCGTTGCTTATCCGTTTTCGCCTTATCCATCGCCTCTTTGAGATACTTAATAGCCATCTGGTTATTGGCGTTACTGATAGCAAAATCGCCAATCGCCATAATATTTTCGTAGCTGGGATTCAGCTCATACAACTTTTGGCTCGCTTCGCGGGCTTTTTCCGTCATATCCTGGTTTTCATAAAGATCCCGTAGCGATTTCAACGCCTCCTCATCTTTGGGATTATCTTTTACTTGTCCCTCCAAAAATGCGATACGTTCTTGTGGCGACTCAAACAGGTCATTGCGCATATTATCAAAAGCATCTTTCAGCTTTTCAGAGGCATAGGGCTCTGCTTTATCCATGATAGCCAGTGATTGATCTTTTTTGCCGGCAGAAATCATTTCTCGCAGCATCACCTGCATATAATATCCATCACCGTAATTGGTAAATTCTTTGGGTTGTAATTGAAACGCCTCATAATAGTTTTCGGCTGCTTTCGCTGAGGCATTATCCAGCACGCTGGAATGTGTTTGGTACAGCCGACCCCGGCTAATATACCAGTCATAATGATTGCTCTTGGCATCGGGATATTTTTCAAACATCTGATCATAAATACTGAGCGCCGTATCCGCATATGCCTCTTTAAGCGATGGATCTTCCTTCTTTTGGGCAAGACCATTATATGATCGTACTAGTCGATTTAAATTTCTTTTCAGATCAAAGCGGGAATAGCCCTCAATCGTTTCGGGCATGCCTTGCCACATCCAACGTCCAAATTGGATGGCCGATTCATAGGATTCTGACTTGTAATATTCGTAAAATAGGGAGTAGGCCTGTACTTCCTTCATCCCATTGGGGGGTTCAACAGATGATTGTGCCATTGTTGCACTACTGCCGAACACAAAAAAAGCAAGTACGAGTAGTAGCTTCTTCATAATTCTAACAATTTAACATGTGGTTCAGGTTTATAAACTGATTTCGAGGCTATTTATTATTGTAGCTTAGGCCGGAAGAACATGATCTCAGCCAGATTGAGCGATAACTCCACGCCCCATATCTGTTCTTTGACCACATTCGTGGAATTTGTTCCCCGAACACCATATTCGAAACTTACGTCAATAGACGATCCCGAATTCGGCGATCGTATTCCAAGCCCAAAAGAAAACATCAACGTATTGATATCTTGTCCCTCTATATTTAAGTGACCGGTATCGTATGATGCCCCGAGCCGGTATTTGAAATTTGATAAAAATTTATCGGAACCCGAAACATAGGGAAAATATTGAACACCTAAACCCATTTTATAGCGATCTACAAAATCGACTTCCGATTGGGCAATCGAACTAAAGTCATTTCGATAATTCGACCATCCCTGATAAAGTCCCTCAGCTGCAAATAACAACAAGTCACTTGGGCGATAACTTACACCAGTACTCAATTTCATCGGCATTTTTACCGTTCCATCTCCCAGCTTTATGGGATCTACACCCTGAATAGCACCACCGGCTGTCTTTTCCTGGTTGGCATCAATAGTTACCGGTAAGCTTACCGTAGCGCCAATCCCCAACTGATCGTTATCCCGAAAAAGATTGGGCAAGCGAATTTGAGTACCGAACCTGTTTCCAAAACCAACACCTGACGTTTCGAATGTATAATCCACTGTTCGATACGAAATATCCCTAAAACGACCCGTATAGGCATCATCTTGAGAAATAAATACAGCAGAGGCCGCATAGCCTACAGAAAAATTTTCATTAATCCGCCATCCAAAGCCCAGTTCTGCCATATTTATACCGCCACTGCCTTTATTTTCAATGGTGTATTGCAAGGTATCGGTAGCCGTTCCGCGACTTATAATCTGGGAGTTATCTTGTATAGTGCGAAAATTAGAGCGCGACAACGGTGCAAAAGACCCCGAAATACCAACTTTCCCGCGAACGATGGGAAGCTGTAGCTGAAATTGATCCACTAAAAACTCGGCATTTTTTGCACTTTGGTTTCCTTGACTGGCATTATATGAATGAAGACCAATGCCTCCCGATCCTAACCCATATACGGTACTTCCCCAATGGGCGGGATTGGCCAAGCTCCCAACATTAGACTGATTGTAAGAAACCCCAAACAAACCGGCCGAATTGGCCGAGGTGCTGGAAATATCTATGGGTATGCCCACCCCCAGCTTAGAATATACCGAACCTGTACTTGCCTTGCTCTCGGTACCATCCTGAGCCAATGCAACAGAACTCGTTACAAACAATACAACCGCTATAAATACTAGTTTTCTCAATACTAATTGCTGTTATTTTTTAACGATGTGATAATAAGTTTTGGTCGTTTGTCGGCCGGAGCTTCATCCGTATAAATAACACTGGATCTTATAATGCCATCGGGACCCAACGTTACAACGTACTCATTGTCTTCCGGCAATCCATCATTTGTTAAAATATTTTGAATTTGTGAAGTAACAGAAAAATGATATGCCCCATCATCGGCGGAATAAAACCCATTTGCAATCGGGCTGCCCGGCGTAACGTTATCTGGCAGCTGCTCGGTATTTACCAAATGCAGTTGTGCCGCTTGAACACTAGGACGATCTGCCGATGGTGATTCGGATTGCATTGACTGGTCCATCAACTCATTATTTTGATACAAGACCAACTCTGCTCTTGCTATATCCGGTGCGCGAATATCGAGCGACGATAAGTCCAAACCAAAGCTCAAAATTCGCTCATTTGTACTGTGCAATGCTACAGAACCCTGGGGCAAACTGCTGCCACTGCCTCGTTCAAGCATGTAAGCCCATCGATCCGACCTAACATTAAAAGTATTAATAGTATCTTCTTCTACCGGGTTTTGAACAACAAACCGAGTGGAACTGGCATTAGGAGCAATAATTTTATTACTGTCATTAGTCGGTACCAGTGCAAATCCAAATACCTCCCGTTCATATAACGAATCTGCATTTGCAGTGTCAGAATACGCCCGGTACTTATCCACCCACTCTTGGGGCAGGGGAATATCCAACGAATCTTCGGTGCCTACGGTAAATGAGCTAATTGGTCCATTTGCTTCATCCAGCTTAATATCCTCATGGATTCTAAAAGCACTACTCCGCCACAACTCATCAATTTCATAAAGATCATAGGACTGATCGGCCAAAGTATCTCCAAACACTTGGCTACCATCAAGTATCAAGCGCATGAACATTTCCGAATCACTAGTTAATGTATCATCGACAGCCATAGGCAAGCTGGGCTTTATCATACCGATTGTACGCATATTTCCAAATAATGGATCATCATATTCCCCGGTCGAGAAAAACTGGAATCCACCGGAATAGAAATTAAATGTCCGAGTGGTCAAGTTTGTGATATAATTATCTGAAAGCGTATCAACCACAACCCCAGCTTTGGTTTCGCCAAGGCCACTTCCAACCGGTCCGGGGTTTTCACAACCGGCTAATCCGATGAATGCAAGAAAAACAACTACCAGACAATACGTGCTTGCCTCTTGAAAGACACTACTCATTAAGTTCTGCAACGAAATACTACTAATTAAATTTATTTATGATTCTTCGGTTTCTTCTTTGACACCAGCGATTTCATCGTAATAAGTAGCAAACTTATCCGAAACATCTTCGGGTGAACCCTGAATTTTGGTGGGATCAATTCCCAAATCGTCAAAAAGATCATCCAATTGGTCCGTAATGTGGTTCCCGGTAACGACATGATCGCTGTATTTTAAACCGAGTGTGCGTAAGTCAACGTTGTCACCCTCAACAAGATTGCCCCTGTCAAAAGAATCGGGCAAACCAATCAAATCCAACAGTTTCTTGTTGAATATGCCGTTGTTCTCCGGGTGATGAATATTGTAAATCACCTGGGTGTCTTTAAACAGATCGAGATTGTTATATTTTTCTTTTGCTAATAGCGGCACCAGCCCTGCAGCCCAATCGTGACAGTGGATGATATCGGGCTCCCAGCCCAGCTTGGCGACTGTTTCGAGCACGCCCTTGCTGTAAAAGACGATTCGCTCGTCGTTATCATCATAATGCTCCTTGGTTTCCGGATTCAGGAACATTGCCTTTCGCTTGAAATAAGTGTCGTTATCCAAAAAGTACACCTGTAGCTTGGCATTGGGTATGCTTGCCACCTTAATACGCATGCTTTCCACTTTTTCGCCCACTTCTACCTCGATACCCGAGAGACGAATAACCTCGTGCAGCCGGTTGCGGCGATCGTTAATGGTGCCGTATTTGGGTAACAAAATGCGAATTTCGTATCCCTTGTCTTGTAAAGATGCCGGCAAAAACCGTAGCAGGTCTGCGGTATGTGTCATTCGGGCAAAGGGAGATATCTCAGCAGCAGCGTATAAAACTTTCATAGATAAATACTAATGAATTCGTTGGTATTTTATTGTTTTACTCTTCGGACTCGGGATCTTCCTGGTCGGCATAAAGCTGGCTCATTTCTTCATCATCGAGCGAATAAAAATCAAACAGCGTATCGCTTCGAAGACCGAGACGTAATGTTTCTACGGGAATCACTTCCGAGGGCTGGACATTTCCCAGATTTACATTACTTCCGAATTTTCGGATAAACCAAACTTGTTGGGCTTTTTGAGGAGCTTCAAAAATGAGGTTTTCGACTGGTACCTGATCGGCAATTTCATCAATAAGTCCAGACCGGACTTCGCCGTTCGGACGAAATACACCAACCGTTCCGCTTTCGCGAGCCTCACAAATGATTTTCCAAGCTCCAGCATCGAGCTCACGCTCAATCATCTTCACCCACTTGTAGGGAGGGATAATATCATTGGGATTTTTACTTCCGATCTCAGATAAAATCGTAAAGTGCTTACTCATCTGTTGTATAATATCCACTTTCCGCTGATCCGAAAGCCAGATTGTTCCATTTGACACTTCGGCATGCTCAATATCAAATCGATCGAGCAATTCCATATAGGCATCCAGTTGGTCGCGGAGTACATATGCTTCAAACAACGTTCCACCGAAATAGACCGGAATATCAAAATTGGAATAGACCGCCAGCTTTTCTTCCAAATTCTGGGTTACATAACTGGTACCCCATCCAAGTTTAACAATATCAATATAATTGGAACACGATTTGCAAAAATCTTCAACTTCCCTGACACTCAGCCCCTTGTCCAGAACAAGTGTCATTCCTTTTTCGCGAGGTTTTTCTGTACGCTTTGGGAGATGGTTTAGCTTAAAAGCCATTGAGCATTATAATTTTGACAAATTAAACGAACAAAGATACTAAAATGCAGCTTGGTAATAAAGCCTGCCGAAATCTTTATTCATAAATGATTGCAAGGCAAGCGACAGGGGGCTCAGAGGTGGGTTTCGTCGCCAGAAATTAGAGCATCCGGTTTAAGAATAATACCTGAAAGTGGATTTAACCATACATGCTGCTGCTCCATTTCGCCATGGTGTCCTCCCCCGTTTCGACCTCCGTAAAACTCAGAATCGCTATTGAAAATTGTGCGATATTGTACTCCCTGAAATGGCCCCACCTTATAACTCAACAGCTCTTGATTTGAGAAGTTGAGAATAAATAACAGATGATTCGAAGGATCTTCGGCTTTCCGCAGAAAAACAAACACCGACGGGGTACGATTGCCCAGTTCAATCCATTCAAAACCATCGGCCTCCCGATCAAACTGATACATCGACGGCTCGTTTTGATACAGGGTATTTAACTGATCCACCAAATTTTTCATACCCTCGTGGCGGCTGTGGTCCAACAAATGCCAGTGCAGAGCACGATCTTCTGACCATTCGCTGGTCTCGGCAAACTCATCTCCCATGAAAAGCAATTTCTTTCCGGGATGTCCATACATATAGGTATAGAGCAGCCGCAGGGTGGCAAATTGCTGCTGTTCGTTACCCGAAGGCTTCCACACCATCGGACTTTTCATATGCACCACTTCATCGTGGGAGAGCGGCAGCACAAAATTTTCCGAATAGTTATACATCATCGGAAAGGTAATTTTATTGGGATCATCGCGCCGCTGGTCCGCCGTCATCTCAATATACTTGAGCGTATCGTTCATCCAGCCCATATTCCATTTGTAATCGAAGCCCAGCCCCCCGTGATGTACCGGTGTTGTTACCCCCGGCCACGATGTGGATTCTTCAGCAAAAGTAATAATACCCGGAAATTCGCGATGGATAATGGTATTAAAATCCTTCAAAAACCGAATTGCCTCCAGATGCTCGTTGCCGCCGTGCTTGTTGGGTGACCATTCGCCCGGACCTTTGGAGTAATCCAAATAGAGCATAGAAGCTACCGCATCTACACGAAAACCATCGATATGAAATTTTTCGCACCAAAACCGGGCATTCGAGAGCAAGAAGTTACGAACGCCATCTTTCCCATAATCAAAAATATGCGTGCCCCAGTCTTTCTGTTCGCGCTTTTTGGGATCTCCATATTCGTACAGCGGCGTACTGTCGAACATCTGCAGGCCCTGCTCATCTTTGGGAAAGTGGCCCGGAACCCAATCCATAATAACACCAATGCCCTGTTTGTGACATTCGTTGATGAAGTACATAAAATCTTTCGGCTCCCCGAAGCGACTCGTGGGTGCGAAATAACCCGTCACCTGGTATCCCCAGGATGGATCATAGGGATGCTCGGCCACCGGCATCAGCTCGAGATGAGTAAATCCCGCATCTTTTACATAGGGCACCAGCTCGTGGGCCAGCTCGCGATAGGTTAGATACTCATTATTACCCTCCCCCTTCCGGCGCCACGAGGCTAAGTGCACTTCATATATAGAAATCGGTTTGCGAAACGACTGCCGCTCTTGCCGTTCCTCCATCCACTGCTGATCATCCCAGTCAAAATCCTCCAGATTATATACCAGCGAAGCAGTCTTGGGACGCACCTCCATCACATGAGCATATGGATCCGTTTTCAAAAAAGGAGGCGCATCTTCAGCGGTTTTGAGCTCATACTTGTATAGCGCCCAGTGCTCAACATCCGGTATAAAAGTAGTCCAAATGCCGGTATCATCATTTTTTTCCATGGGATGTTCGCGGCCATCCCAATTATTAAACTCACCAACCACACTCACGCTGTGCGCATGTGGAGCCCAAACGGCAAAATGGACGCCATCATCCGCCATATGCGATCCCAACACTTTATAAGCCTCGTGATGGTCCCCGCTGTTCCACCGGTCGATATGTTCTCTCGTTAAATTATTTTTCACGTAAGTCAAATTGGATTCAGCATTATTAATCAGAAATAGGCAGGTACGAGCAGAAAAGCAAACCTATTACTTCTCAAACTCTACAAATGCCTCTTCAATATTATCGGGCTTCTGCGTAAAGCAGCTCACCAGCCAGGTAACAAGCAAACTAAACAAAAAGGCCGGAATCAGCTCGTATAAATTGTCTTTTAACACCGGAATATAATACCAGGTGATTGTCACAATGGTGCCGGTTGCCAAGCCCGCAAACACCCCGGCTTTGGTCGTGCCTTTCCAATAGAGCGCAAGTATCGAAGTAGGTCCAATGGCTGCCCCCAATCCCGCCCAGGCAAAAAGCACCAGCCAAAATACCAACTCCTGCGCCAACAGGCTAAATCCCAATGCAATGCCTACAAGCAACACCACAACAATGCGGCTGTAGCGTACCAGCGTCTGTTGTGAAATCTCTTTGCCTTTCTTCATAATCCGATCATACACATCACGAACGACGGCCGAGGCCGCGACTAGCAACTGCGAGTCGGCCGTAGACATGATAGCTGCAAAAATCGAGGCGACCACCACTCCAAAGATTACGGGATGTAAATGTTGCTGCGCCAAGGCCGGGTAAAGATTTTCGGTATCGGCAGCGGGTAGCAGCTCAACTTCGGGAAAATAAACGCGACCGGCCAGGCCGATAAAAATTGCTCCCCAGCCCATCATTACATTCCAGATAGTCCCTACAACCGCCGACCAGCGCAACTGTTTGGCATCATCAATAGCCATATAACGAGATAAAATATGCGGGTTGCCCGGCGATCCCAGGCCAATACCCAAAAACCCCAGTAAACCGCCAACCGTTATGGCAAAAGGATCAGCGAGCCCCATCTCCATATCAGAAAGTTGAGATAACACCTGCGGCAGTCCACCGGCCTCCCAAATAGCGATAAACGGTAACAAGACCAATGCAAAAATCATAAAAATAGCCTGGAACATATCAGTCAGGCTTACAGCCAGAAACCCTCCAACTACCGTATAAGCCATGATGATAATAGCCGTAATGATAATGCCATTGGTCTGACCTATTCCAAAGCTGGAAGCAAATGTTTTACCGCCGGCCACAAACTGGGCTGAAACGTAACCCACCATAAAAATCAGAAAAACAACAACCAATGCGATCCGGAGCGTGCCGTTTTTGTCGTTAAAACGCTCGGCGAAAAAGTCGGGTACGGTAATACAGTTATAGGTCTCCGAAAAGTTGCGGAGCCGGCGGGCATAGTATAAAAACAGAAAGAGCTCAACGACTACATATCCCACAACAGCCCACACGGCCGAGGCGCCCTGCGAATAGGCCATCCCGGTAACACCAACCAGCAACCACGCACTGCGGCCCGATACCACCGCTGAAAGAGCAATGACAAACCGGTTTATTTTACGGCCTCCAATAAAAAATTCGCTGATTCCTTCTGATGAAAATCGGGAAGAATAAATCCCAATACCGAACAGCAATATCAGGTATCCAATAAAGGCGCCCACTGCATATTCGTCAACGGCAATAGAAATTACCTGCGACTCATCCATGGTCGTCAATTTTTATTCGATAAGAAAGAGCCGCCGCCAAAACAATAACAGCAACAGGGAGAGCGAACATGATCAAATAAAAACTCACCATGTGACTTTTGATTTGTGGATCCGTAATCTATCAGTCGTTAGACATTAAAGGCTTACAAAGGCAATTATTCCAAGGATGTCTGAACGACAGCTACAACTTATTCCTGTAGCAGGATATCCAAATGTGGAGCCCCGGGCCAGCGGTCGGGGCTTTTTTATTTAATTATGGGAAAATGCCCATCTGCTCGTAAATGATACCCACTTTTTTAATTGCACTCAAGAATGCCGATGTACGCAAATCAATGTCGTGTTCTTTACGTAGATTATTCAGTTCGTTGTAGGCATTAATCATCGTCTCTTCGAGCCCGGAATCTACAAGATCATATTCATCAGCACCCTGGGCCAGCTTTTTCATTTCATGTTCTGTAAAGTTACGATCAGAAATACCTTCGATCACATTGAGGATTTTACGGTAACTGCTTTCCTCAAAACGCTTTTCCATGCGACCAAAGCGAACATGCGATAAATTCTTTAGCCATTCAAAATAGGAAACGGTAACACCGCCGGCATTTAAAAAACTATCCGGAATAATGAGCGCGCCTTTTTCTTTGAGTACGTTATGTGCATCTGCTGTTGTGGGTCCATTTGCAGCCTCGGCAATAATCTTGGCCTGGATGTCGGAGGCATTATCTTTATTAAGCTGGTTTTCGAGCGCGGCGGGAATCAAAATATCACATTTTGAGGTAAGCACCGTGTCATTTTCTTCCAGCTCCTCGGTATCGCCAAAGCCGATGATGGATCCTGTATCTTTGCGATAGGCCATCAGTTCTTCGAGATCAATACCATTAGCATCGTAGATTGAGCCCTCGATTTCTGCAACGCCCACCAATTTGGCTCCGCCTTCGATCATATATTTGGCAGCGTAATATCCTACATTGCCAAGCCCCTGAATTACAAACGTCTTTCCTTCAAGTCCGGGCTTCAGCCCCAGTTCTTTCATATCCTCTTCGTTCTTACAGGCTTCGCGGATCCCAAAAAACACACCACGGCCGGTAGCCTCCGTACGCCCTCGCACACCCCCCTGCGGAATAGGCTTTCCGGTTACGCAACCTTCGGCATTAATATCGGATTTGAGCTGCCGGTAGGTATCCAGTATCCAACCCATTTCACGGGCACCTGTGCCGTAATCGGGGGCAGGTACATCCGATCCCGGCCCGAGAAAATCTTTCTTGATTAGCTCATAAGTGTATCGACGGGTAATACGTTCGATTTCTGCATCCGAAAATTTGGCCTTGTCAATTTTAATACCCCCTTTTGCTCCACCGAAAGGCACATCTACCACAGCGCATTTATAGGTCATTAATGCCGCCAGCGCCATCGTCTCATCCTCATTTACCGTCATGCTAAATCGGATACCGCCTTTAGTGGGCAACTTGTGATGGCTGTGCTCGACCCGCCAACCGTGAATCACTTCGATAGAGCCGTCGTCGCGCTCCAGTGGAAAGGTAACGTGATAGACATTATTACAGATTTTTATTTGATCCAGCAACCCTTGATCGTACTCAGAATATTCTGCTGCGATATCAAAGGCGCGATTAACTTGGTCAAAAAACTTATAATCAGACATGAAAAAACTCCCCCGGCAATGGCTGAAACATTCATTGCCGTTAATTTTTGATTACAGGATAGGTGACAATCGGAATATTATGGCAGAGTATCAAATCGCATTTACAGCATTGCTAGTGTTTGAACACCGCGGTATGGATGCGCTTCCACTGGTCGGGCTTGCCATCGGTTTGCATCAACACAATATTTTTAACGGTAAATCGGATATGAAATTCCCGACCCACCAAATTTAAAATGCGCTGTTTTTCTTTCCGGGAAAGGTCACCGTAGAGCAGGCTCAAGTGGGGCATATACTCCTCCTCATCAACGTTAAAAAGGCGGCACGCCCTGTTTCGAAGCTCTTTTAACGTTCCCGTTTCTTCGACATGTATAAATAACGATTGATAAAACGTGTCTAGATAGCCGGCTTTGGTTAACTCAAGCTCAAAAGGACTCATGGGAGAAGCCAGCGTATTTGTCAGTGATGTCAATTCAGTCTCCGAACCGTTGATACTTCCCAGCAATGTCACATGCGGCGAAAATACCGGCGTTTGATGTTTTTCGCTCAACTTTTTTATGCGCTCCTGCAACTTATAGGCGATATCGCCGCTGGGCTCAAACCAAAGTGAATAGGTAGCCGAATCTGTCATCATACCCTCCTAATTTTTATTGATGGATCGCACTGTTATTTCTTATTACTAGGAAGCTAAGAAAGTTTTTGCTAATCATTCAACGGAAGATATACATGCAGGTGATCGGCGGTGCCTGCGTGCCGGATCGTTTCCAAGCCAATTACATTTAGGGATGACGAAAGCATCCAATTTTTCCACACGGCGCGCCCCTTGGTGCGCAGATCTATAGCATGCACATAGCCGTCATCCTGCACGAAGTGTAACGACTGTTGGTTTTCGGGAAGTCCCATCCGGGCATAATCATCGGGTGTACGCTGGATATCGGTCACTACCAAATCGCTGTCAGCCAGCGTTACTGTAGAAAGGGCCACGCGCATGATGGGATGCAGCGACCGATAATAACTTTGCACCTCGTTGGTCTTGGTATTCATCTCGGAGTAATACAATAATCCATATACGGCAAAAGCCGCTACTAATATGGCAATGCCCCGCCGCAAAAACTTATTGACGCGCCAGCGCTGACTGTACCTTACATTTACAAACAGCGCATATCCCATAAGTAACAAAATAGTCGCCGCTACTCCTATGCCCATAGCAACCCAGCCATTCAGCTGATACTGACTGTACACATAAATAGATATTCTGATGAGCAGAACAAAAGGAGCCAACAGCCCTACTGCCAATAACAAACCATACCAGCATAGCTTCGATACTATGTTCGAACCCTTGGAATCAGGCTGGGAGCCGGAACTGCCTTCTTGCAAATCTTTCAGCTGGCGATCAAACTGCTTGTTGAGATCAGCCAGCTCGTCGATCGAAAGTTTTTGATCAGGGCTGTTCGGTGGCATAATAGAACTATTGGGATTGGTCTTTTTTTATTTTCACGACCACCTGTCAGAAGAGTTACAAATAAAAAAGGGTCCCGGCCGAAACCGGAACCCTCGTACATCTCATCACAATCCCTAATGGAATGTAAATAAAAGTAAACAACTTGTCATATACTATCCTTCATAAAAATTATGATATCTATAATTACTTGCTGGACAACAAGTTACAACAATATGTGATCTATCAATGAGCTCCTTCCGTCTCCTGATGAAAGACATTCACAATGAACAGGATAGAGAGGCTACCCAACATCGCAAAAACCAAGTCACCCGGCAAATTCAGTGCAACTGTAATACCGCCCACGACCAGCGAGCCTGCTATACCCGCAGCGATGTTCGGAATTATATCAACCGTGGTATTCCACATCGCAACTTTTACAACTGCCCCCATGAGCATACCCTGTGCGATGAGCCAGAAAATTGTAGCTCCGTCTAAAACTTCCATTCCTCAACTATTGTTTATGTTAAAAATTGATGACCTTGAAAATAACTTTTTTTATTCGATTTTAGAACACAATCTTGAAAAACCTTTCGAGCTGGCGGCAGGGTAAAAAAGTAGTAACCCAATACCAATGGACGATTCTCACATCCGCAAAATTATTCACATCGACATGGATGCCTTTTATGCATCTGTGGAGCAGCGCGATTTCCCCGAATATCGGGACAAACCGCTGATTGTGGGCGGATCGCCCGAAGGACGAGGAGTTGTGGCCGCGGCCAGCTATGAGGTACGCAAGTTTGGCGTCCATTCAGCCATGCCGGCGGCCGAGGCCGTTCGGCTTTGTCCCCATGCGGTTTTTGTAAAACCACGGTTTGAGGTCTATCGGGAAGTATCGAAACAAATTCGGGAAATCTTTTTCGAGTTCACTGATCTCGTTGAGCCGCTCTCACTCGATGAGGCCTACCTGGATGTAACCGAAAATCATATTGAGCTGCCTTCGGCTACCTTGATCGCAAAAAAGATCCGGCAAAAGATTAAAGCGAAAACCCAACTGACCGCCTCGGCGGGAGTAGCTCACAACAAGTTTTTGGCCAAGGTGGCTTCGGACCTCGACAAGCCCGACGGGCTGGCGGTCATTTTACCGGAAGATGCTGAAAAGTTTTTAGAGGATTTGGACATTGGTGAATTTCATGGGATTGGGGATGCCACGGAATCCAAAATGAAATCGCTGGGTATCCATACGGGAAAAGACCTCAAAGAGTGGTCAGAAATTGATCTCGTTAATGAGTTCGGCAAAAACGGACGCTATTATTATCGCATCGTGCGCGGAATTGACAATCGGCAGGTTAAAACACATCGCATTCGCAAATCCATCGGCAAAGAACGTACCTTTTCGGAGGATATGGATGATCTCGGCTGGATCAATAACTTTTTGCGGGAGCTGGCAGAAAAAATATCGGAGCGGATGAAAGAAAAAAACACCGCCGGCAAAACCGTGACGTTAAAGGTGCGGTACGACGATTTCGAGACCATCACACGAAGCCGATCGTACAGTCACTATATTAATGATACCGCCGATATTGCTGATACAGCCATCTCGCTGCTCGAAGAAACACAAGTGGGGCAGCGCAAAGTGCGTCTGTTGGGCATTACACTGTCGAATCTGAATCTAAATGAGAAAGGGCATTTTCGGCAGATCGAAATTCCGTTTGAGTGAGTCTTTAGTTTTGAGTAGTGAGTCGTGAGTATTGAGTTAGTAAAAATTGATCCTGTAGAAAATCTCAAAGAAAGGAGTGATTTTCATTATTTTATCCAGCAAATTGAAATCCGTTTAAATCTGCGTAAATCCGCGGCCAAATAAATGAGTTACACCCTTTCCGATTTTGACTACGATCTGCCTGATAAATTTATCGCCCAAGAACCGGCACAACCGCGCGACCATGCCCGGCTGTTGATCTATGATCGTGCCACCGGTGAAATCACTGATGATCGTTTTTATAACCTGCTGGATTACCTGCCCAACGAAACAACACTGGTTGTTAACAACAGCAAAGTCGAAAAGTGTCGCCTGCTGTTCGATGACGGCAAAAAAGAGATTTTTATCCTTGAAGCGGTAAACAACACGACCGTCCGCACGCTGGTGCGTCCCGGTAAAAAATTCAAGGAGGGAAAAACCGCACAACTCACTGATGATATTTCTGCCAAAGTAATTGATATCGACGAGGAGGGAATCCGCACGCTGGAGCTGTCCCCATCACTAAATGATCCCGTTTATAATCAGTACAAGCATACGCCCTTTCCACCATATATCGAGCAAAATGAATCACTTTCGGAGAAATACCAGACGGTGTATGCACAAGATTTGGGCAGTAAAGCTGCACCTACCGCAGGACTTCATTTTACCGATGAATTGCTGAAAAAAATTACAGAGCAGGGCATCACCCAATCCGAAGTAACCCTGCACGTGGGACTCGGAACTTTTGCGCCCGTCAAAGCGGATACCATCGAGGAACACACCATGCACTCAGAATGGTTTGAAATCACAGAGGATACAGCTGACGAATTAAATAATGCCGATCACATTACGGCGGTGGGAACTACAAGCGTGCGTGTGTTAGAATCGTGCCTGCGTCAGCATAAACAGTTTACAGCTACAGAAATGGATACTGATATTTTTATTCGTCCCGGTTTTGAGTTCAAGGCTACAGATGCGCTCATCACCAACTTTCACCTGCCCAAAAGCACCTTACTGATGCTGGTGGCGGCCTTTACCGGTTATGAAGAGATGAAAAAAATATATCAGCATGCTATCGATGAGGAGTACCGTTTCTACTCCTTTGGCGACGCCATGCTGATACTATAAAAAAGGCACATGTCATGCTGAACTTGTTTCAGCATCTATATCTTCTCACAGACCCTGAAATGAATTCAGGGTGACACGAGTGGTTATTTAACTTTCGGGATTGTTTTGCTGCTGTTGCTGCTTTTTCATCTGCTCCATCTTTTGCTTCATTTGCTGCTGAGCATTTTGAGCTTCGCCTTTTTCATCCACCATTTTCACCTGGTTTTTGAGCGATGTTGACAGCTCTTCAACATCATCTTCTGACAGTACTTCATCCAGATCTTCGATGCCTACTTTCTGGAGCAGGTTATAAATCATGCGATTCTGCAACATTTGCTGGGCCGCAGAGCTCAGCTGCATCAACTGCTGCTGGGGAACTTGCGCTCCCGAGAGCTTCACCTTATTCATCACCGGTTCGAGCAGCGCTTCAATTTTCTTCGACATCTGCTTTTCCAGCTCCTTGGCATCCGCGTTCTCCTTACTCGTCATTTCGTTGCCGTTCTGATCAACTAACTTCATAGAAATCAATAATTTGTTTGGAGTTACTTCATTCCTTTAACAGGGGATGAAAGGATATCGTTTATCTCGGACAAGGGCAAAGTCATTCAACAGTAAAAAGCGAGAAGCAAGATTTTGAAAATCAAATCTTCACTTCTTGCTTTTTTTCTTCTCACTTTTGCCTTACTCCTCAAAAACCAGCGCACTGGGATCGGCGCCGAGCTCTTTCAGATATCCCGTCATAGCATCATTGAAAGCCGGAGGTCCGCACACATAAAAAGGCTGATCGAAATCGTCAATCTGATCGGCCAAAAACTCCTTGTCGATAAATCCATCCAGATAAATGTAATCATCGGTGGGTTCATCCGTAATCACATTGACAAAATTATCATCCAGCATTTCGTCGAACTCCTCTTTCAGGATGATATCGTCTTCGGTCTTATTCGAGAAAATGAGCGTATTCCCGTCGATCTCACCCTTTTGATAAAGATCCCGAAAAATGGCAATAAAGGGCGTTACGCCCGCGCCGCCGGCCAGAAAAACGCCCGGCCCCTTATATTGAATCGTGCCCCACGGATCATCAATCAGAAACTCATCGCCCTCTTCAAGGCTGGCAATCTGTTCCGTAACGCCGTTGTGCTCAGGATAACTTTTGATAGTAAATTCCAGATAGGAATCATCAGTCAGCGAGGTAAACGTAAAGGGACGCTTTTCGTCGCGCCAGCCGTCTTTATCAATCGCAACTTCGGTCGCCTGACCCGGCTCAAAGCTGTAGCCGTCGGGCTTGTCGAATTGAAATCTGTAAACATCGTGCGTTACCTTTTGAACATCTCGGATCGTTACCGTGTGACTCATATCATCCAATTATTGATTCAACATTGTGCACCTACCTAATGCTTTTGAATCTGATTTCATTCACGAAGATTCCAGTCCTAATCCGCTAAAAGGCCCTATTTGTAGATCGTTCTATTTCAGATTTTCTTGCAGGAATTTCGTGGTTTTTTGCCACGCATCCTCGGCGGCCTTTTTGTTATATCGCGTGCCCGACGGATTGGCAAAAGCGTGATCTGCTCCTTCATAAATATGGATGGAATTGGTTACGCCCACGTCGTTCAATGCGGATTCAAATTCCCTCACCGTCTCAGGCGGAATGCCGTCATCTTCAGCGCCAAAAATCCCAAGTATCGGCATTTGCAACTGCTTGAGCTGCTCGGCATCCGTCACCAGTCGGCCATAATAAATGACCGTAGCATCAATCTTTTCGGGATGCGCCAGTGCTGTTTGCAGCGACCATCCGCCGCCAAAACACCAGCCAATCGTTCCTACATTTTGGGCACCCTGCTCGTTGGTCAGATACTGATAGGCCTGCGTCAAATTATCAATGGCCTGCTCTTCTTGCACCGATCGCGCATACGCTCCGGCGCTGTCGGACGACTCGGCCACTTTTCCGTTATACAGATCAACAGCCAGGGCGGTGTAACCTTCGCCGGCCAGTTTGTCGGTCATCATGCGGATATTGTCATTGAGTCCCCACCACTCGTGGATGACGATGAGTCCCGGACCGTCTGACTCTGAATCAGACGGCTTTGCCAAATATCCCGTAATATCATTGCCGTTAACTGTAGCATAGGTCACTTCTTGACCGGCAACTTCCCCTGACTGTGTTAGATCAGAAGCCTCGTTTTGCACCGGCTGGTCGTCTTCGTGCTCGTCGGACATACGGTCGATGTAATCTTTTTCCGACTTCGAACCGCAGCCTATAAGCAACAAAACCAATCCCAATAAACAACTTGTTGTTAGTATTTTTCTCATGACTACCTCTCTATTACATGTTAAGTGATAAAAGACCCGCGATTAATTTTCGGGAACGATGCGAACAATCCCATTATCGGCCTCGGTGGCCACGTAGATATAACCATCGGGACCTTGTTTGATATTACGCACCCGGCCGATATCTTCAAACAAAATTTCGTCGCCGGTTACGGCATTATTTTCTACATTCGCACGCACCACGTAGCCGAACTTCAGCGATCCGACCAAAATATCGCCCTGCCATCCTGGATACCTGTCGCTGGTCACGAAGGTCATCCCCGAGGGAGCGATGGATGGATCCCAATACCACTCGGGCTGCTCCATACCGGCCTTGGCCGTATCGGGCGTAATTTCAGAACCATCATAATCGATGCAGAAACAGATTTCCGGCCAGCCGTAATTGTTACCAGCCTCGATAATATTGATCTCATCTCCGCCCCGCGGACCGTGTTCATGCTCCCAAAGTGCTCCGGTTTCGGGATGTTGATCCATGCCCTGCGGATTGCGGATTCCATAGGCAAAAATGGCATCGAGTCCCTCTTGGCCCACAAAGGGATTATCTTCGGGGATGCTCCCATCTTCGTTCAGGCGATAAATTTTTCCCATATCGCGCGTAATATCCTGTGGATTAACATCACGATTTCCACGATCGCCAATCCCAAAGAATACGTGTCCGTTGCCATCAAACACGATCCGACTGCCAAAATGCTGTCCACGCGAGCTATTTGGTTCTGCCTTATACAACACTTCCTGATCAGTGAGTGCCGTAAGATCATCGTTCAGCTTCGCTCGCATCAGCGCTGTGTTTGCACCTTCGCCACCTTCCGGGCTCGAGTAGGTGATATAGATCCAACCATTTTGCTCGTAATCAGGGTGTAGGTTGATATCCAGCAGGCCGCCTTGTCCGTTGGCCCACACTTCGGGCACGCCATCGATCGTTCCCACAATTTCACCATTGCTGTAGCGATACAACTCACCGTCGCGATTGGTGATCAGCATATCGCCGTTGGGCAGCCAGTCCATCCCCCACGGGACCGAAACTTCCGTGGTGATAGTCTCTATATTATATTCTTGATTTTGTGCCGAACTCTCTGCTGTTTTCTGCGCATTCGTTTCTGGCGTACTGTTGCATGCCAACAAAACGGAAACAACCAGCGTAAACAAAAGGGATTTATCCATTACGTTAATACTTTATTAGAAAATTATTGCTTTAGCCAAACAATCCTAACTGTATAAGTATGTATTTTTTTTAGATAGCATTCCAGCTAAGTGCCTATTTTTACACTTTTTAGGATATTTGTCTGTAATTCAGCTTAACAGTTAGAACTTTAGCCAATAAAGAGGTTGTGATTTAGCGTATGAAGCGGGATATTTAGATTCCTTTTCAAACGACATGCGCCCGTAGCTCAACTGGATAGAGCGTCTGACTTCGGATCAGAAGGTTAGGAGTTCGAATCTTCTCGGGCGTACTCAAGTAAAGTGCCCGTCATTTCCTGACGGGCACTTTTTATTTTAGTTTCATTTTATCCTAACAGGGAAAACACGGGGAAGATCATTTTTCCTCCTTCCTGATGTAACAAATGATGGTACATGAAATGCCAGCTATACGTGATGTTTGTCTTATAGACCGATTATCGCCCGTATCCTAAACATTCGGCAAATCCGAAAGCTTAATACGATCGTAGGCCCCACTTTTAGCATCTTCTGGATGTGGTTCTAGGCCAATAATCGTTATTTGCTTTCTGTTGGGACCATATACCCAAAACATACGATACGCATGCTTACCCTGCCCAAGATAAGACTGAAATACTTTTTGGCCGTATCTACGGGTCAAATCCTCTATTTCATGGGTTTGCAGTCCCCGATGCCTGGGATCGGCCGCTAAAAACTGTATGGCTTTACCAAATTTTTTAAACAATTCTTTCTCATCCCCGCTTAACTGGTTCTTCTTTTTACGGGTCTTTAAATCGTCCCAAAACTCTTTCATTTCTGGGACGCCCATTAAAATATCAAACATGTGATGAGATTAGTCCTCAAGTAACTTTTCGAGTTCTTCCATATCCACCGGCTTTGATACCTTACCCTCTTCAAGATTCTTCATAGCCTTGTCCATCATTTCAAGGGTTCGCTTGGAAATTTCATCAGGGTGGATTAGCTCACGAGGACTAAGCTCAACTGAACCATCTTCATATTCAGTTACATGATAATGCTTGGTTCGGGCTCCTCGAATAGTCAGGCGTTTTTTGGAGTCGAGCTTGGCATCGTACTCCTTTTTCTTTTCTGTTGCATTCATAACAACCTACTTTTTCTTCCATTAGATTTCGGGAGATTCACATATCCCATAATGGGGTTTCCCACAATATACGTTAGTTAACTCTTTAATTACAAGTTTTATTGCTCATCCTGGTAGTCTGGCCGACTCAGAAGGGAATTGAGGCCATTCACCCAACTGCCAAAAAAAGTTGTCAGGGATAGAGAAAACCCGAAATATGCCATACAAAAACTTCAAACTGCCATTCAAGATGTACGAACAGAAATGTCTATAGCCGGAACCAACTAATTATAACATCATATTGACTGGTATAAAACAACCATAATAACATCACTTATATGACATTGCATCTCCCAGACCCTAAAAAC
This sequence comes from uncultured Balneolaceae bacterium, assembly GCA_964490705.1. Classification (GTDB taxonomy): domain Bacteria; phylum Bacteroidota; class Rhodothermia; order Balneolales; family Balneolaceae; genus Fodinibius. Next base: position 312,225 of record CAZBCG010000001.1, on the reverse strand, counting down.
ATTCATCAAAGAGTATCATCCTAAGGACAGAATTAAAACCTCTGTCCTTTTTTATTGGATTCTGTTTGGTAAAACTGAATACAGGATGCCCATCTGAAGTCATGGTGCGAAAAGCAGGTTAGCGTCGATGAACCAGAGCGTGATATCATGGTAATTACTCGGAACATTATAAACCGACGATATTTATACCCCTTCAGAATTACCCTGTTATAAACAAGGAACTGAAAGTCATACAAACCGCAAACGGCCAAAAATACTAGTTTTTAACATGTAAATCAGTGGTTTATGTAAGGTATTCCTATTTGCCTGTAACACAAACGGTTAGCAAACGGTGTACCTTCCAGTCGTGAGAATGATCTCACACCAATCCCCTATGAAGGGGAATAGATGTAACAATATGAAAACCTTTCTAAATATTAAACTTTTAAGCATCACGGTGTTAATACTGCCCATGATGTTACTGTCAGCTTGTAAAGACCAGAGTACGGGTATTACAGACGAGCCTGATATTGATGCACCAGAAGTTGCATCAACCAGTCCTTCAAGCGATGAAACAGAAGTTGAACGCAACAAGGTCATTGAAATAACCTTTAATGAAGAGATGGATACGGCAACCATTAACAGCACAACCTTTACGGTAAGTGAAGGATTGGCAAATATTAATGGATCGGTAGCATATTCGGGTACGACCGCTACATTTACAGCTGAAAATAGCCTGACTGCTGTTACCGATTATACAGCAACATTAACTACCGGTGCAAAGAGCGCGAAAGGAATTGCACTTGCAGCAGATAAGGTTTGGAGTTTTACAACCGGCGGAAGTACCACCCCGCGGACTGTCGTTGACCTGGGAACGGCCGGGAATTACGTCGTACTTGCCAAAACGGCTGTAAATAACAGCCCGACTTCTGATTTTACAGGAGACCTTGGGTTAAGTCCTGCAGCCGAATCCTTTTTTACAGGGTTCTCTCAGACCGCAAATACAGGGTATTCAACATCCGACCAAGTAACCGGCCAGATGTTTGCTGCTGACATGACAGCCCCGACGCCCTCTAATCTTACAACGGCCGTAAGTGATATGTCTACCGCTTACAACGATGCTGCCGGACGATCCATGCCGGATTTCGTAGGATTATATACCGGTAACCTTGGTGGCAAGACTCTTGCACCAGGCCTATACAAATGGGATAATACTGTACTAATGCCTGACGATGTAACAATTTCAGGTGGCGCTGATGACGTCTGGATTTTCCAGATCGGCGAAAACCTGACGATGAGCTCGGCTGTAAACATCACTCTTAGTGGTGGTGCGCAGGCCAAGAATATTTTCTGGCAGGTTGCCGGTGAAGTTACGATTGGCACAACCTCGCATTTTGAAGGCGTAATCCTTTCGATGACCGGTATTACATTGAATACTGGTGCTACAATAAACGGCCGAATACTTGCTCAAACAGCTGCCATTTTCGATGGCAATACAGTCGTTGAGCCTGTACAATAATTAACTATTCATAAATGCACGTAACGTTTATTACTTAGTCAATCAAAGCAGTTCCGTTGGTAACGGAACTGCTTTTTTATTTAAGGCTTGCCGAATAATTATGGATCTAAAGTTTCCATCCCTTACATCGACCAAAAGATGGGAATCAGGATAATAACCAGTGACCACAGCATCAACTCAAGAAGAAAACCTACCTTGAAAAAATCGGTGAACTTATAATTACCGGGACCATAGACCATAAGATTTGTCTGATAGCCGATAGGGCTGATCAGCGACATCGATGCGACAAGAGTAATGGCAATGAACAGAGCGCGAGCTTCAATCCCCTGGGTTTCGGCAACGGATAAGGCGATCGGAAACATCAGCGCTACCGCGCCGTTATTGGTAATAATTTCAGTAAGCAAACCCGTAACGATAACAACCCCGGCCAACACCGCCCGGTGGCCATAGGCGCTGGTAAGATCTACCATCCATCTTCCTATAAGTTCGGCCGTACCGCTCACCTCCATAGCTTTGCCCAAGCCAATAGCAGCACCAATTACAATTAAGACCGTCCAGTCTACTGACTTTCGGGCTTCACCGGCTTTAATAACATTAAAACTCAACAGTACCCCGACCCCCAAAACACCGGCCAACGCTATATGTACGACTCCTGCGACGACCAGTGTAATGATGCCCACTAACACTGCTACCGAAACGTACAAGTCTTTTCCTCCAGGCCGACGTTTTTCATTGCTTTCTGCGGCCCCGGCTGCTTCACCACCGGCCGCACTGGTCATGAAAAAATCCTTAGTATCCTCATAGGCTTCGCGAAATCCAGACCTTGTATCAAGAAGTAACACGTCTCCGGAATGCAGCACAAACGGTCCAAGGGGCTGGTCAACACGTTTTCCACTTCTTCGGACGCCTGTTACTGCGGCTCCGAACCGTTCAAGGAGCTTGGCTTCTTCTACCGTGGCGCCCACCAACGGCGATCCTTCTTTTACAACCACCTGGTGAAGCTCCCTCTCTGGCTTTCCTTCCTGTTCAATATCTCTCGGTGGCTGTTGGACAATCTGGGCCCCGGGATAATCGGTCAGATCAGGCAGTTTGGCTGCAATACCACCTTCAGCAGCATACAAAAGATGGTCACCCCGGTGGAGCTTCTCGTCTTTTGGAACGGGAGCTATTTCATGATCCCCGCGATTAATACGGGAAAGATAAAACCCCTGAAACTCATCTAACCCTGCTTCTTTTATGGTTTTCCCGATTACATCTGCTCCTTCGGTTATTTCAATCTCTAACAACAGATTCCGTCTTTTTTCTTCTTCATACCGGATATCCCGGCGGGCCGGGGTCAATATGGGAGTGATAAAAACGATGTATACCAGTCCTACCACGGCACAGGGAACGCCGACCCAGGCCAGTTCAAAAAAGGAAAGCCCCTCAAATCCGTGACTTTGCAGCAGCCCGTGAGTAATCAGGTTGGTACTGGTCCCAATTAACGTACAGAGCCCTCCCAAAATAGCGGCGAACGAAAGGGGCATAAGCAGCTTTGATACAACAATATTCTTTTCCAAGGCCCATTGCCTGATAGCGGGAATACCCATAGCAACAACCGGCGTATTATTTAAAAATGCTGAATACAGGGATACACTGGGACATAAGCGCAGCAAAATTCGCTGAATACTCCGTGTTTCCTCTCCCAGAATAAAGGCACTGGCCCGGTCCAGCGCCCCGCTTTCCCGCATTGCGGCTGACACTACGTATAGACTGGCCAGTGCCATTAAGGTCGTATTTGCAAATCCCTGAAAAGCCTGCTCAAGGCTGAGCACCCCGCTGATTGTGAGAATGGCTAGCGCCGTCAACAAGATACCATCCGGGCTCCACAGATCAATCACCAAGCCGATAAAGGCACCTAATAACACGACAAAAATCAACAGCTGTTCAAATCCCATGTATAATAGCCAATATTATCATTTTGGATATCCATAAATATGACTAGGAAACGCAACCCAGGAATATCTTAATGTAAAAAACATAAGGCTTGAACAAATAAAAACCACAAATTCAGTCCCTCTGATAAACTATAGAGTTGATATTCACTCCCGCCCCCGACAGATACCAGATCGTTGGCTTGATGAATTAGCACTTTTGTAACCTCATCAACATTGATACTTGCTTTAATTCTTTTGTTGCTCTTTGGTAGACTGCACACCCCTGCTTTTTAACAAGAAACCAAGTACCAACCCCGAGACAAAACCTAATGCTCCGGTCAGAAAAAGCAGCACAACCAACGACATTTCTGTGGTAAACCCAAGAAAGTGTGCCTGAACAGACGTAGTATTTTGTACCACAAGCAACACGAAAACTAGAGTCAAAACCAAAACAATTGCCAACTTTAACTTTTTCATTGTTTACATCCTTTTTTAAAACCCAGATTATACAACTACCAGCTAATTACTATAAATTAGGTGGTATATTCGAAACTGCAAACGAGATCAAAACTCATCGAAGTAATTAATTTAGAAATACTTTCGGGAAACAATTTCCCATAGTTCCTCTTAGGTACTACAAATAGTACTCCATGGAATCCTAAAATTTGAGACCATTTAACGCATAGCAATATCACGTTTAGATTACGAATCAGGAGACAAATATCTCAAATGAATTGCCTTCCGGGTTTTCATATTAGTTGTTACATATGATGTAACATGACATCCCAAAATCAAGCTATATCTTATCTTTAACTAGTCTGTTGAGGTGAGCTTTGCTCATTTTTGGGCTCACCCCGATCACACTTTTTACAATCCAGCTTTTGGCCAAGATGATTTTCTCTGCCGCTTTTGGTTGTTACCCAGGGACGAAGCTGCCATGGCGGATCATGACGAACATGCTGATTATGACCGCATTCCAGTTCGGCCACCCAGTGATTATCCTCATCGGTATGAAAACTCACAATCGGTTGTTTCATTTGTCCAAGTAATCTGATTCAAATCAAGTGATTCGCCTGCCCCAACGGCTGCTTCCGTATCTCCCTCCATCCACCGCTTCTTCAAACAATCCATACCACCGGGCAAAAGATCCCTGTTAAAAAGTTTTGGGATCTGAATCTATAAGATCAACAAAAGCTGAGTTTCAGAAATTTAAATACGCTTATTCAGTCCCCGGTATTTTGCTGCTCTATCCTCTCAGCAATTTAAGCGCATAATAAAGGATACCTAATCCCAATAGTAAATTAATGCGTCCCAGCCAGCTGGATAGTTTTCTCATTCTCCTGGTTCTGTCACTTTCAGGCTCCTTGTCCATCAGCTCGGCGGCTTTGGGACCGGCATAGAAATCGTGAAGTCCGCTCAAAATGAGTACCGCTCCAAACAGGTGAAGTTTAATAGACAAAGTGCTTCCGAAATAACTGTTCCAAAAAGAAAAAGTGGTTAAATCAGCAAAAGTGTAGCCGCGAGCCAGCAGGTTGGTGATACCGGTGATGATCAGGATCAAAAACAGTATCCACGAAATGCGGCTGAACTTCGTGCCGACCAGCGCAAAGAATTGCCCTTTTTTATCAGCTAACAGCTGATGACGTGAGGCGGGGACGAGCACAGCAGCCGTAAAAAGCATGCCGCCTATCCAGAACACGGCCGAAATTATGTGGATGAAAACGGAAAGGTGATACATAAATTACTTTGTTTAAGTAATTTGGATTGAAAAGAAAAAGGGCAGCCGAAATCGACCGCCCTTTTTGATTGTGTTATCAGCTAAGAATTAGCTGGATGGTTGCTTGACATTGAGTGTGCCTTTCATCCCGCCCAGGAAGTGTCCCGGAAACGAGCAGATATAGGTGTAGGAACCAGCATCTTCAGGCACGGTAAAGGTTACTTCTACTGTTTCGCCTCCACCGGCTAGTGGTGTGGCCGCAACGATCTGATCTTCCATGTCCGCCGCGATGTAATCGTTGTCACGGGCCATGGCCGAGGCGTTGGCAAAAGCTTCCACATCAGCATCTTCCTTAAGAATGACGACATTGTGAGCCATCGCCCTTTTCGGAAGTTTGCTCACGGTCGTAAATACGATACGGATAGTTTCGCCGGGCACCGCATTGATTTCGGTCACGTCGAACTTCATCTGGTCGGTACCTTTGATTTCGATCGTCCGAACATTTTCTTCTGTGTCGTTATTGCCAGAACCATTAAATGCATTGATCGCAAAAAATGGAATCAGCAAGAGTGTAAAAAGAGTGGTTATTTTTCTGAAAGATTTCATAATACTATAAGATTTAGTAGTTGTTAGATAAAATTACTTGGAATCATTTTCGGTGACGATCAGCCCTTTGGCCCCTTTTTCGGCATCGGCCATTTCGTGATCAACAAGCACATAGTGACCGTCTTCGGGAACGATAAATTCCATGACGGCCCCGTTGCTGGCACCGAGGAGAACGGTCTGCATACCGCGCCATTCGTTTTCCAGGTTGCCTTCGTACCACACGCGGTCGAAGATGGCGCCGATTACGTGGGTGCTGGCTACATCATTGGGACCGACGTTGAGCATGTAGAGTCGAACGCGGTCGCCTTTTGCTACTTTGAAGGGATTATCCATCATGGCGTTCTGGTGACCGTTAAAGGCCACAATGCTCGGCTGTTTTTTCATGGCGGCATCGTAGTCCAGCTCGTAGTTGCCCTTTTCCTTGGGCTTTTCTTTCAGATAGAATTCCGACTGGACGACCGCAAATTCCTTATCGACCTGTTGGTCGGTGGGATATCCTTCTTTCGGAGATACGATGACAACGCCGTATTGTCCCATCGACATGTGTTGCAGCACGGGCGGCGTTCCACAGTGATAGATATATACACCCGGGTAATTGGCAACCCATTCGAACTGGATACTCATACCCGGAGGCACGTTTTGCCATTTATCATCGGCGGCAACAGTTCCCGAGTGGAAATCCATAGAGTGCAGCATCGGCTGAGCAATCCCTTTCGGTTGTTGCATGTTGTTGCTAAGCTGACTCATAAACGGTGAAGCACCCTTGGAAGGTTCTGTGATGGCAACTTCTTCATTTGATCGATTTTTCATCGTGAAGTTAATCTTGTCGCCCTGACGAACGTGCAGTACGGGTCCGGGCACGGTTCCGCCAAAGGTCCATGCGTTGTAGCGCACATCCGGAGCCACTTCAATTTCCTGAGCCAGAATATCCATTCGTACATCGTGGGTGCGATTGCCTTCTTGAAGTGGTGCCACATTCGGAAGTTTGGTCAAATGATCGCCCACAACCGGCGGGCCGTCGTAGTCTTCCTGGAAGACTTTAGCGTCCGGCAATCCGTACCAGTTTCCTTCAATTTCAAATTTCGCTTTCTTTTCCTGCTGTTGTGCAGTTGCTGTTGATACATCCATTGCCAGCAATAGGCCGACAACGATGATTATATAGTTTAAAAGTTTCATAATTGGTCCTCCTTTGAGGTAATTAAAGTTGAGCTAAAATTGGATCGGGATATAAATCTGCGGACGTACTATCCGTCCTGATTGTGATCATAGACGAATAGTTGAACGTCCGGCAGACTTTAGCCCAACCGCGGAGGCGGAGGAGTGGGTAGAAATACCGGGCTGATGATATTATTTACTACCGGGAGGTAAAATTTCGACGTTGTTGGAAAAGCACCCGGTTTGGGAATGGTTGTAATTTCCAGTGCGAGGGGATAGTAATCAGTATCCAGCAGTTGCTGATTTTCGTTGTCTTGGCAGTCCCGGTTATTGCTGTGGACCAAGTCATGAACATTTTGGCAGGCAGCCTGCGAATTGTTATTTCCATTGTCCAGCAATTCAACAACATTACCCTCGAAAAGCTGGTATTCGATCATCGGCAAGATCGGCTGCAGTGTGCCGACCAGTAGTGCAAAAAGTAGTATGATCGAATAAATTCTTTTCATTTTAATCGCCTGTTACCAATGCCCACGGGCATCTTATTTGAGTTTCTATTCCAGTATAGACAATGAATGTGAAGGAATTATAAAGATTTAAGACTATTTTATCTTTTATAATTCAACCGGAATCTCAGCTACAAGTAGTTTTTGTATGACTGAATTAGCTACGGGATCTGAATACCAGCGTTAAAGGGCTATTCCCAGTTATTATGTTGCTCCGGTTTCCAGTTGGGTTACCATATTCTTTTTTACGAACTCCTTTACCCTGTGATCTCCGGTGACTTTCAGCCAAACCGGCCCGTGATCGGGTGTCACTTCCAGGTTGAAATTGAAAAATGGGCAGCACTGCCGCTCCCGGGCAATAAAACTGCCAGCTTGTTCGATCAGTTCTGTTTTGGTGGGAAGCCGAAACGCATAGCCGTCCCCCAGTTCCTGTACGTCCCGGATGGAGGTCAATACGTTTTCACTATTTGACTTGTGTTGTTTGAGTTCGTCGTCCTCAATGGCCGACAGATCGCAGGCAAGAGGTGTTTGATTGCTCACGGGTTGTAAATTTTTGGATTTGAATTTGTTATGTAAATCAGGATTAGGTTGCGGTTTTTTTGTGATATTGCAACAGGCCGTATCCCAAAATTCCGCCATAAATCAGGTGTAGGATCAGTGTTGCGGGAATAACTTTGACATTGACCGCACCGGCAAAAAATCCCCAGCCGATGAATGGTAGAAACAGCAGATGCATGATCAGCCAGAGCAGCAAGCCCCATCCGAGTCCCTGTAAAATCGGCTTGGTGTCTTTGGCAATAGCAAAAAGGATATATCCCGCCACGGCCCCGTAGGCGAAGTGGGCGACCATCCCAAAAATCATTAATGCCGGTTGGGCTGCTGTACCCAGAATGGTTTCGGCAATAGCCACGGGAATCGGTTCCGGGATGGGACTGATGCCAGTCGTCATGCCGATGAGCATAATCAGGGTCATAAAAAAGGTGCCGATAATACCGAAAATAAGTCCGGATTTTCTTCGGGTTCCAAACAAAGTCTGCTGAATATCCATAACTATAATTGTTTTATTGTTTGATAACTTTCAAACTATTGGATACATTTATAAATCCCAAACGAACAGAATTTTGTTGCAGAAATGGAAAAACTGGCACAGAGCTTCAAAGCGTTAAGTCACAAGAATCGACTGCAAATTATCCGGATGCTGATGCAGCGGGAATACGAGTGTTGCAATGCGGACGAGGAAGATTGCTCTTTGGAAGAGCCCACTTGCGATTTCGGTGAGCTTACCGAGGAGCTGGGCATCCACAAGTCGACGTTATCTCATCACCTGAAAGAGCTGCGGTATGCCGGACTTATAGAAACGGTCAAAGAGGGACGAAGCGTGAGAGTGCGCGTGAACCGGGAGAAAATAAATCAGCTGAGAGCGTTTTTTGATTTGGATCTGGAATCTGCACAAAAAGTTTCGGGATAGTCCACCTTTTGCTAACCGTTATTTATTTTTCCAGCTTGTTTGGCAATAATTCCGGCCGGGAATTATTCAGTTCCGAAACGAGGTTACTCGTTCCCAGTGGAGAATAATGAACAGGACAACGGCCGAGAGCTCGAGCGATCGTCCCACTGCCCAGGCATGCTCCCAGAATCGAAAAAGATGATCGCTGATGTTCAGTAAGATTCCGCCGTTCAGTAGTACCGCCATTACCAAAGCTGGTATCTTGATTTTGCTTGTTTGTTGGGTACGGCTTTTCGGCAGAATCCAGTAGGCGGTGCCCAGCGTGAGCTGAATGATCCATCCGAAAATGAGCATTTCGATATGAATTGCCAGCAGGATCCACACTTGGGGATAGAAGGGGTAGGCTTTATTGATTAAAAGGATAGCGCCAAGGAGAAATCCCGCCAGCAGATAGATAAACGAACCGCGAATCATCCATCGACTGGGTGAGGGCATAAATCAACTGTTGCGTTTCTTTTTGCGATTGCGGCGTCGCTGTTCTTTGGACTGGATACGCGGCCACATCTCAATAATGTAGGTGATAGCTGCAAGAACCTGCGCGATGGCCGATATCATGATTAGCATACTCCATGTTTCGACCTCGGAATAATTGAGCCAAGGTTCTGCGATAATCCGCAATAGTAATCCAATATTTAGAAACAGATAGGTGAGCCATCCCCAAAGTTGGGGTTTCAATCCTTCATCGCGCGTCCGACCCGGAAACATCCACAGCGAGACGCCAAAGATGATCTGGGTAATCCAGCCCACCATCAGCATGTGCCAGAAAAGCGGAGTCAGAAACGGCCATTGCAGTGACTCAATTTCGATAGCTATTTCCAGCAACAGGGATAACAGAAAGTACATGAGTCCGGTTTTGATAAATGTGCGTGTAATTCTCGGCATTCTTCCGGTTGGTTAAGATCCTTCGTCGAGGATATCATTCAGATCCAGCTTTTGCATAGCGCTTATAGCGGCTTCCGCAGCGCCCTCCGTGCAAAGTCCGCTCATCGATGCCTCACGGAATCCTTCCCGGGCGGCCTGAATACAAGCCTTGCGCACTTTTTCAGCCACTTCTTTTTTTATTTTTGCTTCAGTATCAGCATTCATCGTTACTCCTTTTTTATTAGCCCGTCTTTGTCCATTCGAAATTCAAACGAAGAGGCGATATTGCGAGCCAGCTGTTTAGCAAGATTCGCCTTTTCACCCATATAAAGGTTTTCCACCGTTTCCTCAAACAGCCGGTACCAGCGGTCGAAATCACCTTCCTTAATAGGCAACGGCATATGCTGCCGGAAAGGTTTTCCTTTGTATCGGCCGGTCTGAAAAAGGAGGTTCGACCAGAAATCAACCATTTTAGGTAAATGATTATCCCAATCCACCTCGGCTATATCATTAAAAATATATCCCAGTCGCTCGTCGCTGCGAACCTTTTCATAAAACCTGTGAACAAGAATTTCCACATCCTGATCGCTCTGTATATCATCCATAGAAAAAGAAACTGTTTAATTCGGATTTAGGGAGTGCTCCAATTTAAGCGCTTTGGGGAACAGGATATTGTTTTCCAAATGCACGTGTTTCTGCAGATCCTTTTCGTATGCTTCCAGGTTTTCATATAGTAGCCGATAGGTCGTACAGGCATCTTCCGGCGGCGTAAAATCATTGCTTAGTTTGCGGATCTTCTTCATGGATGTACCGGCATTATCATGCTCATCCTCCATCATAGCAATGGGATTCGCCGCCTTGCCAAAATCGGGTGTTTCTGGCTGCCATCCCTTTTCTTTTGCTTCAACCAGCTCCTTTATATAGGGAAATAGTATTTGTTCTTCTTTGTCCAGGTGATTGATGATCTCCCCGTGAAGCTTGGTGAATTTATAGCAAATTTCTTGCACCTCCGGGTGACGATCACCGTGAACGCCGGCTACTTTCTTTGCGTACTGACCGATCTCCGGCAGCTTATTACGAGAAAATTTGTGATGATTATTGACGATGTAGTCAACCAGAAAGTCGAGCGACCAATTGTTGTAGTTATCCTGTTCCGGGTCGGTCTTATCCAATTGATTCAAAGTCTGCAATACTTCATTTACATCTACTTCTTTTCCCTTGCACGCTTCTTCGATGGTCCGGTTTCCACCGCAACAGAAATCCAGCCCAAATGACTGGAATACCGAAGCGGTACGATAATCTTCTGCCACAAGTTGGCCAATGGTTGATGTTTCTTTGGAGATCATAGTATTGGAGTTTGTCATTTTGGAATTCATATTTGGAATTTTATTTCACTGGTTCCTTCCAGTCATCCCAGCTTTCTGTTAAATATTTCCTCTTGTTGCTGCGCCCGCTCCACTTGTCAACCTCTGGCAGCGGTTCCTTAACTTCATTGATCACATGGTCGGCCCATTCTTCAGATAATCGCTCGTTAAGCTCGATGTAATCCACCCATTCCATGGGCACTTCATCATCGGGATAAATGGCCTCTTCGGGACATTCGGCTACGCAGGCGTCGCAATCAATGCATTCAAAAGGATCGATCACCAGAAAATTGGGTCCTTCCCGAAAAGCATCTACGGGACAGACGGCCGCGCAATTGGTGTGTTTGCATTGGATACAGGGGTCAGTTACAACGTACGCCATAGCTGCTAAATACTACTCGATTTTAATTACTTCACTCCAAAGGTAGGAGTCCCGAAAATTAATATCAACTATAAAAACGGTTTTAACCTTTTTTATTGATTTATCACAAAATCATCGGTATGTTAGTCATGGATTGAAAACAAAACGCATCGACTGATATGATTATGGATACCAATCAATCCCTCAGCGAATTGACTCCGGAAGCAACCATATCGCAGATTATTGAAGCGAATGATCAGGCCGGTCAGCTACTGGCTTCAATTGGGTTATCCGTGTCAGAGCATAAAACGGAAACTCTCCGATCGGTTTGTCAGCAGCGCAAATGGAGTGAGGCAGAAGTGTTGCAATGGGTAAAGAAACAGATCCTCTCCACAAATGGAAAGAGTGAAAGCCAGATTCCCCATACTTCGCCTGATACCAACGATTCGTTAACAAAGTGGACGCAATACCTGGAGGAAGAACTCATCAGTCCCAACCTCTCCATCCTGGATGAATTGAAGAACAGCGTCCCACGCATTCACAAGATACACGGCAACCAGTATCCGTGGCTAAAAAATATGCAATGGCATTTTAAGGAGTTTGACGAAATGCTTGGGATGTACTATCAGTTTGAACGCAAAAAGTTGTTCCCTCTTGTTAGCCGATTTTCGAACGAGAAGAACAGCAGTGTAAATCATGGAATCGTTCAAAAACTTGAAAAGTCATTCGGAATAATTGAGCGGGATCAGGACCGGCTGATGCAACAGATGGCTACTATTCGGGAAAAGGGAAATCAGTTTGAAAATCCTGCCAACGCATGTTCAACACTCAGGATTCAAAACAAAAACTTCAGGATCTTATTTTCTAATCTTAAGGATCAGTTTGACATAGAATATCACCGGTTTATCCCGCGCATAAAAAAGGAATTACAAGCCAAAAAGTAACTACCATGTTTACAGGCACGAAAAAAGACATTATTGATCTGATAAAACGCAGCGGCACGCTTTCTATTGATGAGGCTGTAGATCAGATGACATTGGCGAAAACCACCCTTCGCGAGCACTTTCTGCAGTTGGAAAGAGACGGGTATGTAGAACGCGAATATGTGCGCTCCGGCCCCGGACGTCCCAGCCTGCAATATCAACTGACCCCCAAGGGCAATAGCCTGTTTCCGTCTTCCGAGTCTAAGCTGATCCGCAATATGATCAAGTACCTAAAGTCGGAAGGCAACGAACAGCTGGTCGAGGATTTCTTTGAGGATTTCTGGAATCAGCGGCTGGACGAAGCTCGGGAACGAATTGAAGATTCAGGGGCGGATGATACGGAATCCAAAATTACCGTCCTGATGAAGATGCTGGAGGAAGAGGGCTTTATGCCGGAACTTGATCTCGATGAGGAATCAGAGAACCTGACGGTAAAAGAGTGCAACTGTCCGTTTAGCGAGGTGGTCAAGGAAACCCGGCTGCCCTGCAAGCTCGAGGAGATGTTTTATAAGAAATTATTTAACGAGAACGCGGAACGAACCACCTATATCGCCGAGGGGGACTACTCCTGCAGTTATAATATCCCCGCGGATTAAACCGGAATTTGTTTCTAGAAGGCTTAGCAAAACTTCCCCTGTCATGCTGAACTCGTTTCAGCATCTAATGCTGGATATTGGGAAAAGCTTTTTAAATGGGTGTTCAATTACAGATCCTGAAATAAATTCAGGATGACACCCAGTTTTGCAAAGTCCTTACGTCCTGACAGCAGTAATCCGAGTTGAAATGTTCAATCAATAAAAGATAAAATAGTCTTAAAAATTAATTATTGTTATGATTGTACACGACCTGGCAGCTTATACTACGAATGCTTCTTATGGGGATTTATCTGATAAAGCCGTTGAACAGCTCAAGATTCGGCTGCTCGATTCGTTGGGAACCGCCATCGGTGCGGTCGAAGGTCCGCCGGTTAAGGCACTCCGATCGATGATTTCTGATTTCGGAGGCAGTGACCTGTCCACCCTTATCGGTGGTGGCAAAACAAGTCCCGAGCGGGCCGCCTTTTACAACAGTGGCCTGGTGCGCTACCTGGATTTCAATGACAGTTACCTGGCCAAGGGAGAAACGTGCCATCCGAGTGATAATATCGGATCAATTTTGGCAGCAGGTGAATATTCCGGTGCAAGCGGCAAGGAATTTCTGACAGCTTTGGGCACAGCCTATCAGGTGCAGTGCCGGCTCAGCGACGAAGCACCGGTCCGCGACAAGGGATTTGATCACACAACACAGGGATCGTATTCAGTGGCCGCCGGCGTATCCAAAGTGCTGGACTTGAATCTAGATCAAACGGCTAATGCCATGGCGATAGCTGGTACTGGACTCAATGCCCTCCGGGTGACGCGAACGGGGGCACTTTCGAACTGGAAGGGACTGGCTTTTCCCCACACCGCATTTGGCGGGACGAATGCCGCTTTCCTGGCAAAGTATGGTATTACGGGTCCCCCGGCTGTTTTTGAGGGCAATAAAGGATTTATGGACTCCATTGCCGGTGAATTTTCGATCGACTGGCAGAACGAGGACTTGCAGCGGGTGACCGACACTATCATCAAAAAATACAATGCCGAGATACATTCGCAGTCCTCCATTGAAGGAATGATCGAGCTGAAGAAAAAGCACGGCTTCGCGGCTGACGAGGTAGAAGAAATCGAGATCGAAATTTTCGATGTCGCTTACCATATCATCGGTGGCGGCGAAGAAGGCGATAAAACAATAGTGCGTACAAAGGAAGAAGCCGACCACTCCCTGCAGTACATGGTATCAGCGGCACTGCTCGACGGACAGGTGATGCCTGAGCAGTACGAACAAGACCGGATTGAATCAGAAGATATTCAATCGCTATTACAGAACGTGAAAGTGTCGCCAAAACAGGAATACAGTGATCGATTTCCCGATGAGATGCCCACAAAGTTGACGGTGCATTTAAAGAATGGCGAAACCCATTCCATCGAAAAAAGGGATTACGAAGGATTTCATACGCGTCCCATGAGCTGGGAGACGATCATCCAGAAGTTTGAAGGTTTAGCCGAACCCTATACATCCAAAGAATCGCGCAATCAGATTGTAAGCACCGTTCAGAATTTTGAACGGCAAAGTGTGAATAAGCTAATGGAATTACTTAGAGAAGTTAAAATTAGAAAAAAGTTATTGGTTAATGGTTATTCGTAGTTCTGATCTCCAATTAACCAATAACTGATAACCAAAATACTCACCATTATGGCTGACGAAAAAACATTCGATTTTCTGAATAAAAACGAACGGGAATCCAAACCACGAAAAACAGGCATTACCGAAATCCGCGGACCCTATTACTCTGTGATGGGTAAGCGCTATCTCAGCGACATCATGGAGACGATGGGTGATCACGTCGATTCACTGAAATTTTCCGGCGGATCGTTTTCCATCATGCCTAAAAAATCGGTGCAACAACTCATTAATATCGCTCACGACCACGATGCGCTGGTATCCACCGGTGGATTTATGGAGTACGTGCTCACCCAGGGCAAAGAGGCCGTCAATCAGTATATCGAAACCTGCAAGGATTACGGCTTCGATATCATCGAGCTATCCGCGGGATTTATCACGCTGCCCACCGACGATTGGCTTCGCCTGATCGAGAAAGTGCAGAATGCGGGACTGAAGGCCAAGCCCGAGATCGGCATACAGTTTGGGGCCGGCGGCGATACGGCCAAAGGAGAGCTCGAATCCGAAGGTACACTCGACACAGACTACGCGGTCAAGCAGGCCAGGCGTTTTGTGGATGCCGGGGCCTATATGATTATGATTGAGTCGGAAGGCATTACCGAAAATGCCGATCCGTGGAGAACCGAGGTTCCGGCGCGATTTATCAATGAGATTGGCCTGGAAAAGCTGATGTTCGAGGCGGCCGATCCCGATGTGTTTGCTTGGTACATCAAAAATTATGGACCCGAGGTGAATATGTTTGTGGATCACAGCCAGATCGTGCAGCTCGAAACGTTGCGTCGCGGTATCTGGGGTACAAAGAGTCTCTGGGGACGCGTATTGACGTACAAAGAGTAAAACATGGGCTGAGGATTACCGGTGCTTGACCGGTGTTGCATGACTGCAAAAAGGCAACGAATCGTCCCTTTGCAGTTGTGCAAATATAATACCCTTTTGGGGAGATCATCCGCTGAAAAACGGTATAACCAACATTTACCGCCCTTATAGAACCTGGCATAAATATTGCACCAAATTAAATGTACATAAAAAGATAAAATACTCTTAAATATGTAATTTGAATAAGTTCAGGTTTTTATTATGACAGTTGATAAACAACATACCGGTAAAACTGAACAGGAAGTTCAATCTACAAATGGCTTTACTCGCAAACAGTTCATGAAAAACGTTGGCGGAGCCATGCTTTCCGGAGGATTACTGGCTGGTTTGCCTTTTGGAGACAATGCTGCGCAGGCTTCGTCTGGCAGTACTGTTACCTCAAATCGCAACGTTCCCAAGGTGGATCGGGTTGCCGCTGATCCGACGGATATCCCGTCTCCCATCAGTCGCAACCGGCCGGTGACCCACGACATCACGCTGGAAAGCAAGGATCTGATCAGCGAGATCGAGCCGGGCGTTGAATTCAAGTATATGACTTACGGCGGACAGGTTCCCGGACCGATGATCCGCGTGCGTCAGGGCGACAAAGTAAATCTGACGTTTAAGAACAATTCCCAGAATACGCTGCTCCATAACGTTGATTTCCATGCAGTGTACGGCACGGGCGGTGGCTCCAAAGCTACGCTGTGTCCTCCGGGGCAGTCGAAAGAGCTGCACTTTAAGCTGATGTATCCCGGTGCCTTTATCTATCACTGTGCTGTACCCAAGCTCGATGAGCATATCAGCAGCGGCATGTTCGGCATGATTGTCGTGGAACCACACGAGGGATTGCCCGAGGTGGATCACGAATTCTACCTGGGACAGCACGAAGTGTATACCAATAAAGAGGCGGGCGAAAAAGGATTTCACGAGATCGACGTCGATTCAATGAAGTCTGAAGATCCGACCTACGTGCTGCTCAATGGAGAGAAAAAAGCGCTGACAGAAAAACGGTACGGCACGATGAAAACAAAAGTCGGTGATACGGCACGGATCTTTATGGTAACCGGCGGGCCCAATCTCACCAGCA
Organism: uncultured Balneolaceae bacterium; assembly: GCA_964490705.1. Classification (GTDB taxonomy): domain Bacteria; phylum Bacteroidota; class Rhodothermia; order Balneolales; family Balneolaceae; genus Fodinibius. The sequence continues at coordinate 295,550 of CAZBCG010000001.1, read as the reverse complement.
GTTTCCATGCAATAGGTAATGTGTGGACTAAAGCCTGGCGGGAAGGCGCTATCGCCAGCGAACCTGAAGAATACGTGCAGACATGCAGTGTTGCTCCGGGTAGCTGCGGCATTTTCGAAATGGATTTTCCCGTGCCCGAAAAAAGCTTCCTAGTCGATCATGCCCTTTCACGATACAACCGCAAAGGTATGCTCGGCGTGATTGAAGTAGAAGGCAAAGAGCAACCACAAATCTTTGATCCACAAAGCTAATTTTGCTCGTTGCCGCACTGCTCCTATTGAGGAGTGCGGCAACAAATTCTAACCCAAAAATCATTATTCGTTATGACTTACTTAAACAGCAAAGTATTCGGAACAATCTTCGCAATCGTGCTTGCATTCGGATTGGTTATCCAACCGGTGGAGGCACAGGATGTAAAAACAGTAACCATGGAGGGGACCGATGACATGAAATTCTCGGTCACTGAGATAACGACCGAACCCGGCCAGAAGATTAAAGTTGAACTGACTACGATCAGCGATTTCCCCAAAAATGCGATGGCACACAATTTTGTGCTGCTGGTAGCAGGAGCTGATGCAACAGCAATAGCCAATAAATCGGCAAGTGCTTCCGACAACGAGTACATCGCGCCGAGTATGACCGACAAGATGATTGCCTACAGCGGTATGGCCGGCGGCGGTGAGACGGTCACAGTCACCTTTACTGCTCCCGAACAACTCGGAGAGTATGAATATATCTGCACTTTCCCGGGTCACTATACCGGCGGTATGAAGGGTACACTGATCGTAAAATAAAGCTATAATTTTTCATAAAAACCAAAAGAGGAAGCCATGTTTAACGCAAAGGCAACACTCTCATTTGGTCTTCTGATTTTCCTGATGCCCAGCCTGCTGTTTGGCCAGCTGAATGTCGATGCCGAATTCCGGCCGCGAACCGAATATCGCAACGGCTATCAGCTTCTAAGAACATCGGATACCGAGCCGGCGGTTTTTACCTCTCAGCGCACACGCATATCACTCGGATACGAATCGGAGGGTTATGAAATTAAGGTTTCCGGTCAGGATGTGCGCGTGTGGGGTGATACCGAACAACTGCAGGATAATGCCAATGTTAACATCCACGAAGCCTGGGCCCGAGTAAACCTTTCGGAACAGCTAGGGCTTAAGCTGGGCCGGCAGGAGCTGGTGTATGATGATCAGCGATTGCTCGGGAGCGTCAACTGGACGCAACGGGCGCGGAGCCACGACGCCCTGGTAGTGCAATTTAGCGATCCGGAGCCTGACCTCCGGATTGACCTGGGCGGAGCTTACAATCAGGAAGCCCAAAAGGTGTTCGGTAATAATTATGCGCTCAATAATTACAAGGTGTTGTCATACCTCTGGATGCAGAAAACATTCGGTCATGTTGATGCTTCGGCACTGTTCTTGACCGATGGATTTGAGCGACAAACCGGGCAAACCAGCTTTCGTTATACCTATGGTACGCATCTGAATTATAATCGGCAGCGATTGCATGTTTCCGGTAGTGCCTATTATCAGCAAGGAAATGACGGCTCGCGCAGGGATATATCAGCCTACATGTTGGCGGCCGATGCCTCGTACGATCTGGACTTCCTGCAATTTCGTGTCGGATACGATTACCTGTCGGGTGGAAATGCCAGTGATACCAATCCGGCCCAAAATACCTTCCATACCTTGTATGCAACCAATCACAAATTCTACGGTAATATGGATTATTTTCTGAATATTCCGGCCGATACGAGGGGCGGAGGATTGCAGGATTTGCATATCGGCACCAATTATAGAGTAACCGAAGATTTCAATATCGGATTAACTTATCACTCTTTTGTCTTGGCAAACGAGATATCAGCCCCCCAAAACATAACGGAAACATTAGATCAATACCTTGGGTCGGAATTTGATTTAAACTTCTCCTACCAGTTCACCGATGAGATTACTTTTAAGATGGGATATTCCACGCTTTTCGGAAGTTCATCGCTCGATCGCCTGCAGCTCAGAAATGGAAAAACCCCACAGCACTGGGGATGGGCGATGGTAGTGTTAACTCCTGAAATTATTCCATAAATTCGAAACTGTTCGGAGCTGAAAATCAACAAAGAAAAAGGTAAAGTTATGCCAAGCCCACGGTTTCAAATAAAACGTATCTACGAGGAAGTCACTGACAGTGACGGCTATCGCGTACTGGTGGATCGCCTGTGGCCGCGAGGCGTATCAAAAGAAGCGGCCCAGTTGGATGAGTGGCTCCAGGAAATCGCACCCTCTACCGAGCTGCGTAAATGGTTTGATCACGAGCCCGAGAAGTTCGAGGAGTTTGCCCATCGGTATAAGGGAGAATTAACCAACCGGGAAGAGGCCGTTCAATCTCTGCTGGAAATTACTGATCGACAAACTGTTACGCTGCTGTACGCGGCAAAGGATAAACAGCATAATCATGCCAAGGTCTTGAAAGAATTCTTGGACAGGCAGGTAAGTTAATAAGCAAATGTGGTATCCTGAATCTATTTCAAAGCCTATCCATACGTATAATTTGCATAAAGTTTTGTCCGAATAATGCTGAAGCTTTTTAACAAGATACTGACAGAAAAAGATTTGCTGCCATAATCTATTTGAAATAAATTTAAGATGTAATCATCTCAAATAATTGTTCGCTTTTATGCTCTTGTCCAAATCTTGTGTATATGGTTTGCGTGCTGTTCTTTATTTAGCGGCGAACCAAAATGGAGAATACACTTCCATTAAAAAAATAAGCGAAAGGCTCGACATTTCTTTCCATTTTTTAACGAAAACACTTCAAAAACTAACCGCTTCTGATTTACTGGAATCACTGCAAGGTCCCAAAGGGGGTGTTAGGTTAGCCCATCCCGGTGATCAAATTTCTCTCCTGGATATTGTGATTGCTATTGACGGCGACGACCTACTTACACAATGCGTATTGGGCCTACCCGGTTGTGGCTCCGAAAAGCCCTGTCCAATGCATGCTATGTGGGCAACAACACGCGAAGAAATAAAAGAGATGCTTGAAACAACTAGCTTGATTGAAATGGTCCAAAAGGGGAAGAAAGATAATCTGCGTATAACAGCTGACGGCAGCTTTATATGGCAATAGTTAGTCATGTACATGGTTATACATCAGAAATTTAACAATCACTAACTAATTTTTATCAGGTTGTAGCAACCCCTACTCGATGATTGCCAAGTGGAAAATGGGTCGTCCACAAAAAAATGGTTCCCCAATCTTTTTTCCACTTTTAATCAAGATACGAAGGGGCTGATTCGGTCTTATAATATTTATCTCTGAGCCAGAACGCTACATTTACCAGCCCGATTAAAACCGGCACTTCTATCAACGGACCAACAACACCCGCAAAGGCCTGCCCGCTGTTCAAGCCAAATACCGCAATCGCTACAGCGATCGCCAGCTCAAAATTATTTCCGGCGGCCGTAAAGGCGATGGAGGCATTTTTATCATATTCGGCGCCCATCATTTTGCTCGCCGCAAATCCGATCAAGAACATGGCCACGAAGTAAATGAGAAGCGGCACGGCTAAACGAGCCACATCAAACGGAATCTGAACAATGAGTTCGCCCTTGAGGCTGAACATCACTACAATCGTAAACAGCAGGGCAATGAGCGTCATGGGCGAAATCGCTGGCAAAAATTGCTCCTCGTACCACTGCTTGCTTTTCAGCCGAACCAATCCGAACCGGCTGAGCATGCCTGCCAAAAACGGAATTCCAAGATAGATCGCCACACTTTCGGCCACGGTAACGATAGAGATATCCACAATAGCTCCCTCGAAACCGAGCAGCGGCGGGAGTTTGGTGATAAAAATCCAGGCGTAAAAGCTGTAGGCAAACACCTGGAAAATGCTGTTGAGTGCCACCAATCCGGCACCATATTCGCTGCTGCCTTCGGCCAAGTCGTTCCAGACCAGCACCATGGCGATGCATCGAGCCAAGCCAATCAGGATAAGTCCCACCATGTATTCGGGATAGTCGTGCAGGAAAATAACGGCCAGGGCAAACATCAAGACCGGACCGACAATCCAGTTCAGTACCAGCGAAATGCTCAGCACTTTCACATCCTGAAATACCTTTGGCAGCAGTTTGTAATCGACTTTCGCCAGCGGGGGATACATCATCAGGATGAGGCCGATGGCGATGGGAATGTTGGTGGATCCACTGCTGAAGGTATTGATAAATTCGGAGGTGGCGGGAAATACATAGCCAATACTCACTCCTATGGCCATGGCAACAAAAATCCACAGCGTTAAAAAGCGGTCGAGCAGGTTCATTTTCTTTCGTGGTGCAGAAGTGCTCATCTAATTTTTTGTTTTTGATTGATCAAATTAATAGATGTCATCCTGAACTTGTCGTGTCTCGATCATTCGGGGTTTCAGGATCTATTTATAGATGCTGAAATAAATTCAGCATGACATGGTAGTTGTGTAGGAAATGAAGTTTATACTTTTGACATGAGGTAATACATTTCGGCGGCAATTTGGCGGCAGTGCTCGTCATAGGTTTGCGTCTCCTGTGGGGTGCCGTCGGCCTGTTTGGGATCCTCATAGGGAATGGTGATTCGAAACTGCGTCCCCGGCACAACCGGGCAGTTCCGGTCGGCATCCGAGCAGGTCATCACCGCCACAAAATCCTTGCTGGGATTGGCCTCATCATCAAATGTTTTGGAATAGCAGACCAGCGGTTCTTGCTGCTCATCATAATAGACCTTGTATCGGGGATTGTCGCCGCCCGGATTTTCCACCTTGAAACCTGCGCGCCGGATGGCCTCTACCGCCCGCGGATTAAAGGTTGTTACCTCGGTTCCGCCGGAATAGGTTTCGAGGTCCTCCACGCTAAAATGCTCAGCCAGCATGGCAGCCCAAATCTGGCACAGGTGACTGCGTCGGCTGTTGTGCGTACAAATGAAGGTCAGCTTGGCAGGATTTCCGTTTCTCAGTTTTGTCCAAATGGAATCCGAAAGCTTCCAGAGCTTTTCCTTGCGCTCTTTGGGAATTTGGGCAACATCTTTCTCGAGGCTGTTGATGTATTCCTGTAGAACTGTGTTCATTTTATAAATTACTGTTCAGCTTGAGTTATCTGTACCTGGCACAAGTCACAGACTTTCGCCAGTGATGTTAAATCATCTCATACTTATCTGATCGAAATGCTCTGCGTTGCGATCTACCTCCTTTTTTGTCCCGATGCTCCGCGTCGGGACGAGATAAGTTTGACACCGTAGTAAAATTAGCAGCATCCGGAACCGGGTGTACAGGCCGGACCTGACTGCTGATCCTTGATCATCTCAACTTCTTCGAAAGAGCCGTTGTCGCCTCCCGGCTTCTGGGCAAAAACGGTAATGCTGTAAATCCCCGTGGAACCGTTTTTAAACTCCTCGATCTCTTGCTCCGAGAGGTATTTGCTTAAGATATCATCGGGAATGACAATGGGCTTTTCTTTTTGGATGGTGATATTTTCAAAACCGCGATCTTTGATATATCCCAAGTATTCTTCTTTCTGGATAGCGCCCGCCACGCAGCCGGCATACATTTCGGCGTCTTCGCGCAGAGCCTCGGGCAGATCACCCACCAAAACGATATCCGAGATACTGAAATGTCCGCTTGGTTTAAGCACCCGAAATATTTCAAAAAATACATTCTGCTTGTTGGGCACCAGATTCAGCACGCAATTACTGACAATCACATCGGCCAGGTCATCAGAAACCGGTATCTCCTCGATATCCCCGTAGCGAAATTCGACGTTGTTAAAATCCAGCTTTTCGGCATTTTTGCGGGCCTTGGCGATCATGGACTCTGCGAAATCGATGCCCAGCACCTTGCCGGTGGATCCCGTTTCGTGACGAGCGACAAAGCAGTCATTGCCGGCCCCCGATCCCAGGTCAATCACGGTATCGCCTTCGCTGATGCGAGCGAATTCAGTCGGTAGCCCGCAGCCGAGCCCCAGATCGGCATCGAGATTATAGCCTTCCACCTCACTGTAATCATCGGTCATAATATTATAAACCTCCTGGGAGGCCTCTCCGGACCCACAGCACGAACTGGCGTTATAGTCTTTGGACTGCTCGCTAATCTGATTGTATTTGGTTTTGACTACCTTTTTTATTTCTTCATCGGTTTTTCCGTGCGTACTCATATTAATAACATTCCTCTTCAGTTGCGGTTGTTAAATTCTTTACAAGCGGTGTAAAAAGATCATCCATTTCCCTAATTCCTTCTTCATCGAGACAGTAGCAGACCCGGACCCCGTCGATTTCGCCTTTGATGATGCCGGCGGTCTTCAAGGCTTTAAGGTGTTGGGAAATCGTGGATTGTGCCAGCGGCAACTCCTCGGTGATATCGCCACAGATACAGGTTTCCCGTTCCGCCAGCAACTCAATAATGGCAATACGGGCCGGGTGGCCGAGTGCTTTCATCAGCTCAGCCGTTCGCTTTTGGGATGTTTCAAATAGCTTTGCTTTGGTAATGGCCATAGCATTTAATTTATTATCGTAGATTTACGATTAAATGTACTCACTCCTGATCTTTTTATCAACTATAGCTCCCAAAATTACTATCCGCTTAAATAATAAGCGCAGGCATCTTTGCCCGACACAATTCAGGGATTAAAAAATTGATTGTTTGGAGTTTTCAGCCCTGGCTATTCTACACCTTGCTTTGTCGAAATGCTATTCCTGATGCAAGGGAAAACACCTTCATCCTATGAAAGTTATGCATCAATTAAACAGGTGAGCACTGCCAACACCTTTTACCTTTGCTTTTTGGAACTCTAATGTAAAGCCGGTTCCCTGATCGAGGGAAGCATATTCGTAATCGGCTTCAAGCTGCATGGCAAGCGTATCGATCAGTTTGAGTCCCAACGATTTTACCGATTCATTTCGGTTGAAATCAGCGGGGAGCCCCTTTCCGTTATCTTTAATCTGAATACGGATCTTTTCCTCTTCTTGCGACATGGAAATCGAAAGTATTCCCCTGTCCTGTTCCTTAAAGGCATGTTTGAGCACATTCGTAATCACTTCATTAACAATTAACGAGCAGGGAATGGCTTGATTGATATTCAAGTTAACATTTTCGAGCTCGAAATTGGTTTGGAGTGATACGCTGGCACTAAATGTATTGACGATCTGATTAGTGAGCTTCTTTAAATTTTCGTGAAACGCAAGTTCTGTAAAGCTCTCCGACTGGTAAAGCAACTCGTGGATATTCCCCATCGTCTGGATTCGAGCCACCCCGTCAAAGAGTTTTTCCTTAAAGCTCTCATCGTCTTCCTCAAAGGCTTGCAACTGCATCATACCCGATACAACCGCCAAGTTGTTCTTTACCCGGTGATGAATTTCCAACAGGAGCGTTTCCTTTTCCTCAAGTGATTGTTTAAGGGTTCTCTGCTGCTTCTTTTCCTCGGTGATATCGCGTCCCACGCACACCCAAAATTGGGAACTATTCGCTCCCTCAACAAGCGTTAACGAAACCCGAACCCAAAACTCTTCTCCATCTTTTGTGTAATTTATGAGTTCCACTTCACAACTTTCTCTCTTTTCTATTGCATTGCGAAGCTCGTTCCGTTTCTGCTCACTGGTCTTTGGACCGTTTAGAATATCGAGCGTTTCACCTTTTACTTCCTCAGAATCGTAACCGGTCATCTCACAAAAGGCCTGATTCACATACAGTATCTGGCGGCCGGGCAGGTCGGTTGGCTCAAACTCAATAATGGCTACCGATTCTTTCGTGCTGGCAATCGCGGACTGGAAAAGCTGCAACCATTTTTGCTCTTCTCGCTGCTGTGTCACATCCTGCATGGCCCCGATCATCCGGATGGGATTCCCTTCTTCGTCATTGACGATAAACGCCCGGTCGTAGATGTGTTTATATTTGCCTTCTGCGCTCTGGAATCGATACTCCATTTGGAAACGATCGCTGTCGGCCTCAAGCGCTTCCTCCATTTGCCTGATCACATCTTCCCGGTCTTCGGGATGAAGCTTATCCCTCCACCATTCGGCGGGCTGTTCTACTTGCTGCTTTTCATAACCGAACATATTATAAATATTGCTATTATATTGAACGGTATCTGTTTCCAGGTTCAAGTCCCAAATCGTATCGCTGGTAGCTTTAGACACAATATCGTACCGCTCAACACTTTCCTGCAGCTCGCGCTGCCTGTCGATCTGTTCGGTCACATCTTTTTCAATGGCGATAAACCCTTCGCAATTCCCCGCATCATCAAAAATAGGATCAATGGTAATATCCAACCAGTATGTTCTTCCATCTTTTGTGTAATTCAAGATAACATCTTGCACCGACTTTTGGTCTCGGACAGCCTCTCCCAAACGCTGGGCTGTCTGCCTGTCGGTTTCGGGTCCTTGCAAAAGCTCACCGGGGTTTTCTCCAACAGCTTCTTCAAAGCTATATCCGGTAAGTTGCTCAAACGCATCATTAACCCACGTTATTCGATCATCGGGGGTTGTCATAATGATAATATCCGTAGTCTTGGAAGCAACAAGGGCCAGCTCTTCCAGCTTTTCTTCGTACTCTTTGCGTTCGGTGATATCCTGCAGGGACCCAATCATGCGCAGGGCGTTGCCATCATCGTCCCGAATAATAAACCCCCGTTCAAAGACCGTAGCATAACTCCCGTCTTTCTTTTGAAACCGGTATTCGTGCTCCCATTTAGACTCTGATGAGTTATGTAAGACCCTATTCAAGCTTGAGTTGGCTTGTTCGAGGTCTTGGGGGTGGACATTCTGTGCCCAGTCGTCGATGGTATATCGCCCTTTTTCTATATCGTAAGCAAACTTCTCATGGAAACTGTCATCCCATTCCAGAATATCTTCAACGATATCCCAGTCATAAACGACATCGTCGGTCGCTTTTGTTACATACTCATGGCGTTCCAAACTTTCCTGCAACGCATGCTCTCGTTTAATGTTTTCAGTAACATCACGAGAGTTTACCACAAGCCCCTCTACAGCAGGATTGTCGAGCATATTTGTTATGGTGGTTTCTATCCAGCGCCAATTTCCTCCCGCATCCCGGAATCGAAACGGCTGAATTTCTATGCGCTCCTCATCCTCAAGGTCAGATATTAAATCAGCAACTCGTTCCTTATCATCGGGGTGGATGTAATCCAGGGCGTTCGTACCAATGAATTCTTCGGCAGTCACCCCCAATACCGACTTGGTGGTAGGTGCCACATATTTGTAATTGGCTTCCTCATCCAGAATCGCAATTAAATCCGATCCGCCCTGCACCAGCGATTTAAATCGTTTTTCGCTGAGCGCCAACTTTTTTTCGGTCTCCAGCCGGTCGGTAATATCATTGGCAACAACGATCTTGGCTTTTCGGTTGCCATAGGTAATCAGGGTGCTCCTGATATCTACCTGAATTATGTCCCCGTTTTTCTTTTTATGTCGGTGGATGCCACTTTCGTGAAATCCCGGGCTATTTAACGAGGTTTCAAGTGTTTGCTCTAAAATGGGGAGGTCTTCTTGGGGACAAATATCTTTTATCGTCATCTCCAAGAATTCTTCGCGGCTGTATCCATAATGTGCAATGGCACGCTGGTTCACATCCAGAAACTTCAGGGTTTTGGCATCAAATACCCACTTGGGCAGCGGGCTCAAATCAAAAAGAGCGCGGTATTGCTTTTCGGATTCGCGCAGCGACTGGTTAATCCGATTGCGCTCGATGCTGTACGAAATACTCTTGGAAAGCAGAAAGGGATTTAGCTCGTCTTTAAGCAGGTAATCGGCAGCGCCCATATTCAGCGTTTTCAAGCCAAATTGTTCGTTCTCGTACCCGGTAAGCACAACAACCGGCGTCTGCTGTGCAAGGCCCACTACATCTTGCACCAGTACCTCTCCGCTGGCGTCGGGCAGGTCCAGATCAAGTAAAATTACATCAAAAAAGTTGCTATTTGTCAGTCTCTCTTTGGCATCAGCAAAGGTCGTAGCACGTTCAATTTCAGCTTGTTCCGTTTCTTCCAGCAGATATTCTTGGATAAGGACAAAATCGCCGGTATTGTCCTCAATCACTAAAGCCTGCATATCTTCTGACATTGTTGTCATAATTTGCACTATTTCGTTTGAGAAGGAAGCTGAACAATTGAAATCCAAAAATCCTCAATGGTAGAAACAGCGTTAATAAAACTGTCCACATCAACCGGTTTGGTGATATAACAATTCACGTGGTTTTTATACGATTTTTTGATGTCCACTTCATCCGAAGAGGTCGTAAGCATAACAACGGGAATCTGCTTAAGTTTCTCACTCGTCTTAATATGCTTTAATACTTCGTGGCCGTTTACTTTTGGCAGATTAATATCCAACAGTACAAGATCTGGCCTTTGGGCATCCTCGTACCCCTCGTTTTGATCCAGGTACTGAATGGCTTCCCAACCGTCTTTAACAATCGACATCGAGTTGGATATCTTTCCCTCTTCAAACGCCTCGGTGGTGAGGACAATATCCCCCTCATTATCTTCAATAAGTAAAATATGTATTGGATCCATAGTATATAATGTGCCGCTTAGTTGTGATCTCAATTTTATTTTTTGGCAAGATACTGCTTATCCAAAGTAAAGCTAAATGTACTGCCCTGACCAGACGTTGAGGCAACCCAGATTTCTCCACCGTGCTGCTCTACAATTTTTTTACAGATTGCCAATCCCATCCCACTGCCGGAGTATTCATCACGCGCATGTAATCGCTTAAACACAGAAAAAATTTGGTTGTGATATTCCGGATCAATGCCAATGCCATTGTCGGAAACCGAAAATAACCAGCTGGAATCCTGCTCTTCGGCCATAACAGATATTTCGGGTTTATTACCATCCGGCTGATATTTTAAGCCATTAGCTATGAGGTTTTGAAAAAGCCTTTTCATGGCCACCGGCACAACGGCAAGGGTCGGCAGATCACCAACATTAATGTTTGTATCCTTCTCTTTGATACCAGACTGCAGGTTCTGAATAACATCTTCGAGCAGATTGTTCAGATCTATCTTTTCAACGGTCGTATATTTTCGGCCGATGCGGGAATATTCAAGCAAATCGTCGATATTATCGCCCATCCGCTGTGCACCATCTCGGGCATAATAGATATATTCACGGGCCTTTTCGTCGAGCTGCTGGCCGTATTTGTTTTTCAGCAGCTTCATAAAGCTTCGTACCATTCGGAGCGGCTCTTTCAGATCATGCGAAACGGTATAAGCAAATTGCTCGAGCTCTTCGTTTTTGGCATTCAGATTTTCCACCGACTCTTTAAGCTCATCCTGCAGTTTATTTTGTTCGGCAAATGCCGACTGGAGCCCGCTAAACAATTTGGGAATCAGGAAAACGGCTACGCCGCTCAAAAACACCAAGTTCGATGACACTCCAATCCAGGCATCTACCTGATATTGAACCATCAGCACATGGCTGGCGAAACCGTAATAGATGGCAAGAGCAAAATAAATACAGATGAGTGTATTCAGCGCCAGGGCAATATAGCCGTAAAATTGATCCAGACTCACTAGCACAAATACCGTAACCGCAAACATATAAAGTAATCCCGGTCCATTGGATCCCAGATAGTGCAACATTACAATAGCAGTCTGATACAAAGCACCATTAAACAATAACTTTCGGCTAAAAACCGAAATACGAGGTAGAAAAGCAGCTGCAAAAATTGCTGCAAGCGTAATCAAATCAGACACCAACAACCCATACAGCGAAAGCGTGAATACCATATACAACCCCGGAACAAGAGCTATCAAGCTCATGGGTAGTAAGAAAATGACCGTAAGGGCAAAAAGCCTGTTTTTCCAGTAAAATACCGAATTACGTATTGTATCGACCTCGGTACAGTTGGAATAAATTATCGATTTATATGTGTGCCAGAGGTTATCCATCTTTGGGAATCGTAAAATAAAATGTACTTCCTTCTCCTTCTTCTGATTCCACCCAGATTTCGCCGCCGTGCTTTTCTACAATTTTTTGGGATACCGACAGGCCAATGCCTGTCCCGGAATACTCATCCTGGGTGTGCAGTCGTTTAAAAATGGTGAAAATATTATCCTGGAACTCCTTCTTAATCCCGATGCCATTATCCGAAACGGCAATCTTCCAGTAATCACCGGAATCTTCAGCCTCAATATTTATTTCGGGCTCAATATCCGGCTTTCTGTATTTAATCGCATTGTTGATCAGGTTTTTAAAAACCTGCTGTATAGGTGTTTGGGCGGCTTTAATTGTGGGCAGGTCGTGCCAGTTAATAGAAGCTCCGCTCTCGTTAACAGCCGGCTGGTTCAGCTTTACAATATCTTCTAATAACGTATCCAGCTCCACTTCTTCTCGTTCAATTTCTTGCTGATTCATTCGCGAATAGTTCAGCAAGTCCAGAATAATGCGCCGCATGCGCTGGGCACCATCCACAGCAAAGTCGATATACTGCTGTGCCTTGTCATCCAGTTGACCGGCATATTTCTTTTCTAGTCGCTCAAGAAAGCTCGATACCATGCGCAGCGGCTCCTGCAGGTCGTGAGATGCCACATAGGCAAACTGCTCGAGCTCTTCGTTGGTTGCTTCTAATTGCTCAGCTCTTTCTTCGAGCTCTTTGTTTAGCTGCTTAAGCCGCTCGTGGTTTTTCTTGCGCTCGGTGATATCCCGAAAATACACCGAAAGACCGGTATCGGAGGGATAGGCACTTACTTCGAACCATTTTTCAACACCGGGATAATACTCCTCAAAGTTGACCATCACTTGTTCGTTTACGGCTTTGTGATACTGGGTATAAAAGTCGAGCTCTACGGCATCGTCATAGACCTCCCACAAATTTTGGCCCACAACATCCTCGCTCGGCATATCTAAAACTTCTTCCGCTTTTTTGTTCCAATAGGTAACCGTCCAGTCTTCATCCACGGCAAAAAAGGCATCGCCAATACGTTGCAACGTTTCCACTTTTTCGCGCTCGGCCTTTTTTTCGGCCGTAACATCAAGTACCGTAGAAATCATCTGGTTTTGATCTTCGATCGGAATATTTTTGGCATCCACAATCCGTTTTTCGCCATCTTTGGTGGTAATTTCAATACCGGACCACTGCATGCGATCTGGATCGCCGCTTTCTATATCGGAGATTATTCTGCTTTTAATTTCTTTGCGATACTCTTCATCGGGATATACGTTATCAAAGAACTTATCAACGGTATTAATATCTTGCTTCGGCCAGCCGTAAATTTCGCTGAATTGCTTGTTCATCAAAATATTTTGGCCGCTGTCAATGCGGTGTACGGCAATACCGATCGGCAGATTATCTAATACCTCTTCGATAAATTCGTTGCGGCGCTCTAATTCCAGCTCCGACTTTTTACGCCCGGTAATATCCTGGTAACTGCCGTACAGACGTATGCATTCTCCATCAACGTGCTCGGCCTGCCCGATACTGCGTACCCATCGCTCATTGCCTTTGGCGGTCTCGACCAACAGCTCCAGATCAAAAGACGTACCCCGTTCAACAGCTTTTTCGATTGCTCCCCTGACAAGAGTTTTACTTTGGGGTGCATAAAATTCAAAGGCTTCTTCCAGCGTGGGATTATAATCCGCATCCACCTCTAAAATATCACAGACCATCTCCGACCAATAGAGTTCTCTCTTATCATCGCCTGTTAAATTCAGCTCCCAACTCCCCACTCTGGCCAAACGATTTGTCTGGTTAAGTAACTGCTCTAACTGTTTTGTTTCGGTAATATCTTGAACAGTGCCTTCGAATTTACGAGGCGTCCCATTCTGGGACTTTTTAATATTGCCAATGACATGAACCCACTTTATAGATCCATCAGGTAAAACAATACGATGTTCAAGGTTAAGAGAACCATGTTGATTGATAGCTTTTTCGTTCTGTTTCAAGAACTCCTCCCTGTCCTCGGGATGCATTCGTTCGATAATTCCATCGAATGTAATTTTTTTGCGTGGGTTGACTCCCCAAACTTTATACGTTTGGTCAGACCAGTAAATATCCTCGTTTTCCAAGTTTAACTCCCAATATCCCAGGCTAGCGATATCCTGAGCTGTTTTCAGTTTCTTATTGGTTTCTTCGAGTTCTTCCTCATATTTCTTCTGTTCGGTGATGTCCGTCAGCGAGCCGACAATGGCGATGGTTTCTCCATTCTCTACAACAGGAGCTTCATTAACACGTACCCAAATAATTTCTCCATCTGCCTTTTTTAGCTGAAGTGGAAAAGACGACTGCGTTTCTCCGGTATCAATAGCTCGCTGGGTATGCTCAAACCCCTTTTCATTTACAGGATGATCAGTGACAAATTCAGTCCACCGTTTTTTGGCTTCGTCGGGCGAACATCCCAAAAAATCGTGCGACTGCGGACTTACGTAACTTAACACATGTTCAGTATCGTGCCGGTAAAACATGTTGGTACTGTGCTCAACAACACCGCGAAATTTCTGTTCAATTTCTTTGCGCTGGGTAATATCCTGCGTACTTCCGTAAATTCGCCTGCATGTTCCATTACGAAATACGGTCTCTCCGACTGCACGCACCCATCGTTCATTGTTTTTGGCCGTAATGATTTTGAGTTCAAGGTCAAATGATTCACCGGTTTCGATGGCCTTTTCAATCGCTTCGGTAATTTTTTGGCGGTGTTCACCTTCTTTATAAAACTGGATGGCCGCATCATAATTGGGCTCATAATCCTGTTCCACCTCATGCAATTTTTTGATCCTGTCAGACCAAAACAATGCGTCATTGACCAGATCGAACTCCCAGTGGCCGATACCCGCAATATCATAGGCTTTATCGCGCTGGCGCTCCGCTTTCTTCTCTTTTGTAATATCTACCATAAGTCCGCGTAACCGAGTGGGTTGATCATCCTCCTTAACGACCGTCACATAATCGCGAAGCCATACAACCTCATCATCAGCATCGAGCATGCGATACTCAAAGGAGTGGTTTTCGCCCTGCCTTGTTTTATAATGACAAAAATTTATCGCGTCACGTCGATCATCGGGATGGATATGTTCCTGCCAAAAATTGGACTCACTAAGCCATTCTTCCGGGCTATATCCCAGCAACTCCTGTGATTGCGGACTGACATAATAGAATTCAAACGTCTGCGCATCGGCCTCCCACACAATACCATTAACAGACTGCACAAAAGACTCGTACCGATCGCGCATTTCCTCAAGTTCCGCACTTCGTTGTTTGTACTCTTCGTAGCTGGTGATTTCGCGAAGGATGGCGGGACCCAGCCGTTCCAGGTTTTCTTTCATTACATAGTCGGATGCCCCATCGAGCATCGCATCAACGGCTTTCTCTTCGCCCATAACTCCGGATACCAAAATAAAGGGCAGGTTGGGATACTTTTCGCGAACAATTTGAAGTGCTTCTATACCATTGAGGGCCAGCAAATTATAGTCACTGATAATGAGATCCGGAAGATTATTTTCGAGCCGGTCGATAAGTTCATCTTTGTCACAGATTATATCCAGCTGAATATCCATATCCAGCTTATCCAGTTCTATTTGGATCAGATCGGCATCGCTTTTATCATCTTCAATCAGCAGAGTATCACATGCCTTTCCCATAATTACCTCTCATTCTTTAAACCAAAATGTAATATATAATATCTATAAGGTTCATTTATGTATAGCCAGTCAGTTGATCTCCATACCATTAACAACCTCTACAAAGTCTTGCCCCGCCAACTGGGTCACGTACATAGCTGCTTGCTCCCAAACCGTATCCCTTTAAAACATTCTGGTTTCTTCTATGAGGATGTTTAAATGACGGCGGGAATGTTCGCACTTTAATTGCTTTAGAACTTCATGTCCGTTGAGTTTGGGTGGTTTCAGGGTCAATGAAATACGTTTGGCAGCCCATATTTTTATGATCTTAACGGGGAATTTGATTTACAATGCAAGGTAGAGCTGATCTCTTATTTTACCAATCCGTATTTTGAGACAAGTAACTGATAAGTTGCTAAAATCCAAAAATCTAACTATCAGATTTTTGTACAGTACAATAGCTATTCTTGGAATACAGCCTGCCTATCCCCAAAGAACTTTCCCAAAAGACAACTTCCATTATCTAAAAACAGCCGTCAAATCAGTGTCCCCGTTTATCGTACATGTTAAAACATTATCTTTTTGATTTACCATCTCCGGTCCAACTATTAACTTCATTAGCAGTAGCTTCAACCTAACCTTCTGGACTTACAGAACCACCAGCTGCAGGCTCAACACTAATACTTACCTCATATCCATCGGGGAACTGCCAGCCTTCGAAAAATTTGCACTAAGCTTAGTATCATTACTTATCGTACAAACTCAGTAGATTATTAAGTCAGACTTGCAAAGCAGGCTGTATCAGCCTCAAAGTGTTATATTATGATTTGTTCAGGACTCAACACACCGAAACCCCAAATTCGTGCTGGCACTTGTTTCCACGCCCTTGCCACGGCTGCCCGCCAAGTAGCGCATGCAATACTGATCGCTGCACAAAAAGGAGCCGCCCTTTTGCACGCGCAGCGGATTCCCCGATCCGCGGGGAGCATACCCCTCGGAAGGTCCTTGTGGATCTACGGTGGAACTTTGCTCGTAGTAATCAGGATGATAGAAATCCGACACCCACTCCCAGACATTGCCCTCCATGTCGTAGAGGCCATAGGGATTAGGCGAAAATGACTTTACCGGCGCCACTTCCGCAAATCCGTCCTCGGCCGTATTCTGATTTGGAAATTCACCCTGGTAAATATTTGCCTGCCATTCCCCCTTTGGCTTTAAGCTATCGCCCCAGTAATACCGCGGATTATCTTCGCCGCCCTTGGCTGCGTATTCCCACTCGGCTTCGGTAGGCAGCCGCTTACCCGCCCATTGGCAATAGGCCCGGGCATCTTCAAAACTAACGTGTACGACCGGCTTTTGTCCGTCCCCTTTAATACTGCTGCCCGGTCCCTTGGGATGCTGCCAGTCCGCATCGGGTACATAGCTCCACCACTCCATGGGATTTTGCAGGCTCACCGATTTATCAGGAGGAGAAAATACGACCGATCCCGAAACCAGTTTTTCTTCGGGCACGCCGGGAAAGTCGGCCGGGTCCAGCGGTCGCTCGGCAACCGTCTGATACCCCGTTTCGTTCACAAATTTCCTGAACTCAGCGTTGGTTACTTCCGTCTCATCCATCCAGAATCCTTGGGTAAGCTTCACCTTGTGGATCGGCTGGGCATCGGGAAATTGTTCCGATCCCATCTGAAAGGTGCCGGCCGGTATCCACACCATGCCTTCCGGCGCATTGCGATCTGTATCCTGCTCGGACTGACAGGCTATGCCCAGCAGCATACCTGCGATAATCAGCGTAATATAAAAGTACTTATTTTGCACGAGCTATTGTTCTTTGGGCCAGACCATACCATCCCACCAGGGAATATGATCGATACCGATGGCTTTCGTCTGTTCTACTTTCTTTTTGAACGCCTCGGTATCTCTGTACGACTGGTGCGACAGATCATACGGATGCTTAAACGTCTGCAGATGTGATTCGAGCTTATCCCTCATCATCTGCAACTCATCAGCATATGCCGGATCATTGGCCAGGTTTTGCTGTTCATGTGAATCGTTTTTGAGATCATATAACTGATCCTGTGCAAAATAATCGGGAAAGTGCCGCATCGCAATATTAGGCTGCCCCTGCTGGTGATCATCAATAAAGTTGGGCGCCTTCGCTATGTCGCCGATTTTCATTCCCTCGATCATAAACTGCGGATACTTAAACGCCACATATTTATATCGATCTGTGCGTACCGCCCGCGAATATCCAAACTCCATATACAGATCATCATGCGTTTTTACATTCACATTCTGCTTCATGGGCGCCAAACTTTGGCCGTCAAAATCCATTTCTCCGGCATCAAGTCCGGCCAAATCGACAAGCGTCGGGGCGATGTCGGGAATCTGCGATAGCTCGGTCCGAAGCTGTCCGCCATCCCACATTTCGGGCCAATTAAAAATCATGGGGATGTGATTGCCTTTATCATACGGCGTGGACTTACCGGGCTCAGTGTTGTGATCGGCCAGCAGGACGATCAACGTATTCTCTGCTTCGCCCATCGCTTTGAGCTTATCGGTGATAGCGCCCACCTGATCATCGGCCCACGCCAGACCAAAATTCTTGTGATTAACCTCCACCCCGGTATCAACGAGCCGCCGTTTTACTTCTTCTCGGGACGGCTGATATTGCAGATGGTCACTCATACGTCCTTCGGGCGTCAGTTTCGGATCCTCATCAATTACCCGACTCATTGAGGGACCGTGAACGGCTGTGTTCGCCAAATATAGAAAAAAGGGCTCCTCGGATTTCTTCGCCCGATCAAGAAAATCCATCGCACCCTTGGTGATCCACTCCATATGATGATTACGAAGCTGCTCGTACGGAATTTGATTGGGATTCTCCCAGATAACACTCTCCGCATTATCAAAGCCGGATGTTTGTTTTACTTCCTGGATCAGCGTTTGCTGGTAGCCTTGTAACTTTTGGTCAATACTATCCGATTCTACCGATACAGCAGGATTAACCTGTGGCAGGTCGAGCTGTGATCGTTCAACGCCCAGATGCCATTTCCCGGCAAAGCCGGTTTGATATCCTGCTGCTCCCAATAAATGGGCCACGGTTACGGTCTTATCTGAGAGGGGCGTATTCCAGGCTAAATTGTACGGACGATCGACCGGATTTTTCTCCAGAAATCGCGATGAATTATTATGTCCTGCATGATTGCCGGTAAGCAGCGTATAGCGCGATGGCGTACAGGCCGAAGCCGAGCTGAACGCATTGGTAAATTTAATGCCTCCTTGTGCCAGGCTATCGATATTCGGTGTAATATCGGGGCCGCCGTATGCTCCCAAATAGTCGGGCGCATTGTCATCCAGCATGATCACCACCATATTGGGGCGCTCGGAATCTTGGGCCTGCAGCATATTAGTCGCACCGCAAATCCAGAGCAACACGACAACCAATACCTTACAAACTCGACTACATTCCCAATTTTCTGACACAAAAGAATTCATGCAAAAAACCTTTTAGGATTTATCGATACAACCACAAAATCACAAAGCAAAATACCAACAGCGCCAACGACCAAAACCGGTAGTTGCGATACCATTTCATCCCTTTCATCTGCTTTGTTTCTTTGATAAATATTTCTTTTGACCACGTATATTCTTCGATCTTTTCTTTGGGCGGTTGGTTTGTCAGCCAGCTGACTCCTATCATCACCAACAAGCTGAAGCCAAACAGATACGGGACCACCAGCAAAAAGTGCATATCCCCAAATATAAGTTCTTTGTAAAACAGCAGTAACACCGCCACCACCAACCCGGTTATTAACCCGGAAATTGTGCCCGTGGCATTAGCCCGTTTCGAAAACAGGCCCAAGAAAAACGCCGCTACAATCGGAGGCGCTATGTACGAAAGCATCTGCTGGTAATATTTTACCAGCGAATCAAACTCACCAATCTGTGGCGCCCAAAGCACCGCGATGATAAGAACTACTACGGAGGTTATACGTCCCACACGAACCTGCTCGTCGGACGAAACCTCACCCTCTTTTAATACAGAATAGAAATCCATCGTAAACAGCGTGGACACGGAATTAAGTATGGCGCTGAGGGTGGAGGTCAAGGCTGCCACAAGTGCCGCCATCATCACTCCCAGCAAGCCTACGGGCATCAGCTCGAGCACCAATTTGGGATACACCATGTCGGGCTTTTCGAGACCGGGGAACAGGTCTTTCGCCATAACGCCGGGATAGATAATAAAGAACAGTGTCAACACGGTGAGGAAGCCCACTAACAGTACACCTTTTCGTCCTTCATCCACCGAACGGGCACTGAGTACACGCTGGACCAGCGTTTGGTTGTTACCCCAGAAATAAAAGCCGAGTATGGGAATTCCCACAATCAATCCGAGCCACGGCACCGAGGGGTCATCAAGCGGACGCACGAGCTGCATGGTCATGGCATTATCAGCAATCAGGGTTTGCAGATATTCGGCGCCACCGTTGATTAATGCCAGATAGGTAAGAATGATCGATCCCGCAATAAGGATGACCGCCTGAACAATTTCGGCACTGATGGCCGATGATAATCCCCCGGGAATGGTGTATGAGGCCACCGCCACCGCAAAAATGATGATAATGGTCTGCAGACCAAGCTCGGGAATAATTAGTTTGATAATAAGCGCAGCTGCGTAAAGTGCCCCTGCAGCATCCAGAAAAATATTGCCAATTATAGTTATAAAAGAGAAGTAGTATCGGGATTTCTCATCGAAGCGGCGCTCCAGGAATTCCGGCATGGTAAAGACGCCCGACCTGATATAAAACGGGAGGAAAAACCAGGCAAAAAAGATCATTACAACCACGGAGATGAGATTGTAATTGAACACCGCGATGCCGGTGCTGTAAGCATCCCCCGAGTGCCCAATCAGCGTGGAGCTGGATATGCTGGCCGCAAAAAGCGCCAAACCGATAGCCGGCCACCGCATATCGCGACCGGCAAGAAAATACGAGGTGGAATCTTTGCTCTTGCCATGTCTGAGCGCCCACCAAATGATCGCGATAAAGTAAACGACCAGGATGGAGATATCAATCCATCCTAACTGTACATTTTCCATTCAAATAGAGTTCTTCTGTTAATTAAAATCCATCTCTGTAAAGAGCTGAAAGCTCTTGGCCGGAACCGAAATCGGCAATCCTTCCTTAAGATTTACGTCGCTTACATGCTCTTTAGGAACCGGAAATCCATCTGCATTTGTCGGACGAACTTTATCCGTATAAACATAATGCTTGAGATCAAGAGCGGTCTCAGCATTCATCTGCAGATTGATTTGCTGGCTGGATTCCGAACTGTTAACCACTGCAAAAGTATATTCGTCATCCAACTTTCCGGCGACTACCCGAAGACCTGTGGTCTCGCTTTCGGATACACCCAGAATCTGCGTTCCCTGCGAAAAGTACCGACACATCAGTGACCAGGAATAAAACCACGGACGTATTTCTTCGTCTTCGGGATCATTATACATTTCTTCGCCCAGAATATTCCAAAAACCCCAACGCTTCAGCGATGTTTTATCACCCGTATCGCCGTTGGTGTGCATGGCATCATCGAGTCCCCAGGCGATGACGCCATCAAAACCCAAATTCATGCTCTGTATCAACACATCCGCCATATCAACGCCATAGAAAAAATCGTAGATAAACATATTGCTGTCTTTCGACGCATAGGGATCTTCCTCGATACGGCGGGCATTTTCATCCCGAAGTTCGGGATCTTCATCATAATACTTAAATCCTACTTCTCCCATAATCAGCGGCTTGTTGTATGAATCGGCCAGCTCTGCTATTTCTCGATAGTAGTGGGTAAATTCTCCACTGCGAACGTGTTTTGCCCCGGGATAGGCGTGCATCTCCAGCGGGCCTATCGTTTCTTCGAGCTGGCGTGCGGTCTCGACCACCCACTCTTTACCGGTATATTTTGAGTCGGGATGATTGTAGTGCGCAACGGCGTCGGGACCGGCAATCTGTACGTCGTCGGCAATGCCTTTTTCTTCGAGCTTAGCCTGGAACCGCTGTACGGCCGTTTTCCACATATCCCAGTCGCCATCGGTCGCCGCCCAGTAGCCATTGGGCTCGTTGACCAGGTTAAAATATTTGATAGAGGTAAAACCTTTATCCTCGATCAAAAAACGCAGATATTCCGAAGCCATTTCAATCCAGCGCTTGTCGTCAGCGCGATCCACAAAATCGGGCGGCCACCATTCCCCGAACATCACCTGGATGTCGTTTTTCTGGCAATATTCCAGAATTTTAGTCAGCGGCTCCAGCTCTTTCTGGTGATCTATAATCGGCTCACCCTGCTCATTAACACCTTTCAGATACCGCCATTTGCCGCCAATCATCAGCCGGATGAGTCGCGGCTTCATAAAGTCGAGTCGCTTGTACAGCTTTTGCCAATTATCCTCAGTCATCTGATTGCCCCACTCCGACTGCTCGGAATCCCCGTGGGGATAGGCCTCCCACTGCACGCCGTTGCCGATGTAGTTGGCCGAAATGATTTTGGAATCATCAATCGTAACTGTAATCGACTCACTCTGCATCTGACCTTTTGCAGTAATAGTATACACTGCGCAAACCACAAAGGTCATCAGCAAATAGAGAAACAGATTGTTATAGCCGCTGTTCATATTGGTAGCATAAGTGATTAAATATTAGGACGCCTGTCAAGGTCAGGATACCGCCTCTTTTTGGGGAACGCTGGAAGTTGTTAAAAAGTCCAGCAGTTCATCCACCGGACAGGTAGCCACGCATACGTATTTATCGGCACCGCCGTAATAGACATACAAGGTATCATCCATAATGATATTTCCCGTGGGAAATACACACCCGTTATAAAATCCTTCCTTCTCATAGTCATGCTCGGGTTCCATAATCCAATCCTTGGCCCGGGCAATCACTTTTGTGGGATCTTCGAGATCCAACAGTGCAGCCCCAACGCGGTAATGACCAGTGCCGCCATCTTCGACGCCGTGATAAAGCACCAGCCAGCCTTCCTCAGTTTTCAAGGGTGGAGCATTGCCGCCCACTTTTTCTTCCCACGTGCCATTTCGGCCCGCGATTAACAGCTCACTTTCTTCATTCCAAACCATCATATCATCCGAAAAAGTGATCCAGATGGAGGGATAGTCGCAGCCGTATTCTTCGCCCACCCATTCTTTGGGACGATGAAGCAGCGCATATTTGCCATTGATTTTTTCGGGAAACAAAATCACATCCCGATTGTCGAGATTAGATTGTGTAATCCTACCCAAACGACGCCAGTTTTTAAAATCTTTAGTAAGCGCCAGCCCCGTATTGGCTACATTTTCTTTAAATACTTTGGGCGTATGCTCATCGGATTGGGGTAGCTTCACTTCGTCGTGCCCAAATGTCCAATAACGTCCCGGAGGAAAGGGCCGATAGGCGTAGGTTACATAATAGGAATCCCCAAACTTTACGATACGCGGATCTTCGACACCGCCGGAATCGGGCCCGTCAATGCTGGGTTCAAATACCGGTTCTTCGGAAACGCGCTCAAAGTTAATTCCGTCTGTACTTTCGGCCAGACCAAATCGTATGACGTGATCTTCATCGTCTCCGGCCGCCCGATACAGCAGATAAAATGTACCGTCTTCGTACCAGGCTCCGGGATTACAGACTGCTAAATTCTCCCAATGATTATTTGCATGTGGACGTAATATTGGATTTTGATTACTTTTGTTCAGTTTCATTCGTAGTAATGTCTCTATTATTCAAAATTTCACTTATTAAATAGTTTCTTTGGATAGAATAGTTACTATTCTATTGTTACCCCTTCAGTCATTTCATACATATTGGAAATGTCGCCACTAAAAAGAGAGACCGAACTATCATAAAACTCTCTAAAGTCGGGGGCCGAGCTGTGCCCTTCGAAAGGAGCAAAGTAGTGGTGGCCATTGTGATTGGGATCGTACTTGTTGCGCCACATTACGATCATGCTGATTTCGCGTCCGATAATGGGCGTCATAATCTGCTGTGTCCAATATTGATCCAGCGGATTCCCATTGTAGTCTCTGATACCCTCGATGCCCGTTTCGGTAACGCCGCCGGGCTTTTTCTTTTCTTTAATAAGTTCTTCCAGGTTTTGGATATTGGTCTCAAACGCATCGGTATTGGTGCCGTGGTAGCTGTCCATTCCGATAAAATCGACGTACTCATCACCCGGCCAGCGATATAACAGATCACTTTTCGTACCCGTCACATCCAGCTGGGGAGAAATCGCATAAATCAAGTTGTGTACATCTTTTTGATCGCGCAGGTACTCAACGGTAAAGTGCCACAGGTCGATAAATTCCTGATCGGTCGCAGAACTGCTCCCCCACCACGACCAGCTGTGATTATGCTCGTGATACGGCCGAAAAATGATGGGGACCAAGTTGCCATTGCTGTCTTCAAGATTGTTCAAAAATTCAGCCAGGTTGTCGAGCCATACCTTATATTTGGTGTGGGTTTCACTGCCTTCCGTTAAAATTTGGCTAACCACCTGATCGCTGGAGTTATCCCAGGCATCTCCACCGGTAAGGGGATTATTCAGATGGGCATTTGCAATAATGACTTCGCCTCGAGCCCGTGCCTCTAAAATTGTACGACGACGGGCATCGTTTAACTCATACGGATCTACGGCACTTTCTTGATTCATAATCTCTGCAAAATCAACGCTGTAAACAGCAGGATAATCACCGGCCACATCCTTGATATCCGATCGACCATCCTCGGTCATCCAGTTGCGTCCGTAAATCAAATCATCGTGATGGCCAAACATAACACCCTGCTTCTGGGTAACCCACAGTTGTGAATAAAGCGCTTTGGTTTCCTGCGTGGCATCATCATCCACCATGCTCAATGTGACTTCTTCCGGAGGCTCTTCTTCACCATTATCCGGATCGGTGGGCGAACTGGATGAGCAAGCTCCAACTGCAATCAGCACGCAAGCAACCAGCAGGTGCTCAATCTGTAAGGCGGATAATATATTTCTCAACAATTCCATAGTACTATATTCTTTACTAACATCTTTGCAGGAGCACGCAAGGCTTCTGATTAATACTCAAAGTTGGTATAGACGATAAGCGACTCTGAGGGCATTTCAGCAACGATACCCTCACTCAGATTGAGCGAAAGTCCTCTCTTATTGGGTTTGATTGCGTGGTCACCCTTTTTGATGAGCTTGCCTTTCGCATACAGAAACTTTTTCGCATCGTTGAGTGAGGCCAACTCTGTGCCGGCACTCTGCAACTTCACCGTTTTATTCTCTTTGGATACATTTACTACCGCCAGCATATATTTGCCATCTTTCTCAATCGTAATCGCTTTCACGGTATCATCACCGCTAGTTTGCACATCAAACACCTGTGAGCCGGCCGGCATATATTTGCTGAGCAGCGACCATGCATAAAACCATGGGCGCACTTTTTCTTCTTCGGCGCCGAAAAACTCCTCACCCAAGATATTCCAGAATCCCCAGACCTTTAATTTATGGGGCGCTTCCTTGGAGTACATGGCATCATCCAGCATCCACACAATGGAGCCCGAATAACCTTGATTTACGGTCTGAAACAGCGCATCGGCCATATCGGTGCCATATACATAGTCATAGACAAACATCTGGGAATCTTCCACCGAAGCATATTTCTTTGCTTTGGCGCGCCGCTTATTTTCCTGATCGAGCAGAGAATCGGCATCTTCGACAAACTTGAAACCGATTTCTCCCATCACAATTTTCTTGTCCTTGGGCACCTCTTCTTTATACGCACCGATGATATTGGAAAACTCCCCAGAATTCACCGTCACTTTGGAGGGATAGGTGTGGATGTCGTACAGCCCCATGGCATTGCCCAGATCGGTAGCTGTGCTATCCACCCACCAGCTTTCTTCGGTATCCCAGATGGCCACATCCGGCCCCACAAGAGAAAGTTGGTCGGTTAGGCCGCGATCTACAAACTGCCCGTGGAGATATCCTGCCGCCCGCGACCACAGATCGTAATTCCCGTCCGTAGCCGACCAAAACCCATTAGGCTCGTTAACAATATTAAAATACTTGATACTCGAGAATTCCTTCTGGTTGATTAAATAATCGACCAACTGTGCGGTAAATCGGATGTTCTTTTTTTGTACCTCGTTACTTTCCGAGTTGACCATGCCACCACCCCAATCACCAAACATGACGGTTATGTCATTTTCGGTGCAATATCTCAGAATCTTGAATAACTGATCACCGAACTTTTCAGGTTTCAGTTTTCCATCCTTCACATAGGAGGTGGTATTCATCATCACCCGCATAAACTGTGGCTGCATAAAATCCAGGCGATCGTACAGCTTTTGCCAATCGATATCAGAAACATCAAATTTTGCTTTGCCGTAGTCGAGCTGATAAGGATCCCACTGGGCACCGTTGCCGATATAATGCTCGTTGATAATCTTATCGGTATTGATGGATACCAGTGCATCTTGCTGCTGGGCTTGCGCAGTCGGCTGCATTCCGATGAGTACAAGAGCGGTTGCAATTACATAAAGGGGAAATTTCTTCATCATTTTTAGAAATTGCCGGGGACTACATCTACGAAAGCCCCCGGCATTGAGGTTACCTAGTTGGACGATTGTCGATTTATCTCAATCCAATAGATACGAGGACGTTTTACGAATTTGTCGTAATCAGAATAAATATTGTCCCAGTCATCGGTACCGTTAAGCTGAAATTCGAGGGCTAAATTCTCGATCGTTTTTGATATTCCGTTGCCTAAATCTTCGGTGCCGGATTGCTTAAACGTCGCTGTGGTTGTACTGCCATCGGGAAAGGTGATGGTGATATTGCCGGTATTGTAATTGCGCAACCATTCGCCTTCGCCTTCCGGAATTTTGCGGTAGAAATGATTGACGTCCGTCTGCGGATCTTGCATGAAAACAAAATCAGCATACATACCGTCATCACCGGCAGAATTGGTAATGGTGCCATAAGTATTTCCTTCTTCGGTAATGCCACCCAGCTCAAAAGTAATGGTATTATCCAACTCAGCTGCTGGACCGCCCGTTTCTGGCCAAACCCATGGTTTGGAGGTCAAATCAAGTACTGCTGCCCCTCCATACGAAGGCCCCGTACCACCAAAAAGCGACAAGGCTGAAATATCATACGTCCCCAGCAGATCTTCGGTAAATGAGCTGGCGTGCACCGTATAATCTCTGGTTTTTCCCGTTTGGGATGTTACTGTAATCGTGGCGGTATTCGACTCGTTTTCAAAATTAAGCGCATCGCCTTCTTCGACGGATGCCGTAGCCCCATAGGCAAGGACGAGCTCTTCGACAACGATATTGCTCAGATCGGGTACCGCATCCACGTTGATAGACACATCTACCTCACCGGTGGACGCATCGAGCCGGGCAATACTCGGCTGCCCAACTTGGTTTTGAAACTTGATATTTTCGATTGATCGCTCATTGCTCCAGTCACCTGAATTGAGATCCGACATCGGATCTTTCTTGCAGGAATACTGGGCGAATGCCAACAATAGAACCAAACTGAATATTAAATATCTCATAATGATTGTCTGCCTCATTTAAATTTAAATGCCTTCATTTAGATCAAGCTCGGTTTGCGGAATGGGATAGAATGCCACCTCTTCGTCTGATAAATTCGATGCGGCCGGCACCTCCTCATTGACCAGGTTGAATCGCTTGAGGTCATACATCCGCTTGCCCTCAAACGCCAGCTCATACTTGCGTTCTTCTAGCACCGCACGGTGGAAATCATCAGTGCTTAAGCTGGGCTGCAGATTGCCCAAGCCCGCTCTGTTGCGCACATAATTCACAATCTGATAGCCCTCCGTGGTGGGACCAACCGCTTCCGCGTAAATCAGGGCCACATCGGTATAGCGGATGAGAAACGGCTTCGTACTTGTTTTGTCACCGATGAAATTAGGATCAACATACTTTCTGGAGAACGGATACAGTATCGATCCCGGATATTCCGCCGACAACTGGCCATTTTCGTTATACACCGAATCGACCATCAGCACCGACTTGCGCTTGTCGCCGTTCTCGAAGCTGTTGTAAAACGAAGAGTTCGTTTGCATGGAGCTCCATCCGTCGTGCGAAGGCGTATATGTACCATCGTGATCATTCAGGTAAATCGTCGCTCCATCGATATAGGGAATAAACAGCTTGGAGATCTTGGAATAATCACCCTCTACTTCGCCCGTGCGGTGCATCGACATCAGGAAAATATGCTCTGGCCCGCGTGGACTTTCTACATCATAAATGTGCAGTAGATCATCATCGAAGTCATACTCCGCCTGATTGTTCACCACTTCACCGGCATACTGCGCGGCGTTATCGTACATCTGACCCACATCTTTCGACATATCGGTGTAGAGCGGTACGCCGTGCTCTTTGGAGGATGCAATCGTAATATACACCTTGGCTAACAACGATTGCGCTGCCACCTTATCAGTGCGGCCAAGCATCGGATCCACACCCAACAGATCGATCGCCTGCTCCAGGTCAGAGATGATGAGATTATAGACCTCATCAAGATTTTCTGACATGCTGGCTTCGGTATCAGAAACAGTTTCTACCGTTGATTTATGGAGGGGAATATTCCCAAAATTGCGCACCAGGTTGAAGTAATTGTACGCTCTCAGAAAATATGCTTCGCCAAGGTATTTATCTCTGAGATCCTGGTCAAAATTAACCTCTTGAAGCTGCCCAATGACCGCATTCGAGCGGTTTACCGCAATATATGCGTACTGGAAATAGTTCTCCAGGTTGCTGTTGGTTTGATAGTTGTCGGTAGTCCACTGCGACAGCGCTACCACATCGGGTCCCTCATCGGCTTTGGCCGAAACTTCATCTGACGGCAGATCTCCAAGCCAGAACACACCCCGCGAATATTCCAAAAAGGTGAGGGCGTCGTAGGCATACATCAACCCCGCTTCGGCATCCTCAGGAGTTTGGAAAAAGTTATCCTCTGAATAAAAGCCGTACGGCTGCTCCTGCAGGTCGCAAGCTGTTAGCGCAAATCCTACTAATAGAAGTATTATTGATATTCTGAGTCTCATAGTATTGCGTTATTTTAAAGTGATAAATTTGCTCCGATGGTGATTTTGCGAAGACGAGGATAGCCTCCCCAGTAGATCCCGTTCGACCCCACCTCGGGATCGTAACCATCAAATTTCGTAAAGGTCCAGACGTTGGATGCATTCACAAAGAATCGCACCTGACTGTCTTGCCACAAGTTGGCGGTATAACCCAAATTCACATTCTGAATGCGGAGAAAGGACCCATCTTCAAGCCACCAATCCGAAAGGTACGTATTTCGTCCATCTCTCAGGCTGGGATACTCGTTGGTGGGATTGTCGGGCGTCCATCGCAGGGGCATTTCACTGGGCTGATTAAAGGCCTGCGTATTCAGCACATCATTGCCATACACCCCATTGAGAAATATGCTGGCGTCAAAGTTTTTATATGAGCCGCTCAGCTCCAGACTCATGGTAAAGTCGGGATTGGGATCACCAATAACCGTCCGGTCATCACTGTTGATGGTGCCATCGTCATTGATGTCCACATATTTAAATTCACCCGGCTGCGCCAGGTCTCCGGAAAGGCCGGCCTCGACGCCTTCTTCTAAGCTCTGGATAATGCCATCAACTTTATATCCGTAGAATACATTCACCGGTTCGCCTACACCCAGAATATTGGGATAAGCCCGAAACTGTGACAAGCTATTGCCCCAGTATTCAAACTTCATCCCGGTATTGGGATCGGTATTCAACCCTGACTCTACGGCATTACCAAGACTAACGACCTCATTTTGGTTTTTAGAGAAGATCAATTTACCGCCGAGCGTCCAGTCTTGTTTGGTAATAATATCCGAATCGATCTGTAGCTCAACTCCGCGATTGCGAATTTTACCGTCATTAACCCACATGCGGTCATAACCTGACGAAATCGGCAGGATTCGCTCGCGTAACAGATCCCTTGTAAATTTGTTGTAATAGTCTATCGTTACGTTCAGTCGATTGTCGAAAAAGGCCATATCAACACCGAAATCTGTTTGCGCCGTCGTCTCCCACTTCAAGTCGGGATTCGGAATTCCACCCCAGAGCACTTCGATGCCACCCTGCCCGGTGCGGCCTACTTCGTAACCGGGCCCAATAGCGGTTACCCACTGGCCATTGTTGTAATAATTGCTTACACCATAGCGGCTGAGTGTTTGATAAGCGCTAATTCCCTGATTGCCGGAAATACCGTAGCTGGCACGAAATTTAAGCTGATCAAAAACACCCCAATCACTCACAAAATCCTCTTCATGGGCCTTCCAGCTAAGTGCTCCGGAAGGGAATAACGCCCACTTGTTATTTACACCAAACTTGGATGATCCATCTACGCGCGCCGTTGCGGTGGCCAGGTATTTATCATTATAGGTATAGTTAATTCTGGATATCCCCGAAACAAGCTCCGTTTTCGTGTAGTCATTCGAAACTTGGTTCAGCTCGGGATTCCCGGCCCCCATATTTTCATTGCGCAGTGTCTCGTTCACAAAATCATAGGCATTCAGGCCGGAGCTTCGAGAGATATTCCGCTCATAGGAATACCCCAGCGTGGCAGCAAGATTGTGACGTTCGCCAAAGGCCTTATCAAAATTGGCAAATGTTTCTGACACGATATCTCTGCTTTGCCAGTTGTTAATACCGGCCGCGCCGTTGTTAAAGTCTCCCGTTTCGGTATAGGTATTGGGATAATAGGTATCCTGAACCGACTCTCCGTAATCGTAATTAAAGCGGGAAGTAATCTCCAAGTAAGGCAGGACCTGCCACTGTGCTTTGATAAACGTCAGAATATCGAGGCTCTTGGTTTGGTCTTGCCGATTTTCGGTAATGGCCATGGGGTGCGAATAGTCATTCGGTCCCACCAGGTTGTATGTGCCATCATCCTCATACGCCGAACGGATAGGATTTCTCCAGTAGGCCAGACCGCCATTATAATCACGAATTCCCTTTTTCAGAATGTTTGAGAAACTCACTGTCAGGTTATCGAAGACTTCGTGATTTACCTTCAGGTTGTAACCCAT
Source organism: uncultured Balneolaceae bacterium (assembly GCA_964490705.1). GTDB lineage: Bacteria > Bacteroidota > Rhodothermia > Balneolales > Balneolaceae > Fodinibius. The sequence goes on along the minus strand of CAZBCG010000001.1, from coordinate 264,849 downwards.
ACGCTGGTAATCATCTTCGATATACACCCCTCGATCGGTAAAGTAATTTCCGCTCAGGCTAAAACTGGTGGTTTCGTTTCCACTCTGCACCCGAATGGTTGTGTTGTTTGAAATGGGATAGTCACGGAATACCATGTCATCCCACTGCGTACGATGCCCCCATTCACCGGTTCGCAACTCTCGTACCGACGGATAGTAAACGCCTGTTGCATTTTCTTCGCCGATATACAGCGGCTGGAATCCACCGTTTTCACGGCTTTCGTTATTCAACTGGGCCATCAGCACCGGATCGCGCCAAAGATTAAGCTCGGAGGTAAACTGCGAAAGCGTGGCTTGCTGCTTAACCGAAATATTGGTTTCGCCCTTGGCAGCATCTTTCGTCGTAATCAGAATTACACCATTAGCCCCTCGAGAACCATAAATCGCCGAGGCAGAGGCATCCTTTAAAACCTCGATCGACTTAATATTGTCGGGATTAATTTGTGAAAGGTTACCGGCCTCTCCGATCGGAAATCCATCGACGACAACGAGCGGTGAATTTGATCCGCGCAACGAACTACCTCCGCGAATGCGAACTGTTGAACCGGCTCCCGGATCTTGTGACGCATTGGTTATTTGCACACCGGCAACGCGTCCCTGCAACAGCCGTTCTACCGAATTCGCCGGTATGTCGGCCACCTCCTCAGCACTTACCTGACTAACCGATCCTGTTAAGTCACTTTTCTGAGTGGTCCCATAACCAACAACCATCACTTCATCCATCTGATGTTGCGATGCTTGCATGGTTACAGATAACTCTGTACGGCCATTAAGTGCCACCTGCTTTGTCTGAAATCCTACAAATGAAAACACAAGCGTCACATTGCCAGAAGGCACATTTAATTCGAATGTCCCATCCGGCCCTGTACTTGTACCAATCTGGGGGTTGTCCTCCACAGTAATATTAACACCCGGCAGTACATTTCCGTCACCGGCTACTACAGTTCCTGTAACCGTAGTCCCGTCTTGTGCATGTGCTGACAGTTGCAAAAATAGCAGACAGGCTAACGCTACTACCACGGCTACAACCTTTGTACCTATTCGCTTAGTCATAAAACCATCCTTATTTCAAAATGAAAATTTACCGCTGCAATTTTAGTGAAAAAGATCCCACTTGCTTTCATTTAACCAATAAATAATTTGATATGCCTACTAGTATTTTACTGTTTTTTTGTTATACTTTAATGACAATTTTAATACTAAAATATAAAATTACCGTATTTTAAGATTTAAAACACCTTTTTACAATCATACTCAATTGAAATATTTATGTGCATTAATTAATAAAATTATTTGAAATGAGTGAAAATATTTCCATCAAGCGTGAAATAACGCCCGTTCAGCCCGACGATTTTTTCATTATAATGAACCACGTAGATGCAAAATTTGACTATTCGGTTCACTACCATCCCGAGTATGAACTAAATCTGGTCATGGAGACCTCAGGCAAACGCATCGTTGGGGATTCTATTTTAGAATACTCCGGAACAGACCTTGTCTTTATCGGTCCCAATACCTATCACAAATGGACCGGCAATAACGAGGGCAATGGCAGCCATGTCATCACTATACAGTTCCCCGAGGATTTATTTGATCAAAAATTGCTGGACCGGAAGCTTATGAATCCCATTAAAGAGATGCTGAAAAAATCTTATCGGGGTATTACGTTTTCGGAACCCGTTAAGGAGCAAATGAAAGAACGGATCTTAGATTTATGTAACAGCCACGGCTTTGATTCGGTGTTAAGCTTCCTGTCCATTTTATATGACCTGGCAATCTCCAGGAACCAAGAGCTCTTGGCCAGCTCTACCTTTAAATCTGAGTTTGAAATCCCCAAAAAGAGCCGAAGAATCAAGAAGGTGGTGGAATATCTTCAAGAGCACTACCAAGAAGATATTATGTTATCTGAGGTAGCCCAAATGGTAAATATGTCAAACTCTGCGTTTAGCCACTTTTTCAAAAGAAGAACGCAACGCAGCTTCTCAGACTATCTGATTGATATTCGTATTGGACATGCCTGCCGCAAGCTCCTCGAAACAAATCATAATATTTCGGAAATCTGTTATAATTGCGGTTTCAATAATCTCTCTAATTTTAACCGCTTATTTAAAAAGAATAAGGGATGTACGCCCAGCAAATTTCGCGAATACAATCAAATTATCACAAAATACTGAGGCTTCTCTGATCCTTTCTCTAGGAGCTTAAAATCTAAGGGTCAGACTAAAAACAGAAAAGCCGTAAGCTTATCTTCCTCAACAGCTTACGGCCCTGTTAGTTCAGAATAAATATGTAGTTCCTGCTATTCCAGGCTATACTGGATTAACACTGATCCTGAGGTGGCTCCACTGATCGTATGCGACGACTCACTCAGCATATCTACTTCGAAAGTACCGTCAGAATCAGTAAGGGTAAGACTACCTTCAATTTGCGTTTCATCCGAAAAGCTCCATTCAAGCTTCAGATCTTCTCCGCTGCCCACCTGGTATTGCAGCGTCCACTCGACCTGGGTGTCTATATTACTTCGATAGTCTTGAAACAAATCAAGGTCGTCAATCTCAAAATAGGCGTTAAGCGCTCCCTCGGGAGGCGGTGGCGGTGCCTCTTCATCAATGCCGTTATCAAATCCATCCGTTGCTCCATCAGCCTGACCGAAACCGAGGCCGAGCGTATCATCAGCATCGATTGCCTCAAGTTCCATCGCATACATCGAGCGCTGATCTTCAAAGTTGGCCGTAATTTCGGTGTCTCCATCAATAGTAAATGTTAACGGATTTTCACTTGATTCCTGATCACCAGTCCAGTTTGCGAACGTCCAACCCTCGCTGGCCGTTGCCTCAACAGTTACTTCACTTCCTTCCTCAAAATCGCCACTGGACGGATCAACAGTACCCCCTTCAGAAGGACTTGCGGAAGCTGACAAGCTATATTCTGTCGGCTCATTATTGTCGTCGGGACCAGTAGTACAACCCCAGAAAGTCATCGAAATCGCTATCGCAAAACACGTGATTTTTAATAGTCGCATATCGTTATTTCCTATTTAATTAATGTCATTTTTTGAAGTTTGCTAAATTGGCCGATCTGCAGACGCAAGTAATAAACTCCGCTGGCCAGATTGCTGCCATCAAAGCGGACCTGATATTTACCCGGCTGTTTTCTTTCATTCACCAACGTGCGCACCTTCTGTCCCAATACATTATACACATTCATAGTCACGTCCGAAGTGTTGGCAACTGTATATGTTATCGAGGTCGTCGGGTTAAAGGGATTCGGATAGTTATCAGTCATCCTATTTTCAACCTTTTCCTCGCTTTCCTTCAATCGTTTCAGTACCAGCTTATCATAGCCTTTACTTATTGTACCACCCTTGCCCGGGACCAGGTCAATAAACCTTTCATTACCATCCTCATACACGATAAGCCGATATACATCCCGCATCATATTCTTAGCCTCTGGAACCGATACTTTTACGGGATATGAATCAGCGGTAAGTTTTATGGTTGTTACCTTGTCATCACTAATAGTATATCCGCTTTCTGTTCGGACATCTAGTTTGGGTTCAGGAGCTTTGGGAGGCAACATATATTGATATTGGTTCCTAGAACTGAGTACTGAGCTCGTCATATAGAACGATTGCTCTGCCTCACCAGAAGAGAACACAATGCGACTAATCTGATCAGATAGCGTCTGCTTGGACTGGTCTGATTGGTCAGGGGTACTGCTTTCGGAATTCATTGAGGGTTCAGTTACAATGTCTATCGATCCGTTTGCATCGGCATACAACCAATATCCCATGTCCGGAGACAACCAACTTGCCTCAGAATAAGTGCCCTCAGAATATTTATAAATGGGCGTTTCCGTCAGAATACCTCCGGGATCTTTGATCTGGGAAGGATCAACACTGTCAGCGACAGTACCAATCAAATTCCATCCTTCTTTAAGATCTATAGATGTACTGTACATCGGGTCACCAATTAAACCTATCGTTTCTTCGTCCCTGCTTTTTAACCAGTATCCCTTCTTGGATTGAAGCTCATCGCTTCTGGTATAAGTACCATCAAATCCAAAGGCTTGCGAGGATTCTAGTGCTACCGTCTGCTCGGTCATGGGATAACTGATTAACTGCCAATCTTCAGTCACCGATCGGTGATGGTAAGCCAAAATGTTCGACCAATCGCTTTCCACATTATCATCGGCAAAAGCAGTAACAACGTACATGAATGTACCTTGCGGTAAATCCTCATCGGTATAAGACAAGGTGCCAGGATCCAAGCTTGCAATTTCGACAAGACTTTCGAGCGATGAACCTCGATATATTTTAAAACCTGAGATGTTTTCACTCATGTGTTCATCCCATGAAAGTTCGATAATTCCATCTTCTTCCCCTTCCGTAATTTGCACATTATTGGGAGAAATAAGTGGAATATTTACTGCGCGATTGACATTCTTACCCTCCAAATTGTCGCCATCTACTTGTATTTGGAACCTATTTGCACCAAAATCAGAAACAGTAGCTTCAACCTGCCAACTAAGTGTAATTTGATCGTTAGGTGCAATAGGATCAACAGACTGCGTTTCTTGACCTTCAACGACTGCCAGCCCATCGTATGTCTCAAAATCTATGGAAACCCCTTGGGCATCTACGTCTCCGGTATTCAAAAAGGTGGCTTCTACAGTAAATGGATTAGGCTCAAGCTCATCATTTTCATTTAGCGACAGGCCGCCCGGAACATCTACCGTAACAGCTAATGGGGGCAGTAAATCCTTATTGGGTTCAATAGACTTACTTGCCTTGTTATTATCATTATTTGACTCCTCAATCGTATTTTCGGGATCCGCCTTGACGACCAGTCTCCGAAAACCCGGCTCACTGGGTATTGTATAATCAAAAGAAACCGTCGAAGAGCTTTCCCCTTCAAGCATCGGAATAGTTGTCTCATACAATAGCGGTGCAGCTCCCTCGCCATCAGGGTCACCTTGATAAATTTCAACTTTTACTTCAGAGGCATCGATTGGTCCGTAGTTGTTAACATCTACTGTTACATTAACCTCTTCACCTTCTGTATAATCATCCTTGTCAGGATCAAAGCTAATACCATCAGAACTTACTGCAATATCGGGCAGCTCCTGGGCAAAGCTAAGTGGCATAAATTCAGCTCCGGCAGTATTGTTACTTTGGATAACAGAAAGATTTTCACTACCCGTTATCTTGTAAACATAGCGGCCCGACGAACTATCAAATGTGTACCCTTCACCAGAGTCAAGGGTTCCCTCAAAGACCATTGTCGTGTCGGAATAGGGATACGAAGTATTTTCACCCAGGCGTTCAATCTTAACATCGTTTGCATCTTCAAAAGAAAATACATTTACCTGAGAGGCAATAGTAGGGAGATAAAAAAGTTTCCCAGAACCAACACCGGACTTATCAACAGCTCTCGTCATATAGGAATAGTTTCCTGTCCAGCCCGCGTATGGTATATTTCCGGCTGTAACAGTTTTACTGGCTTCAACCTTCCAATAGGTTGGTTCATTTATAGGATCAGAATGGACTTGGCCTTCGTCTAACGTATAGGTATTAATGGTATCACCGGTGGTAGTATTTAACACCGTTACTTCGGTATTATCATGATAACCGGTTACTGTAATACTATTTGTCCAATCTCCAATATGGGCTGAATAACCTAAAAGTTCCTGTCCTGAAAAGCTCCCGTTCTCTGCCGGCACATAGTAATCCTGATCTCCATAGGAAAGTGCAGATACCGGCTTGCTGGCACTAACTTGCAAATAAGTATCATACGGCGTCTGCGGCAATGCAAACTGCTCATCCTCATTCAATACTCCGGCGTATATCAGGTCACCGGTATTGGAATTTCTAACCGTAAATTCAGTATTATTTTCATAGGCAGAGATAATAAATTCTTCTTCGCCCGACCATTCCTGCATCATGTAGGTGTTAAACAAAGTGGCTGTTCCTCGTCCACTTTGATCAACGGCATACCATCCGTGAACACGGTCTGAGGTGGCATCTCCAACTAACGTTGTAAAGGATTTGGAACCAAAAATCCGATAAACACCCGGACTAAACGAAGCCGAATGGTACTCATCTTTTTGCAGGGTCATATTTAATGTAGTATCCCCAACAGAGTTTACAACAGTAATTTCGGTATCATTTGCATATGCAAATACGACAATATCCGTAAATGTAAATACCGTAGTATGAAACTTAGAATCATCCTGATCTAAAGCTGTTGCTGTTTGAAATGGATTTACCCCCTTCTGCAACAGCTTTTGATTAGATTTGTCGGTGCTTTCTGCTGCTCCTGCCTGTTGCTGAGCTTGACCTACCATTGTAAAACTAAATGATAAGATAAAAACCAAAGATAGGAGCTTTACAGCATTACTCTTTACCTGCATCATATGTACCCCCTTAGCACAATTATTTATATGTGATGAATAATCTCAAATTAATGTAAAGCAAGAAAGAACTTATGAGGAAAAATCTCTTGGTAACAATCTCTCTAACATTGTATAGTCTATTTCCTCTTGCTCTTACACATTATCAAAAAAGAATCAAAAAGTCCAACTCTTGAATTCTATTCATCGGCAGTGTTTAGATATCATATATATCGTTTATTCCCTATTTGATTAATGTCATTTTCTGGAGTTTGCTGAATTGTCCGATCTGCAGGCGCAGGTAATAGACTCCGCTGGCCAGATTGCTGGCATCAAAACGGACCTGGTAACTCCCCGGCTGCTTCGTCTCATTGACCAGGGTTCGAACCTTTTGCCCCAATACATTATATACATTCATCGTCACTTCCGAAGTATTTGCGACACTGTATTTTATTGAAGTTGTGGGATTAAACGGATTCGGATAGTTCGGCGATAATTCGTTTTCTACCGCAATTTCTTCCTTCGGTAGCCGCTCAAGAGGTATATATTATCATACTCAGCGGCAATTGTCTGCGGATTTTCTTCAGTCAGCGGTAAGGTGATCGTATCTTCGCCCTGATTAATTTTAATCCGATATCCCATCGTGCTGCCAGAATTATCCTTCACACGTACATGCACAGGATACTCTTCTGCATTCAACATTAGGCGAACGGAAGAACCATCCCCAATTCGGAATCCTTTTGGGAGTTCGTACATCCAGCTTGGGTGAAGGAACTTTAGGTGGCAACCGGTATGCCGCCTTTTTAGCTTTCGAAAGTGGAGTATCCACATAAAAGAACGATTGGCTTGCTGCATTTGTGCGAAATACAATTTTGTCAAACTTCTGCTCTTTCGGTGAAGTATCTTTGGATCTTTTTTCTTGTCCATACAAAGGACTGTCAATCGATATGGGCAACGATCCGGCCTCTATGCTATAAATCCAGTGCCCTTCGCCCGGATGAAACTTATCCACCTCCTCATAACTACCGCTTTCGCTATCATATCGGTAGATGGGGGTTGGGTCGAGAATTTTATTGATATCTTCCACAGAACCGGTGTCGGCCAGGCTGCCCACCAGATTCCAGCCTTGATCTAACTGCAGGGTATCAAACTCAAGGCCTTTGCCACGAAGCTCAAACGACTGTGTTTCACTACTCTTTATCCAGCTTCCAGATGATGAAGACAGGGTGCTAGCTGAATGGTACGCACCCTTGAATCCAAAGGCCTTTATGTTATCGAGCTCTATCTCATTTTGGATATTGTTACCTACCAATTGCCACTGATTGTCAACTTCTTGAGAGCTATTCACATAACTAACCGGACCCACAAGCTCACTGCGAACCCCGGTGCTATTTTCAGCTTTGATAGCGTAAAATCCCGAGGTATCCTTGGCGGGTGAATAGCTCGTTTCACTTGCTGAAACTGTAGTAATTTCAGTCAGATTTGACGCAGTAGATCCGCCGAAAATAACATACTGACTTATATCCTGATCGGGACTTGCCTGCCATGATATTTCGGGACCGCCGCTACCCACCGAAAGTATAAACTCATTCGGGGGGCTTATCGTAATGCTACTTGGACTGTTCTCGTACCAGGCAATTTTATTGTCATTAAAAGAGGCAGAAACAATAGGCACAGTAATAGCACAACAAACCTGCTATAACTGTTTATTACAAACGGTGATGAAAAAATATAATGGGTGTTTTCTCTCTCAAATAGTAAACTAACAGATTGAATAAGCATGATGTTATTCTCTTGATTTTATTTTTAGTCTCTCCTTGATGTGTTAAATCAATTAAAAATTGAGGCGGATTATCAATAATAGAGCTAAATCAACCTTTAATATCCAACCGGTTTTTATTTTCTATCTAAAAAATAATACCATTACTAACAGTAATTGTAACTGATAGAATACTAATCGAATAACAAAATCTTGCCATTATGATTTCATCAAAGAGAGTATATGCCATTTTATCTGGGGCTTTATGTGTGCTTTTTCTTTTTTCAGTACCTGCAATAGCCCAAGATGATGAACAGGTTTTTACGGCTGTTGAACAGATGCCACAACTGCATGGCGATATGGATTCGCTTAAAAATGAGATCCAGTACCCACCCGAAGCTTATGATGCTGGTATTGAGGGACGCGTCTTTTTGCAATTTGTTGTTAACAAGAACGGCAAAGCCCAAGATCTCAACGTTATTCGCGGAGTAGGTAACGGCCTAGACGAAGAAGCTAAACGCCTGGTAACCGAAGCCAATTTTACGCCCGGCAAACAACGAGGGAAACTAGTTAATGTACGAATGAGCCTCCCTATTACATTTAAGTTATCCGAGCATGAACCAGCGGAACCAAAAGATGACTTGCCTCCACCTCCCGAGGAACAAGAAGAGGAAGACAATTTCTTTATCTCGGTTGAAGATATGCCCGAACTCAAAGGAGGGTTGGCTGGACTACAGCAGAAAGTTCAGTATCCCGAAATGGCCCAAAAAGCCGGTATCGAGGGACGTGTTATCGTACAATTTATTGTCAACAAAAAAGGGAAGGTTGAAGATCCTAGAGTCATACGCGGTATCGGCGGGGGATGCGATGAAGAAGCACTTCGTGTTGTTAAAGAAGCAGAATTTGAGCCGGGTCGGCAAAGAGGAAATCCCGTGCGGGTACAATACAGCCTGCCGATAACATTTCGAGCACAAAATTAGCACGAGGTTGGCTTAATACGAAGAGCCCAGATAAAATCTGATTCCTACCTGTACGGTTGTCTGCTGGTAGCGATCGTCGATAAATACGTATTTCGACTCTCCATACAGGTCGCCAAAATTCAGGGAATATTCTACACCAGCCCCGGCGTTAATACCAATCCGAGAATCAACAGAGTTACTGCCAGCGTCAGGATCTTTAATCTGTATCGTGGCATAATTTACGCCCGTCAGCGCGTACGTACGGAAACGCCCCTTTTCCAGAAAAATGATATGTCCATTCAAGTTAACCGACCACCATCCCCACTCATCGGTACCATTTTCAGCTTCTTTTGGAAAAAATACAGAGACATTGCCGGCCACACGAAAAAGACGATAAAACCGGTAGGTAGCGTCAACCTGCCCACCAATCATATTCAATTTATCGCCATAACTCAGCCCAGCACCGGCTTTTTGTGCATGTCCTTGTTGAGGGATGGCTGTAGATAAAAATAATCCTAAAACGAGAATTGCGGCTACTCTAATGTTATTCATCACTCTCTGATCTAAGTTCTAACCTCACCCTTCAATACTTTTTTGAGTCAAAATTAATTACTTGACATAATATTAAAGTTTTACCAAAATAATAAAGAATCAATTACAAAGCAGTAATTCGCTAAGGGATCAACTTACGTAGGGTACCAGGGAGCAACTATGTATAACTATATCAGGGGAGTTCTTCTTTCAATTCTATTTGGCGGATTAGCCATACTACTGGCTGGCATCGAAAATCCCTCCGTAGCCCAATCAAATAAACTCTCCGTCGGATACGAAGTAAAATCATACTCCTATTCTTTTACGACCAACCCCAATTATGCCGATGACCTGGCGTTTGCCCGCAAGGGATTTCTTACCCTGGATTACACCAAAGACATCTCCAGCAGTTTTTTCTATGAAGTTTCAGGCGATTTTCTGATCCCCAAAAATAATCCTACTATTTCTGCAGGACCTTTTTCGTTCAATTCGGCCAATACCGGTATTGCCATTGGGGCGCGGCTGGGTAAGTTCGACATTACCGCGGGCGTACAGGGTGGGTTGCTCTGGAACATGCGCATTCGGCCCGAAGCCGAAAACCCCGATGGATGGATTCGTCCGGAACAACCGGCATCAAATTTTAACGGATCGCTCACGGCCGGGCTGCAGTACAATATTCTGCCGTACATTGGAATCAACGCAGCCGTATCCAGAAATTTCTACCAGTATTCCTCTATCACTCCCAACCAAAGCTCCACCGCCACCCCGGCCTTTACCGAAGCAGATTTATCCTCCTATTCGGCACATCTCGGGCTTTCATTGGGTGTCCCCTGGCAGGCCAGCGGGCAAACGCGAGAGCCCACTTACCGCCGTGGTGCTCCCGTCATCGAAGATCGTCGATTTTCGCTCAGCTACGACATGAGAGGATATGCCTACTCGTATCAACTGAACAGTAATTATTCGGGTGGCATAAACATGTTCAAAAAGGGGTTTTTACGCGCCGAATATAAACAGTATTTATCGAACCATTTTTTCTTAAGCTCCTCGGCAGGCTACCTGATTCCCAGTACCGGAGGCTCCTTTTTCTCAAGCGGACCAATCAATTTTCAGACGGCCAACCTCGATCTCTTGGCAGGTATCCGATGGGGTAAGGTAAGTTTATTCACCGGTCTCGAAGGCGGGTTGCTGTGGGATATCCGCATAAAATCACACAACCAATCGCAAGAAGTCGCATGGAATTCACCCGAAGATATCAAAAGCACCTTTAGCGGTACCTTCAAAGCCGGAATGGAGTACCACATTTTTAAACACCTGTCGGTGAAAGCACAGTTTTTCTACAATACATTCCAGCACGAAGCCATCAAACCCGACTCCCAAGATCCTGAAATACCGTCGATTAAACGTGCTGAATTTGCGCCATTTTCGGCGGGCATAGGCGTATCGGTAAGCCTGCCCTGGAAATCGGGACACAACCGCGGAGCACCACCGCCCCGAACACAACCGCAGCCTCCGTCCATTACACAACAAACACCTGGTGGACAACCTACGCCCGATACCGACACCGGTAAAGAAACAACTGAAACAGAGGAAACCACTGCAGAACCCGAGCCGGAGCTGCCACCTGTCGTAGAACGTCCGCCCGATTCAACGCCGGCACAATTGACCTTCACCAATCCCATCCCCGCACGAGATATTATGACCTCTCCCTTTGGCGATGACCGCGAACATGAAGGACTGGATATAAATGCCAATACCGGAGATCCCGTGCTGTCGGTAGCCAAAGGTAAAGTTATTGACGCCGGTTGGGCCAGCGGGTACGGCAACCAAGTAAAAGTAGAACACCCCGGGGGATTCGTTTCCATTTATGCACACCTCAGCTCGATTGGAGTTGAAGTGGGAGAAGAAGTTGATGCGGGTACTCAGCTGGGAGAAGCAGGAAATACCGGCTTTTCTTCCGGTGCACACCTGCATTTCGAGCTCCTGCGAATGGATCTGCCCATTAATCCGCGGCGATATATTATTTACGACTGGGAAGACTGGAACCCCTGATAATTCGATCAATGATTACCATCAAGCAGAATAACAGTATTATGAATGTCAAACGGTTTGTGATAGCTATTTTCTGGATATCGTTGCTGCCACTTTTCGCTTCGGCCCAGCAGCGCAATATTCAATTTGAAGAAACAAATATCCCATTGCTTCAAGTAATGGCCAGCGCTACCGACTGGGGCGATTTTAATGGGGATGGAAACCTGGACCTCGTGGTTACAGGACGGATAAATCCCGACAAAAAAGATATGATTATCTATCAAAACGAGGGCGGGGGCTCATTTTCGGAAGTTGGCGCCGACCTGATCGGGATCAGCGAAGGCGATGTCGAATGGGGCGACTTTGACGGGGATGGGGATCTCGACTTAGCTGCAGTAGGATGGAACAGCACAGAAGATCCAACAGCCACCATTTATGAAAACGAGGGCGGAGGTACATTTACTCCTCTCGATGTGGATCTGCAGCCCGTTACCTATGGCTCCACAGACTGGGGCGATTTTGATGGAGACGGCGATCTCGATCTGATTATCACCGGGGCCAATAACGGCCTTACGCCCACCACAACGCTATACGAAAATGAAGGTAATGGTGAGTTTACCCCCGCAGATGCAAACTTGATGGGGGTATGGAAAGGGTCAGCAGAATGGGGCGATTATAATGGAGATGGGAACCTAGATTTGGTTCTCACGGGTCGTGACCGCGAAGAGTTTCCCATTGCTGTTATTTATGAAAATAATGGCGACGGCACCTTCACACAGGTCGGAGCCGACCTGATGGGCGCTTTTGGGGGTTCGTCATCCGACTGGGGAGACTTTGACGGCGACGGGGATCCCGACCTGCTGATCAGCGGCTGGAATGCCAATATTGAGCCCGCTACAGTCGTATACGAGAATCAGGGCAATGGCCAGTTTTCCTCCACCGATGCCCGCTTGATGGGCGTAAACGACGGCATGGCCCGCTGGCTGGATTACGACAACAATGACCGCCTCGATATCATGGTTACCGGCTCAAATGCCGACCAAGAAGCTATTACCAGGATTTACAAAAATGAACCCGATACCTCCTTTGTATTAACGGATATCGCCATCAAAGGCACGTGGCGAAGCTCGTTTAGCGCAGGCGATTACGACAACGACGGTTTGCTGGATATCGTGATTTCCGGCGCAGATTATTACAACGAACGCATGTCCACTATTTATCGCAATCTCGGTCAAACCGAAGCCTCCAGCGAGCAGTCGCCCTGACAAATTTGTGGATTTAAGAAATCCAGAAGCATCCTTCGTTGTTGTTCTACCTGAGAGCCTTCACTTTTTGATTCCGTAAGTTTTACCAGTTGAAGATCATCAACTATGTATAACTTCAGGTAGCATTTTTGTTTGGAACAATCATCACCACATATCGGGATCTTATTCTTCAGCCGCTCGGCCAAAGCGGAATCAGAGGCCAAACTTTTTACTGATGAGGGTGACTCCCACACAAATCAAGAGCTAGCCCAACAGTTTATCAATCAGACTCTTAGGCAGGTCAAGCAATCGGGATTTCCGGTTGTCATCTGCGATGAACAAGACCAACGCGGCTCTACCTTTGGCGACCGTTTCGCCAATGCCTTTTCTGCAATGTTTGAACGGGGATTTGAATATGTAATCGCCGTTGGAAATGACACGCCTGAGTTAACTTCAGAACATATCCAAAAAGCTGCAGCACAACTGCGCTCCCGGCAAGCTGATATTGTGCTCGGTCCCGCTACCGACGGCGGCACCTGGCTTACGGCATTTAGCAAAGAGGCTTTTTCGATTGATCGGTTACAGCAGCTGCCCTGGCAAACAAACAGGCTTTTTGATTCCATTTTTGAACAGTTTGGCAATGGTTTAACCATCAGCACTCTTGGCCGGTTTGCTGATATTGATGATCCCCGATCTTTCACCGCATTCCTTGGGCGGAAAAGACACTTGCTATTTCGATTTGTCGAGCTTCTACGGTCGGTTCTTTGTACCCCCTCTTCTTTTAGGATGTACGACAAGTGCCCGCTTCCTTTTCTCTCACCGTCTAAAAGCATCCTGCTCCGCGCCCCGCCTCTGAGATAATTTCGACTTATCTCTAAAATCCTGCTAATCCTTTTTAGGAACAGCACCCACAGTTTTATCAGCACACATAATTACGATCCCCATGAAAAACCTGTTTCTCACATTCATTGGCCTGCTTGTTACAATTTCAGCCTCGGCTCAATCCAGTCTCGAAACTTCTGTCATCAATAAAAAAAGCGGTCAGCCGGTAAGTGGCATTAGCATCATTTTACAAAACTCCAGCATTGGATTTCAATCAACGCAGCAAACGAATAGCCAGGGCAAAGTTTTTTTCAGCGGACTTTCGACCTCCGGCTCATACCAAGCAACAGCCGTTGAAAACGATGATTATTACTCGCTTACTGCCTCGGAGCTCGATTTTCGATCCAACAATCAAAAGAGTATTACGCTGGCGCTATCCCCCAAAACCACTCAGCAACTGGATGAGATTACCGTGCAGGCTAGCAACTCCATCGCTCGGATTAACACACTTGATGCAGAGGTGTCATCGGAACTGCAGGAAGAGGACCTGGAAGATATTCCAATTGAAGGACGTGATATCACCAACTCCCTGCACCGGTTGCCCAATGTAACCAAATCCACCGGCTTTTTTCCCGAAGCGCCCAGCGTGACGATCAACGGTGCTAACTCACTTTATACCAGCTACCTGATCGACGGTATGGATAACAACGAGCGATTTTTGGGCGGCATTCGCTTTCGCGTGCCGGTAGGATTCACCAAAAACGTAACCGTGCTGGCCAACAATTTTTCAGCCGAATACGGACAGACGAGCAACGGTGTGTTTAACGTGACCACCAAATCCGGCAGCAACGAATTTTCGGGACAGGGATATTACGAAGTGCGTCCCGGGCCGGTGATTGATGCTTCATCGCCCTTCAATCAAACTGACCTGTCCGGCAATGCCGTCAAAGACGGATTTCAGCGTCACCAGTTCGGCTTCGGTGTGGGCGGACCCATCCAGAAAGACAACACCTTTTTCTACCTCAATGCCGAGCAGACTATCAGCGTGAAAGACAACCTGTTGAATGTGCCCGAACTGGGCGTTAATTCTACGATTCAGGGACAAAACAACTATAGCCTGCTGTCCGGTAAAATTGATCATAACTGGACCGACAACCTGCGCACATCACTTCGTTTGCACAAGGGATTTGTAAGCATCGACCGTCAGGGGGGCGGACTCAGCGGCGGCAACACCTTTCCCGAAGCGGCTAACCAACAGAGTCGCGATTCGTTTACAGCCGCACTCAGCAATGTGTATAACGGCAACGATTTTACCTCCGAGACCAATTATCAGTACGCCACCTTCGACTGGATTTATACCGAGCCCAATACCACGGGCGTGCCCTCTGTGAACGTGCGCGATCCGCAGGGCGAAACCATTGCGGTACTCGGCGAAGCATTCGGCAATTTTGATATCGTCGAGCGCATCCACCAACTACAGCAAAAGTTTACGTTTTACAAAGGCGACCACACTATCAAAGTCGGGGCGGGGATTATCGGCTCCATCCATCACGATACGCGAGGCGGTAACGGCAACGGATTTTATACTGTACAGCTCAACCAGCAACAACTCGAAAATTTGCAAAATCAGAATTACGGCAAGAATCTTTCGTATCAGGATATTCCCTCCGACGTACAGGTGCTTTCGAACCAGATCGAGCTCCATCCCAATACCTTCGACGGCAACCAGATGATCTACAGCCTGTATATCGAAGATCTGTATTCGGTAACCAATCGGCTGAATATCACACTCGGCTTGCGCTATGATTACGATAACCTATCCAAGGCGGGAGCTGCCCAAGGCGATTACAATAATCTGGCTCCGCGCTTCAACGCCAACTACCGACTGACCGACCGCAGCACCCTCCGCGCAGGATACGGTATTTTTTATGATCGCATTCCCTATACCATTTACAGCGATGCCATTGCGGGTAGCTCTAATGCTCCGGATTTTAAAGAACAACTCCGACTTCTGCGCGAACGCGGCTACCTGCCCGATGACACCAACATCGACCGTATTACCTCCAACGGAAATGCCACCGCTTTTGAGACGAATGTGGATTATCTGGAGGGATCGACGAGCGAAGATTTTGTCAATTCTGCGGGTTATGCGTTCAGCAATCAGAAGACGATCCTCAATCCCAATGGACTCGATAATCCCTATGCGCATCATGTTACGCTGGGCTATCAGAATCAGGTGCGCGACGATTTGCTCTTTTATGTGGATCTCATTCACAAACGCGGCTACAACCAGTTCCGGCTGGTGGATGTAAATACGCCCACTCCCTACGAGGTTGATGATCCCAATGCAGATGCCTCGGATGTCCGCTCACAGGAAGCTGCCGATGCCACGCGTGGCGTACCCATTCGCTATGATAACCAAGGCAATCCCTATGCACTCAGCGGCAGTGATACACTACGCAATGTGGCACGTCGCGTAACGATGACGCAGACCGGCGGTGAATCGCGATATTGGGCAGCCAATTTCAACTTGGTGAAAAATCGTGGCAATGAAGATTACAGCTATCGCATCAGCTACACGCTGTCGAGCCTGCGCAACAATACCGAAGACATCAACTTTGAGGCCGAAGATGCCAACGACTTTTCGGATGAATGGGGACCTTCGATTAACGATCGTCGCCATGTGATCAGCGCATTGGGTACTTATTATCCAATAGACAATCTCGGGATCACGCTGGCTTCGCTCATCCAAAGCGGTCAGCCGGTAAATCGGATCGCCGATGCCAGTAATTACGGCGGTACTTCCGATCTCAATGGCGACGGTACCAGCCGCGCCGTGCAATATACCGGCAAAACGGATCGTGCGCCCGGTGCCAACCGCAATGACAAGCGTCTGCCGTGGGCCTACACTTTTGATGTGGGTATTGAATACAGCATTCCGATCTTTGGCAGTAACGATCTGAATATCCGGGCGGATGTATTTAACGTCCTCAACACGACGAACTACAGCGGATATACCAGCAATGCCACGGCCAGCAATCAGGTTCAGGTGGGACTCATCGACCGCGAGGATTTTGTTTATCGCAATGCCGCACCACCGCGACAGTTTCAGTTTAGTATCAGTTATGAATTTTAATCTGCTTAATTCACAAACGATTAGTCATTACATTATCATTCCCCTAATCACTAAAGTCCGCAGTGAATTTCCCCCTTCGAAGGGAGATGATCGTATTCAAAAGAGTTTTACCCAATCAACATCATGAAATTTAAATTACATTTTGTCTTATTTTGGTTCGGGGTTTTGATAGCCTCATGTAGCAGCTCACCTGATCAAAATAATGATCTATCAGATCTGAGTTGGGAGCAAATCACTCGGCAGGCCCAAGGTCAGACCGTCAACATGATGATGTGGCAGGGCGATCCCAACATCAACAGCTACATGCAAAATTACGTCGTTCCAAAGATGAAAGAGCAGCACAATATTGATTTTGAAATCGCCGGCGGACAAGGTAACACCATTGTCTCTATTTTGATGAGCGAGCTCGAAGCAGGCAAAACCGACGGTGAACTCGATCTGGTCTGGATCAACGGGGAAACGTTTTACCAGCTTCGTCAAATTGATGGCCTGTATGGACCTTTTGTCTCGACACTGCCCAACTCGAAATATATCGACTTTGAAAACCCGTTTATCAAATACGATTTCCAGCAGCCGATAAACGGCTATGAAGTGCCATGGGGCAATGTTCAGTTTACGATTATTTATGATACGGCTCGCGTCCAAAATCCCCCAAAAACAATGGAAGAGCTGGAGCGGTACGTCCGCCAGCATCCCGGTACATTTACTATTGCCAACGACTTTTCTGGGATGACGTTCTTGAAATCACTGCTTATCGGTATGGCTGGTCCCGGTACACTAGATGATGAATTCGACAAGCAAAAATATCAAAAATATTCCGGACAGCTCTGGGATTACATCAACCGCATTAAACCATATTTCTGGAAAGATGGAGAGACCTTTCCGTCATCGGTATCGGCGATGCATCAGCTGTTTGTGAACGGGGAACTCCATTTTACGATGAGCAACAACGATGCCGAGGTGGATAACAAAATCCTCGAGGGGTTTTTCCCCGAATCCGCAAAAGCATACCTGCTGAAAAAGGGAACCATTCAAAACTCTCATTACCTGGGCATTCCCGTCAATGCATCCCAAAAGGCCGGAGCGATGGTCGTCAGCAATCTGATGATATCGCCCGAAGCCCAGTATCGCAAAGCGCGTCCCGATGTGTGGGGCGATGGCACTGTCCTTAGCAAGAAAAAATTACCGGACAAATGGCGATCTAAATTTTCCGATATTCCGGAACGCAGTCATGCGCCTCCACGCGATTCACTGCAAGCAAAAGCGCTGCAAGAGCTGGCTCCCGAATATATGATCCGACTGTATGAGGATTTCCGAACTGAAGTTATTCAGCAATAAAGCCGAAGCAACCGGCATTGGACTTTTTCTATTGCTAGCGGTACTGCCGCTGGTGCTGGGGATTATCTATGCCCTGCTCTATAGCCTGGGGATTATCGGCTTGGTCAGCGATGGGTTTACCTTTGCATTTTGGCAGCGGGCGCTGAGCGATATCGAATTCTGGCTTTCGATCGGCTATACGTTTTATATCGCGCTGGTCACGATTGGTTTAACAATCGTATCTGCTCTCTTTCTTTCGCTTTATCTCTACAGGCCACTGCAAAAAGGACTGCCCGGATTTTCTGTATATGTTCCGTTGGCTTTCCCCGCTATCGTCGTCGCTTTCCTCGTTTTCCAACTGGCTTCACAATCCGGATTTTTTGCCCGCATCGCTTTTCAACTGGGCTTTATTGCTGATACAGCCGCCTTCCCAGAGCTGATCAACGATCCATTTGGCATTGGGATTATCGCGGCACACACCTTTATGGCGATGCCCTTTTTTACGCTCTATTTTATGAATCTTTACGATCAGGAAAACATAGCTGAGCTATCCCAAGTGGGACAGACCCTCGGGGCCGGACGGTGGGCTCAGCTACGTCGGATTATCGTGCCAATACTTCTCAAACGAGCATTTCCCACACTTACGCTCTACACTATTTTTGTGATGGGATCCTACGAAATTCCGCTTATTCTGGGACGACAAACCCCACAAATGATGTCGGTACTGGTGATCCGCAAACTGCGTCAATTTAGTCTTTCGACGATTCCCGAAGCATACATCACCGCCCTCGTTTTCATTGCTATTATTATTTCGATTTTGGTCTTTCTGTTTAAATCCCGAAACCTCAGCTATGATCTCGACAGCTAATAGAAAATCATATTTAGCTAAAGCAGTTGCAGCCGTCTTTCTCTTTCCGGTGGCCTATCTGCTTGTGCTTTCGCTGGCCGAGTCTTGGATTTTTCCACAGGCCTTGCCAACGGGATTTACAATTGAACGCTGGCAAGCACTGTTTTCAGGTAGCACCGACCTTTTCTCCAGTCTCCTACTTTCTCTCGGGATTGCGTTAAGCGTAGCCACGCTCTCTACCTTCTGCGGATTTTATACGAGCAAGCATCTGGCCTATCATCCTCAACGAAGTCTGTGGATGCGCCTTTCCTACTTTCCCTTTGTACTTTCCCCGGTGATTTATGCCGCCGTGCTCTATTACTATTTTATCGAACTCAATCTAGCCGGCAACTTTTGGGGCGTCATTCTGGCTCAGCTGCTGATCGCCTATCCCTACAGCGTTATTTTATTCAGCGGATTCTGGAACAGTCGCATTCGCGATATTGAGCAACTCGTGCAAACGCTGGGCGGCAACCGATGGCAAACTTATAAGCGCGTGCTGCTACCCATGGCACAGGGACTGTTGCTCGTCTGTTTTTTTCAGACGTTTTTAATTTCTTGGTTTGAATATGGACTTACCACCATCATTGGCGTAGGCAAAGTACAAACACTGACGTTGAAAGTATTTCAGTATATTAATGAAGCTAATTTTTATAACGCTGCACTCAGCAGCTCACTGTTGGTATTACCGCCCATTATTTTACTCTACTTCAACAAAAAATATCTTTTAAAAAAG
The DNA here is from genome assembly GCA_964490705.1 of uncultured Balneolaceae bacterium. GTDB lineage: Bacteria > Bacteroidota > Rhodothermia > Balneolales > Balneolaceae > Fodinibius. The sequence continues at coordinate 245,002 of CAZBCG010000001.1, read as the reverse complement.
CGATGGTAACACCACTTACCGCACAACATATTTCAAAATCGTTTGGCAGCGAACAGGTCTTGGCTGATCTGAGTATAGAACTGCACGAGCATGAGACCCTGAGCATTCTCGGTCGGTCGGGATGCGGTAAAACAACACTGCTTAAAATACTGGCCGGGCTCGAGACAACAGATCAGGGCAAGGTACTTATTGAGAATACCGACATTCAAGAACTTTCATCGCAAAACCGGAACGTGGTGTACCTCTATCAGGAAGCGCTGTTGTTTCCGCATCTCACTGTCTTCGAAAATATTGCCTTTGGACTACGTCTGCGAAATGCTCCAAGAGAGGAGATAGCTCAACGTGTTAAAAAAATGATCCAAAAGCTCGAGCTATCGGACATGGATGATAAAATGCCGCATCAGCTTTCCGGTGGACAAAAGCAGCGCGTTTCCTTTGGACGTGCCCTCATCACGAATCCCAAAGTGCTACTGCTTGATGAACCTTTTGGAAACCTCGACGCCGACATCCGCAGCAACATGCAGCAGTTTTTCAAACAGATTGCCCGTGAGTTTCAAATTACGGCCGCATTTGTCACCCATAATGTAAAAGAAGCCATCCTGATGGGTGATCGCATCGGCAGTCTTGCGGATGGGTACCTCTCCATTTATCCCTCAATCGAAGCATTTATAAACTCCGGGGATAATGGGGTACAAGAAGAAATTGAATTTTGGGAGTCAATTAACAGCGGAACAAACTAAACAATTAGTTAATACTATTTATGCAGTCATTAGCAATCATTTTAGGCAGTGCCTTCAGCGATAGCATTCCCAACGAGCTGGGGTTGGAACCTATTGATATCGATACGCGATGGGGCTCAAAGACGTTATACGGCGGGAAAAATAAACAGGGACGAAATATTTATGCCTTGGTTCGACACGGGTCACCCCACCGCCTGCTGCCCCACCAGATTAATTATCGTGCCCAAGCTGCTGCTCTGAAAGCTGTCGATTGTGGCGCCTTGGTCATCAACAGCTCGGTGGGAGTGCTGGATAAGGAGATCCCACTATACAAACCCATATTACTAACCGATCAGTTAATGCCGGGAAACAGGTTGCCCGACGGATCCACCTGCAGTATGTTTCAAGATCCTGAAGAAGAGCAGGGGCACTTGGTGATCAATGAAGGGCTGTACTCCCAAGCACTGTCAAATCAACTTTACAAGCAACATTCTGATGCCATCTATTCTCGAGACAATTTGGTGTTTGTGTATGCGGGCGGACCGCGCAGCAAAACGGCGGCCGAAAATCGCATGTGGGCACAGCTGGGCGGCCACGTAAATTCAATGACTGTTGCTCCCGAAGTGGTATTGGCAAACGAGCTCGAAATTCCGGTGGCGGGACTCGTCGTGGGGCACAAATATTCTATTCCCGATATTAAAAATCCGCCGGAAGAGGAGATCCGAAAAACACTGGTGAAAGCCCGTGCGGCGACTAAGGAAATCCTGATCGACTTTTTGCAGTACGGCGAAACCGTAGAGTTCGCAAACCACATCTACCGCTACTGATATGATTGCTGACGAACAAATTCATACAATCATAACCGGCCAGCTGCCCAATGTTACGGCTACCTCTGCGCTCATTCCGTTAGACGGCGGCAATCTTAATCATGTATGGCGACTGGAAAGCAATCCTCACAACCTGATCATCAAGTGGGCGCCGCCCCATATTGCGGCCAATCCTGAAGTGCCACTGAGTCCCCAACGCATTCACTTTGAGGCAGAAGCCTTGCAGCTATTTTCGAAGGAGAATCAGCTGGCTCAAATAGCTTCTTCCGGATGTCGCCCCCCGCATCTGCTGTATTTTAGTCGTGAACATGATTTGATTATCATGGAAGATGTGGGAGCGGCACTTTCTATTACGGAATGGACCAATAATGAGGGAGAAGTAGAAGTCGGCCGAACGCTGGGACAATTTATCGGGCAGCTGCATAAAGAAACATACGCGCAATCAGAGTTTGCTGAACGCTTCCACAATAGTAATATACAGCAAACGCGTCAACAGCTGCAGTATAACCCGGCCGCCGAATACCTGAAAAAAACCGGGGTAGTAAATGTGGACTCCAACCTCGTCCAATCCAAAACAAAAACCCTGGGACAGACATTATTAGAACCCGGCAAGTGCTTGGTTATGGGCGACCTGTGGCCTCTTTCGGTTCTGGTTGATGGCGGAAATTTGAGGCTTATTGACTGGGAGTTCGCGCACTATGGGCGTCCACTGCAGGATGTGGGCCATTTTGCCGCCCACTGCTGGATGCAGGCACATGCAAACAAAGAATTTACGTGGGGCAGGCAACTTTGGAGTTATTTTTGGGATGGCTACCGGCAGGCATTGGGAAATGCATTTGATGAGCTTTATGATAAGCAAGAGTTTGACAGTATGGCCACTCATATTGGAGCTGAAATTGTGGTGCGGGCTGCGGGTCCATTTAAGCAGGGATATGTATATGCGGGATATAACGAGAAAAGCCGAAGCATCAAAGAAGCAGCGCAGAAAGCCGTTACCCTGATTGTGGAAGATGACATTTCTATGCTATGGTAGATAAATCTTTAGAGAGTGCTTTTGTCTTAAAAATTCACTTATTTGCTATATACATCCTAAAAAATGGAGGAGCTGTTATGAAAAAAGTACTCTCTGTTACCTTTCTTATTTGTATGCTAGCTTCGACAGTGATTGCTCAGAATAGTGCTCTCGACAATTATAAAAAGATAGATTACGTGCGAGTTGATGAGGGGACAATGGATCAATTCCTTAATCAAGCCGAACAAGAGCTCAAGCCTCGTTATCAGGAGCTCGTTGATTCAGGCATGCTCACCTCGTGGGCCCTTTATCATGTCAGCTTACCGGGCGGCAAAAAAAGCAGCTATCATTTTGTCAGTATTGCAACAGCTACAAATATTGACACGTTGCTGAATACCTATAGCGATTTACGATTGCCAGACTACATTCCAGCCAATACTGGTAACAAAACTCAAAAGCTGACTTCAATGGGTACCCTTGTTAAATCTGAGCTCTGGAAGGTTGAAAATGTACTTCCGGTGGATGGCAGCAGTGATCTGCCAAGTACATACATGACAATGGATTACATGAAGGTAGCACCCGGGAAAAACCCTGACTACCTGATGCTCGAAGAGGAGATCGCCAAGCCTATCCATCAGGAACGTATAAACAATGAATCGATGGCGGGATGGGAGGTGTATTCACTTATTTCTCCCAGCGGTTCTAACTACGGATACAATTTTAGCACGGCCAACTTTTTTAACCGTGCCAGTCATATTGAGTTCGGTTTTACCAATGAGATCATTAATCAGACCATGGGTGATGAACATGCCAATGTCTCTGAGCTTTTTAATACCATCTACTCAACGCGCGATCGCGTAAAGGTAGAGCTGTGGAAACTAAATTTATATGTCGATTAATCAAGTTTTCTGCCACAGCCGCGGTAGGTTTCTCCATCTACCGTAACGGTAACTGTTGATGGGAAACGAAATCCGCTCATGCTGTCGGTGCAGGGTTCGTCTGTGATAGTCACTTTGAGCAAATGGGAATTTGTACGGGTCTCATAAATAGTTCGGGAACCGGAACTCTCTTTCTTGGGATTGGGTACGGGGGTAGTCACCGTATCCTGCCCATATCTGCCAATATATTGCATCTGTTTCCCCTTTGTGATTTCCAACATCCAACCGGGTTCTTGGCCCAATGCACGAAAATCAACGCCGCGCAGTTTGGCCGCCTGCCACGACTTTTCTTTGGGGATGGCAGTGCAGTTCATCAGTGAGCCTCTGGGTCCTTGGAATAGCGCCTGCTTACCCTTGCTCCAATACAGATAGTCCGGGCTTTGATACTTTGCCCCCGATGCTGCACGAACATGCCGAAGCTTGGCAGCAGTATCCGGCAGGAAAACCCAGGTGCTGTCTCTGGCAATATGCGCCGTAAACTGAAGTGTATCAGCACAGTTATAAACAAAGACATCCGAGGTATTGATAGATGAAAAATCGGGAAGCGAAGCTACTGTTTGGGTGGTATCTGATTTTGATTGGGGATCGGGCTGCGGATTTTGTTTGCATCCCAAAACCATGAAAAGCAAAACCAAGACGAAAAGTAGTTTACCGTTCACAATTAGCTCGTAGTGTTGAATAAAGTGTGTAATAAAATAATGGGGAGCCAGTAACGGCTCCCCACAAAATGGTTTATATGCTGCAATAACTAGTTGGCGTCGATAGAATATTTACCGGGTCCCAACAGAAAAATGATGACATATATTACAAAGTAAAACAGGGGCAGCTCCATACCGCCAAAAGAATCTCCTGCAGGCACGTGATAGAAGAGAACGGCCACAAGCATATTTCCTACCAGAACCAAGGCTGCAAAACGGGTCCAGTATCCTGCTATTAGTAAGAAGGAACAAATGCCTTCGGCGAAGGCAGCTAGTATCATTGACAATTCCGGGCCAATGCCGATGGGATCAAAGCCGGATGGAAAATTACCCGTAAAGACATTCATGAGTTTTCCCCAGCCGTGCCCGTACAGCATAAAAAGTGAGGCAAATACTCGAAGGCCTAATGCGGGAACATCGACATCTACGAATTCACTGAGCTTGGAAGAGCGTAATCGTTTAAGCATAACTATTCTGTCTTATTTGAGTTGATAAAATATTTGGATAACGACTTCAATATACATTCGTTAATGTAATTAACTGCAACCAAAGCGAAAAACGTTCACTTTCGCTTGAATAGAAACTTGCCATCCGATCGATGGTGGATAAGCTGCTGATATTTTTGCTCTTGATCAAATCAATTTTGCAGTATTTACGTCTTATTAACAATGCCGGTCATTCGTGTGTTACATCATCCGCTAATGACTATATTGCATTGAATCATAACAAATGATCGCTGATTTTGTATCTGAAATCTGGTGTAGAAAACTTTTAAATCAACCTGAAAGCTTAACTCCAAAAGATATGGATGACAAAGCATCACTCATTGGCAATCCGCCCGGCACGTACCTGGAAACGCTGCCGCACCCCGGCGGTGGTGACCAGACCGTGGAAAAAGCGATCCTTATGGAGCACCGCTTTGCCTTTTTCTTTTGGATGAAATGGCGTAATCAACTTCGGGATACAGCAAATACCAATCAACCTGTCCCCACGCTTGTCACTATCGACTGGCACCGCGATCTGGCACCGCCCGGCGATACCCAAAAAGAGCAGTTGCTAGAGCTCGACCCTTCCAACCTTTTGGAAGTAGCAAAATATGTGTGGGATAAATTTGATCAGACCAACGACGGACATATCCGCTGCGCCACCTGGCTAAATATTATAGGTGATGTGATTCTGCTTAAAAACTCTGCTGATGAGATGCAGGATACAGTTGAGGATCACCATGGAAATGAGCACACCATTTACGAATTTCGTGACTTCGATCGCTTCCAGGATTTTATGCTAAACCGTAACGACCAACATATCTTTTTTGATATCGACCTAGACTACTTTGTCCACGGCAAAGGCTTTCAATCTTATTCCGATGACTTTAGCCGCTATTCGGATGATGAAATCAAAAACATTATAGATCCCCAACGGTCGGCCTTTCAACATATGTTACCTCGTATCGAGGGCATGACTATTGCCCAGGAACCCGGTTACTGTGGCGGCATTCGTAACTCCTGCCAGATTTTAGAAGCTGTTCATACCCAACTTTTCGATGAGCAAAACAACTGGAAACACTTATCAAAGAGTTAGTTTAAGGCAGGAATTCACCTTCAGCAAATTTATCAAAAAAAAGAACCGCGAACTCGATCAAAAGTCCGCGGCTCTTGGAGGTTATCATGAGCATATTGCTCAGATTAGTTTCGTTTAATAATCGCCGCCGGGACCGCCGCCACCTCCACGCTGCTGATTCTGGCGGTTTCCAAAGAAATACTGGAAATTCAATGAAAATGACCGGGTGGACCAGCTGAACTGGCTTCGCGAATAAAAATCAGTTTGGGAATTTCCATCTGTCGTCACCGTATTATCAAAGTTCTGGGAGTTGAAAATATCACGCACATTAAACGTTAGCTTTGCCTTGCCGTCCATCAAGTCATAGGCAATGCCCGAATCCATCATCGTCATACCGTTACGGCTACCCTGTGGCGTATCACTTGGTCCACGATAGCGCATCGAAGCCTGATAGTTCAAGTCTGGAACAATCTCCCACTGCAGACGCATACGCCCCCTGATATTTTGCGACTCACTTGAAAAGCTAATCGCAGGTTCATCTTCTCTTTCGTATGTCCCATCGGTATTGGATTGATAAATATTAGCATTGGCCGAAAGCGAAAATGTATCTCCAATATCCTGATCGGCCGAAAGCTCAACGCCCCATGCCTCTTCAGTGGCAAAGTTGATGGGGAAGCGGAATCGCACGCCATCACGCTGCTCGGTAATATCTTCTATCACATCTTCTCGGTGACGATAATAAAAACTGGTCAGCAGCGAGCCAGAATCCCAATAGTGCAGATAACCAGCCTCATACGAATTACTGAATTCTGGTGTCAGATTAGGATTCCCCGTCCGCTGGCTACGTGGATCACCATAGTCGATAAATGGAATAAGGGAATGAGACCACGGTCGACGAAGTCGGCGGCTATAACTTATCTGAACAGACTGCTGCTCATTGAACGAATAGTTCAAAAAGACACTGGGAAAAATATTGATGTAGTGCTGTTCATTAACCTCTCCGGTTTCTTCAATTTCGGTGCGAATATTGGTGTTTTCAGCACGTAATCCAACCTGTCCGGAAAAATCACCAAACTCTCCGCCTAAAATCAGAAAGGCTGCATTCACATTTTCGGAGTATAAAAATCGCTGGGTCAACTGCGGTTGTGACTGCCAATCACCGGCTATTAACGAATCTACGGCAAAACCGTTGTCCATCCATTCACTATCGCTTCGCAAGCCTGCTTCCAGTTTGCCATTTTCGCCCAACGGACGCGTATATTCGGCATTAAACCGTAAATCCATTTCCTCTTCGGTATCTTCGGAGCGCTGTACCGGAGAGGCATTTTCCGAAATATCTGATTGCGCATTTTCGCGACTAATATCAAAACTTGCATCCGCAACCAGCTTGTGCTCATCACCGTCAATTTTATTTTCGTAATCCAGGTTGAAATCAAAATTACGTTCACGCTGTTCTTCTACGCTTTCGCGATTCGTCCGGTCTAGCACGTTGGCATTACTGCCATTTTGCGCACCCTGCAAGTATTGATAATCTATATAGCGGACATCTTCTTCGTTGGTTTCTTTCTCCATACTGATATAGCTGCTGGCCGTTAGCACTTCATTTTCAGAGAGATAGAAATCGGCACCGAAACGAAGATCACCATCAATCTCTGACTCACTGGCATCCGTCCGCTCGCTATACATTGTCGTATCTTGTGGTCCGGCAAATCGCTGGAACGAACTACCTTCTTCGGGCTCACTTCGGTAGTCGCCCCCGGCGTCAATAAACCAGTTTATATTTTCGGTGCGGTAGTTCAGGTTTACCGAGCCTTCGTACTCCTCGGGATATCCGCCGCCGCCGCTTACGCTGCCATTCAATCCACGCTCTTGTTTCTTTTTCAGGATGATGTTAATAATACCGGCCGATCCTTCGGCAGCATATTTCGAGGAGGGATTGGTAATAATTTCCACCTCTTTAATCATAGTAGCCGGAATACTGCGCAGGGCATCTACATCACCGCTCACCATACTCGAGGGCTTACCATTAATCAGCACACGCACCGATTCGTTGCCCCTTAGGCTAATATTGCCATCAATATCGGTAGCAATAGAAGGCACATTGTCGAGCACATTCACCGCTGATCCGCCAAGGCTGGTAATATCCTGGCCGACATTAAACACGCGCTTGTCGAAACTCATCTCCATCTGTGAACTTTCGGCACGGACCGTAATTTCCCCCATGTCTTCGGAGGTTGGTGTCATCACGATATCACCAAAACTCTTAGTGCCGCCAGACTCTACCTCAAACGATTCGGTATAGGGCTTGAAGGACAAAAACGTCACTTTCAATACATACGCCCCGGGGTTCACATCTATCTCAAACGCACCCGTTGAATCGCTTGACGCTCCGGTAACCACATTCGTTTGGCTGGAGTCGTACACCGCCACAGAGGCATTGGGGACGGGTTCCTCATTTTGATCTATAATAGTTCCACTCAAGATGGCCTCGTTCGACTGGGCCGACGCCATCGAGCACCAGATAAATAATAGTGTAAAAGTAACTGCTAGCTTTCTCATCAATACCTTGTTGTTGTAATTCTGTTTCGTTTTGATGTAAACCTAACAGACGAACTTATGCCAACGTTGTATTAAAACTGAAGGAAATCTAAAGATTGCCAGAAATAAGCTTCTGCTTACAACTCTTTACATTCCGCTAGCCGAACGTGACCGTAATCTCATGCCAGTCATCATTGTACTGATACGAAATATCATAATTGTTTTGATCCACGATCTGTTTGATGATCGAAAGTCCCAGTCCAATCGACTGCGTACTTTGATCGCCCTTCTTGAATCGTTCGAATAATTCCTTGGGGTCTCCATCAATAGACTTGCCGGTATTGGCAATCGTTAACCTATTGTTGGTTAGGGCGATGCGAATCTTGCCTTCCTCGATATTGTGCTTAATCGCATTCTGGAACAGGTTGGTCCACAAAATATCCGCCAACATCGAGTGGATATGCACCGTCACATCCTCTTCAAGATCGGTGGATACCGACAAGCCATTAAGCTTGATGAACTCATCAAACGATTGCGTACTCTCTCTGATCAGTTTTGTCAAATTCACTTCCTCAGCATCGGTAAACTCGTGATTTTCGATCTTGGTAAGCAGCGACAGCGACTCACTGAGCCGTGACAACTTTTTAATTGCCCGCTGACTGTCATCCACATATTGGTATTGCTCGGGTGAGAGATCCGTTTCGGTGAGCAGTTCCAGCTTGCCCTTGGCAATCGACAGCGGCGTCTGGAGTTCGTGTGATGCATTTTCGGCAAACTCCTTCAGGTTTTTGTAATCCGATACGGCCTTCCGAGTCATTGATTCGACAAAGCGATTCAGGTCATCAAACTCTGTAACATTCGTTTCTTCGGCCTCAATCGGCTGTTTATCCTGAAGGTCAAAATCTTTCAGCCGGTTGAGGGTCTCACGAAATGGTTTAAAGAGCCGATTCGATACGATAAATCCCACACCGATGGCCCCAATCACCTGCATGCCTAAAATCCAGAGTAAAATTTTCGTGACGGCCTCGGTGATGTCATCCGTATCTGCCAACGCACCGTAGGTGGTAATATGATACGAATTGCCGTTAACTGTTCGGTAGGCTTCCATTTTAAGGTTGGGCTCCATCTGCTGCAGGCGCTCATTCCAAACCATTGTATCACGAACTTCTACGTTGGGCTCTACACGATTAGGCAGCTGTGCAACCATCAAGTTGCGGTCTTCGCGGTCACCCACCTGGGTCGCAAATTTTTTTCCCTGCTCCAGCAAATAGGTGACCCGCTCTACGCGATCCAAAAAGCGCCATTTGAGCTCGGTATCAAGTTCATCTTTGATGATGTCGTAAGAAAGATATCCCCCGATGCCGAGCACAATCACGGTCACAATCAAATAAATCAACACAAATTTTGAGATCAGCTTCATCGCTATTTGGCCACTTTAAATTTGTACCCGATACCATAGACGCTCTCGATATAGTTTTCGGCGCCTGCTTCTTCGAGTTTTTTACGCAGATTTTTGATATGCTGATAGACAAAATCCAGATTCGTCAGATGATCAACATAGTCGCCCCAGAGATGCTCAGCAATGGTCTGTTTGGACAACACATGGTTTTTATTGGAGGCAAAATAGAGCAGCAGATCATATTCTTTCGGCGTCAAATCCACTTCGTCCTCATCTACCGTAACCTCCATGGTATCGGTATTAATCGCAATTTCGTTCACATTCAGGATCTCTTCGCCGCCGCGCTGGTTGCGCCGGTTTACGGCTTTAATGCGCGCATGCAGCTCAGGCAACTGAAAGGGCTTGGTGATGTAATCGTCGGCCCCAAGCTCGAGCCCTTCTACTTTATCGTCTAGTGCATTTTTTGCAGATATAATAATCGTAGCCGTCTGTGGATTTACGGATTTCAGCTCCCGCAGCACCTGCAGGCCCGAACCGCCGGGAATCATAATATCAATCAACACCACGTCGTAGGTGTATGACATCACTTTGTCGAAGGCCTGCTGGTAGTCTTGCGCGTATTCACAAATATAGCCCTCACGCTCTAGGTAGGTGCGGATGTTCTGCAGCAGATCCTCGTTATCTTCGATGATCAAAAGTTTCATATATCAAAACATAACAACCGATTTTGAAGCAAAACTGAAGCTCTTTTTTCTTACTTTGTAATTTACCTTACCGGCTAGCTCTTTGTGCTGCATTGATTATATTTAATTTCGATCTGATTAAAAATTTTCAGCAAGATGGTATGCCTACGTTACGTATAATATTAATAAGCAGTCTGCTTTTAATGGGATGCTCGGGAAAACAACCGGATACCCAATCCCAACCAGGGCAACATTCATCCGACACAACCATTGCAGCAATGTCCAAAAATGCTGACTCATTTGAACACCAAACTACCAGCGTTGGCCAACTAGTGTATGTGCCTGTATATTCTCATATCTCTCAACAAGATCGGCAAAAAACATTTAACCTCACAGCTACGCTGTGCATCCGAAACACCGATCCCTATCGGTCGTTTACTATTACCGAAGTTTCTTATTTCGATTCGCAGGGCAATTTGGTGGAACAATATTTGGATAATCCCCGGTTCATAAATCCGCTTTCATCCACCTCATTTGTCGTGGAAGAAAGCGATGTCCGGGCCAACTTATTGTAAACTGGAAAGCAGATAGAAGCGGTTATGATTAGCACATCGCAACAGCAGGACATTTTTTTGAGTGAAGGACGAATTCTTTAAGAACATCAGCCCCAAACAGAATAAGTAATTAATGATTATTGCCGTAACGCTTCCTTTTTTAACTGAGCTGGTTGCACTGTTCACCGTTAGCGTGTTCATCGCCTATCTCTGTTACCGACTCAAAATTGTGCCTATTGTCGGCTTTTTAATTGCCGGCGTTGTCATCGGTCCCAATGCGTTGGGGCTGGTTCAGGATCAAGCACTAGTAGATATGCTGGCCGAGATCGGTATCATTCTGCTGCTTTTTACCATCGGCATAGAATTTAGCCTGGAAAAACTGGCACGCATCAAAAAAGCCATTTTTCTGGGCGGAGGATTGCAAGTAGCAATCACCGTGGCGGTAGTAACACTCATACTATCATTCTGGGGTATCAGCTGGAACTCCGCGATTTATACCGGCTGCCTGGTGGCCCTCAGCAGTACGGCTATCATCCTTGGATTGCTGAGTGACGAGGATAAGACCGACACCCCCTCGGGGCAGCTTTCCCTGGCCGTGCTCATCTTCCAAGATCTCGTTATTATTCTGATGGTCTTGCTTGTTCCCATACTGGCCGGGCAGTCGCAATCGCTTTCGGGCATCGGCTGGGTTTTGCTCAAAGCAGGCATCCTCATCACCGTGATACTACTGCTGGCCGAACGCATCGTACCCTGGATTTTAGAACAGGTTGCCAAAACGCGCCGCCAAGAGCTCTTTTTGCTAACCGTTGTAGCCATCTGCTTTGGCACGGCCGCCCTTACCAGCATGGTTGGGGTCAGCCTGGCGCTGGGTGCCTTCTTAGCGGGATTGGTCGTTAGCGAAAGCCATTTTAGCGAGCAGGCCATCAGCGAAATACTGCCGTTACGTACCATTTTTAACGCCGTCTTCTTTGTATCGGTGGGCATGCTGCTGGATCTCCGCTTTGTAATTGAGCATCCGCTGATCATCATCGGGACCGCCCTGGGCGTGGTAGCTATTAAGTTTTTAATTACCACCGCCAGCCTGATGACGCTTAAATATCCCATCCGAATAGTTACAGCTACAGGAGTGATATTAGCACAGATAGGCGAATTTTCATTTGTCCTCGAGCGAACGGGCCGTCTTGCGGGCATATCACCGGCCGGCATGGGAGAGGCAGGCTCTCAAATATTTATTGCCGTGGCTGTTTTGCTGATGATTGGCACTCCATTTATGGTGCACAAAAGTTCGTGGGTCGGCAATTTGCTCGACAACACTCCGCTGCGCCACTTGGAGCCCGATGTAAAATCAGGTCCTGAAAAAGACCAGAAGACACCCCTCGAAGACCACGTTATTATTGTAGGATATGGTCCGGCCGGGCGGCATCTTGTGCAGGTATTGCGCGATTCGGGCATCCCATTTATCGTTATTGAAATGAACCCCCAATCTGTGAAGGAAATGCATGACCAGGATATCCCAGCCATTTTTGGGGATGCCAGCCGCGACTACATCCTGAATCTGGCCGCGGTAAAAAAAGCAAAGCTCTGCGTTATTGCGACCAATGATCCTGATTCGAGTCCGCGCATCGTACAGCAGGCCCGGCATATAAATCCTACTTTGCAAATTGTTGTCAGAACACGCTATCTAAGCGACCTTGAACAACTTGAAAAACTGGGCGCTGATATTGTAGTGCCAGAAGAGATGGAAACCACCGTTCGCCTGTTTTCACATGTTCTTGGTGCTTATATGATTCCACAGCAAGAAATTGAGGACCATATACAAACATTACGTGCCCATGATTATGGCATTGTCCGCGGAAGTATCCAAGAGGCTCACCTGATGGTGCTCCAAGGATTGGATGAGGAAGGACTACATACCCGTGCCGTGACCGTTCGCGAGGGGTCTTCTGCCGCCCATAATACCTTGCAAGAGCTACAATTACGGAACAAACATCAGCTTACTGTGCTCGCCGTAAAACGGGGCGACCAAACAATTGGAAATCCCTCGGGCAGTTTTCGCCTAGAGCCGGGCGACCGACTCGTGATGGTCGGCAACGCAGAACAGTTTGTTTCATGCGCAGGACTTTTCCGCCAACCATAAATCACCGGTGTAACTGCTATTCCGTGACAATCTCGATCACACCAGCACCGCCTTTCAATCCATAGTTACTTGCCCGGGAAGCAGGAATTGCTTCAACCGATTTAATCACGTGTGTACTTACCATTTCAGAAACACGGCTATAACTGTGGCCAATTTCACGACCGTTAAGAACAAAAAGCGGTTGTTCATCGGGGTTTGAAACCGACATCTTGCCCCGAATTGTTACCTGGATATTTGAACCACTTCCGCTTACGCGTACACCGCCAAGCCTACGCAAATGATCCTCAAGCGTTAGATGCTCTTCACTGGATGTACTTTTATTTTCAACTTCACTATTTGTATCGCCCGTAGTTTTTCCCGTTGATGCACAACCTACCATCGTACCAATCAAAAAAAGACCGACTAAAATCGTAATGCTTTGCTTCAGGTTAATCATAAGAACCTCTATTCTTAAGGTTATAAAGTCTCGCTAATCGATTATCTCATATCACTTAACTTTATTTGAGCCGATTGAATTGTCTGTAAATAAATGCCGTATTAAGTAATACTACCTGTTAAACACCATTCCTCAAATATCCATTTCAATACGGCATCCTTTTTACACATACCTTTAAGATATATAAGAAATAGCTGGCCATTTCAAAAGGGTTGAATAGCACCAGCAACCCCCGCTTGAGGTACAGGCAATGCGCGACATTTTTTGTACATTACATTTCAAAAATCAAATTTTACTCGCATCTCTATCGAAAACGGCTCAAACTTTTACGCCCGGTTGCCGGTCATTGAAAATTTCTTTAATGCTTCGAATGACGATAACTACCACCAGCTTCCTTCGGATTGGTATGTAGCGGTAACAGATATCACCAACTCTACGGCCGCCATTAATGATGATCGCTATAAAACGGTTAACATTCTCGGCGCTTCCCCGATTGTCGGGATCCTCAATGTTGCCAGCCGGAATGAAATACCCTATGTCTTCGGCGGTGACGGATCATCATTTTGCATCCCCCCTGATCTATTCGAGGATGCCCAGAAAGTGCTCTCTGCCAGCAAACAGATTGGCAAAGCCGAATACAACCTTGACCTGCGAGCCGCAATTATTCCTATTTCTTATATCCAAAAACAGGGATACGAAATTAAAGTCGCACGGTATCAAGCTTCGGAACACTATATACAGAGTATTTTTTCGGGCGGCGGAATTAGTTACGCCGAAGAAATTTTAAAATCACCCGGTATTGACGAATATCGCATAACTGCTTCGCAGCATGGTGCGGAGGTCGATTTTACCGGTCTCGAATGCCGCTGGCAAGAAGTAAAACAGGATAATAAAGAAGTACTAACCCTGCTTGTTAAATGCAATCCACGGATCGAAGCTTCCGAAAACGTTTATCAACGTGTGCTGCAACAAATGCGCGATATCTTCGGCTTCGATGACAAAACCAACCCTATTGATACATCAGAACTCAGGATGAATATGTCCGTCAAAAAGCTAATGGGAGAAATTAAATTCCGGACGTTCGGCAAGGGCTGGCTCGATCGTATTATTTACCTGATAAAAGCAGAACTCCAGATCCTGATTGGAAAGGTATTGATGGCTTTGAATTACGAAACCTCGGCCACCGACTGGTCACTTTACAAACCTGATATGGCTCGCAATTCCGATCACCGAAAATTTGATGATATGCTGCGCGTAGTAATCAGCGGCACAGTCGAACAGCGCCAAAAGCTGGAAGATTTTCTGGAAGAAGAATACCAGCAAAAACAACTGGCATACGGCATCCATATTACCGATGCCGCAATGATTACCTGCATGGTGTTTCAATATCACCGCGAGCACATTCACTTTGTAGATGGAAGCGGCGGCGGATATGTTTCCGCTTCAAAAGGACTCAAAAGACGGTTAGCAAATCTCTAAGTGTGCTTTAAAAGCTGATACAATAAATTTATATTTGCTTGTATGTACAGGCATAATATACAGAAATCTGCTTGCTAACCAGAAAAAACCAAAAACTTCTATCAATTTTGTTCCGTCTGGTTGATAAACTGCTCTACATCGTCATGCATTTTTTGCAGCGACGGCTCGTGGATATACATCATGTGTCCTGCTTTATAATATTTCTCTACAATGTTGCTTTGCAACTCAGAGGGAATATCCAAGTGATCCATCGTATATTCAGCGCCCATAAACGGCGTGGCCAAATCGTAGTATCCATTTAATACCAACACTTCCAAGTTGGGATTTTTTATCATCGCCTCAGATAAGTCCGGCGCTGTGGTTGGACTCGTCGGGAAGTAGCTGCCCCCGCGATCCCAATCCCAGTCAAAGCCGGGTAGGCTATACGCCGAAATATTGTATTGCGTTTCCGGATTAAACTCCAGCTCATCGTGATAATACTGCAAGAACATCGTGGTATAAGCGGGACTAATCGCCGAACTCTGGGGATCATAAATAGCATTTTGACTCAGGTCGTCCAGACTGTAGCCGGAATAACGGGAATCCAGCCGACCAACCGTCTTACCCTGATCGCGTAGCAGCTCTTTGGTAAACTCGGACTGGGTGACGCGCATGTCTGCTTTGTCGAGATAATCTTCACTGAGTCCCGTAAACCTAGCCAGTTTGGTGATGATCTGATCGCGCCGCGATTCCGAGAGCTCATTGCCCTTTGCAAGGGCTGTCGCATATTCATTTTGTGCAAACTGTCGCGCCTGCTGCACAAACGATTCCATGCTTTCAGGTTTATCTTCGATGGCATCATGATACCAGGCTACAGCCGCATAGGTAGGTAAATAAATGACATACGGCGTGCTGTCCGCATCCCCAAAAGCGATAGTACGCAGATCGAGAACCGTGGAAACCAGCACTACGCCATTCATGGCAATGCCCTGGCCTTGCAGCTCATTAACAACGCCCGCTGAACGAGTTGTGCCGTAACTTTCGCCAAGCAAATATTTGGGTGAATTCCAGCGGCTGTATTCTCCGATATAACTCTTAATAAAATTACTGACGGATCGAATATCCTGATCCACGCCCCAGAAATCTTTGCCCTCAGCTTCTCCAACTGCACGACTCACTCCAGTTCCCACTGGGTCCACCATGACAATATCAGTAGCATCGAGCAGTGAATACTGATTATCGGTAAGCTCATAAGGAGCCGGCGGCGTGGTATTGGGATCATTTACGACCACTCGGCGCGGACCCATGACGCCCATGTGCAACCAGATGGATGACGAACCCGGTCCGCCGTTATAGGAGAACGTAACCGGGCGGCTCAATTTATCCTCTACTCCGTTTTTGTGATAGGCGGTATAGCCAAACGAAGCCACCGGCTCCCCTTTGTCATTTTTCAGGATCATCGTGCCGGCAATAGCGGTGTAGTCAATTCGCTCCCCGTCAACTGTGACGCTATGCTGCGTGACCGATTTTTCAGCCTCGGGCACGACCGTCGTTGAATCGGATTGTGCCAAAGCATTAGCGGCTAAAAAGCTGAGCATTAAAAGGCCAAGAACAAGCTTCTTTTGTATCATAACAAAACTCCAGATTGGTTGATTAAAAATCCTAAAACGAAGGTATAAAATTATTGACCCATCGAAAGGAAATTAACGTTCTTTTACGGAATCGTCAGCCACGAATATGTCGATTTTTCATAGTTCGTTTGTCAAAAATAACGGTCCGGAATTCGGCGTTTGTCAAAATTACAAGCGGCGGGCTGTTGGCACACCATTTGTTAGATCTGTAAACGTGTTGATGGTGATATCACTGTCACACTCATGAGTAACTACAAACTGCTAAATGAAACATTTTTAGGAGGTAATAGCTATGCTGATGAAACGAAACACCACAAACTTTCCGACATTATTCAACGACAATCGCAACCGATCCACTTTGCGATTTTCCGACATGCTCGATGAGATCATGGAAGACGCATTTTCTCGGAGCAAAGGTACGTTTGTACCCGAACTCAATGTCTATGAAACGGACAAAGAGTTCGAGATCACGGTAGCTCTGCCGGGAATGCGTAAAGAAAATATTGATATCAGCTTTGAAAACAACACCATTACGATCAGCGGCGAGCGCGAACTGAAAGAAGAGGAGAACACGAAGTATCACCGTATTGAAAGTCGCTTCGGTAAGTTCGAACGCTCACTGCCGTTGCCCAATGTCATTGACGCCGAGAAAATAAGCGCTACCTATGAAAATGGCGTACTTACGGTGAATGTGCCCAAGCTCAAAGAAAAAGCGGGCAAAAAGATCGAAGTCAACTGACCTCGATCACAGATCGATTGGTTAAAGCCGCAGCTGAACGCTGCGGCTTTTTTATTTGCAACTTGGTAACGAAGCATCTCTATGCATTACAAACATTTATCCTTTCCTATCATTTCGAACAAACGGAGTGCCGTGAGAAATCTTTGTTTTGCTGAGCAAGACATCATCGAAAACAAGAATCTCTCACTTCGTTCGAGATAACCGTAACTGGCCCGAAATTAGCGCAAGTTTTGTAACTTTAGCCAGTAAGGAAAGCATCGTAATAGATAAAGCAGGACTGATAATTTAGCCCAAGCACAATGGCTGCCGAAAGAGACCTGACAGAACGAGAGCGTTTGAAATGACTGACTGCCGGAATTCGAAGCTCTGTAAACAAAAGTGAGGTCGGATGTTATGAAAACTTGGTATATTATCTGAGCTATCCGGTCATTTACGATTTTGACTTAAACAAAAATTCGGATCTTTGGAAAAAATTCGAACAGGCCCTTAAAGATCATTATTTGTTAGAAGAAGGGGAAGAAGGGTATCACAAATTTGATCAACCCGATATGGTGGAACAGGGCTATTGGTGGTACGATCCTCAGCGATGGTCTTGAAATAATACTGAATTGAGTTTTGCACTTGCCCAAGATGCGATAATGTGCATTCTTACATCCATAAAAAAGCCCTGCAGTTGTCAACAGTGCACCTGTCAAACTTTACGCAGGTCACCACAACATGCAGGGCAATCAGCTCTTTACTTAATTACTTTCATCCTTTTTATCCTTATTTAATTGATCAAGTACGATTGGAATTATAAAAAACAGTGAAGCGACAGCACTAATAATAATAGTCATTAAATCAATTTCCATTGTGTGATCCTGAAATAATTTTGATTAATGGCATACCACTCCCACACCGTAATGGGCTGTAGAAAATGCTATGCAAATATGAGTTTCAGCCTGTCAGCGTTTGCTGACAATCATTATAGGATCACACCGCTATAGAAAAGAATGGAATGGGAAAAGAAGGGTTAATGCAACAGCTCTTCGATTGGGGATTTTAAACTTTTGCAGCCACTCTTGAGTCTGTAATTCTACCTCCCGAAGTGCTCTCCGGTAAATCAGGCTTTGATCTTGTTCATCAACAACCAAGACCGGTGGCGGTACACTGTTGGATACACTGCCGGAGTGTTCAACCTGGTGATAAATACTAAATAGGCTCGGCCGATCTAGCGGGTGAGTAGATTCCGAATCCGGTTTTTCGGCAGGTTGTATTTCGGCAGATGCATGGTACGCTGCCGGAGCTGCTTCTACAGTACCTGTGCTGAGGGGGCCAGCAACGAGCATCAACACCAATATTTGGAGGAATTGCTTCATCACCCAAAGATACAAATCACATCACTAAATATCGGCCTCAATAAATTTCGGAGACTCAAAACCTCATAGCTGGCGCAAGTTTGCAACTTGTGCCAGCAAGGAATCTCAATAACCATCTTCCCTAGAATGATTTACCACAAACTCCGCCGGCACGCGTTTTGTCAGCCAGATATCGGACTCGCTTTCTGATTGATAACAGTCATATCCTTCTTCCGACATAGCTGCTGCCCGAATCTGCAAAATTACCGGCGTGCCGTGACGGCTGCCCACTTGCCTGGCATCAGCTTGTTGAGCCGAAAGGTGCACAAAATTGCGGCTGCCGGCATGAAGTCCTCCTGCAAGAATCGCATCCACATTTTTTTGCGCCGTCCCGTGATACAAAATTTCCGGCGGCTCTTGCGGATGCAACTGCAGATCCACATCAATTGAATGGCCGTACCCAGCGCGAATAAACTGCTCATCCTCGGTGAGGATAAATCGCTGTTTTTCGCCATGATCGATAATGGCATGCAGACGCTCTCTGCTCAGGTTCTTGCCGTGCACCTCTGCTTTCCGGATCAGCTCATCCACCGAGGCCCAGCCATGTTCATCAACCGAAAGGCCAATCTCTTGGGGATGATGGCGCAGCACATAGCTCAAAAATTTGCTTAGTGATCGTAAATCCATATCGGCAAAGCGAATGCGGCGTAACAGGCAAATTCTAATTTACATTTCGGTCGCGAATAGGTATATAAATATATACTTACTTTGCCACAACATACCACCAATTATGGACAACAAAACCCGAGAGCATACCCTTCGGCGGCGATCAAAAATTTCACTGGTTATCATGTTTGCATTCATCGGCATCCCCATGCTGTATGCGGCATATCTCAACTTCCAGGTGCAGGAGGTTCTATTCGGATCGCTCATGGTCGGGCTGTTTATTGCATGGAGTCTAGTAATCCTGATGGTTTTAGGATTTAAAATCAAAATAACCGATGCAACCATACAGCGAGAGGGCCTATTTTCGACCACCGCCATCAACTTTTCGGATGTGGATACCATTCATTTTGGAAACACCTGGTCAGATTTTCACCTGCAGGCCGATGACAGCAAGTTGTTTATCTCAAAGGATTTCATCGACCGCGAAGCCATTATTCAATCAGTTATTGACAGGATTCGCAACACAGGCAATCTCGAGGAGATCGACTTTACCGGGAAATCCGAAAACATCAAGAAGTTCCTCGAAACGGATATTCCGCAAAACTGATCTACTTTGCAGGTGTCCCCGCCTGTTAGGTTCTTAACGGCGGGGATTTTGCAAGTTGGTTAATTTCCAATCGTCGTATTTTCCAGCTCCAGCTCATCATCGGGACGCTCCGGCGCTTCACCCTTCAAATACTCGTTAAACCAGCGCATCATGCGCAGGTTGTAATCCAGGCGCGCAGTGGCTTTTGTGTTTCCATGACCTTCACCGGGATACAGCACCAATCGAACGGGCGTATCGGTCCGCGTTTTGATATGGCGGTACAATTCATACGACTGACCGGGATCTACGCGCGTATCTTCCTTACCGGCCATAATCAGCAGCGGCGTTTTCGCCTGTCCCGCGTAATAAATAGGACTGCGCTCGAGAAACGACTGATAATCTTCCCAGATACGTTCCCGGGCATGCACCAAGTACAGCTCTTCGGGGATGTCGCTTGTGCCCCATTTTGAAATATTATTACTGATGCCCACAAACATCACGCCGGCAGCAAAGCGATCAGTATAACGGGTTGACATCCAGCCCGTCGCATATCCGCCATACGACCCGCCGGTAACACCAATCTTTGCCGAGTCGGCAATGCCAACGTCGATCAGTTCATCTACACCGGCTACAATGTCATCGAATTCGGCCCCCGCCATATCGGCCTGGCTACTTTTGGCGAAGCTCTCACCGCGTCCCGTACTGCCGCGATAATTGGGATAGAAAACGAAATAATCTTGGGCCGCAGCTACTTGCCCCGGATCATCATAACTTGTAATCCAGCCATTGTTATAGTGAGCTTCGGGTCCGCCGTGCACCGTGGTAATTAGTGGATACTTCTGGCCTTTCTGGTAATTAACAGGATATACCAGAATACCCTGCAGCTCGGTTCCGTCATCGGCTTTCCATTTTACCACCTGCTGCTTACCCAGCTTTTTCTGGTCGAGCCATGAATTGCTGTTGGTCACCCGCTTCGCCGAATTCCCATCCAGTACAAATAGCTCTTGGGGATGGGAGGAGGTACTGGCCGTAAAAATGGTAGTGCCCTTGGCAGAGCGATCAAAAGAGGTAATACTTGGCCCGCTGGTATCCACGACAGTGTTCATCTGCGTACCGTCGATAGAAATACTTCCGTAGGTTGACCATACGCCTTTGCTTGTGAGATAATGCAGGGTGTTGTTATTGATCCACTGAAACTGCTCAAACTTTTGTTTCGCCTGTGGCTGCAGCTGCCGGGGTTCACCGCCTTCGGCCGAGACGATAAACAACCGCCCGGCAATGGGATCGTGAATATCAGCCCCGGCCAGCATTGCTAACTTCGATCCGTCGGGACTCCAGCTGATATCACCCAACTTACCCCTGTGATCCACTTTTGCCAGTACCTTTTTGCCGTGGTGGCCCGTTACATACACCTGCTGATGCATGTAGTAATCATCCACGAGGGGCGTAGGTGCTACAGCTACCGCCAATCGTTTGCCATCAGGATTCCAGTGCATCTGGTAAATGGATCCCTCGATCTGAAGCTGGTGTGGAGGATGATTTTCTTTAGCTACATTAGTTACATAGCCGCGACGCTGCTTCAGGTTTTCTTCATAAATTTCCGGTTGATATGGCAGTGGCGATCCTTCCTGTTCAATGGTGTCGGCCGCCATAAAGGCTAGATGGTTTCCATCCGAAGCCCAAGAATATGCGGCAATATCAGTTGGAAATGACAAGAGTTTTTGAGCCTCCCCGCCATCCATTGGCATCTCAAAGAGGGCCGTGGATTCATCTGAATTGCGACTCCCGAGAAAGGTAATCGTGTTGTGCTGTGGGCGAAAGCCAATATCGCTTACACTCATGGTCGTATCATACGGCAGTGAATTGCCACTGGCCAGATCTGTCAGATATAAATGGTAACTTGCTGATTCATTTTCTTTTTGCGGATTGGCCTGCACTCGCAACGTGTAAATAGCTTTTTCCCCGGATGGAGCGATGGCAATCTCATCGACCTGCTTAATATTGGCTACATCGAGCGGGGTCATCCCATCGGTTGACTGGGATTGTGCTTGTGGTGCCCAAACCAGCACAATTCCCGCAATAAGCAATGCTGTATATTTAATAATTGTTGAAGTCATAGTTATAGTATTTTGGTGTGTATTGGCAATCAAAAATTGCTTGTATTATTCATCGATTTCAAATGTTACCGTAAAGATCGCGCCGTTGTCAGACGTAATTTCAAGAGTTCCTCCCAGTTGTTTAACCAAGGTATTAATCAATGTCATTCCCAGCGAAGACTGGTTCTTGATATCAAAATCATCGGGCAGACCCACCCCATTGTCTTGGACCGAGAGTACCACCTGCCGGTCTTTTTGATGCAGTGAAATTGCAATGTCGCCCTCTTGTCGGTCAGGAAAACCATGCTTAAAACTATTGGTAATTAGCTCGTTGAGCAACAATCCACAGGGAATAGCCTGCCTCATATTCATCGAAAGGGGCTCCATCTCTTTTTCTATGGATATCGACTTTTCGGTACTGCTAATAGAATCCAAAATAATTTCCAGCAGGTCATCAATATACTGGTCGATGGAGATTTCGGAAAAGGATTCTGATTCGTACAACTTTTCGTGGACCATGGCAATTGACTGTATGCGAGACTGGCTTTCCTGCACTTTTCCCAGCAGCTGTTCATCTTCGGTATTAAAGGCCTGCATCTGTAACAATCCCGAGATAATCGCCAAATTGTTTTTTACCCGGTGATGGATTTCCGCCAACATTGTCTCTTTCTCTTTCAGCGATTTGCGGATGGCGTTCTCATATTCTTTACGGGCGGTATTGTCACGCACATAGGCAATGATGCGCTCATTACCACCAATTTTATACCTCCGGGTATGTATTTCTGACGGGAATCGGCTCCCGTCTTTTCGTTTAGATGTATGCTCCAACGTCTTTCCCTCAGTGGTCAGCACTTCATCATCAGAAGACAGGTCGTCTTTATCCCAGGCGGTCAACATATTGATCTGCATATCCAAAAGCTCTTCTTTGGTATATCCAAAAAGTTCACATGCCCGCTGGTTACAATTGATGACCCTGCCATCGAGATTAAGCTCAAAAATAGCATCAAAAGAGAGCTCCGTAATGGCCCGGTAACGCTTTTCGCTTTCTTCCAGCTTCTGTTCGGCGACCTTTCGCTTGGTGATATCTCTATTGATGCCCACCCAATACTCATAATCTCCGTCACTGGTGGGAAAGGGAGCCATATCCAACTCCACCCAATAGGTTGAACCATTCTTCTTGTAATTCACAAATTCTTCGCGCAGCGAATCGTGCCTCTTGATTCGTTGCTCTATTCTTTTTTTCACTTCAGATGAGGTTTCTGGTCCATGCAAAAAGGTGGGTTTGCGACCTATGAGTTCATTTTCGGTGTAGCCGGTAAATTCCTTAAATGCTTTGTTTACAAATACAATTTCTGATTCCAGTGGTTGCTGCTTGGGCGCCTTGGTGATAACCACCATATCGTTGAGGTTATCAATTGCCAGCTGCTGTAGCTTTAACGTTTGGTGCTGCTGCTTCAGCTTCTTTTCGGCTTTATTACGATATTGAATCTGCTTTTTAAGCTTGCGGTTAGCCGAGGTAATTTTTTGCGTTCGCTCTCTAATGCGATCTTCCAGCGTCTGGTTGAGATTTCTTAACTGCTGCTCCACCTGTTTTTTATCAGAAATATCTACCAGCGATCCGGCGATAATTTTGGCTCCGGAATTTTCATCCTCAATTATTTTTTGCTCACCCTGCAACCAAATATATTCACCATTTCGGTGCTTAAACCGAAACTCCGTTACAGTTTCCCCTTCATCATCCAGCTGCTCATAACTCGATTCCAGATCCCCGCGATCTTCGGGATGAATGCGGCTGATCCACAACGCCGGCTCCGATTCCAATGCATCTGCTTCATACCCAAGTACAGCCCGGGCATTTGCACTTATAAACATGATGGGAAATTGCTCTTCGATCAAGCATTGATAAAACACAATCGAACTATTGGCTAACACCTTTTCGATCGGGAAGTCTGCAATATGTATACTTTCATCAAAATCCGACATGACGGGTAAATTCGATCACCACTACTGATGGCACCTATTTTGTTTAAAATCCAATTCTGATACACCAAGTATAAGAACTATTTTATAGATATGATTTAGGTATTTTAACTCTGCTTTTTTTGTTTATGACTGCCTATTTACTGAACAAATTCCGTAGGCATAAAACAACCATCAAACAGTTGATTCCCAGCAACTTCATACTCCCCTGCGGCACCTTGGGCTTTCCACCAAAGTCTTGGAAAAAGAGTATCGTAACCTCTCCACGGGCCAGCGTTAACGGGTAGCCATAGCGCTATGCGCTCTTTTGGACAATGAAACTCATGTTGCTTGATGAACCCACTTCAGCGCTGGATAAAACATCCAAAGAGGGTGGAATCACACTTATTGATTGCACATACAATTAAAATTGGTGTGTCTTCATCCCACGATCCGTTTTGGGTTAACTGCGCCGATAAGGTCATTCAACTAGACTAATGGATATCATCAATACCACATGGATACAGCTGGCTATTGGGTTTATCTGGGAATTATTTTTACCAACCGCTTCGTCTTTAACGATGCTGACATGCTCGATGAGTCGATCCTGAAAAAATAATCTATGTATTTTCATGATCTATGCGGTAAATTCATTTTGGATTGACAATCAAATCCACAATTAAAAAAAGAGCTGGAATGTCTGTATTTTAGACGAAAACCAAGAAATTTAGCTATGAGCTCTGTTGTAGATTCATATAAACTGGGATCCATCGAAGTTGAAATCACCGAAACCGATCATCCCGAAAAACTTAATGTAATATGTAACGACGGCAATTACCGATCGGAGTTTATCGTGCGCAAATATGAGTATAAGAACTACAAGCGCCATATGAATCAGCGCATCAAAAACGCTTATAACGAACAGTACAACAACAGCGAAGGATAAATTTTGTGATTTTATCCTCTCCCTGTTTACATTAGTTTTGATTTATTACAAGAGAATTCATTACACATTGGGGGATAGGGGGTACTGATGAAGAAAATAATTTTATGGGCTGTTGCAATAATCGTAGTGGGAATGGGTGGCGCTGTCGCATATCTATTTACGGCTTATCCTGATGTGGGTCCGCCGCCCGACATCTCCGTTGAGGGGACCCAGCAACAGATAGAACGCGGAAAATATTTGGCCAATCACGTTTCCGTTTGTATGGATTGTCACTCGACGCGAAACTTCGATAAGTTTTCGGGCCCTATTGTCCCGGGAACCTTTGGCAAAGGCGGTGATGCATTTACTGAAGATATGGGCCTGCCCGGCACATTTTATTCCAAAAACATTACGCCACATAATCTGGGAGACTGGACCGACGGGGAGATTTATCGTGCCATCACCACGGGCGTAACCAAAGACGGGAAAGCATTATTTCCTCTCATGCCTTATCCTGGATACAGTAAGATGGATCCCGATGATGTGAAAGCCATTATTGCTTACATCCGCACCCTGGAACCTATTGATTACCAGCCACCAGCATCAAAGCCCAACTTTCCGGTAAATATTTTACTCCGGACTGATCCTCAGCCCGCCGATCCCATGGAGCGCCCAAATCCAGAAAATACGATCAAGTACGGCAAGTATTTGATTTCAATTGCGGGCTGTACCGATTGTCACACCCCGCAAAAGCAGGGAGCAGATATCGAAGGCATGTACCTGGCCGGAGGATTTGAATACAAGATGCCATTCGGCACGATCCGGTCGGCAAATATCACCCCCGACAAAGAAACCGGCATAGGCCGCTGGACCAAAGAGATGTTTGTCAATCAGTTTAAGCAATACGATGTGCCGACCGATTCGCTGCGGGATGTCAAGAAAGGCGACATGAATACGCTAATGCCGTGGCAGATGTATGCGGGGATGTCGGACCAAGACCTGGAAGCAATCTATCATTACCTCCAAACCGTTGATGCTGTAAAACACAAGGTGACCCTGTTTACTCCACCATCCAAGCAAAAAGAAAACACCTCGAACTAACATTATCTTCTTTTGACACTAAAAAAACCTTCCGAGTCTTGAGAACCCTGAGGGTTTATAATTTCTATCTATATTTTTAATCAAACTGATATTCGCCGGTTCGGGCCATATGCATCAGGCGCTCCACGCGATCATCGGTTTCGGGATGGGTCGAAAACAAGCTCATGAATCGTCCACCGCTAAATGGGTTCACCGGGAACATGTGCGATGTTGATCGCATGGCCGTATCCGACACATTCATGGGAATTTGCTCGGCCGCTTTTTCGATGCGCTGCAATGCCGACGCCAGCTGCTGGGGCTCCCCGTTGATCTCAGCACCCACACGATCAGCCTCATATTCCCGCGTTCGACTGACAGCCGCCTGCAGCATCATAGCCGCAATAGGTGCGGTAATCAAAACGATCAATGCCACCAGCGGATTGGAATCACGATCGCCGCCACCCATCGGGATAAAATAAGCGAATTGTGCCATCATGGTGAGCGCACTCACCACGGTAGTAACGATCGTTTGGGTGAGAATATCCCGATTCTGAATATGTGCCAGCTCATGGGCAATCACACCGCGAAGCTGCCGCTCATCCAGAGTTTCCAAAATACCACGCGTCACAGCTACCGCAGAGTGTTCGGGATTTCGTCCCGTTGCAAAAGCATTCGGCTGATCCTGCGGAATAATATAGACCGCCGGCATGGGCAGCTCCGCTTTTCGAGCCAGCTCTTCAATCATCCCATAAAGTTTGGGATGAGAGTTCCGATCCACTTCCTGCGCCTTATACATCCGCAGGACCATTTTATCGGATTTCCAGTAGCTAACGAAATTCATGATCATTGCCACGATAAAGGCAATAATCAATCCCGTAGAACCACCCAACACTTGCCCCACCAGCATAAAAAGCACGGCGGCTAGCGTCATCAGAAAAACCGTTCGCAAACTATTTTTATTCATAACGATCGTCAAAATTTTACAGTTATTTTTTCTACCTGTTAAACGTAAAAATCATCACTTTGTTTTCCAGCACTAAGTTTCCGACACTTCGAAGTGTAGGAAACTTTTTTAAAATTAAGCCATCTATGAAACAGCAGATCAAAGAACTCGAACGACAAGCCCAAAAACTTGAAACTACCTCCCAAGACCGCCACGCGTTATTAAATAAAGCTCAAAAATACGGAGACAGCTTTTTATCATCACTTGCCGAAAAGCCCGCTTATGTAGATTCTGAAAACATGGGCAAAGGTGTTTATGATATTCCTATTGATGATGAGCCTGCTGATTTTGAGGCACTGCTCGAAATCCTCGATTCTGAAGTCGATTCGCAGGGATTGAATCCCGCTTCGGGTCGGCATGCCGGATACATTCCGGGCGGCGGATTGTATCCCTCAGCCATTGCCGATTACCTGGCGGCCGTCACCAACCGCTATGCCGGAGTGTTTTTTTCTTCGCCCGGCGCTGTCCGCATCGAAAATATGTGTATCCGCTGGATGTGTAACCTGCTCGGATATCCCAAAGAAGCATCAGGAAATCTGACTTCAGGCGGATCTATTGCCAATTTGATTGGGCTCGTGGTCGCTCGCGACGACGCGGGAATTTCGGTTCGTAATTTTGACAAAGCTGTTATCTATACCACGAAACAGGTCCATCACTGCGTAATTAAAGCAATCAATTTTGCCGGCCTCCGCGGGGCAACGATCCGTACCATTCCCATGGATGACCGCTACCGAATGCGATCCCAAGAACTCAACAGACAGATTAACGTTGATAAAAAAGAGGGACGTATTCCGCTCACTATTTTTGCCTCAGCCGGCACCACCGACCTTGGCGCCGTAGATCCGCTCAACGATATTGCTGATGTTGCCGATGACCACGACCTCTGGTTTCACGTTGATGCTGCTTACGGCGGATTTTTCTTGCTTACGGAACACGGGCAACAGGTAATGAAAGGCATCAACCGATCGGATTCTGCTACCATCGATCCCCATAAGGGATTGTTTTTACCCTATGGATCGGGTGCGCTGCTGGTACGCAACGGGCAAAAGCTCTACGACTCCCAGCATATGACAGCTAATTATATGCAGGATACCTATCAAGCTACCGAAGAGGCATCGCCTGCGGATCTTTCTCCCGAGCTCTCGAAGCACTTTCGCGGCCTGCGGATGTGGTTGCCCCTGCAGCTGTTTGGCGTTTCACCATTTCGGGCCGCGCTGGATGAAAAACTGCTGCTGACTCGTTATTTCTACCAGCAAGTGCAGGAGATTGAAAATATCGAGATAGGGCCCGAGCCGGAACTTTCGGTGCTGTTTTTTCGGTACGTCCCTGATTCCGGAGATGCCAACAAATTCAATAAAAAACTGGTGGATGCGATCCATCAGGATGGTCGTGTGTTTCTTTCCTCAACCGAAATTGATGGAACAACCTATCTGCGGCTGGCTGTATTGAATTTCCGCACACATCTCGATGATATCAACTTGATGCTGGACGTATTGCGGGAGAAGATTGAAGAGCTGGGCACCTCTTGATCACGTATCAAATCGCAAAATATACGTGCTTTTATTACGTTGATACGTGTTATCTAACCAAAAGAATCGGTTGCTATGAAATCCAAGCTTACTCTTACTATAGAAAAAGAAACGAAAGAGCGGGCCAAGCGTCATGCCAAAAAGGTTGGGAAAAGCGTATCTCAAATGGTAGAAGAATTCCTTGATCAAATATCAGAAAAAGAGGAATGGACTCCGCCCGCAGGCTCAACTACCGCAAAATTAAGTGGCAGCTTACCCATTTCGGGGGAAGCCAAAAACAAAAATTATAAGAAGTTATTAGCTGAAGCACTGGAAGAAAAATACGACTATGATGCAAAAGATACTGATTGACAGTGATGTTTGTCTGGATTTCATTACAGGGAGAAAACCATATGCGGGACGGGCAAATAAATTGTTTTGGACCATCGAAAACAGTTCGGTGTCTGCTGTTGTAAGTCCCGAGTCGTTCTCAAATATGTTTTATATCCTCCAGAAATTTCACTCGGCATCTGCAATTACATCAGAGTTAAGCTCCCTGCGCACACTTGTAGATATAACAGACTTATCCGGTGAAATGATTGATTGGACCCTCAATGCAGAATGGAAAGATTTTGAAGATGCTATCCAATATCAGAGTGCTGTGCATACAAATTGTGATGCCATCGTTACTCGTAACACATCTGACTTTAAGAAGTCATCCCTCCCAGTATTTACACCCTTCGAATTTTTAGAACACTTCGAAGAGTGAGTCTCACTTAGGCCATAGCAATATAGACGACCAAGAAGCAGACCACCGAAACAATAGCCCCGTACATAAATACATCGTAAGCTACTTTCAGCAACTCATACTTCCGTGCCAACACTTGTCCCAGGCTGTGTAAGTCGCGGGCCATGCTGTCATAGAGTCGCTCACTATCAGACATCAGCTCCTCAATCCCTTCTACAAATTCGTTGCGCTCCATGGTATAAAAATTGCCGAAAAACAGTATGTTAGCCCGATTTTTGCGCACATCTTCAAGCGTATAATTTTCACTGCTTACGCGCGGACGTGCTGCCCGTATTGAATACACCAACGAAATCAAGCACGTCAACAGAATTGCTCCCATGGGCATAAGCAACCATGGGGTAGCGGTAATTTCATCCGCTATTTCAGCAATAATTATGGAGATGATAATTCCATTGACGGTGATCATGATATTCGACTTGGTATCCGCAATAGCGCTAAGCTCTACATGATTACGATAAGAAGTCCGGAACATATCTGATACCCCTCGCTTGAGGGAGCCGTACTTAATCTCATCATCGTTTGATTCCTTATTTTTTTGATTCGGCTGACTCTCTTGCTGTTTCTCAGCAGCCTTTTTTTGCTCATCATTTTCCATAATTACCATCCTTTATTTGTTTCTCAATAACAATAGTACGAATTCCCGGTTGTTGAACCAATTTCAAGGTTTTGTATTACCACCTCAGAAGAAAAATCCCGCTCCAATCAGCATATTATAACTGCCCTCCGAAAAACCAATACTGCCACGAATTACCGTCATGTTAAACAGGCTCACCCACAGGCCGCCGCCCGCGCCGTAGTGCCAACGGCTTGATTCTTCATCATCAGTCCACACTCTACCGTGATCAAAAAAGGCCAGCACCCCTGCTTCGCCGCCCAGTAAATAGTTTTGAAAATCCAGTAGCTTAGCGCGGGTTTCTATATTATTTACAAATCGCGTACGACCGGCATAGCGATTGCTCAACAATCCACGCAGCGTATTTTTTCCACCCAAGGTGTTTGATTTGTAGAATGGAAATGCACCCCAGTTGTGTGCAATCCCAAATCGAGTAGCTACTGTTAACTGGGGATTCCAAACGGGTGACCAATACATCGAAACAGCAGAAGCCGCTGAGCTATACGTTTTACTGATATTTCTGATCCCCAGATTTACATTCATATTATTATTCCATCGAAATCCCTGGCGGGGATTAATTTCACTATCCACACTTGCCAGCCCCAAATTCGCCTGTAATCCTACAAACCACTGATCATCGAAGCTGCTTGGGGATATCCCTGCCTGCGGCTGTCCGACGAACCGCCCTTCATCCTCACGAACTTTCGTGACCTGGAAAAACGGTCCGACCGATAATGTTACGCCCGTCACCAGCGCTCTCTGGAGCATCGGTTGAATCTTATATTGCCACAACCGAGCCTGGTAAAAATCATCATTCCGGGTGCTGTCAGCGGTTTCATTTCCCAAGCCATAGAAGTTTCGGATGTTATTCGGCAGCAACATATCCATCTTCAGCAGCCCGTCCCACTCACCGGCTATCCCGGCAAAATGCCCATCATACCGGATATTAAAGGCCTCGGTTTCCAGGGCAAAATTGCCTCGGATTCGGTGAATCGCAGCCGCAGGATCTTTACGAAAACCGTGACGTTCTAACCGCACTCCCCCACCCAGAAAGACCCCGTCGTCGCGGTTGGATCCAAAATAAATCAGCGGATCAATCCGATTGTATCGAAACCCGTATTTATACTGATTTATCTCAGGATTTCCAGACGTGTGTATCCTAAAGTTGTTGATATTTCGTAATGTGCTGCCCGCAGCAGTATCATAAATATAGATTCGTCCATCCGAGCGTTCTGCTCCCGTAAATTCATCGCTGCCGGTCCCGCCGACAATACGAATGCTAATCACATTGGAAGCAAGTTCATCAATCTCAAAAATATCATCGCCGCCCAACCCATACAGTCTGAGTTCTTTGGTTTCATGGCGATAGAAAACGCGATCAAAATAGGTGGAGCCCAAAGTTCCCTCTTTTTTTAGCTTCATCACCTGCACGCGAACGCTGTCTGCGGGATAGGCCGATATTGTAAACTTCTCTCGTTTATGACTGCCTACTACGTCGGTCACTCGCGCAAGCAGGTCATAGTATTTTTCGGCCACAACAGACAGTTTATCCCTACGTTGCTTAAGTATTTTTTTGATGGATTGGCCCTCTTTTTCGATGATCGGGGCAGGCATGCGGGCAACCGCTTCTTCGATTATGTCATCGGTGATGACCTGCTGCATGCTGTCCGCGATGGCTAACCAATCTCGTTTAGTAAGCTGATTGGTAAATCGACGAGTCAGCGGCAAACTGTTTTTGGTTAATCCCTTTAGGTTGCCATAGTGCTCTCGAAAATCCTGATAGTTTAAAAAGAAGGTAGTCTTACCCACAGTCGGCAATAACCCGTTCATCACGCCAAAAGCCATGTCGCGGTCGCGGGGGATGGGCTGATAGATTTTTCCTTTACCATCTTCCGGTTCAAAGGCCGCCCAGCGCCACTGATCTTCGTGGCGATCCCAGTCGGCAACCAGCATATCCAGTAACCTGTTTCGCAGCATCATGCGCTGGTCCACCCGGTGATCAATATCGGCGTCTAATTCTCGAAAGAGGTCGCGTGTGCTGATCACGTTTTCAGATCCACTGAGATGCGGGGCGTGTGACATGTCCTCATCGGGACGTTCTTCAAACAAAGCCAATTTCCCGCCCACGGTATCGGCAAACCGGCCCAGCCTCGGGTCATCGGGAATAGCATACAGCGTTGGATTGGTGTGATAAATGCTCGCCGCCTCAGCCAGCGGAGGAACCATTAGCGCACCATAGGGATTGATCATAGAAAACTGATCTTGTGCCAAATCGTTCGCCAGCGTATTTCGGAGCACAGGATCCCAGACCCGTGCGGCTTCTTTGTCGATGGAGCGCAACACGTACGAACGACAGGCATTGTCCTGCAGCCGCAGGGTAGTAGATTGCCCGGTACCACCCATTTTGATAACATCCAACCCACCGTTTACCGATGAAACATCAAACACTGGAACCTCAACCGGCACCGACCAAAGATCACGATTATGAGCACCCAACACTCCACGATGAACCCAGCCTACCTGATCATACTTGGGATTTGGAGCAACCGTTACAGAATCGTCTAGTTGGGTTACCAGGGAATCTTTTTGTACTTCTACAAAGGGATTTTCGTCCGGCGGCAACAGTTGATATCTGTAGAGCAGCTCATTGTCTTCATTCCAAAATTCCAGCCAGCTCGATCGGTCGGCGTAGTAATTTATAACAGAAAAGCCCCGATCATTTGATGCAAATTCGGCTCCTTCGCCCCTTGCTATATAATCCGTCGTTGAACCCGAACCGCTCACCACATGGTGCCTGCTGTATCGTCCTTCCGCAATAATATTGTGCTGTAACACGTGCTGATGACCCGAGGCATACACCAGGCTTTCGGCTTTGTCGAAACTTTGCAACAGGTGTTTTTTCAGGGATTGATACCGGAAGTGAGCAATATCCTGCGGATAGCCTAAAAACTTTCGATACAACACATAGGCCGTACCACCGACCGGTGGCAAGACGTGCCTCATCAGCGGAAAATTACCGCCGTGCGTTCCATTGGCAAAAAGCGGATGGTGAGCGGCCACCACCACATGATCGTTTTGATGTTTTCGCATGATATCGGTGAGCTCGTTAATGAAGTCACCGCCATCTTCAAGCTCGTATTCTCCGGTATCGCCAAACGATTTTTCATGGGGATGCAACCACCATTGAGTATCCAAAATCACGAGATGGATATCACGCGTCAGCTGCGGGTCGTCATCTTTATCCATCAACTTTAGATCAACGGGACCGGGGAAACCGTCATCGGGTAAAAAGATATTGCCGCGATCCAGATATCCTTCTACAAATTCCTCCATGCGATTTACAGCCTGCAGCCCCTGTTTGCCGGAACTGTCCCAGTCGTGGTTGCCGGGGATAAAAACAATCTGGCCGGGATAATCGCGGAGCATATCGAGCTGTACAGCCAGTGCTTTTTCCCGGGATGTTCGACTCTTAGCATCCTCATGCGGCAGCCCATCCGGATACAGATTGTCCCCCAAAAATACGACGGCACTGCGCTCTCCGGCGGCAGCCAATTGTTGCTTGAGTACCCGCAGAGGAGGTATGGGCAAATCCGCGGTTGCATCTCCAGTATCACCAATCAAAAAGATCGAATACAACAGGCGATCAGAGGGAGGCTCTGGCAGCGGCATTTTCTCAGCATAAAATGTGCGATTATTAGCACAGGATGCCAGCAGCAACGCAAGCAGGAATAGCCTGCCCCCATAGAAGAAAAGGGGGATCAAATTAGTCGTCTTATTCTCAGAATAATTATATATAGCATACACTATTTTGGTAATTTAAAACATAGGGGGCAATCGGGCGCAAAGCTTGCGTTAATTTTTGGGAAACATTGACCTGCTGTTTTTGCGATCGGTGAGATCCTGCGAGATCTGCTGGACGGAGTTGGTGAATCCTAATCGCTTTTTCAGCTTTGCATACCGGGCATCCGATTTGATGCTATCCCAAACCGGATCTACATCAATAAACAGTATGTTACCGATCTTGTCTTCTGCAGCACGCTGCAGGTGAAAAAAGGCCTCGTCATATTTTTTCATGCCCAGATATATCAGGGCTACATCTAGTGAGGTACTTGTATAATGATCGTTCGATCCTCCGAGCTGAAGCAGATCCAAAAAGTGCTTGGCGATGTCGCCCATGCCCATACGCGCAGCAATGTACACCAGCTGAGGTACGTTTTGTTGCTCTTGGGATACCAGGTTTTGATAAACTTCGAATGTGCGACGCGCCTCGTTGAACTGTTCCAGCACCACATGTACCCAGCCCTTGGCGTCGATAGCCGGCAAGTATGAAGGCTCCAGCTCGAGGACATAATCAAACTGTTCAAGCGCCTCCTGATATCGACCTGCAAAATAAAATGATTGTCCCAGTCCGGTATGATACGTCAGATTCAGAGGATGACTAAGCAGGGCCTGTTCTATACATTCTATAGCTGCCTGGTGCTGCCCGATGAGGTTCAAATACATGGCATACAAATACCATACTCTTGCCGAGGGACGACCTGACGTTAGGTTATTGGCAAAACTATTGCGGGCTGATTCAAAATCATTATACAAAAATAACCCTATAATACTTTCTAAAGCATTACACTCGGCGTTCGGGGCACCATTTTCGCGTGCTTGTGACAAATATTTTTCGGCTTTTTCAAATGCCAGTTGGGGCGTTCGCTGCCCCCAAACTCCCAGATAACAATAGCTGATAGCAAGATCCAGGTACGCCTTTTGAAATTGGGGATCCTCTTCAACAGCGTTTTTAAACAGACCAACTGCCTTGTTTACCGCAGAGGTAGTCATCTTGTCGAGGTGGAATTTCCCCTCCAAATAACATTCGTAGGCCTTGGTTTTTACTGCATCTGGAGCAGAAGCATGCCTGTTATTCTGCTCCTTGATCAACCCATCGTCAAACTTGCCTAAAATACCTTCTGATATGATATCCTGTATCTCAAAAATATCCTTCAAATGGCCGTCGTATGTTTCCGACCACAGATGAAATCCTTCAGTGGTCTCGATTAGCTGAGCCGTAACACGAATCTTATCCTTGTGTTTGCGCACGCTGCCTTCCAGTACATGCGAGACCGATAGCTGCTCTCCAATTTTTCTGATATCATGATTCTGCCCCTTGAAAGCAAATGCCGAGGTACGAGAGATTACTTCCAGATTATCAATTTTTGTAAGCCCGTTAATAATCTCTTCCGTCAACCCGTCGCTGAAATAATCAAAACCAATTTCATCACTCATATTTACGAAAGGAAGCACCGCAATCTTATTCGACGGCCGACCAGATTTATCTGCAATTTCCTGGACCGCAGGTATAGCTATGCCCTCATTACTCACTGCATAGATAGGCACCGGGCTTTTCACATTTTTTAATTCGACCGCCCCCAGCGCCTTTGTTTCAATATCAGGGTGGTTTTTGATCTCTTCGGCTACCTTTTCAGAAATTACAATACCACCGGCAATACTGAGGGGTTCCAATCGTGCGGCAATATTCACGGCATCGCCATATACTTCATTCCCTTCATAGACAATATCTCCCATATGGATGCCAATACGGAGTGGTAACTGTGGAGAGCACAGATCATCCTGAATAGCAATCGCGCACATAACAGCATTGTAGGCACTGCTGAAAACGGTAAGGGCACCATCGCCATAATATTGCATTATTTTGCCATCGAACTCGCTGGCTCTCTTTTCAAGCGACTGGCGGTGCCGTGCTCTCTGTATGCTGGCATTTTCTTCATCATCTTGCATCATCGCGGTATAACCGACGATGTCGGTAAACATCACAGCCGCAAGCTGACGACTAGTTTTGGTACCCATCTCAATCTGTTTTAATCTTGGGGTATGTAGTCGGAGACGATTCTCCTGACAATCATCCTAATACGAAGATAGACAAAGAATGATACAAATCTCGGTTAGAGTGTATTAATAATATATAGGGCTCTCTAACACAAAGAATGTTAGGCCGTCAACCAGTTGAGAATTGTATCGAGCACTACGCCTTTTCGCGTAGTCATTTGCAGTTCACTTTCTTCGGGATCGTCTTCCTCCAACAATGATTTGTTGATAGAATAAGAAATAACCGGATAATAACAGAGCGAAAAAATTTGAACCAGCAGCGTGCGGGCATCAACCGAAGCAATCTGATAATTATCTGCCGCATCTTGCAACTCCGCTTCAAACTCTTTCAGATCTAATCCTCCATTTTTTTTCAGGATGGGATTGAGCCAATCAGACTTTCGGCTGCTTTCCGTAATCACAAACGAAAGCACCCGCGGATGGTGGTCGGCTACCTGCAAGCAAGTTTCAATAAGTTGCTCAATTTTTTTGAATAGCGGGATATCTTGATCAATAACATCGGCCAGCTCCCCAAATATTTGTTCTGCCGACTGTTCATACACACGCTCAAAAAGTTCTTTCTTGGTATTAAAATAATAATGGATCATCGCCTTTGTGACCCCGATATGATCGGCAATTTTCTGCAGCCGCGCCCCCTCGTAACCATGTAGCAAAAACTGCTCGCGTGCTGCCTCAATTATCTCTGAACGAGTATCCGATGACTTTTCTGCCATAACTAAGGAACTAATTAGTTAGTTAATATAACTATCGTAATGTACAGGGTGTACCTAAAATCATCAAATTAAAAATTAAACGATTGGTTAACTCCTTGTGTTGGGATATATTCATTATACTATTGCTTCCAAAGCAGCTTTTCATAATGTTACGGTATGAGAATTCTTATCGCCATAGCGTGTTTTTTACTTTCAAGCACCGGGTATGCCCAACCAGACTCATCGGCACAAAGTGATTCGCCGAGCAACAGCATAACGATGATTGCCATTGACGGATCTATTTCGCCCACCACAACGAATTATGTTAAGCGGGGCATCAAAGTAGCCAAAGAAAGAAGATCAGAATGTCTTATCATCCAGCTGGATACGCCCGGCGGACTGCTGGAATCCACAAAGAACATTGTACAGCAATTTCTTGATTCCGACGATATGCCCATTGTCGTTTATGTAGCGCCCGAGGGTGGACGTGCAGCAAGCGCGGGCACTTTTATCACCATGGCGGCGCACGTGGCGACGATGGCACCTACCACCACAATCGGGGCTGCATCGCCCGTACAAATGGGCGGGGGACAGTCCGACTCGGTCATGCAGAAAAAGATCTTTAATTATTCCGAAAGCTTTATTGAAAGTATCGCCAACCGCCGAGACCGCAATGCGGAGTGGGCGCGCTCGGCCGTGCGAGACGGAGAAGCCATCACGGCAAAAGAAGCGCTCGAACTCAACGTAATAGACCTGATTGCTCAAAACCGGGATGAGCTCGCAAATGCCATTGATGGTCGGGTTATAAATGGCGATACCCTGAATACCCGAAATGCAACGATTGAAGAACTGCCTCAAAATCTGGCGGAACAACTCTTGGGCTTTATCATGCGTCCAGAAGTAATGCTAATTTTAACAATGATTGCCATTTACGGCATTATCGGTGAGGTTACCAATCCCGGTGCCATTGTGCCGGGCGTTGCAGGTGTTATCGCCCTGATCCTGGTGCTCTATGCCTCGGCCGCTATGCCCATTAATATTGCGGGTTTTGCTCTTATTGGGCTGGCCATTGTGCTCTTTATCGCTGAAGCCTTTACGCCCACTTTCGGGTTGCTCATTGCCGGGGGTTCGGTATCATTCTTCTTGGGTGCGCTGATGCTATTCCAGGATCTGCCGGAGTCGATGGAACTATCATGGGCATGGCTTATCCCGGCCACTATTTTAACCACACTCTTTTTCATCTGGATTGTCACCGAGGGCATCCGAGTTCAATTTACGAGTAACCAAACGGGTAAAGAATCGATGATTGGCAGGCGGGCAGAAGTCATTGAATCCATTGACAATCAACATGGACGTGTGTTCGTCAGCGGTGAGTACTGGAATGCCGTCAGCGAGGAATCTATTGCCGAGGGCGAAGAGTGCGAAATTGTAGCCATTGACGGACTCACCATCAAAGTAAAACCAATTTCAGAATCTACCTGATTATCACTAACTCTTGATCAACAAAACGAGGCTCTTATGGAAACTGACAGCTCACTTTTCGATACGCTGACTTGGGTCATTACGATTGCTATTCTGGCCGCTATTCTGCTGCCGCAGATGTTTAAAATTCTGCGCGAATACGAACGCGCCGTGGTCTTTCGGCTTGGGAAATATCTCACAACCAAGGGGCCGGGACTCATATTTCTAATCCCTTTTATTGATCGCATTGAACGCGTTGACTTGCGTGTGTTGACTATCAATGTAGATCGGCAGGAGGTCATCACCAAAGACAATGTTACCGTCCACGTTGATGCGATTACATTTTTCAGGGTGATGGATGCCGAGGAAGCCGTAATCCAAGTTGAGCAGTATATTCACGCGACGTCGATGCTGGCTCAGACGACACTGCGCAGCATTGTGGGACAGGTGGAACTCGATGAACTGCTGGCCGAGCGCGAAAAAATCAATAAAAATATTCAGAAAATTATTGACCGGCAGACCGATCCGTGGGGCATCAAAGTAGTATCGGTAGAAGTACGCGATGTGGTGCTTCCCGAAAATATGAAGCGTGCGATGGCACGTCAGGCCGAAACCGAGCGCGACCGACGAGCAAAAGTCATTAACGCAGAAGGGGAATTCCAGGCCGCCGAACGATTAGTTGAAGCCGCCCACATGATGGAGAAGGCTCCCATGTCGCTGCAGCTCAGATACCTGCAAACGATGAGCGAAGTAGCCGAAGAGAACAGCACCTTTGCACTGTTACCACTGCCGATGGAGTTGCTGGAAGTATTCAAAAATATGTCGGGGGTTGATCTGCCGGGAGATTCAGGAAACACCGCATCCGATGCCGACGAATAAGAAATAAGACTATATTTCTGATGGCTCCTGTGATAAAAGCAGAAATAGAAATGCTTCTTTAAGGCACCGTTAGGCAATACACGGCCTTGCTGCCGACGTTGACCATATAGCCTTCGCCGACGCCAAGTGACGAAATATACACATCAAAACTGTCATTTTTATAATTTGGCGGTCGTTGATGATATACAGTATTACCATCTGTAGTGTTCAATACCCAAATACTACCGCCCCCTGAATTGGTAAAGTACATATGTCCATTTTGCACAGTTGGAATACTGGTGTTGGAATAGGTGATATTCCTTCTCCAAAGTTTTTCACTTGTTTCTAGATCTAACTTATGAGCATAGTGGCCGACAGATGCTGCATAAATACCACCATTTTGGACAGCGAGACCTACATCAAACCCACTCTCGGGGAAATTATTGATCCAACGGATCTTTCCGGTTCTACGTTCAATAGCTACAACTGCTTTTCCCTGTAGGGCTACAATCGTGGAGTCCGTAACTTCAATATCGTAAATGGGAGGGCTTACTAAAACGGAATCATCAGGTTCTTCAGTAAAATAATTATCAATCTTGTACTCAATGCGATTTTGCCATTTTATTTCTCCTGTAGTGGCATCAAAGGCAAACATGTTGGCGCCGAACTCTTCTTCCCCGGGAGTGGTGCGGTCGTAATAGGAGGTGGGCACATACAGAATATCTTCGTTCGGGGCAATCACCGGCTCGGTGGCCCCCTGGGTGACCCCCTCCGGGACCAACTGGTCCAGGGGATACCGATTGGTTACCTGTCCATCACTTTTACGCACTTGCAGCACATACCCCTTTCGCCCGGCATATAAATGCGTGGCATCCTGGCTCATTATCGGACTGCCAATACCGGATACCTCTTCTGAATCATTGGTAATCTCCGTTTCCCAAATTATACGGCCGGTCGATTTGCTGTGGGCCTGGATAGTAAACCCCTGATCAATATAAAGCCGGTCTTCGGTTTGAACGATCGTTCGGCTGTAATCGCACGTTCGCCCTTCTTGACAAATCTGCGTACTCCATTGGTGGTTGCCTCCCGCAAGTGTATAAGCCTTGAGTTGAGCATCCTGGATAAAATAGGTGCGGGTTTCATCGATCGCGGGCTTAGTACTGACGGTTAGGTTTTCCGTTTGGTTTTTGACCTTCCATACTACTTTGCCGCCGGGTATTTCTTTATCGCTACCACCGCCAAATAACTCACAAGAAGAGACAAGGCTGCTAACAATAATAAAGCATGTAATTAATTTGCAATAACTCATGTTTGATGGATAACCTGATATTAACAGAGATATTAAATCTAAAAAGATAAAAGGGAACCATGCCAGTCATCAAAACTGACATGGTTCCCCTTTTTATTAACACGGGATAATGACATTAGTGGATACATCTGATTGAGATAATGAACCAGAACCCTGACAACCAGAAACATCAACAGAATGTATCTCGGATGCTGTTTCTCCATCACTAGTTACCACCACTTTGACAGCCGATTCTGCAGTTTCACCACCGGGAGCACTGGAAAACGTATGGCTAAAAGATGAACTTGTACCTCCCTGGACCCAGGATGCATAAGGTTCCTGTCGATGGTACCATTGATAATCAATAGTGCCATTAGCTTCTTCAACATTAGCATAAAAAGTTATGGTTTGACCATCATTGGCATAACCAGGCCCACTAATAGTAACACTCAATGGGTCATCAGCTTCTCCCACCTCAGAAATATCAACATCTGGGTTACCCAATACTTCGACTAACCTCTCCTTGACGTTTGGGTGTGCAGTTTCTTCAAGATGGTTAACATTCAGTGCAGATAAACGCCGCTCAATATTGTCAGGCTTATCTATGAAAGCCGGGGCTTGCGTTTCTCTTCCCAGGATACCGTCTTCAGCTTCCCATCCAGAATCAGTTAGTGACCCTGTGACATACCTTGACCATAGGTACTGTTGCCCATAAGCCAAAGAATCATATCCAATATCCAAAGCGTGAGCAACTTGCTTCCAATGGATATAAGCTTCTTTATATTTGAGGTAATCAATAAAGTTATGGTTTTCCTTTGCTCGGTCTCTCAAATATTTATAAGCCTGAGCTGTTCCAAAAGCTATATTCGTTAAGTATCCATAATAGCTTAATAAAGCATTGTGAACTTTGATACCTATTTTATTTTCAACCGTTCCCTCTCCAGATACCAAAGAGCCTAACAGGTGCCACGGAGTTTGGAATTGCTCAGATCCATAAATTGCATACCTGGCTGGTGGCAGGGTATTTTCGGGCTGAGAATTTAGTTGTGATAGAAAATTGCTTCCTGGCTTCATGTCATTAACTCCAGCTTGATTCCTAAAGTTATCTACAACATAATCCTCTAATAAAAACTTACCTCCTTCAATAAGCCCATTTGATGCAAGTATGCCTATAACTTCTGATTGAAATGGGAGCCCTGTTCCGTAATAAGCATGAAAGCCTACAGCTAAACTTCGAATCCAATATTCGAATATAGAACTAACTGTTCCATTGAGTGTTGCATTGATGATCGGCGCACCTTTATGAGGAGTTCCTACTGTTACTAAGGCTTTTATATCACTAGGACTGTTATTATTGACATTCAGGTATTTTCTAGCTACCAGTCCTCCTTGGCTATGTGCAACTACGACATTATTACTTGGAATATTCAATGAGCTAGAGGACATAGTTATAGGATCGAACCCATTAAAGCCTTTAGTGTCATAATTATATTCAAATTGCTGTTTGAGTTCAGAGGACATTCCAGACCATATGGTTTGACTTTCCCCCAACCCTGGTAAGAATGTAACTCCATTTGATTGGGCATTTGCCATGCAAGTTGTAACTAAAAGAAGAACGATATTTAATATAACTTTTTTCATAGCGGTAAAATTTAGTGAAAAATTACTTTTGCTTTATTATTGCCCAATGGATCTTACAGGTTTAAATGAGCCGTTCTGGAAATTTTGGGAATAATCACTATCGCCAATGAATTCAGAATCCCTGTCTTCAATTGAAAAAGTTTCGGCATTAAAGGTCTCAGTTACTTCAACTGTACCTAATATCTTGGTTATTCTGAATTTCATATCCCCAAGGATCGTCACATTATATCCTTCCGACTGAAGCATTTGTTTAATTTCTTGATCACTTTTTTGTAGTAATGGGTTGTTACTTCCAGTAGGTGCAGGCATATTTTGATAAGCGCTATATGCAGTATTGAACTCTTGGACAACTCCTGAGATCAGATTTTTTTGGTCTTGATTAATACTTCTAGACTTCTGTTGCCCATCAATTGTGTATTCAATCGAATTTCCGCCACTATAGCTAACATTCGTTGGAATTTGTCGAGCAATAGAATTTTGCTGTTCAATTACATCTTCCTTTTTCGTGGAATTTTGGCCAATTGCAGAAAAATTAACTTTGGGGTATGTGTTTGAAACCTCTGAGATTTCAGAATCTATTGTGTATTCATTACCAATACTTGATGTAGTGGTTCCATCAGGATCAATGGCAATTCCTGATTCTGTAGCTACAAATTGGAAGCTTAAATTATTACCACCAGAACCAACATCGCTTAAAACCGGTAATATACTAGTTTCATTTTCCTCAAGTTGAGAATTAGCATTAGTTGTTTCTGATAAGCTATTATCTTTTGAACAAGCGCTTATTAATAGCAATATCAATAACGTTGTGCCTAAAAAATTTAGACGGTAAATAGATTTCATAATATTGGATAATTGAATTGGTGGGAGTCCTTGCTCTCTACAAGGTTTTAATCCCTCTTGCATTTTCAAGAGTCAAGAAGGGGGGGGGGCATGTTACAAAATAAATCCGGAAAAAGAATAACAGCAGAATATGTGGGTTATTTCTCTCCAAATATTCGATTAACCAATTGTCCCCACATTTCGCCCCGTGCATTGAATGAGGGCTCCAGCTGGTTAAAGCCGGTTACTTGGGTCGAATCCCGATTAAACTGCAGGCGGTAATTCCAGACGTACGGTGCCGGATTATCGGAGAGCCAAAGATCTGAGCGACCGAATCGCAGGTCATGGGCAGTGAGTCCTTCATCCGTTTTAGTAGCTGCATAGTACCCCTGCGAAAACCAGATAATACGTTCTACCGGCAGTTGGTCTTTATATCGAGCTAACAACGATTCATTCTGTGAGACGGCGGTAAACGTTATTTTCGAATTACTATCAAAAACCGAATAGAGCCCGGCATACACGGTGTCTTTTTCCTCGGCATAGCCCGTCCATAAAAACACCGAAAAGGGCGCGGGTGTCGTCATATACTGTTCGGGATGAATATCCTGCTGAGCAAAATTTTGCTCAAACACGCTATTCACATGCGCTTTTATCCCAAAGCCAAGGAGCAAGTACAGCGAACTCAGTACAATTCCCAGGTTGTTTGCCCAGCGTCGCTTGGCGGATGTCCGGCGATAGAACAAAGCGGCCAGCACACCGGTTATCAGCGGCAGGGTATAAAAAGGATCAATAATAAAGATGGAGTTAAAGCTGAGCGTGTAGTTGC
The DNA here is from genome assembly GCA_964490705.1 of uncultured Balneolaceae bacterium. Lineage (GTDB taxonomy): Bacteria > Bacteroidota > Rhodothermia > Balneolales > Balneolaceae > Fodinibius. Next base: position 201,609 of record CAZBCG010000001.1, on the reverse strand, counting down.
TGAACGGCTGCAGCACCTGGGTGCCGTAGCTGGTGCAGGCATCCACAAAGATATGCGTGATGAGCGCCGCGAATACCATCGCCGACCACTCCCACTGGCTCACATCCTTTTTCTTGCGATACCGGTAAAGCAGCCATCCGAAAATTGGGGCGGCCAGCATGCTAAAGAATAGAGAGTGGGTAATTCCCCGGTGAATGGCCAGGGCCTGCATTTCACTAATAAAGGGAGAAGCCAGTACATCGAGGTCGGGCACAACCCCAAAAACGGCGCCCCAGAGCGGTGCTTTGTTCCCAATCTTCTTACCAAGCACGGCTTCACCAATCGCCGCGCCAAGCGTAATTTGCGTAATCGTATCCATTGTCTCGTTTTAGTTGATATCAGAATAAATCACATAAAATACTTTTTGCGGAAAAAAGTTCAACATTCCTTCAGAATGAATATTTACTTTATTCTAACAACATATTACATCTCTTAATGAACGATTTGTACAGAATTTGACATTTTGATGGTACCTTATTTGGATTTAATCTCAGCTTTTAACTAAAAAAGAATGTCGCGCTCCCAGCTTTCCCTTTTTTCTCGTATTTCTATCTTAATTCTGGCCGCCTTCACGATTGTTTCGTGCTACGGCAACTCTTCCGAAGGTGATGGCTCATCGGAACAACAATCCAATGAAACTATTCCCGCGGTGGAAGCCATCCAGGCTCGTTACGGATCGCTGCCATTGTCGCAACGACTGAGCGGTACGGTAATCGCCCAGAATCAAGTTTCGCTGTATCCCGAAATCTCAGGTAAAATTGCTGAGGTGCACGTCCAAAATGGGGATCTGGTACAGGAAGGCGATCCCATTGTTTCGATTCAAGACAATCAGTACCAAGAGCAGGTTGAACAAGCCAAGGCAAACCTGCGCATCAACCAGGCGCGGCTGAAACAGGCCAAGGCGCAGTACAGCCAGCTCGAAGCGCAGTATAAGCGCACTAAAAAGCTGAGCGACCAGGATCTTTCCAGTGAGCTGGAGATGGAAACACTGCAGGCTCAGATGTCATCGGCCGAAGCGGATGTAGAACTGGCCGAGGCTCAGCTTGAACAATCGAAATCAAATTTGAAGGAACAGCAAGAGCTTTTGTCCCGAACAGTGATTCGGGCCCCTATCAACGGTACGGTGGGACAACGCAATGCAGAACGGGGCATGCAGGTCAGTTCAAGCACACAGCTATTTACAATTGGTGATCTGGACAACTTGCGCGTTGAAGTCATCCTTACCGAAGATATGCTTAACGAAGTAACAGTGGGTCAGACCGCCCGCATTTACCCTAATCCCCAGCAAAAAGAAACCAACGTTATTGAAGCTGAACTGTCGCGCATTTCACCTTTTTTAAATACCGTTACGCGAAGCACGGAGGGCGAAATTGATGTATCAAATGAGAACAACGCTTTGCGTCCGGGGATGTTTGTGCCCGTCGATATTTTGCATGGCGAAAGCCAGCAGGCAACGCTTGTTCCTACCAGTGCTATTTACAGTAATCCGGCAACGGGTGAACAAGGAGTCTATGTGGCAAGCTCGCTGGGCAGCGAGGTACAGCCGGTAGAACAGGTCGATCCCGATAATCCTCCACCGCTTACCGAAGCTACTGAAGTACAGTTTAAACCGGTTAACATAATTGCTGAAGGCCGAATGGAGCTGGGCATTGAAGGAATTGAACCGGGCAGCTGGATTATCACAGTTGGTCAAAACCTACTGGCTGAATCCGGAAGAAACCAAGCTCGCGTTCGAGCCAGCTCCTGGGAACGCATTTTGGCTATGCAGGGACTCCAGCGGCAAGATTTACTGCAGCGGATACTTGATGATATTGAACCACAAAATGCGAACAACTAACACCTTATCTTCGATTTTTGAAATCCTGATGTTATGAAAATTACCGAAACCGCCGTCAATCGTCCAATCGCCACCTCGATGCTGTTTCTTATCATCATCGTGCTTGGCGTAATTTCATTTCGATACCTCCCGGTAGATCTATTGCCCCCAGTCGAATATCCTCAACTGACGGTCTCTACCGATTATCCGAACGTTGGTCCCGAAGAGATTGAAAAAATTATTACCCAACGCATCGAAAACACCATCGCCGGCGTGCCCGGTGTTGAACGCGTGCGCTCCAGCTCCGAAGAGGGCGAAAGCCGTGTAACACTTGAGTTTGCCCAGGGCACTGATATTGATGTGGCAGCCAACGATATACGGGCTGCCCTGGATCGGGTGCGCGATGAGTTGCCTCCCGAAGCAGATCCACCCCGTATCTGGAAATTTGACCCCAATAACTTCCCCATTGTTATTGTCGGGGCCAACTCCGATATGAATCTGCAAAAATTAACACAGCTCCTGGAACGCGAGGTCACTAAACGTTTTGAGCAAATTCCCGGTGTGGGATCTATTGGTATCTGGGGTGGTGTTTATAAAGAGGTACATGTAGAACTCAAGCGAGATCGCCTGATTGCCAGCGGTCTATCATCAGCACAAGTGCAGCAGGCTATTGCCAGTGAAAATGTGAACCTGCCGGGCGGTAATGTAAATTCAGGAGTGCAGCAACTCTATGTGCGTACCCTTGGGGAGTACGAGTCTATCGACCAGATTGCAAATACGATAATTACGATGGTGGATGGCAAACCCATTCGCGTGAATGATGTTGCTGAAGTGAAGTGGGGGTATGAAGACCTTAACAGGCTTGTAACGATTGATGGGAAACCAATGGTTCGTTTTGGTATCCGCAAGCAGACCGGGGCCAATACGGTTGCCGTTGCCGAACAGATCCGCGAAGAGATTGAGCAAATAAATACCCAACGAAATGATATGAATCTGTTCGTCACCACCGATCAGAGTGAGTTTATTCAAAACTCGATCAACAATGTTCAGAATGCGGCAATGTGGGGCGCGCTATTGGCCATCTTTGTACTTTATATTTTCCTCCGTAATGGTTCCTCCACCTTCATTATTGCTGCAGCCATTCCCATATCTATCATCGCTACGTTTGCCCTGCTCTATTTTAACGGCTTAACGCTTAACCAAATGAGTTTTGGGGGGCTCGCACTGGGCGTTGGCCTGATTGTTGACAACGCCATTGTGGTGCTCGAAAACATCATCCGGCTCAGGGAGGAGCGGGGAGAAGATCTCGAAGCCAGTGCCTTGGTTGGAACGCGCGAAGTAGGAGGGGCTATTGTTGCTTCTACCATTACCACATCGGTCATCTTTTTACCGGTTGTATTTATGCAGACGATCTCTGGTACGATCTTTCAGCAGCTGGCGCTTGTTGTGGTTTTTGCTCTCGTCTGCTCGCTGTTTGTGGCTCTTACATTAGTACCAATGCTGTGCAGCAAATTTCTGACGGTAAAACCGGATGATGTGCAAAAAAATGGTGAAAAAAGCTGGTTCCAGCGATACTTCAAAATACTCGAAGAAAAATACACCCGCTTTCTTGAAACCCTTCTGGGCAAAAAGGGTTGGGTTTTCGGAAGTACGGGCGTACTGGTAATCGGCTGCTTTTTAGTTGTGCCGCTCATCCCTGTTGAGTTGGCTCCACAATCCGATGCAGATGAAATTGATGTGGATTTTATGATGGCAGAGGGTACCAATATTGCCGTCCAAAACGAGTATCTTAAAGAGCTTGAAAAAGTAGTTCGGGCTAACTTGCCGATGGACGATGTTGAGCACCTCACCACGGATGTCCGCGATGGTCGCGCGGAGGTGGAAATTGCAATGGTAGAAGCTTCTGAACGGTCTCAGAGCACCTCAAAAATTGCTGATGAATTACGAGAAAAAGTGGCCGGTACTATCCCGGGCGGAGATATTCGCGTAAGTGCCCAGTCGGGACTTTGGATTTTACGTCGCCTGTTTGGATCGGGCGGGGGCGAAGAGGTGGAAGTACAACTTCGGGGCTACAATCTCGATCAAGCCAAAGAGATATCGCAGGATATTAAACGGCGTATGGAAGAAATTCCTGAAGTCTCCGGAGTTCGTACCGACAGGCGCGAAGGACGTCCGGAAGAAAACATCATTTTTGACCGCGAAAAAATTGCAGATCTCGGTCTCACCGTCAGCGAAGTGGCTCGCGTTATCCAAACCAATATTGGCGGGAGCCGCGCAGGAACCTTCCGCGATGAGGGTGATGAATTTCCCATTACCGTGCGCCTGCAGCCCGAAGATCGACTGAGTACTACGGATCTGGACAACATTTCTATCCGCGCTGCAAATGGAGAAGTACTGCCTGTTTCAGCTATCGTTTCACAACGCAAGGGACGTGGACCGACAGATATCAACAGGGTGAATAGCCAGCGCGTATCATATATCTCTGCGAACCTGGAAAGTGGCGTTGCTCTTGGAGATGCTGTAGAAAAAATCAGGGCTAAACTTTCCGACATGACTCTTCCCGAGGGGTTTTCTATCGTCTATAGCGGAGAATATGAGGAGCAGCAAAAAGCAGCTGCCGACTTCCAGCTTTCCATCATTATGGCTCTGATTCTCATCTATATGGTAATGGCAGCTCAGTTCGAGCGCTTCTTCGATCCGCTCGTAGTTATGTTTTCAGTTCCACTAGCTGTAATTGGGGTAGTGCCTACGCTAATGCTAACCGGCACCACTATCAACATGCAGAGCATGATGGGCATCGTCATGCTGATTGGTATCGTAGTAAATAATGCCATTGTATTAGTGGATTATATCAACCTGATGCGCCGCGAGCACGGCATGGGAGTTCGTGAAGCAGTAATCTATTCGGGTAAACTACGCTTGCGTCCCATTTTAATGACCACGCTCACTACCATTCTGGGCTTGCTGCCACTCTCGTTTGGCGTGGGATCGGGCGCGGAAATTCAGGCTTCGCTTGCCCGTGTTGTAATTGGCGGACTTACAGCATCTACGCTGGTTACGCTCGTGTTTATTCCCGTGGTGTATGTTACCGCAGAAAATGTAATGAGTAAAGTTAAAGCAAAAAGCTGGATGCCCTCGCTGGGTACTGGCAAAGATGTAAAGCCCGCCAAGGCCTAATGCCTGGCATTTATTATCATTAACATAATAAAAGCCCACTGGGGAAATCTCGGTGGGCTTTTTTGATGTATATTGCTCATAAACCGCCTCTTAAGAAAAGGGGATTATGAAATAAAGATTTTAATTTTAATATTAGCTGAGCATGAGGGGTTAAATTCAATCAAGAGAACCCAAACACCGCTTTTGATCCTATCCATCGAAACTTAGGGGTAAACAGTATGCGTTCTTCTTTTTTAGATAATATCGAAGATGTTATGCGGGGATGGCAAATTATATTATCGTCGGTATTGCTCTTCGCGACGGTTATGCCTGCATTGGTCTGTCATGCCCAAACCAATATGGAACCTCTAGACCTTAAACTCGACGGGAAACTCTGGATTGAGGGCACGGCCGGCATGTTCGATTACAAATGTGATGTACAACAACTTTCGCAGGCTACTCGTATTTCCTCCACAGAAAACCCCCGCAAAACCATTGCAGATTCCCAAAATGTAGATCTGGCCTTTACCTTTCCTGTTACTTCGTTTAGCTGCGACAAGGAATCCATGAATGAGGATCTATACCAAGCCCTCAAACATCAATCACATCCAACGATTAGTTTCCGGCTCAAGCACGCTTCGCCTGCCAAAGAAGACAGCAATACTGTCTCCTCCTCGTGGACCCCAATTACCACCCACGGCATCATGGAAATGGCCGGTGTAAAGGAAAGCACAAACTTTTCCATCCAGGGAAAAGTTCTGGGCGATCAGCGTTATCAGGTAAAAGGGAGTAAACAAATCCACATGGACACCTATTCTATAGAACCGCCCAGTACCATGGGCGGACTCGTTACCGCCGACAAGTTGCTCAGCGTTCATTTTGATGTGGAGGTAGAAGTGAAAACACCCCCTCAAAAATAACTTCTTCTGATCGGTCATTATACTTACCACCTATTGCAACAATGCAAAAGTCATCGTTGCACCCTTGCAATATTCTGCTCTAATTCTATTGCTGGCCGTTATTAAGAAACATTTGCCTCTCTTTAAAGTCTTCTGTTAAACCCTCTAAACGTCGTTTTGTCAAAAAAATAAATTTATTTTCTCATTTGGGCTCACTTGGAATGGATGTTGTAATAGTACTAATGAACACAACAAATGATTAACTACTCAACCTTAAAATTCAGGTGTTTGCCATGAAAACCTTACAAAATATCATAAAACAGATCGCATTAGTACTTGTCGGAATATTTGTAGTTGTAGGTACCTCCTCTGCACAAGAATTCGACAGAGACCTGCAATACTTTACATCTCCCGACCAGCGGGGATTAAACCAGTTTGAAGCCCCATTTGTAACAGATGTAGAATTCGATGGCGTGGCTGTTAGAATTGGCGGAGCCAATGCCATTCAATTTCAGGCTCTCAACCATGACAATTTTTACATGAGAAATGCGCAACCGGTCGATCCAGGTAACTCCAATTACTTGCCGGAGCTCGAAAATAACTTTAACCTGGCTACTTCTAACTTGGATCTCGATGTAGCGCTTGCCAGCGGACTCCGCATGCATCTGCGCACTTATTTAACATCGCAGCACCACAACGAAACATACGTCAAAAGTGGATATATGCAGGTAGATCGCCTGGACTTTATTAAAGAAGATTTCCTCTCCGGACTTATGGATAATGTCCGTGTTAAAGTAGGTCACATGGAGTTAAACTATGGCGACAACCACTTCCGCCGTACCGATAATGCTGCTGGCGTTCACAACCCATTTATTGGCAACTATATTATGGACTCTTTTACTACTGAGGTTGCCGGTGAGGTCTATTATTACAACAACGGCTTAATGGGTATGCTCGGCCTTAGCAATGGTAAGCTCAACCAAAGCGTTATTGCCAGTGATATTAAAACACATGCAACCCTTTACGGCAAACTTGCTTACGACAAGCAGCTGAGCCAAGACATGCGGTTCCGCCTGAGCGGCTCCATCTTGAATGTTTCCAACTCTCCATCTATTTACCTGTATTCAGGTGACCGTGCGGGCTCCCGTTACTATGGAGTGCTGGATGGTTCGTTCCGTGCCGGACGCTTTGCGCCAAGCTTTACCCCTGGACGTGGTGCTCCCGCTGCTGCCGGCGAAATGACCGCCATCATGATCAACCCCTTTGTTAAATTCCAAGGCTTCGAATTCTATGGAGTATTCGAAAATACTACTGGTAATATCAAAGGTAACAGCAGTCGTACCTTCAACCAGTACGGAGCAGAAGCCCTTTATCGATTTGGTGGCCAGGAAGATATCTATCTTGGCGCTCGTTATAATCTCGTTGACGGCGAAATGACCAGTGGAGACATTCAAATTGATCGCTTTAACGTTGGCGGTGGCTGGTTCTTGACTAAAAATGTTCTTGCCAAAGTTGAGTATGTAGCACAATCGTACAGTGGCAATGGTTTTAACGGCTCTATCTACCAAGGTGGTGAATTCGACGGCTTTATGCTTGAAGCTATAATCAGCTTCTAGGCTACGCCTGAATCAAAGTTAACATAAAAGGCGGGTTCCTAACCGGAGCCCGCCTTTTATATTTTTGTGAATGGCGTTTTTGTTCATTTCAGAACAATGCTATTCCACAACTAATTTAAACATATCTCTTTACCTTGCTGATAAGCTCTTGAAATTCTAACGGCTTGATCACAAAATCATGAGCCCCCTCCAGTAATGCCTGCTGCATGACCTCACTTTCGGCATAACTACTCATCACAATTACTGTTGTTTGAGGATAGGTTGACAAAAGAAACTCCAGGAATGATCGTGGGGTCAAAAGTAAACTGTCAACAAGGAGTATGCCGATTGATTCTGCTGTCAGCAATTGTTTCGCTTCCAGTACATTCTCTGCAATAAAACAACGAAATCCTTCTTCTTCGAACACTAATTGAAGTGACTCTCGTACGGCCTCTTCTTTATCTATGACCAAGACAGATTGCTGTTTCATTTTATTGGATACTCAAATTATTGATCTTATGCTATCCGTATGTAGTGCAATTTTTGGGCCAGATATTATCTGTGCCGGGGATAACTGAAAAATGTAGCGTCACTTTCCTCTTCAATCTGCTGTACAGCCCATATATTTTTATAAGGCGACCTGTCATCATATTTTAACAGGTACACGACATTGCAGTATTGCAATATTACAGACAGCCCGCTTGCATTAATGCAAGTATTCTTTCTCATGTATATTCATCATCTACAACCTGCCTCTGCCAATAATACCTCTTGCACTCTAAGAGAGCCCTTTCCGCAAAAAGTTTCCGGCAATATCAATTTTGGAACGGTGATTGCATTACTACTAATAGAACAATCAACCACCTTAAAAAGAGGCTATTATGAAATTGATCATAACCACTATATTCATCGCCCTGTTTTCTATTACCGGATCGGTTCCGGCGCAAAATCAAAGTTTCGATTTGCTCAACAAAAGCACCATGCAAATTGAGGGAACATCCACTATCCACGATTGGACGGCTGATGTCAGTACATTCTCAACATCCATCAATCTCAGCAGCGATGCGATAGGAGCTAAGAATGTTGCAAATTTTGTAGAATCCTTTTCTTTGACTGTGCCGGTAGATAAGATCAAAAGCGGCAAAAGCGGAATGGATAAAAAAATCTATGGCGCGCTAAAAGAAAAAGAATATCCAACCATCAACTTCACTCTTACTTCTGCTGATGTTACAGGCAAAGAAGGATCTACTGTAACAATGAGTGCAACTGGTGAGCTCAGCATCGCAGGTATTACGCGAACGATAACATTACCCGTAGAAAGCATGCTTGCAGCGGATGGCACAATTAAATTTACGGGCAATTACGAAATCAATATGAAGGATTACAATGTTGATCCTCCCTCTGCGATGCTTGGTACGATTAAGAGTGGAGAAAAAATAACAATTTCGTTTGAGCTCTTCTTTGCGAATTGACAATCATGCTCCATCCTGCTTGCATATATCAGCAAATACAACAACTGGCAATGTGATCGGCTTCTTAAGCTTGATCACATTGCTGTTTTATTCCGTTGTGGGTCGGGACGCAACATCTCCAGAATTTTGATTGCTAACCAAAGTCAATCAGATAATCCCAGGCGCTCTATTTTTCGATAAAGCGTAGAAGGATCGATGCCCAGCAGCCGAGCCGCCTCCGATTTATTTCCATCAGTTCGCTTGAGCATACTTTTGATGTGATGCTTTTCAAAAACCTGTACCGCTTCCTCCAGGCGCTCGCTATCCATTTCAATCGATTCGGTACCCGAAACATTGCGGATAGCTTCCGGCAGATCTTCGAGCTGCAAATATTCATGGTCGCTCAGCAACACTGATCGCTCGATCACATTTTCGAGCTCCCGAACTTGTCCTTTCCATTCATAGGCCATCATGGCACTCATCGCTTCGCCGGAAATTCCCTTGAGGTTCCGTTTCAGCTCTTTGTTATATTTTTTGAGAAAATGGTGCGCCAATAAGGGGATATCATCGCGCCGCTGTGATAACGGAGGGAGCGGCAGCTCCACCACATTCAACCGATAGTATAGATCATCACGGAAATTGCCCTTTTCTACCTCAGCTTCTAAATCTTTGTTAGTCGCAGCAATAATTCTGGTATCGAAGGAGACCATCTCGTTGGATCCTACAGGCTTTACTTCGCGCTCCTGCAACACACGGAGCAGGTTAACCTGCAGATTCAGCGGAATTTCGGCTACCTCATCCAGAAAAACAGTACCCCCATGAGCCGCTACAAAAATGCCCTCCTTGTCGGATGCGGCGCCGGTGAAAGCTCCCTTTTTATGTCCAAACAGTTCCGACTCTACCAAGTCTTCGGGAATGGCTCCACAGTTGATCGCCAAAAAGGGTTTCTTGCCGCGGTCGCTATTTGAATGGATAGCCCTTGCCACCAGCTCTTTACCGGTGCCACTATCACCGGTAATCAACACATTGCTGTTGGCATTGCTTACCCGCTCGACCATCCTGTACACCTCTTTCATGGCGTCACTTTCGCCGATAATGTGATTAAAGTTGTACTCTTGGTCGATCTGCTCGCGCAGGTACTTATTTTCCTGGATAACACTCTTGTGCTCCACTAAATTTTCTATGCGGATGAGCACCTCATCGAAATCCAGCGGCTTTAAGATATAGTCTGCCGCCCCCTTACGCAGCGCCTTGATGGCTGTCTCAACAGTAGCATGGGCCGTAATAATAATAGTCAGGATATCGGATGAGTGCTGCAGGGCATATTCAAGGACCCCCAAACCATCGGTTTTGGGCATCTTTAAATCCGAAATAATAATATCAAAACTCTTTTCTTTGATAGCCGCAATGGCTTCTTCGCCATCCTGCACGGCTGTACACCGGTAGCCTTCATCTTCTAACACAATGGTTAGTGATTCTCGAATACCCTCCTCGTCATCTGCTATCAAAATTGATCTTGCCATATATTACTGTTTGATCGGTAATTCTATGATAAATGTTGCCCCTTCACCGAGCGTCGATTCTACCCAGATATTGCCATCCATTTTTGTGATGATACCATGACTTACAGAAAGTCCCAACCCTGTTCCACTGCCTACTTCTTTGGTAGTAAAGAATGGTTCAAATATATGACTTTGGTGCTCTTCTTTTATGCCTTTTCCGTTATCAGCAATCTCTAGCCGCACACTGGAGTTTTCTCTGCCGGTAGTTATCGTCACCCGTGGATTTTCTGTTTCTTGCATGGCATCTACCGCATTTAGCAACAGGTTTACCAATACTTGGTGAATTTGGTCAGGTACACAGGTAATTAAAGGTAATCCACTAATGAGATTGAGCTCAAAATCAACATCGCTGCAGCGCGCATCATGTCGTAAAAGCCCTACCGCCGAATTTATGATTTCATTTATTTGAACATGTTCGGTCTCCATGCTTGAGGGACGAGAAAAATCTACCAAATCCCGAACAATTTTATTGATCCGCTGAATGTGTTCCCGCACTTTCTTAAGCTGCTCCTGCAGAAATTCATCATCAGTTTTGCGCTGACACACCTGCACCAGCGACGAAATAGATGTTAACGGATTGCCTACTTCGTGCGCAACGCCCGCGGCCATATGCCCCACTGTAGCCAGGCGCTCTGACTGTTGAATCTGCTCTTCGCGCATTTTTACATCGGTAAGGTCGCGCAGAATAAGCGACTTTCCCACAATCTCATCATCCCGGTTTCGAATGAACGATTCGGTAAGGTTTACCAGCTTTGTTTCTCCGTGTTTGGTCAGTCGTTCCGTCTCATAATTGCGGCCATGCGCCTGCCCGTTTATGCCAAACGAATTAGATTCCGTCTCCCGACCTTCACTAAGATCGTCCGGCATAATAATCCCGATAGACCTGCCAATTACCTCATCGCGATCCCATTCCAACATTTTTTCGGCACCTCGGTTCCATGAGGTAATCATCTGCTCATTATCAATTGTGATAATAGCATCAGCGGAATGCTCAATAATATCCCTGTATCGCAGTTTTGTGGCCTCAAGCTGGTCTTCATAGTATTCCCGGTAGTTATATACCGTCCACGCGGCCCACACCATCAACACCAGCGCAATAATGACTCCTCGACTAAAATACAGCCAGCGCATGGTTTGCGGATTAGTATCGGTAAGCAGCGTTTGATCCACAATTTCAAACGCCCCGTAAAGAATCCCCAAAAGTAACAGTGAGGTAAACAGCAGGTACCCCATACGTGCCTCTCGAAGAAAGCGAAAAACTTCTTTCATCTACGTATTTTTAGGTGATAGATTTACACCTAAAACTAGCAATTACCAGTTGCCAAGCAAACGCCGAATCAACACAATTTGGCCAATATGATAGGCATTATGATCCACAATCAGCATGGCTTCGCGGAACAGGGTCTGTCCATCACCATGAGAAAAGATAGCCTGTAGATCGTTGTCTGGATCTCGAACCAGCTCACGCATCTCTTCGATACCATCCCGAACGGCCTGTATAGATTCTTCTAACTCATTCTTGTCATTCGGGGCTGATGCCTCGGGCCAGTAATCATCCGGCCAGTCGATGGCTTCATAATCGGGATTTTTGCAGAATTCAAGGATATCGGCCTGCGAAATACGGATATGTTCAATGAGCTCCCAGATGGTATGCGGCACGCCTTCTACGTTGATACCAGCTTGCTTATAGGTTAATCCCTGTACGGCCTGATCGAAATCAACATGCGCATTTTTTCCTCCCAGCTGTTCAAGGAGTAAGTCTCGACTAGTTTTTGCGGATTTCATAACTAATCACAGGGTTTATCTAAACTTGTGAAAAGAAAATATATCAAATAAAACCAAATAGGAAAGGGAAAAGTGATTAACCGCAACTTCTAAGAAAGGCTAAAAATAACAAAAGCCCAGTGGCTGCAAAGCTCTTTTTTGATCAACTGTTTATAATATACGATGATTACCCCATACAGAACAAGTAATTTTTAAACCACATAACTAATACATAATCAACCTTAAACCAACAATATATAACACTCATTTGATATCATACCTTTATCCATTGTTCATCCGATTATCTTTCCTGTCCACAGATATTCACCGAGACCTATTTGTGCTAACAATAAAAGGAGAAAGCCAGCAGGAAGGATCATAATCTGTGAATATCAAGAGGGAGACATGTTTCTAAACAACTTTTTAAATGCCGACAGAGATACCTTCTTGTCGATAGGCCCAAAAAACTAAAACAGATATCAACTTCAAGGGGGGGGTGAAACAGAGAGGATTAGATCAAAAAGAGTTTTTAAAGGAAGGCTTAAAAAAATAAAAACCCTGCATCAGCAGAGCTCTTTTTTTGATCAACTGTTTGTAATATACGGTGATTGCCCTATACAGAACAAGTTTTTTTGTTATCAAGTTACTAACCTATAAGTAATATATAATCAATCGGTGATAACCTTTGGGTAATAGTTTGGTATTATTATCTTCTGACTCCCACACAAAAATTGTTGTAAACTTCCAAAGACCTCCTTTTGTGCTATGCCTAAGCAAGTCGGCAACCTTACGCTTTATTCCGTTGATGATTTACATGAACAGCTTGGCCTCAGCAAGATGACGATCCGGGCTTATCTGCGTGAAGGAAAAATTCGCGGACGAAAGCTCGGCGTCAAATGGTACGTGACCGAAGAGGCACTCCGTGAATATTTTGGTGAACCAAGTGCTACAAGCTCACCAAACAGATCCAAAAAACCGGAAAATTATCGGTATGTTGTAAAAGGTATTAATGACTTGGTTAGCGAGCAGGAAGAGTGTGAAACTATTAAAGAAACGATAAGCTGTATCGAAAATCAGGCGATTGTGAGCCTGTTTCAAGTAGCCATCATTAATCGTGAAAATGATGAAGTGGTAGAGTTGATTAAAGCACGCGATTTCCTGGAGCGTCATCAATAAAGAACGGCTCCCGAAGTTTTTCATTCAGAAGCCGATCTGGCCATTCATCTTAACCAAGGATCACAGCAGGTTTAATCTTGCTTCAATAGCAAATACGAGAATTTCACTCAATCAGATTTAATCAAATTTTATGCTGCAAAAAGACGACACGAAACTCGAAATATTCGGCTTTGGCGACGAGGAAAGTGATGAAGATACCTTTTACTGCCTCGTAAATCTCACCAAAAGTCCCGATGGCATTGATCTTGAAAAACTTTCGAATGCAGATCCCCGTAAATTTGATGAGGTGCTCAATGAGATGGGCTGCATTTTGCTGTTACGCGGCGATGAAGTTGAAGAGTTGATCAACCGCGGGGACATTACCGATGCCGACCTGCACAAATCGCTGTACGAACTGGCCGTAGAAGAGGGGATTATACAGTAAATAGACGGCAGAAGTGAAAAGTGAAACGGCTCGAAAGCTATACCGGCCATTTCACTTTTGACGTTTAACTTCTGCCAACTGAAAACGGTCCATTTTGTTGCCACCAGTGCCAGGTGCGAAGCAAAGCAATTACTGTTTTGCCATCCGTAATTTCGCCGCTATGTACCATCTCGATAGCCTCGGCAAACGGCAACCGCTCTGTAATCACAAATTCGTCCAAATCTACCTGTTGATCGAAACTAGCGATGTTCCATGCGACGTAGCAGTGAATAATTTCATCCGAATAGCCAATGCCGGGATAAAAATGTCCCACGTAAGCAAATGATTGACATTCAAGACCGGCCTCTTCTCTCAGCTCGCGCTTGGCCGTGGAATCCGCATTTTCATCGGGATCGATCTTGCCGGCCGGCACTTCGTAAAAGATTTGTGCCATCGGATAGCGAAACTGCCGCACCATCATGATATCCCCATTCTCGAAGACCGGCACCACCGCCGATGCGCCGGGATGCTTAATCCATTCGCGGGTTGACGTTGAGCCGTCGGGCAGCTTGGCTTCATCAAAAAAGACATGAAGCAGGCGGCCATTAAATATCTCTTTTGATGAAATCGTGCGTTCTACTAATTTATGCGAATCGTTCATAGCTAGATTTTTTGTATCTTTGCGTTCAGGCGTTCATCGAGTTTGCACTCGAATAATAACAAAGATATTGGTTTCCGTTGTCCGAAACATTCAACATCGATCAGCAGCAGTTTGAGGTCAAACAGGATCTGTTTACCTGGTCCAATGCGATCTCTTTTTCGCGGATTTTAGTTGCACTGCCGATCGTTTATCTACACTATACAAATGGACAGCAAATTACGTGGGTCATTACGGCTCTTGTTCTATACGGCATTTTTTCGGATTACCTGGACGGGTATATCGCGCGCCTGACAAACCAAGTGACCGAGTGGGGAAAGATTCTAGATCCTGTGGCCGATAAATTCTGCGCCTTCTTGCTGTTTCTCTACGCCGTCTATATCGACATCATCCCACTCTGGTTTTTCATTATCGAAATTGCGCGGGATGCATTTATTTTGGCGGGATCGCTGTATATCCGCAAGCTGCGCGGCAAAGTAGCCATGGCGGTAATGTCGGGCAAAATAAGCGTAAATGTATTGGGATTGTACTGGCTTTCTGCCTTTTTCTATCCCGATGCCCACGCCGCCCACCAAATGCTGATGGGCGCATCGCTGGCGCTTATGTTTTTCTCCTCCATTGATTATCTTCACCGGTTCAATCAGATACGCAAAGGCGTAGAATTTAACTGAACTTTTATTTTAAATATTGGCAATAAAAAATCTCCCCTCGAGGGGAGTACTCAGCACATAAACTATGTGCTGAGGGAGGGCGTATTTCAAATCTCCAAAGATCCTGAAACAAGTTCAGGATGACATTTTAGTTTTTTATTAGTTATCAGTACTTATGGGTTTTCTCGAAAAAATAGGTCTCAAGAAAAAGGAAAAGGTCGAAAAGGGCGTCGAAAAAAGTCGTTCCGGCATCATGAAAAAGATCGGCAAGGCTATTGCCGGCAAAGATACCGTGGATGCCGCCGTGCTCGACGAGCTGGAAGAAATCCTCATCACTTCTGATGTGGGCGTCAAAACGACGATCGAAATTATCGACCGAATTGAAGCACGCGTCGCCCAAGACAAGTATCTGAGCAGCGATGAGTTGCAGCGGATTTTACGGGAAGAGATTATCGCTCTGCTTAAGGATCACACCCCCGACAAACCGGCTGAATTCGATGCTGAATTCCCACAAAAGCCGCACATCGTAATGGTAGTCGGCGTCAACGGAGTGGGCAAAACAACGTCGATCGGCAAGCTTGCGCATCTCTATAAAAAAGCCGGCAAAAAAGTGATGCTCGGGGCCGCCGATACTTTTCGCGCCGCTGCTGTGGATCAGCTTAAAATATGGAGCGAACGTGCGGATGTACCCATCATTCAACAAGGACAAAATGCTGATCCCGCGGCCGTAGCCTACGATACCGTGGAATCGGCCAAAGCCCGGGGTGCCGACATTGCGCTGGTTGATACCGCCGGACGTCTCCACAACAAAAAATCGCTGATGGAGGAGTTGGCTAAAATCAAGCGCGTGATGGGCAAAGTGGTGGAAGACGCCCCGCATGAGGTACTACTCGTGCTCGATGCCTCCACCGGACAAAATGCCATGCAGCAGGCCAAGGCATTCACCGATTTTGTGGATATCACCGGGCTGGTGCTCACCAAGCTCGACGGTACGGCCAAAGGCGGCATCGTAATTGGCGTATCCAACGAACTGGATGTGCCGGTTAAATATATCGGGGTAGGCGAAGAGGTCGAAGACCTGCAGGTGTTTGACCGCGAGTTGTTTGTGAACTCGATGTTTGCGGATTAACAATCAGTCGCCGGTTATACTCAGCCTTTCTTGATTTTCAGCAAATAAAAAAGCCATGCCCTAATGAGCATGGCTACTTAAAATAGAATAGAACTTATCCTATGCCGTCGCCTCCACCTGAATCATCGTCAGAACTTGAAGACCCGTCGTCTTGGTCCGGCACTGCAAAAAACGGTGACTGAAATTCCTCTTTTTTAAAATCGAACATAATGATCTCCTGATTTTATTAGGAAGATAAGTGAAATGCACTCCTATAAAATGAATATGCGGTTAAATATTCTATAATTTGGCACAAATGCCAAACTTTTTAACTTATGCGTAATCTAATATACAGTTTAGATAGATAACGGGGTAGCACTTTTTAGGACGTCATCTCCCAATGAATAATCAGCGGCTTTTCTTATTAATTGTATTGCTCTTTCTGATTCCCCTGTCAGGCTATGGGCAAAGTGTACAGCTGGCGGACTCTCTTTTCCAGACCGGCAAGGAGTACGATCAAGCCGGTAAAAATCAAGAGTCGGAGTTTTATTACCGCGAAGCCTACAATATGTACCGCGAATTTCAAGACACGGCTTCATGGCTCGAAGCCGGCAAAGAATATGCCAGCGCTATGATGTGGCGCTCCAAGAATGGGCAGGCGCTGGAACTTTATAAAGAACTTCTCTCGGTTGATCACCCCGCCAATGATGTATATAACCAGGGGGATTTGTACAACAGTATGGGGTTAGCTTCCAAGCGCTCAGGGGATCTTGACCAAGCCAATCGTTATTATCAGAAATCGCTTCCGCTTTCAAAAGAATCAGGAGACAGTCTGCTCATCGGTGTGGTCTTTAGCAATATTGGGGGCATTCAGCGAGCAAAAGGTAATTACTCCAAAGCTATGGAGCGCTTTAAGCAATCGCTGCCTTACCTGCGCGGTATTACCCAAAATAGTTATTTTGCTACTTCTCTCGGCAACATTGGAAATATTTATGAAGAACTGTCTTTATATGATCAAGCCCTGGATTACTTCAAC
The DNA here is from genome assembly GCA_964490705.1 of uncultured Balneolaceae bacterium. GTDB lineage: Bacteria > Bacteroidota > Rhodothermia > Balneolales > Balneolaceae > Fodinibius. Next base: position 184,296 of record CAZBCG010000001.1, on the reverse strand, counting down.
CGCGCTCTTAAAATCCAAACGAAGATCAACAACGTTTCGGATTTAAGCAGCACCTATTCCAGCTTGGGAAGTGTACAGCAAAGTTTAGGAAACTACGATCAGGCAATGGTTTCCTATAATAAGGCACTTGATTTCAGCCGTACGGCAGGAACACCCAGCCAAACAGCTCAAATACTTAACGATATCGGTCTGTTATACAAACGACTTGGAGAATACGATAAGGCTCTTGATTATTACCGTCAGAGTCTGGCCATCAGTAAAGAAGCATCCGGGCCGGAATCCATCGCTACCACTACCAATAATATTGGACAGCTGATGTGGGAAATCGGTAAAAAAGAAGAGGCCGCCAGCTATTATCGGGAAGCCCTGGATATGCGCAAAAAAATGGGTAACCCGCATGAAATTTACTATTCCCTGAATACCATGGCCCGCATGCACCTCGGGAATCAGCAGTATGACGAAGCTGAACGATACGTAAACCAAATTCAAGCTATCGGGGATTCTACTGACAGTTATGACATGCTTAAACGAGCTTCAACCTATTTTGGGCGTATTGACAATGCCAAGGGCAACACAACCTCCGCTCTGGATCACTACCGGAAAGCGTATGCCTACAGCAAGTATTTATCGGAAAGAGAACAGCTGGTTCCTCTTAGCAAGTTGGCGCAACAGTATGATCGGGCAAATTCCGACAGCGCCATTGTCTATGGACAAAAAGCTATTGATATTATTGAACAACAACGCTCCCGCGCCAGTGCTGTTTCGGATCTTAAGTCCAGCTTTTTTGGCCAGCATACTGATTTTTACACCGAGGTCGCTTCTTGGATTTTAACCTATTCTCAAGATCTTTCACGCGCTTATAAACTGGTCGAGCAGGCCAAGGCGCGGTCGCTGAGTGATGAGTTGGCTGCGGCATCCCAAAATATCGACCAGCAGCTGCCCGAAAAAGTACGGGTGGAGCGCAGGGAAAAACGCAATCGCATTAACCAACTTTACACCCAGCTCGAAAATACCTCCGACAAACAGCAGCGCTCCAAAATTGAAGACAAGATACGATCAGCGGAGCTAGATTATGCCGCCTATGAAAATAACCTGCACAATGAATATCCCGAGCTGAAGTCGCTGGAATCTCCGGAACCCATCAGCCTGCAGCGGGCGCAGACCATGGCGGATGAACAAACGGCGGTGCTCGAATACGCCGTTGCCAACGATCAGCTTATCATCTTTTTGATTAGCCAAAACACCGTTCGAGCCGAACAGTTTTCACTTTCGGGCGATGTACCACTGGATGAGCAGCTAACAGATCTGGTTGCCGACTTCAAGGGAGCAATTCTATCAAATGCACCGCGGTCACAACTGCGATCCCAGTCGGCCGAGTTATATAATAAGCTGCTTGCCCCTTTTGAAAAAGAGCTCAGCAATTTTTCCAACCTGATTATCGTCCCCGACGGCGCCTTGGCGTACCTGCCGTTTGAGGCCCTTTCGCGCGGCGACCAGTACCTGATTGAGCAATTTAACATCAAATATGAGCCCTCGCTTACCAGTCTCGATCTGCTCGAAGATTCTGAGTCTCTTGACCGTCAGGATCTGCTGGCTGTTGCCGGATCGGATTTCTCTGAACAAGACCTCCAGCAAAGCACCTTTCGACAGGGTAATCTTCAGTCACTTCCCTCTACATTAATGGAAGTCGATTCTATTGCCACACAGTTTCAACAGAGTTCGATTTTAAAAGAAGATGAGGTTTCTGAAGAGCGGTTTAAAAAAATGCTCCAGCAAAACCAGTATCGCTATATCCACATGGCTACCCACGGTATTATTGATGAAAACAATCCCAGCCGCAGCGGGCTCGCACTTTCCACAAAAGGAGAAATTACGGCCTCGTCTCGGGAAGACGGCATGCTGCGAAGCTCCGAAATTTTCGGCCTCAACATCAACTCGGATATGGTAGTTCTCAGCGCCTGCAACACGGGTCTTGGGAAAGTAGTGAAGGGTGAAGGTATTCTGGGCATGCAACGATCATTCTTTTATGCCGGTGCCTCAACGGTAGTGGTAAGTCTCTGGAATGTCTATGATCGTTCAACAGCTTCGTTTATGAACGAGTTTTATAAAGCGCTCATAAACAGTGAATCACAGGAGGGATGGACCGACAGCATGCTCCGTTGGGTCGGCTGGGATGAATCAATTCCATTCGGACAAAAAGCTACAGCCATGCGCCAAGCAAAACTGCAGATGATTAAGCATCCGCTTTTTAATCATCCGGTGTACTGGGCACCATTTATTGTTGTTGGACGGTAGTGACCCTCTTTTGATTTCTCCCTACGAGTAGGGAGAAAAACTATTCCATAAATTTTATCACTCGTTATTAACGTCCCTCTCCCTAATTTTTAGGGAGAGGACAAGAGAGGGTCATCCCAAGGAGGGATTTAGATATGGCTTCATGAATTTATAAATTTCTCAATCTTCTCTTTCACCCTATCCAAATTCTTAAGCTCTTCATTGTCAATCCGGAGTACCTTAATGCCAAGTTCTCGGATAACCAAATCTCTATTTTTATCATATTCCTTTTGCCTATTATGATACTTCCCGTCAACCTCAATAACTAGCTGTAGCTCGGCACAGTAAAAATCAGCAATAAAGAAAAAAGCTTTGTTGTTTCGCTGCCTGTAAATAATCGGTTTCTGTCGCAAAAACTTATACCCACCTAACCTTCGCTTTCGTAGCATACTCCACAATTTACGCTCAGAAGGTGTGGGATTATTGCGCAATTCTCTTGCTAACTCTGTAATGGACTTATTTTTATCTCTCATTTTTTCTCTCCTAATTTGATTACAATCTAATCAACAAAAAGATTTTTCGAAAAAAGTGACCCTCTTTTGTTTTCTCCCTACGAGTAGGGAGAAAAACTCTTGAATTACAGATGAGCACCTATTTCTAAGCCCCTCCTTCCCTGATTTTAGGGAAGGAACAAGCTGGCACACCGAAACCTTGGTGAAGGTGTGGATAGGTTAGTAATCCTAAAAAATACTTCTTGCCCCTGAATAACTTTTCATCAATATTGCCGTAGTATAAAGACTTGGGTAGAGAATTTTTGTCATCAAGAGTTCTTATCCCTACAAACATCATCCTAACCAACATTCTGACTATGAAAAAGTATAGCGCACTTCTGTTTGTCGGATTGCTATTTCTGCAAAGCGTGGGACTGGCACAGACAAAGCTGATAGAGAAAGTAGAACAAAAGGGCGATGAAATCGTCATCCCTTACGAAAAATACGAACTGGATAACGGGCTTACCCTCATTATCCATGAGGATCATTCCGATCCGCTGGTACATGTTGATGTTACCTACCACGTGGGATCGGCACGCGAAGAGCTCCACAAATCGGGCTTTGCACACTTTTTTGAGCACATGATGTTCCAGGGGTCCGAGAATGTAGAAGACGAGGAGCATTTCAAGATTATCACCGATGCCGGGGGAACCCTGAACGGTACGACCAACCGCGACCGTACGAATTATTTTGAGACCGTTCCCTCCAATCAGCTGGATGTCATGCTGTGGCTGGAAGCTGACCGAATGGGCTTTTTCCTGGATGCCGTAACCCAGAAAAAGTTTGAGGTACAGCGCGAGACGGTAAAAAATGAAAAGCAGCAAAATTACGATAATCGTGCCTATGGGCTGTTCCGCGAAGTTAATGCGGCAGCTCTGTATCCTTATGGACACCCGTACTCTTGGCTTACTATCGGTAAGCTCAAAGATCTGGACCGTGTTGATGTCTCTGATCTCAAGAAGTTTTTTCTCCGCTATTACGGGCCAAATAACGCTACCCTCACCATCGGCGGGGATGTAAATCCCAAAGAGGTTGTACAGAAAGTGGAGAAATATTTTGGGGTTATTCCACGCGGACCCGAAGTGGACGATATGCAACTGGATCCGGTGGAAATCGACAATGACCGGTACGTTTCGTACGTGGACAACAATATCCGATTCCCGGCCCTGCTGTTTACCTTCCCAACAGTTCCACAATATCATAAAGATGAGGCAGCACTCGATTTCTTATCACAGATTTTGGGCACGGGACGTAGCTCATACTTCTACAAAAAATTTGTAGAAACACAGAAAGCCATTCAGGCTTCAGTTTTCCATCCCACCAGCGAGCTGGCAGGTGAGTTTACGATGTTTGTACTTCCGTTTCCGGGGCAAACGCTGTCTGACTTTGAAGCTCAAATGCGTCAGACTCTCAAAGAGTTTGAGCAGGCTGGCGTTTCGGATGAGGATCTGCAAAAAATTAAAGCTACCTATGAGTCAAACTTCATCAACGGCTTGGCAAGCGTGAGCGGAAAGGTATCACAATTGGCCAGCTACGAGACCTTTGTCGACAATCCCGATTTCATTAAAAATGATCTGGAGCGCTACCGTTCGGTAACCAAGGCCGATATTATGCGCGTCTATAATAAGTACATCAAAGGACAGCCTGGGGTGATTCAGAGCGTGCTGCCGGATAAAGAAACCGAACCGGCTAAAGCCGATAACTACACACCACAAACCGAGGGCGAAAATCCATATTCCACCACCGATTATTCGGGATTGGAGTACACGCGTCCCACCGGCGATAACTTCGATCGCAGCAAAAAGCCGGAACCCGGTCCTGCCCCCCTGGTGAGCGTACCCGATTTCTGGGAGACAACCATGGACAATGGCATTAAAGTCATCGGTACAAAGTACAACGAAATTCCGGTGGTGAACCTACAGCTGACCATCAACGGCGGCCATAAGATGGATATGAACGATCCGACCAAAGCCGGATTGGCATCGCTTACGGCGTCCATGATGAACGAATCCACCGAAAATTACAGTGCCGAGGAAATCCAAGAAGAGCTACGCAAAGTAGGCAGTACGGTAAATGTGTATGCTTCGCAAAACAGTACGGATATCAACATTCGGACGCTGAAGAAAAATCTGGATCGTACGCTCGAACTTGTCGAGGAAATTATGTTTCGTCCCAAGTTTGACTCCACCGATTTTGCGCGCGTCAAAAAGCAGCAGATCGAGGGTATTCAATCCACCTACAAAGATCCGTCATCCATCGCCAGCCAGGTGTATGACCGATTGCTTTACGGTGATGAGCATATCTATTCGGTGCCCACCAGTGGGATCGAAGAAACGGCACAACGCGTGACGCTCGACGATGTGAAATCGTTCTACAAATCGTATTACGCACCCGGCCTTTCGGAACTGGTTATCGTTGGCGATGTCAACAAAAAAGAGGTCATGGGCAAGCTGGACTTCCTTAAAAACTGGAAGAAAAAAGATGTGCAGATGCCCGAACTTCCGGCGCCCAAAGCAAGCGAATCCACTAAAATTTATCTTGTGGATAAAACCGATGCCCCACAGTCGCAGATCCGCATTGGATATATGACCGATCTGTCATATGATGCCACAGGCGAATACTTCAAGTCCACGCTGATGAATTACCCGCTGGGCGGCGCATTCAACAGCCGGATTAACCTAAATCTGCGCGAAGACAAGGGGTGGACCTATGGCGCGCGATCATACTTCAACTCCGATGACGATGCCGGCCCATTTACGGCTACCGGTGGTATTAAATCGGCCGCTACCGACAGCGCGGTGTATGAATTTATGAAAGAGCTCAGCGACTATCGGCAAAACGGAATCACCGACGATGAGCTCTCGTTCATGCGCAACTCCATTGGTCAGCGCGATGCACGCAGCTACGAAACGCCGTGGCAAAAAGCAGGCTTCCTGCAGCGGATTGTCCACTACGATCTCGATAAGTCGTTTGTGGATGAGCAGCGAGAAATCATCGACAATATCAGCCAGCAAGAAATCAACGAGCTGGCGAAGAAGCATATCAAAACTGACGAGATGGTTATTCTCGTGGTCGGTGACGCGAAAACTCATCGCGAGAAACTCCAAAAGCTGGGTTACGATATCGTGGACGTCTCAGAGAAGGGAGATATTCTGAAAGAAATTCAGGAAAACACCGGCGCAACCGGCGGAGAAAAATAAGCTGAACACCAAAAGACTTGCTAAGTTTTGAAAACTTAGCAAGTCTTCTTTTAAAACTGCAGCCTACAAGTCAAAGCAGATCCGAAGCTTGGTAGTCATCGGGCACTCCATCCACCAAAATCACACTGCCATCGGAGTTATTCGAGCGCAGGGATACAATTTCCTGATAGGCATCCGAGTGATACCAAGAACGGGCGTTCTCCATATCCGGAAACTGGATAATGATTAGATAACCCGGGAATTCGCCCTCCACTACGTCCGACTTTTTGCCGTGCACCAAGAATTTTCCGTCAAAAGGCTTAAGTGTCGCATCAATTTTTTGCAGATACACAACGACTTCTCTGTTGACGGTCATCTCTCGAAGGTGGGCGACAGCATAAGCAGCCATATTAAAAGGAATTAGATTCATCAGAATATCCAACAACGTTCAACAGTCATTAAGATAATCAAATCAACAAAAAACTGTCATTAACTTTAATATCGGGTAATTACTTGTGTTCAGCATCTTTTGTTGCTAGTGATTATCCACCGAGTACCAATTCGTGATAAATGCTTGTTTTTGCTCTGCTGATTGGAGGTGAGAATTATGGCTGTGATGCAGGTGGTACGAATTCCAAAACGCGCAAAACAAAGTTATCACGATTATCAAGAAGGCAATGATTGATCGCCTGAATTTATGGCTGATGTTTACCGTCTGATCGGGAACTTCCGTAAGTTGCCTTATGCGATGCACGATACTATGATCCACCATATTCATCGAATAAGACAACGAAGATTGGGTTTGGAGCTGAAGCTTGACCAAGGTATTGCCGTAAGTATGAGAATCCTGCGTTATCTGCGTGACAGCACGATCGCATACCAATTCTCGTTCACGATCGATTTTAGCGTTTAGCCACCAGAGCAGTGGTTGAAAGAAAAACAGGCTGCGAATTAAGCGCTGCAATAAAGAAAACAGGTAATCCTTTCTCTTGATATGAATAAGCTCATGCAGCAGCAGTCCTTTGATTTCATCCTCATCGTAAAAATCTGAAAGCGACGCAGGTATCAGGATAAAAGAACGAAATAGCCCCACCACTCCGGGTCCTTCCGTGCCGGCAGATTTTCTTATTTTGAAATTTGTTTTGACATTGAGATCAGCAGCTAAATCACGCAGGCAGGCAATAACGTTCTCATCGTTCAGGGGCGGTCTTTTTCGACAACTGAGATATAAGGTGAGCCATGAATACAGAAGATATCCCAAAAACAGGAAGGTAACGGTAGCCCAGATCACTCCAATCCCATAGTAAAAGGAGGGAATAATTGCTGATATGTCAACACCCGAAAATTGAGGAAGTCCTTCGACAAGAGGCTCACGACCGGTTGCACCATTTGATGGACTCCAGTCGGCCAGTCCAAGTGGCGGCAAAACCCCCTGATGTTTTACCAATAGAAGGGCAGGGATTAAGGGCAAAGACAGTATAGCTCCCAATCCCAAACTATATGTTAGTTTGGCACTGAACTGCTCCAGTACTTTCCGGACTAAGATAATGCCGGCCAGATAGATCGTGCTAATCCATAAAAATTGTGCGAAAACCCATCCCAGTTTTTCAAAAGAAATATGCTGGATGAGATCAGCCATTTTCCATCTTTTCTTTTTGAGATTTCAACTCCTGTAACAATCCTTCAAGCTCATCCAGGTCATCACGGTTTAATTTTTCGGATGATACCGCCCGCTGCATGAGCTGCTGTATCGAACCATCGAAAAGCTGATCAGCAAATTTACCCAGCATTTTTTGCTGTGTCGCTTCTTTTTCAAGCAGCGACCAGTACCGATGCGCCCGTCCGTCTTTTTCACGATCCACAATGCCTTTCTCATGCATAATCTGCAAAAATTTCAAGACTGTGGTGTATCCTGACTCCTCGTGCAGCGCCTCCTGCACTTCCCGAACGGTCGATGGTCCGCGATCCCACAATACCTTGAGGATGGACAGTTCAGCTTCTGTCGGAGTTTGATTTGACTTCATCTAAGGAATATCTCAATTACGAACAATTTCGTTTTTAAGATAACAAGAACATTCCTCATTCAAAACTGGAGCCGTTGCATAATACGAACAGATTCGTAATTTAAGTACGAAATGATTCGTGATTTGTTTTTTTAGTCTCATTATGATCTTCAAAGTCCTTTGTTCTATCACAAAATATGCACTTTTAATATCAACACTCTTGCTGCTTTCGGGGGTATGCCGAGCACAAACCGATGAAGAAACCCAAACCAGCGTAACGAAAACAACTTCTGATATTACTATAGACGGATCAGTAGAAGAAGCTGCCTGGGAAGAAGCGGTGATGGTACGGCTTAATCATGAGCACTTTCCCGAAAACAATGCCACCCCACCTGTATCAACCACTTGTTTGGTGATGTACGACAGCAACAATCTTTACGTAAGTTTCAAAGCCTCAGATCCTCAGCCCGAGGATATACGAGCGCATCTAATGGATCGCGACAGCCAAGAAAAGCTGATGCGCGATGATCATGTTGGTATTACCATCGATCCGTTCAACAACGGGCAGTGGGGATTGCAGTTTCGAGTCAACCCGCTGGGCGTACAAGCCGATGCCATCTATTTCAACCGGCAGAACTCAACCGATTATTCCTGGGATGCTATTTGGGAATCCAATGGCAGTATTACAAAAAAAGGTTACGAAGTTGAGATTCGAATCCCGATATCGTCCATTAACGTACCGTCTGATTCGTTGCAGAATTGGCGCTTCAGCGCTTTTCGCAATTATCCGCGGAGTGTACAGCATCGTATCCGATCGCATCGAGTGAATCTAAATGAACAATCCTTTATGGCGCAGTTTGATCAGCTTACGGGATTTCGAAACCTGTCCAGTGGCTTAAACCTTAAAGTAAACCCGGTGCTTACGGCCAAACGGACAGACCATTCGGCCGGGGAAAATAGCAGTGCACTTGACCACGGTCCCATTACGTTAAATCCCGGTGGCAATATTCAATGGGGTATCAAGCCGAACCTTAACTTAAGTGCCACAATAAATCCCGATTTTTCCCAGATCGAGGCTGATGCACTACAATTCCGGGAAAATCGGCGGTTCGTGTTATCATTTCCCGAAAAACGACCATTTTTTCTGGAGAGCTCAGAGATTTTTTCGACATCCCTGAACGCCGTTTTTACACGATCTATTGTTGAACCGAATGCCGGACTAAAAATGACAGGCAAGCTGGAATCCCAAAGTTTCGGTACATTCATTACGCAAGATCAACGCAGCAGAATCTTATTTCCCGCCAATCAATCATCCGAGAGTAAAATTCTGAATGACCGAAGCTATAGTGAAATTATCAGGTACCGCAATCAGATAACTGAACATGCAGCCATCGGAATTCTTGGAGAAGGACGACAGTCTGCAAATACCAGCTACCATAATTATGTGGGCGGCATAGATGGATACTGGCAGTTTCTCGATTCTAACACCTTACGCTTTCAGTATTTGCAGTCGAATACAGATTACAGCAATCAAGTAGCCAACAATTACAATCAGCCGGGAGATCCGTTTGGTGGAACTGCTCTGAATTTGAATTTCAATCACAGTAGTCGAAATTGGGCAGGCAGTGCTGAATTTACTTCTATTTCCTCCGGCTTTCGCAATGACAACGGATTTTTTCCACGGGCTAATTTTCGGGATATATCCGCAAGCGGGCAGCGAATACTGCGCGGTAATTCGGATCATTGGTTTAGTACCATCCAATTTGGACCTGCCTTTCAGCTCACGACTAACCAATCCGGGCAGCTCACTGATCGTTCGATCTCTTTTTCGGCCACTTACACCGGACCTCTGCAAAGTGTTATACAAACTTCTTATGATATTTCTAAGCGCCGCTTTGATGGCAAAATGTATCAGGGGATGGATACGGGCGTATTTTTCTTCCGCGTGCAGCCCGGTGGTTTCCTTTCAAAATTCAGACTGTACACAGCCTATGGCGAAGCCATTGATTTTACCCATGCCCGCAGGGCAAAAGAATTAATCATCCATCCGGGATTGGCATTCAATATTGGAAGAAATTTCAATCTAGAAATCGATCCGAATTTTCAACGCCTTTCTCATCATGGAATGCCCACCTTCACTACCTATCTGCTGGGCACACGAATGATCTATCATTTTAACAAACAAACGTTTGTCCGCTCAGTGTTTCAGTACCGTTACGTTGACCGAAACCGGAATGAATTTAATGATCCGGCCTCTGTCGCCTCATCAACCGAATCATTCTTTTATCAACTCCTTTTTTCATATAAGATCAATCCGCAGTCTAAGCTTTTTCTGGGCTATTCGAGCGGCTATGGCAGTGTAAATGAACATCCTTTGCGGATTCAGAACCGTACCGGATACCTGAAAGTTGGTTACTCGTGGGTATTTTGAAATCTGTGAAATAGCTCTGAGCATCCCCCTTGCTCGTCCCATTATTTATTCCCTCCGAAGCATCAGGATTTTCTTGCCTTCTTCACACGATTCAATCAAAATATTGAGCCGCCGCTGGCGCGTTTCTTCCTGCTTGGCACTCGTCACCCAGTGGACCGATGTTTGGGTATATCCCGGTGCCAACTCCTGAAAAAACTGCCAGGCTTCTTCGTTGGCCTTTAGCTGATCTTTATACTCCGCTTTTAACTCCACCGATTCGCGCTCGTACGACGCCTTGGCGGTATTATCCTCATTCCGATTTTGGTAAGCCTCCATGCCTGCGGGATGCACGCGATCTTCTTTGATAAGCTCCTCCATCATTCTAATATTTTTCTTGCTCCAGTGACTGTCGGCGCGCCGAGGCGTAAAGCGGATTTTGTAGCTTTCATCATCAATGGATTTCCGTAATCCGTCAATCCAGCCAAAGCAAAGGGCCTCGCGGACCGACTGCTCCCACCGGATGCTGGGCTTGCCTGTGCTCACTTTATACAGTCCCACCCACAGCACCTCTTCAGTATCGTGATTTCTCTCAGCCAGTTGCGAAAATCAGAAGGTATTTCGAAAAATAGAGGTTGTTCAGTCATAGTGTTAATAGTGATCACATAGACTATTATGATACAATAATTTTTTTAACAGATTTTACTATCGAAGAAGGTTCATTACGCTTATCTTTTATTTAGATTCAATCTAATTGATAACAGGAATAACTAAATACCAAGATGGAAAAAATGTTCAATAAAAATATAAAAGGCACATTACTGGTTTTGCTAATGCTTGCCGTTACAGCATGCGGCGGAAACACCGAAGAAGAAACAGCCCATGAAGAGATGGAACCGCGGCCAACAGTCAGCCAGGCCGATTCTGCTTCAGCACCGGGTGCAAAATTAAATATCAATACAGCCTCCGGAGAAGAGTTTCAGATGATTCCCAATGTCGGGGATAAGATGGAGCACGAATTTGAGGAATACCGCCCGTATGTGAGTATTCAACAGTTCCGCAAAGAGATCGGCAAATATGTGGATGAAGCACAAGTTACGGAATATGAAAAGTATATTTTTGTACCTATCCACCGCAACGACAGCGATGCTGCTACAGTAATGCAGATTCCGGGCTTGGATGAATCCGAAACCGAAGAATTGCTCGCGGGACGTCCGTTTGAAAGCAACCAAGCCTTTTTGGATTCGCTTTCTTCGTATGTTAGTGAAGACGAGCTGGCAACGGCCGAAACGTACCTCAAGTCTGAATAAGGGCTATGTCGGATAACGAAGTATTACAGCGACTGCGCCGGTTTTTGCTCGGCGTGGTCGCTTTTATTTTTCTTGGCAGCGTATTTGAGCTTATCTTAATTGGCCATTATGAAGAAACCCTGCAATGGGTGCCATTTATCACTTCGGCCATTGGGTTCTTATCGGCAGTCGCCGTTTGGTTTGCGCCGGGTAGCATTTCCGTTAAAGCCTTCCGATGGGTAATGGTAGGCGTAGCAGCGGTAAGTCTTTGGGGCATGTATCTGCACTTCAGCGGAAATCTGGCTTTTACCCGTGAAATCAATCCCTCGTTTTCACTGATGGAATCAATCTGGCCGGCAATGAAAGGGTCCTATCCGCTATTGGCACCGGGCATTCTGTTTTTGGCAGGTATTTTGGGAGTTGCCGTTACCTATAAACATCCTGCGATAGAAGAGTAGAGGCGCTGCTCCCCTCATGTCATTATTTAGTTTTCAAAGCCCCTAAGTAATTACATCATTCAATTTCGGATATTTTTTCGACAATCGAACCCACTAAGCCATACTCTTTGGCCTCCTCTGCGTTGAGCCAAAAGTTGCGCTGTGTATCTTCCTGTACTTTTTCCAGCGGTTGGCCGGTAGCATCAGCGAAGATTTTATTAAGTCGTTTGCGTGTCTTCACAATTTCTTTGGCTTCAATGGCAATATCACTGCCACTTCCCTTAACGCCACCCGATGGTTGGTGTAGCAGAAAACGGGTATTGGGCAAACAATAGCGATCTTCCGGTGGTGCCGCAACATAGATCAGCGCTCCCGCGCTGGCCACCCAGCCGTTACCAACCGTGCGGACCCGCGCATCAATAAACCGGATGGCATCATAAATAGCGTGTCCCGAATCTACGTGACCACCCTGCGAATGCACAAACAAAGTGATAGGATCGTCTGATTCGGAAGTAAGGGCCAGCAGTTTTCCCGAGACTTTTCCGACCAAATCCTGCGTAATTTTTCCGTTAATGATGATAATGCGAGACTTAAATAGTCGATCAGCTACCGACTTCTGAAAGGAGTTATTATTTTTCTGTTCCATTGTCATCTGTGTCATTTCTTAGAATATGAGCTATAACATAGAGCATAATGCAACCAGCATATTGTAAAATATTGCAGAGAAGGGGGAGAGTTCAAAATAAGAACCCTAATATATTCGGCTCAATTTCGATTTTGAATATTTTCCTCTTGGTATTCCCTCGGGGTTTGCCCGGTTTCTTTCCGGAATGATTTGCTAAAATGTGATTGATCATAAAAACAGGTTTCGGCCGCAACCTGTCCGGGAGATTGCCCCTCTTCGAGCAGTTGTTTAGCTTTTTCAATACGCTTGCTAATCACATATTTCCAAGGGGTAATTTCCTTTTCGTTTTGAAAACGTCGGATGAGCTGATATTTACTGAGTTGCGCTTCTTCGTCCAATAGTTCGAGGCTCAACTGCTCTGTCAAGTGTTCTTCCACATAGATGGTAACCCTGCCTAACTGTTGCGACCCGGGACCTGATGCTATTGATCGACTTTTCTTGGGATTCCGTTTTGCACAAATTGGCCGACGCAAAGGTACAATTCCCGCTGATGTCAGCAGCGCCTCAAGTTCTGACAAAAACGACCGATAGCGCATATCCAATCCCAGCGTTTCCCCATAAAACTGCTTGGCTTTTTCGCTGTCATCTACAGCAAAACTGCTGAATGCATTCTTCGTGTTTAGCATAACGGTATCCCAATTTTGCGGTTAGGCGATTTTTCCTTCGTAAGCTTGCTTTAATTTTGCGATATCCAGCTTTTTCATCTGGAGCATCGCTTCCATCGCCCGTTTGGATTTTTCTGTATCTCCATCTGTAAATAATTCATCCATTTCTGCAGGAACAACCTGCCACGACACCCCGAACTTATCCTTCAGCCAACCGCACTGCTCGGCTCTCGGATCCGCCGACATCTTCTCCCAGAAGTAATCGATCTCTTCCTGCGTATCGCAGGTTACCATGAGCGAAATGCCTTCGGTAAAATTAAAATCGTGATCCTGGGCGCTGTCCATTGCGGCAAACAGCTGACCATTCAACTCAAAATCGGCATACATAATTGTTCCCTCTTCATCCGGTTCCTGACCAGCGCCATAGCGAGCAATCTGTTTGGTTTTAGCATCGTCAAAGATAGATGTGTAAAACTCGATCGCTTCTTCGGCCCGTCCAGCATTGTCGCCCACGAACATGAACGACGGCATAATTTTTTGCGGAGCTTCGCCATCGGCCAAAATTAACTGCCAGGAAATACCGTATTTGTCTTGTATCCATCCGTACTTATCACTGAAGGGATAGGAGTCAAGCGGCATCAGCGGCGTGCCTCCATTTGATAACTGCTCCCAAAGTCGCTCTACCTCTTCTTCGGCCTCACAGTTTACAAAAAAGGAGATCGACGGATTGGGGATAAAATGAGGACCGCCATTAAGTGCGGTAAACGTATGATCCTCCAGCTCAAACTCCACCGTCATCACGCTTCCAATCGGTTTATCCGAAGGCGTTTCAACTAGGTATGAGGCAATATTTAAGATGCCGGCATTCTCAAAAATCGACACATAAAAATTGGCCGCTTCCTCTGCCTGATCGTCAAACCACAGGCAGGTACTTATGTTTGTTGTTAGATTAGTCATGACAATTACCTTCTTATTTTGTAATCTGTTGAAAGTTAACGCAGAATTCAACCCCCCCCTCGAGGGGAGTGTCTGTTCCGACGGCTGTCGGGACGGACGAGGGGTGTAACACCTCCCGACTCAAGGAGGGATTATTTTGAGATCTTAAACTAAATACTCACTGAGCTTGTCGAGTTGTTCGTTGAAACCATCTATAACACCCATTTCTTCATGCTTTTTGCGATCTGCTACCGACTGGTGCATAATTGAAATGGTTACAGTTGTTTTCCCATTTTCTTCATCAAAGGCTGTAGTTGTAATCATACCGGTAGGCAGTCCTTCGGGAGCGGCTCGTTCATTTTGATCGGAATCGCCAAACTCGTCCGTCGCCACAATGCGCTCTGGTTTGACGATCTCCTGATAGACGCCCACCGAGGGATATTCGTTTTCTTCGGCATCCAGTATGGTATATTTGAAACTTCCACCGACCTCAAAATCCATTTCATCGACCCTGGTCGTAAATCCCCGGGGTCCCCACCACTGTTCTATTTGGTCGGGTTCGGTCCATGCCTGCCAAACGGATTCGCGGGATGCATCAAAGGTTCGGGTGATTACAATTTCTTTCCCTTTTGCCGTGTTATTTGCTGTTGTCATAATGATTGCCTTTTTCTTATTGGTTACTCATTTCAATAGTTTTGTTATGCGAACGCGATTCGTAGAGTTTCCCTCCCAGCCATGCAATCGGCAGGGCGATAACGACCAGTGTCCATCCATACCAGTCGGGTCCTAAATCCGCTGCGGCTATGGCACCAATAGAACCCACGATCACTCCGACAAAACCGAGAGCCAATGCATGTTTCATGGGATTGCGGGGTGCAAGTTTTGCGGCGATGTAACAGCCGATCAGACTGTAAACGGCTCGATAAAAAATAACCGCGAGAATTAACTCCGTGGACACAAAAAGGTGCTCATACGGAAGGATCCCCATTCGTTTTAGTATCATGTCGGTTCCGGTGGAGAGAATAACGATGACGATAAATCCCGCAACAACGCTCCCGATACTTTTGAATATGTTTTTATTCATAACCCTGGATTTTTGTAATGTTAATTAACAGTATTCAACTTTCTTTACCTGTCTCGAAAGTAGTTTAATAATCGCAACAGAATCCTGCGCGGTGTAAATGCGCCAACCTCACAGGTTGAATGCGACAAAAACCTGGTTTCTAGCTGTTATATTCATCAGGATACAAAATCTTCTCACTACCCGCCGGAGCTCCCAATCCTGTCGCCCGCCCTTTGGGTTCCTCCCATTCTTCCTGGCGACCCAGCGCTGTAAGGTCCAGAAAATAGTTGGCACCGCCTACAGCTTCCATCCCGCGACCAAAGGTAGAATAGGTGTGATAAACCTCGGTTCCGTCTCGCAAAAAGCAGCTAATGCCAGGCTGTTCTCCTTCCACATGGTAATGTTGCCCGAGGTGCTCCAGGGTGGCCTTGTCTCGATAATTGTACATGACAGACGTTATGGATTCGTCAGTCGTTACATGATAATCGTAATTAAAATCACTGCCATACGATGAATACCAGGGAATCGTCCAGCCCATACGCTCTTTGAACGACTGGATTTTTGACATCGGCGCACGGGAAACCAACGCCAAGGTAGTGTTGCGGGCATGCAGGTGATTTAAGTGACCGCGTGCAATATGATCTGTCCAGGCGGAGCAGCTGGGGCAACCTTCATCCCACCCGGGATCAAACATAAAGTGATAGATGATGAGCTGCCGGCGGTCTTCAAAAAGATCCAACAGACTTGCTTTGCCGTTTGGGCCTTCAAATTCATACTCTTTTTCGATCTTCACCATCGGCAGGCGACGGCGTTCGGTGCTCACAGCATCCCGCATCTTGGTCAATTGCTTCTCTTTTTTGAGCAGTTCTTTGCGCTTGGCAAGCCACTCTTCGCGGGAGACAATTTCGGGTAGTGTTATCTTTTGATTTTTCATAGTGGTTGCTCTTTAATTTTAACGTAAACAGTGGTCTCGGCTAGTTTTTTTTACTGCCCATTATAAAACACATTCCATTTGTGGCCGTCAGGGTCTGCAAAACCACAGCCGTACCAATCCTTGTTCCCCTTTATTGTCTGCGGCTTGCTAAACAGGGTTCCGCCTGCTTTTTTAACTGCTTCCGCCCATTCATCCACTTCTTCCCTGCTATCTGCGGAAAGGGTAAACATCACTTCATTTCCGTTATCCAAATCTGCTATTTCTCCACCCAGAGATGGTTTTAAGTTTTCCTCCAAGAAGAAATGTACCACGAATTCATCCTGACCGACCAGAAAACTGACCAGTCCATTTTCTTTGGAAAACTTCCCGTTGGGTTTAAATCCCAGCTTTGTGTAGAACTCGTGGGTGCGTTCCAGATCTTTTACCGACAGGTTTGCCCAAATTTGTTTTGTTTCCATAATGATTTCTCCTTTGGGTTTAAATTGTTATTCAAATGGTGATCCTGATTCACTTACCTGATGCTTTTGTACGTCCGACCGTTCCTTGTCGAAGGACAGGCTTGGAGCGTTGGCCACCTTGCGCCACTTTTCCAAAGCTTCTTCCGATTCCCAGGCCTCGTAATTATTGATCCGGTCTGCTTCCAGCGGATCGGCGGCAATCACCAAGTCTAAACAACCAGGATGCTTTCGTGCCCGCGCCATCAGATCTGTAAATTCGGCCACATATTCATCACGTTTATCTTCGTCCACGTAAACTTTTCCTGAAATAATGATCATGGTTAATGGTTCTTTTTCTATAGTAACAATGATTATTTATAACGTATTTACCGGTCGAGAAATCATGTCAAACCTTAGTCAATCCTCCTGTCCTCCTTCTCCAAGGAGGAACTTATTGCGCTATTAGAAGCTGATAATTACTTAAGGAAATCTTGTCCCAGAAGTCCCTCTTGCGTACCCCGATCCCGAATTCTCGGGAGGCAGGCGAAGAGGGATTTAGGGAGATTGTATCCCAAAGATTAAGCTTTAGTTGATGCCTTTTTTATAACCACATGTGTTGCATTGTCTGTTGTCACATGCTCAGTACATGTATAGCCTAAAGAGGACATATCGATTTCTGAGAAGAGGTTTTCCCCCGTTCCCAAAAGGATAGGGGCAATGGCAATGTGCATCTCATCTATCAACTTGGCATTCAGATATTGCCGAATCGTGTTTACACCGCCCCCCAGCCGTACATCTTTTCCCTCTGCTGCATCAAAAGCCCGGTCGAGTGCAGCCTGGATACCTTCCGTAACAAAGTAAAAAGTTGTTCCGCCCTTCATTTCAATGGGTTGGCGCTCATGATGCGTTAACACAAAAACCGGACAATGATAGGGTGGATTTTCTCCCCACCAGCCTTTCCATTCTTCATCTGGCCACGGGCCGCGTATAGGGCCAAACATATTGCGTCCCATAATCCACGCACCAATATTGGTAAACCCCCGTGAAGCAAAATCATTATCAATGCTGGTGGTACCGCCATCTTCGCCCATATTTTGTTGGAATGTCTCCGTAGGGAAGAACCACTCATGTAGTTCTTCACCCCTCCTTCCTAAAGGGGTATCAAGACTTTGATCCGGTCCAGCACCAAAACCATCAATGGATATCGAAAAACTTTCAACACGTAGTTTTTGCATTTTTCCTCCTTATCTATTGATAAAAATTCCAAGACCTAACTGTAATTAAAGATATAGTTGTGATACATGCTTAAGGGGCCACTTTCCTCATAATTATTTCTCCTTTAATCCATTTTATTAGTTTTCATCACCGGTTAATTTCTTCTTTGTTATCAAAATTTAGAGAAATTGCCATATTATTTTCGGTGATTAATTCATCTGCCTGGGTCATTCGGTCGCCATTAAAACGATCCCGTCTTAACCTCTCCAGCCCGTTCATAATTGGCGATGATTACACCGCTTGGTGACGTCTTTGATTCGGTTAGTTTAAAGGCGGCGGGAATCGTCCCTTTATCAAATAACTGTTTGCCTTTCCCCAGTGTTACGGGAAATATTTTTAACCACAGTTCATCGACTAGATCATTTGCCAATAACGTTTGCACAAGGTTACCGCTGCCATATACCTGCAAATCAGGCCCATCCCCTGATTTCAGCTCTTTTATCTCCTCCACGACATTCCCCTCCAATTGAACCGAGTTCTCCCAGGTGAATTCCATCGGTTCGCGTGAGGCTACATATTTGGTTGCTTCATTGATACCCGGCCATTCGTCAGCATGCTCTGGCCAGTAAGAGGCGAATATATCGTAGGTAATTCTGCCAAGCAGCAGATCAAACGGTTTACTCATCTGTTCGTCCATGACACTGCCTAAAAATTCATCAAAATAGGGCACCGTCCAGCCCTCGAGGTCAAAACCGCCGGAGGGATCTTTTCCTTTACTGCCGGGAGCCTGTATAATGCCATCCAGTGATACAAATGTTAAAACGATTAATTTTCTCATGGTTCTTGGTATTATAAAACTGTCAGGTGTTAGAACCCTGACAGGTCTCTTTAAGATTAGTTTCTATGCTTTATTCCCCGGATAATTCACCATCCATTGGATGCTATATTTGTCAGTAACCATGCCAAATAGTTCGGCCCATTCGGTCTCTTCGAGGGGCGTCTTAATTTCGCCGTCTCCCGATAGATCGTTAAACAGCTGCTCTGCCTCCTCCTTACTTTCGGCTTCGATGCTAATGTGAAAATTATTCCCCATTGTTAAGGGTTGGTCCATAGCATAAGGACCATCGTCTCCCATGAAGATAGTATCATTCCCCAGAGGAAGCGCGATATGGGCCACGCTATCGAGCTTGTTTTCGGGAACGCCCATGTGGTCGCCGCCCATCTCTTTAAAGCTCAGCACATCCAAAAACTCTCCGCCAAAAACAGATTGATAAAATTTAAATGCCTCTTTGGTATTACCGTCAAAGTTGAGATAAGGGTTTACTAATTTCATATTAGTTAATTGTTAATAGTTATCTGTTATTAGTTACATTTATACTGCAAACTGCTTACTGATCACTGTCAACTGCTTCCATATCCATCCACAGTACTTCCCAGATATGTCCATCGGGATCGTTAAAACTTCGGCTGTACATAAAGCCAAGATCCTGGGTTTCCCCGGCTTCCGTGCCGCCATTATTCAGGGCCTTATCAACAAATTCATCTACCGCTTCTTTGCTTTGGGTACTCAAGGCATTGAGCACTTCCGTGGTTTCATGGGCATCCGCTATCTTCTTTGATGTAAACTGTTTAGCCTTGTCATGCGTTAACAGCATCACATAAATCGTGTCGGAAATTACTACGCAGGCCGCGGTTTCGTCGGTAAATTGTGGGTTAATGGTAAACCCAAGCTGCTCGTAGAAGGTTTTGGATTCTTCAAGATCTTGAACCGGAAGGTTTACAAAAATTTGAGTATCCATAATTAGTTGGTATAGGGTTGAATGTTGAAGGTTATTTGATGACTTCTGCTGTAGCTAACAGTTCCATCTTCTTCCACAGGTAATACGAGGCAAACATTACCCCAAGAAAAACACCCGGAATGATTACAAATTGAATATTGCCCGTTGCAATAATTCCAGAAACCGCTGCGCCTATAAGGTCGATAGCAAACCCGGCGTAGGCCCATTCTTTAATTGTTTTAAACTTCGGTTGGATCAAGGCAATAGCGCCAAGTATTTTCGCCACCAAAAGAATATCAAGCAGATATGCCGGATACCCCAGGGTAGTAGTTATAACCTCTCTTCCTGCTTCTGTAGGGATGCCGGTAAGTGCGGCACCAAGGGCAAAAATCACTGTTACGACCCAATAGCTTATTTTAATTGTTCTCGGTTTCATCATCATGAAATTATTTGGAGTTTACGCATTGTCAATTATTTAAAGCTTATGGGTGGCTTTCCAAATCCGCGCCGCAAAATTCCAATTTGGCCAATATGGTAGGCCGTATGGTGATTGATGAACGCCCACAACTCTCCAGCAGAATTTGCCACTTGGTCAAACGGTGCCGGCGGTGTTCGATCGAGTTCCTGAGATGTTAACTCTTGCAATCCATTTCTGACAGGCTCGTATAACTGGTTCCACTCGGCTTTGATTGCTTCTATATCAGGATAATCGAAATCGTCTCTCGCTTCGGATTGTCCCATTACTGCAAACAGCTCATTCCACTTCACATCCGAATCGACACCAGCCAGCTTTGCCAATCCATATTGGGAGTTCAACAAGTGTCCCGCCAGATATTTTACGTGATTGATGTTGATATCGCCATGCAATCGCCGATTGGTTTCCTCATCGGTAAATCCTTTCAGCACGTTATTATACAACCGGTGATGAAGATCGAACTGAGCTAATAATAGTTTTTCCATCGGTGATTCTCGTTCGGTTCAATTATGTTCTGTAAGTATTGTACAAAACCATCAGATCTCCCGCACGGTGTAAATGCGTCAACCTCACAGGTTGAATGCGACAAATGGAATCGGTAAAATAAATTTAACCAATAAAAAGAGCCGTACTGCTATGACACATATATCCATACTTATTCCGCGCGGACATACGAGCCTGGTAAACATTGCAGGCACACACCAGATTCTTAATATGATCAATGAGATACGGACTGATATGGGCAAGTCGCCTGTGTTTGATGTCCATCTGGTGGGCTTGGAAAAAGAAGTGCCGCAGTCAACGGGGCTGTTTTCAGCTAATCCCGATTGCCTGATAGACGACGTGGACCAAACGAATCTCATTATCATTCCCGCCATCCACGACGATCCAAAACAAGGATATGAAAAGAACAAAGCCTTTGAGCCGTGGATTATTGAACAGTACCGAAATGGAGCAGAAGTAGCCAGTTTTTGTGTGGGAGCATTCTTTTTGGCCGAAACGGGATTGCTTGACGGGAAACAATGTTCCACGCACTGGATGCATGCCAAAAATTTCAGGGAAAGATATCCCGAAATTAACTTGGTGGATGAAAGAATTATGACTGAAGAGGATGGCATTTATACCAGTGGCGGAGCTTATGCTTTTACAGATCTGCTGCTGCACCTCATCGAAAAATATGCCGGACGCGAGGAAGCGATTATGGCGTCCAAAGCTTTTTCGCTGGATATCAGCCGCGAAAGTCAGTCAGATTTTATCATTTTTGAGGGACAAAAGGACCACGAAGACGAAAAAGTGATAAAGGCTCAGAAATTCATCGAAAATCATTACCAGCAAAAGATACAAGTGAACGATTTGGCGGATCAGCTGGCCATGAGCCGACGGACGCTGGAGCGCCGCTTTAAGAAAGCCACACGTAATACGGTTACCGAATACAAACAGCGGGTTAAAGTGGAGGCTGCCAAACGCGATCTGGAAACCAGCCGCAAAAATATATCCGAAGTGATGTATGACGTTGGCTATTCGGATACCAAATCATTCCGGAATTTATTCCGTAGAATTACCGGCCTCACGCCCGTTGAGTACCGGGATAAATACAATAAAGCGGCGGTTGCTTAAAGGAGGTTAATCCTACTCAGAGTTCTCTACTTCTTCCCAGGGGTCGTACGTCCCGAAGTTCCAAAGGTGTCCCTCCAGATCGCGGCAGCTAAATCCGCGTCCGCCATAGTCGGCATCTTCAATATCCATAACAATTTCGGCACCTGCGGCCTTGGCTTGCTCGTAGATGGCATCGGCATCAGAAACAATAATATATGCAGATTGTGTTTCTGCCCCGCCAATTTCATCCGGCTGCTTGATGTTTTTATCAAATTCGGAATCATTATTCCGCACCGATCCCAGCATAATCATGCCGTTGCCAAAAGTAAGCTGGGCGTGGGCAATGGTGCCATCGTCATTGGGGACAACCAGATGCTTTTCAAAGCCAAAGACATCGCAGAGCCATTCAATCGCTTCCGGTGCATTTCGGTAACGCATGCCGGGAATAACGGTTGAGGTCGTCTTTTTTGCAAGATCTGACATAGTTATTTGTTGTTGGTTAATAGTTATCGGTCAATTGATGTTTGTTACAATCAACTAATAACAAATAACGAAAACCTATTGTAAAAATGGGAAACCTATATCGGCAGGTGATTCTTTTCGTCCGTTTGATTCCGGAAGTACTCGGCGGGTGTTAATCCAGATAGCGCTTTAAAATCGCGATTAAAATGAGCTTGGTCATAATATCCGCAGGATAGGGCGATATCGGTCCAATCGGGACTGGAGCATGAGCGAATTGTTTGAAGTGCCCCTTGCAAACGTTGAATGCGAGCGTATCCTTTCGGTGCAATGCCCGCGACCTGCTTAAACAGGGTCGAAAAGCGGCGACGACTGTATCCAATAATTTCGGCAACATCAGAAACGGAGCTCCCGGCCGACTGATTTTTTAAAAGTTGAGTCGCACGCATGATAGCGGCATTGGATTGATTGGTTTTATTGAGCTGCTGAAGGAGAAAGGATTGGAGCAAACAAACCTTGTGATCCGGTGATTTTGCCTCAATCAATCGCTCGCGGAACCCTTCGATATCACTATCAACAATATCAGTTAAGGAAATGGCCTGATCTAAAAATTCGTCAGCAGGAATATTAAAAAGAGAGGGGATTGCTCCCGGCTTAAAAACAGCGCCGATTGTGGAGAGTCGCGTCTGTGGATCCAGGAAAATATATTGCGAATTCACACCAGCGATAATGGCGGTGCTGCTTATAAGGGCATTTGAATTCTCCGTTCTATAGTGGCAAAACCGGCGGTTGTCCAAATTTATAATCAACTGGGCAGATCCTGATGGCAACACGCGTTCCTTTCCGCGCGGCGGCGTATAACCATCGCTGTAGTAAAAAAACTCTACATGGGATTTTAACACCCCTGATGGATGGTGGGTGTATTCTGTCATTGGTAATTGTTGTTATTTAATAATGAATATGGCGGATAAGAACGGTAATTTCCAGTGGTAATTCGAATTTCAAAACGTCAATAACTCCGCATCATGAAATTTGGCAGCACAGATAATCCCGGCGACCTTGACTTGTCACTCCCCGATGACCATCCTGATACAGCCGGTCTTTTAGCACAATATAAAAACGGCCAAAACCCGAATATCTATGTCGGATGTGCCAAGTGGAACAGCAATGATCTTAAGAATTTCTATCCCAAGGGAACCAAAGATGAACTTGAATATTACGGCAAGCAGTTTAACTGCGTAGAGCTGAACGCCACATTCTATAACATTTTTGATGCCGACCAGATTACTACCTGGCACAACAAGGTGCCGGCAAACTTCAAGTTCTTCCCGAAGGTGAACCGGTATATCAGTCACCTGAAATGGCTGAATGATATCGAAGAACGCACGGACGATTTTATCGACAGCATTGTGCATTTCAAGGAGAAGCTGGGCACCACCTTTCTGCAGCTGCGCGGCAAATTTCGTCCCAAGTTTTTCGATCGCGTGCAGCATTTTGTGGAGTACTGGCCCGAGGGCATTCCGCTGGCGGTGGAGCTACGGCACCCGGACTGGTTTGCCGGTGATGTTGCCGATGATCTGTATGCGCTGTTTGAAGAGCACAATTTGGCCAATGTGATTACCGATACCGCCGGGCGGCGCGACCTGCTGCATATGCGTCCCACCAACAATGAAGTATTCATTCGCTATGTCGGCGCCAATCATCCTACCGACTTTGATCGCCTAGACGAATGGGCTGGGCGACTTGAACAATGGATCGATGCCGGACTGGGAAACATTCACTTTTTTGTGCACCAAAATAAAGAACGCAAATCCCCGGAGCTTTCGGCCCATTTTATCAAGGCATTAAACGACCGGCTGGACATCAACCTATCATTGCCCAAGCTGCTTGATGATCAGGGTGATCTTTTTTAGCGGCAACTACTGCTTCAGAAAATCCGGGATAAGTGAAATATCTTCCAGTTCGTGGTAGCCGTTTTTCTGGGCCTGCTCCAGATCTATCTTTTCGTGATCCCAGGTAGTATGATAGGGAATGTGGATGGCATGGGCGCCAATTTCACGGACGGGCAGTACATCCGACTTTAAGGAGTTGCCTACCATCAAAAATTCAGCCGGATCAATGCTGTAATGAGCAAGAACATCCGCATAAATATCTGGGTTTTTATTACTGACGATCTCAAAATATTCAAAATGAGGCTCCAGTCCCGATCGCGCGATCTTGCTCTCCTGGTCAAGCAGGTCGCCTTTGGTCAAAATCATCAGCGTGTAATCTTCTTTTAGATGAGATACCGTTTCTTCAACACCATCGAGCAGTTGCACCGGATGTTCAAGCATATCCTTACCCAGATCAATAATCTGCCGGATCTCTTCTCCGCTGACTTCTCCATCCGAAAGCTCAATGGCTGTTTCAATCAGCGACAGCACAAAACTTTTAGCCCCGTAGCCAAAAAGCTTCAGGTTTTTCATCTCGGTCTCGTACAACTTCTCAGATAGCTCGGACGGATCCACATAGTGCTCTAAAATCTGTTTGCACTGCTGCTCGGTTTTTTGATAGATCGGCTCATTGACCCAGAGCGTATCGTCGGCATCAAAAGCAATGACATTAATATTTTCCACGGCAATAGTGCTTATAATTCAAGAATACTGCGAGCAAATAAGGTTAACAACATTGAAAAGTGCAGAACAAAATCGTTATTTATTGAATAATAATGAATATAAGTATGCGAATATGAAATATTCATTACTCTTCTTATGGACTGTTATCGTAATGGCATGCTGCCACCCCATCCCAAGTGCAGCCCAACCGCAAATTGATTTCGATAATCCCAAAATATGGCTGAGCCCGGGATTGGGAATAACATTCAACGGGGGAATAGGGGGCAAACTAAATATCAATGGACAGTTCGGAAATGGATTTGCTGCAATCCGCGGGGCGGTTGCTACTACCGGTGGATTAGGAAGTGATGAATTTTATGATATCGGATTGTTGACAGGCTTGGCTTCGATGGGAGGAAAGAATCACTTTTCTGCAGCAACAGGACTTGCCTGGATGAGCGGATCCCGATATATCGAGCAAGAGGGCACCTGCCTTTTAGGTTGCGGCGAACGCCAAAAAATTGATCCGGTGGTTGGGGTGCCAATCGAAATTCAGTGGTCCTACAATTTCTCAAGTTTTTTAGGAATGGGAGCCTCCGGATATTTGAATATCAACGGTGAACAGACCTTTGGCGGCCTTACTCTTTCGCTGCACCTTGGAAAACTTAGGTAACAACTTTTACTATAAATCAATTTTCAATTCGCTTCTCGCAGGCTTCTTCCATCTTACTGTGGACCAATGATATCTCTACGAGTGGAATCGGCTATGGCCTGGCATACATCACGCTGCATAAAGGTTGAGAGTTAATTTATGTAACCGTTCTGTTACACAGCATTTACTTCTCTGCAAGCTCAAGTATTTTTCTGATTGTACGCAAATTCCGGTTCGTCGCCGGTATATTCAACTGTTTTTGTATGAAGTTGCTCGAAAACAATGGCTTCTCATCTGCCTGTTTATTTACATGGGCACAAACAGCTCGATTTCCAACTTTGAATATCTCAATATCACTGGATTGGGCTTCCAGTTCTTTTTTCTGGTCTCGGGTTGGCTGATCCGACAAAAAGGTGATGTATCCTCTCCATCCTTCTTTTTCTTCGAATGGAAATTCAGCAAAAATCCTTCTCAGCTCATCGGCGGTGCGAATAATGACAGGCACATCGTAATCAAATGTCTCTTCAATTTGATCTTTGATTTTCGCAGCAAGCCGGCTCTCATCTTGGTCAATTGCATCAAAAATAACATTCCCGCTCTGTATGTATGTGGATACGTTTTCAAATCCCAGCATCGCAAACATCTGGCGGAGGTTTTCCATCTTCAGGGAACGATGTCCACCTACGTTGATGCCGCGAAGAAATGCAATATATGTTTTCATACGCTTATATTATGATTTACACTGTGTTAAGCGTCCACGCTTGAAGTAGTTAGTAAGCAATTGTTTTATCCAACAAAAATAATCCAGTAAAGATAAAGTAGCGCAAAACCGGTTAGGAAAATAATGCCGCTCCAACTCAAGTATTTAAGCCACGGTTGGGGTTTGCAGCTATCGGGCATGTGGTCGGCCGTAACCAGCCGGTAATTTATGTAAGCCAACACCGGGGCGGTCAAAAAGGAGAGGGTTGTGGCGAGGTCGATCATCAGGGTAAAAGAATCACCCAAAAAGTACAGTACGCCCAGTGACAACAATGAAATTACAACCAGTAATATCCGATATAGTTGCAATTCATCCGTATTTTCTACGGATTCGGGCATCAGCACTTCCATCATCCGGCGACTTACCCGCGGGTATGCATCGGTGACGGTGAGGGTTGTGCTGAACATGGTGGTGAAGGCACAAATCACAATAATGGCATAGGCCCAGTTACCGAGACTGTCGGTATAGAGTCCGATAAGCTGGCCGGCAAAGACGGCGCCGCTGCTGGCATATTCTTCTCCGCTGCCGTACATCACCAGGGCGCCCAGTGCCAGAAATCCCAGAGAAAGAAAGGCCGCGCCGATGTATCCAATATTAAAATCTAAGAGCGATTCTTTGAGTTTCGGTTTGTAGCTTGTTTGTTCTTCGCGCTCCAGCGTCCACAGGGAATGCCAGGCCGCCGCATCAATGGGAATGGGCATCCAGCCCATCAACGCAATGAGAAAAGAAACGCCGGCGACATCCCAGATGCTGGGGTAATAATTGATATTGCCCTGCACATCCCCCTCAAAAAGAGCAGCTACTACAGCTACAATTGTTGATATCGCCAGTACCGACATAATCAGTTTGATTGCCCCATCGAGGGCTGAGTACTGTCCCGACATCAACAACACAATACAGATGGCAAGTAAAATCGCGCTCCATATCAGCGGCGACAGGGCAATGCCCGTGAGTTCGGCGGCCAGGCTAGCACTGACGATCGTAACGGCGGCCTGTACGGCAAACATGGTGCCGATAGTAAAAATCACGAAAATGCCGATGGCCCACTTGCCCAGCCGGTCATAACCTTCAATCATGCTTTCTCCCGTGGCGATGGCATAGCGCGGCCCATATTCCAAAAAGGGATATTTGAAGAAATTGGCCAGCACCACCGCCCAGACGAGCGCCCAGCCGTAGGTGGCTCCCGCGCGGGTGGATTGCACCAAATGCGAAACCCCAATAGCTGCAGCAGCCATCAGCAGGCCGGGACCCAAACTTTGTTTAATGCCATCCCACGTACTCTTATCCGTATCGCTTTCAACTGCAGCGGCTTCTTGCTGATCACTCATATAAATATATTGATGAGATTCCCGATGTTGAACAAACGATAATAAAATTGGCGGTGAAATTAAATATTTATGGTATTGGGGCTCTACCCATGATTGCAATATGTATCGCTTTATTCGTTATAATACTTCCTATATTATTGTTAAGTAGAGCAGTTTTTAGCAGGCCAACGATTAGACGAATCTTCTGCTACATAGAACTGTTTTGCTAAAACAGCACGAGCGCTAATGTTCAATTATTCCGGAGGTATTTATGATTACTCGTGAAGACATCCTAACGCTTGCCAAGAAAGAAAATGACGTTTGTATATCCATATACCTACCCACACATAAAATGGGCAAACAAGTACAGCAAGATCCCATTCGGCTCAAAAATTTACTGGGTGAAGCAACAGAGCAATTGAAAGATCATAATATTACAGAGCAGCGGATTGAGAAACTGCTGGATGAACCCCGGGATTTACTGGATAAACCGATGTTTTGGCAACATAATGATAAGGGGCTGGCACTGTTTGTTTCAGAAGATAATTTTGAATACTACCGCATTCCGCACTCGTTTAAAGAGCGGGTAATGGTGAGCGACCACTTTTTGATTACTCCGCTTATCCCCATGATATCGCTCGAAGGTACTTTTTGTATCCTGGCTCTCAGCCAAAAAAACATCCGGCTGCTCAAATGTACGCGGGCCAGCGTCGAAGAAATCGAGCTGGACGATTCTCCCGGCAGCATGGAAGAGTTCCGTAAGTTTGATGTCTATGAAAAGAGCATGGCCTCCTCGGGCAGCGGCGGATCGGCCAATATGTTTCATGGCTGGGGCGATGGCTCGGTAGAAACCAACGATGCAGAGAACTATCTGAAAACGATAGAAAATGAAGTTACGTCTATTCTTCGCAAACGCAACGATCCGTTGGTACTGGCGGGAATCGACGAGGCGGTGGCTATTTATAAAAATGTGAACCACTACAGCCGGCTGATGGATAACGTTATTGGCGGCAATCCGGATCCCAAAAGTGATGCCGAAATTAAAAATGAAGGGTGGAAGGTTATTCAGTCATACTTCCTTAAAGATATGTATGATGATATCAAGCGATTTGGCAACCTCTCCGGATCCGATAAGCAATCCGATAATCTGGGAAAAATCGTAGAGGCCGCTTACTACGGAAAAGTGGAATCGCTTTTTGTACCCCTCGGCGAACACAGCTGGGGCTGGTTTGATATGGAACGCGATGTCGTGCATCACAGCAAGGGGCCTAAAAATGGGGAGCACGATCTCATCAACATGGCCGCTATTAAAACGCTGACCCAAAGCGGAAATGTGTATGCGCTGGATCACGAAGATATGCCCAACGGCTCGTCTATCGCAGCTATTTTCCGATATGCATAATCACCTCATCCGGCGACTGGGCTTGTCGCCTGATGTGTGCCATCGCATTCGTCTTTTTAAAGGGCATCGGCTTAACGGTCGATGCCTTGTATTTTTTAAAACATTTTTCATTCATAACCTTTACACTAAAGTGCATCAGCAATGTCGCTTTAATATCAAAACAGCAGAATTATGAAATTTCGTACTCTTCTACTTTTCTTTTTTACACTCCTGTTTTCAATGAGTGGATATGCTCAAAGTCCCGCCGAGGCAGAAGCATCCATGGATTACTATCTGCCGCAGGATGTAACCTATAACTCGTCTATCCCCACGCCCGAGGAGGTTCTGGGGATGGTACCCGGGGAATGGCATGTCCGCCACGACCAGCTCGTGCAATATATGCGCGCCGTGGCTGAAGCCTCTGATCGCGTAACGCTGCACAAGTTTGGAGAAACCTACGAAGATCGTCCCTTGGTTTATCTGACGGTCACCTCTCCCTCGAACCATGAGAATATTGACCAAATCCGGGAAAACCACGTCGCCCTTACCAATCCCGACCGCTCCAGTGAGCTCGACACCTCTACTATGCCCATTGTAATGTACTGGGGATACAGCATTCACGGGGATGAGTCGAGCGGCTCGAACGCCTCAATGCTTGTTGCATACTATTTGGCAGCCGCACAGGGACAAGAGATTGAACAGAAGCTGCAAAACAGCGTCATTCTGTTGGATCCAAGCTTAAACCCCGATGGCCTCAATCGTTTTGCAAGCTGGGCCAACACGCACAAAAGCGAAAATCTTGTAAGCGATCCAAATAGCATGGAGCTCAACCAACGCTGGCCGAGCGGACGTACCAACCATTACTGGTTTGACCTGAATCGCGACTGGATGCTCGTACAACACCCCGAAAGCCAAGGACGTATCGACAACTTCCACAACTGGAAACCCAATATTTTGACTGATCATCACGAAATGGGTACCGATGCTACCTTCTTTTTTCAGCCGGGGATACAATCGCGCACCCATCCCATAACACCCGAACAGAACCAGAGCTTGACCAAAGCCATTGCCGACTATCATGCCCAAAAGCTGGATAACAATCAGCGCCTGTATTATTCACAGGAAAGCTTTGACGACTTTTATTACGGCAAAGGCTCTACCTATCCTGATGTAAACGGGAGTATCGGAATTCTGTTTGAACAAGCCAGCTCCCGTGGCCATGCGCAAGAAAGTGAGCACGGAGTTATCAAATTTCCGTTCACGATTAAAAACCAGTTTTTAACTTCGCTTTCTACCTGGGAGGCCTCTCAGAACCTGCGTGAAGAGATCCTCAATTACCAACGCAGTTTTTATCAAGAATCTAAACAACAGGGATCACGCGCCAATATCGAAGGCTACGTATTTGGTACGTCAAATGATCGTGCGCGGACTTATGAATTTGCCGAAATGCTGCGTCGTCACGAGGTAGAGCTCTATCAGCTGGGGCAAAATCTCAATACCGGTGGAGAATCATTCAGTGCTAACTCAGCATTTGTTGTTCCGACCGATCAAAAACAATATAGATTTGTGAAGGCACTG
The DNA here is from genome assembly GCA_964490705.1 of uncultured Balneolaceae bacterium. Lineage (GTDB taxonomy): Bacteria > Bacteroidota > Rhodothermia > Balneolales > Balneolaceae > Fodinibius. The sequence continues at coordinate 153,701 of CAZBCG010000001.1, read as the reverse complement.
TTTGAGCGACGCACCACATTCCCCGACAGCCTGTTTTACGATGTCTCAACCTGGACGATGCCGTATGCTTTTAACCTTCCGTTTGCCGAACTAAATAATCTGAATAGCAATATGACGGGTGCTAAAATCGAGGGCATTCCATCGTTGCCAACAGGCGAAGTAGTAGGCGGAAAAAGCGACTATGCCTATATTTTTGAATGGGATGAATATTATGCACCCCGCGCCCTTAACCGTCTGTTAGATGCGGGTGTCCGCGCCAAGGTAGCATCCAAACCATTTACCGGCGTAACCGCGAACGGCACCAAAGAATTTGATTATGGCACGGTACTCGTACCCTTGGGACCACAATCCGTTGATGACTCAAAAATTCACAGCTTGGCACAGAAAGCTGCTAAAGAAGATGGGCTTACGGTGTATGCCGTAGGCACAGGGCTAACCCCAAGCGGAATCGATTTGGGGAGTGGCTCGTTCGAAAGCCTCGAAAAACCTAATGTGGCTGTATTAGCAGGCGATGGCACTAGTTCATATGAGGTGGGCGAAGTATGGCATCTGCTGGATCAACGTTATCACATGACGCCAACTATCTTTCCAAAAGACCGCCTCGATTATGCCGAGCTCGATCGCTATAACGTTATCGTAATGGTGAATGGCAACTACGATGATTTATCGAAGCAGGCCACCCAAAAAATTAAACGCTGGACACAGAACGGCGGCACGCTCATCACCACCAAATACGCGAATAACTGGGCCGAGCGGAAGGAGCTGGCAAATATTGAATACGCAAGTCAGGATGGATCCGAAGAAGAAAAGAAAGAAGTTTCACCCAAGCCATACGCCGATATGGATAAGACCCGCGGCGCACAGTATATCGGAGGCACCATCTTCCATACCAAGCTGGATCTCACACATCCGCTGGGCTATGGCTATAATGATGATGACCTGCCGGTATTCAGAAACAGTACCCTGTTCCTTAAAAAAGCAGACAATCCCTATGCCACGCCGCTATATTATACCGAAGAGCCGCTGGCCAGTGGATATGTATCGGATGAAAACCTTGAAAAACTATCCGGGACGGCCGCCATTGTTGTGAGTGATGTAGGCAGCGGAACGGTAGTTTCTATGACTGACAATCCCAATTTTCGCGCCTTTTGGTATGGCACCAACAAACTGTTTATGAATGCCATCTTCTTTGGCCAAACCATCGACGGCAGCTCAGGGAACTAGCCGTCAACCAGAAACAAAATAATTGTTTATCAGTTTAAAGGGGATAGAAGTGTTGCTCATTTCTATCCCTTTTATTTTCCAATTTTTTGATGCATCTGCCTTATATTCGTAGAGGTATTTATCGACTCCCGTCCACTAATTATTTTAATTCAACGCTGTTATGAAACCAGTTTTTCAAGTTCTTTTCGGTCTAATTATCATTGCCACGCTCGGTGCACTTATTCTTTCGTTTAGTGTCGATAGCACGGTAAAATCACATATCGAAAGTACAACCTCAGAGATGCTCGATACTGCAGTTAACGTGGATGATGTGGCGATATCCATTCTGGATGGAACGGGCACCATCGAAGATATTACCATCCATAATCCCGAGGGATTCAGTGACAATCCCGCCGCCAAGCTGCAACAGATCGTCATGAAGATTGACCTTTATTCTCTGCTTTCGGATACGATCATGGTAGAGCAAATTCACATCCAAAAGCCGGACCTCTACTATGAACAGAAAGTTACCGGCAGTAACCTTGACGCACTCACCGACAAACTCGAAGGGGCCTCATCTTCGGGCACCAGCGTGATTGTAGATCATCTACTCGTAAAAAATGGCCGAGTGACCCTAATCTCGGAAATGGGCGATGAAAAAACGGTGAAGGGGAACTTTTCTAAAATCGAGATCCAAGGTATTGGACGAAGCGGCAACAATACCTTGGAGCAGACGATTAAAGAAATTCTCCAACCTATCTTAAGAGAAGCTGCAGAGGAAGCCATTAAACAGGGACTCATTGATAAGGCCAAAGAGGCTATTGAAGGTTTGCTAGACGGTTGAAATCTTATCCCAATAAAAAAGAGTCACCCCGTAGCGAGATGACTCTTCTTCCAAAATCCCCAAAATGTGTAACCCGTATTTATAACGCATTCTTAATTTTGTCGGTGTAATTCAGCTTCTCCCACGGAAACTCTTTGCGGCCAAAATGTCCGTATGCAGCCGTTTTTGAATAGATGGGGCGCTTGAGATTAAAACGGTTAATAATGCCGGTCGGGGTTAGATCAAACACTTGTGCAATTGCCTTGGCTAACTCCGTATCTTTTACTGTTCCACTGCCATAGGTACTCACATTAATAGATACCGGCTCGGGAATGCCAATTGCATAAGCCAGCTGCACCAAACATTCATCAGCAAGACCTGCCCCTACTACGTTTTTAGCAATATGTCGAGAGGCATAAGCCGCACTTCTATCGACCTTGGAAGGATCCTTGCCCGAAAATGCCCCGCCTCCGTGCGCACCGCGTCCACCATAAGTATCCACAATAATTTTACGTCCAGTAAGGCCGGTATCACCATGCGGACCGCCGATGACAAATTTACCGGTGGGATTTACATGTAAAATCGTTTCGGGATCCATCAGCTCTTCAGATATAACCTCTGGAATCAGGTGTTTCTTAAGGTCTTCCTTTATCTGCTGTTGCTCTACTCCCTCATCGTGCTGCGTAGATATCACAATGGTATCAACGCGTTTGGGATTTCCGGAATCGTCGTATTCCACCGTAACCTGACTTTTGCTGTCGGGCGCGAGATAGGGGAGTAACGCAGTATTTTTACGTATGTGAGCCAATTCGCGAAGCAGATCGTGCGAATACTGCAGGCTCATGGGCATGTAGGTATCCGTTTCGTTGGTGGCATACCCAAACATCATGCCTTGATCGCCGGCTCCCATCTCTTTGTCTTCGCCTTCGTCAACGCCCTGGGCAATATCGGGACTTTGCTGGTGGATAGTGGTGAGCACCCCACAAGACTCCGAATCGAAACGGTACGAATTTTTGGTGTATCCAATATCTCGGATGACCTGACGCGCAATTTCTTGTACATCCACATACGCATCAGTGGTCACTTCGCCGGAAATGACGGCAAGACCCGTAGTAACCAGCGTCTCAACGGCTACTCGTGATTCAGTATCCTGCTCAAGCATAGCATCGAGAATGGAATCAGAGATTTGGTCGGCAACCTTATCGGGATGCCCCTCTGATACAGATTCGGAGGTAAAAAGGTTTTTCATTTGTAGTACAAATTTATGAACAGTGGTGAATATTGTGAAAGCCTTGAAGCTACAAAAAACTGGGTAATGTTGCAGGGTGGAGAATAAAAAAGTTCGCCTTAAAATGTATTACATATCTTGTTGAAAAATACAGTAAAACGACGCTTCTAATCTTCTTCCGAAGGAGGCTCCACTCCCAAGTATTCAAAAGCCTTCCTCGTGGTAATTCGACCCTTTGGTGTGCGTTGCAAAAAACCCTCTTTGATAAGATAAGGTTCATATACTTCTTCAATAGTTCCTTTATCTTCGCCCACGGCAACGCCCAGTGTTCCCAGCCCCACAGGACCGCCGTCATAGTTTTCAATAATCGCTTTAAGAATGCGAATATCCATTTCATCAAACCCATTCTGATCGACATCTAACGCATTCAGTGCGGTATCGGCAATCTCATCATTGATGGTATCCATATTTTCGACTTGGGCAAAATCGCGGGTACGCCGCAACAGTTTATTTACGATACGAGGCGTACCCCGGCTGCGTCGCGCAATTTCGTGAGCCCCGGTATCGGTAATTCCCATGCCAAGAATAGAAGCTGTACGCAGTGCGATACGCTGGAGCAGCTCCACATCGTAGTAATCCAGCCGCATGTCAATGCCAAAACGTGCGCGCAGGGGAGCGGTAAGCAATCCCTTGCGCGTCGTAGCACCGACCAACGTAAAGCGATTGAGCTCAATCTGAATGCTCCGGGCATTGGGGCCAGAATCAATAACAATATCGAGTTGATAATCTTCCATGGCCGAATAGAGATACTCCTCTACCACGGGATTCAGACGATGAATTTCATCAATAAAAAGGACATCCCCTTCATCAAGATTGGTAAGCATGCCCGCCAAGTCACCGGGCTTCTCTAATACAGGTCCCGTTGTTGGCTTTATCTGTACGCCCATCTCATTGGCAATAATATGAGCCAGCGTTGTTTTGCCCAACCCGGGAGGGCCTGACAGGATAACGTGATCTAAGGCTTCATCACGTTTTTGAGCAGCTTTTATAAATACCGAAAGATTTCGAACAACCTTCTTCTGTCCAATAAACTCACTGATATGTGTGGGACGAATGGTCTGCTCAAAATCTCTGTCGCTGTCGGAAGCATCTAAAAGAGGATTTTGCAAAATAGAATACTTAATGAGTTAAGTGCATATGCCAACAGGCAAAATTAACTCATTATTTGCAAAGTATCGAAGCGTTATTATCCCTCTTTCATCTGCTGTTCAAAGTTGTCAAAGTCGGTGTTGCCGAGCTCATGATCCAACTTTCGCAAAATACGATACGCCGGCTGACGATAAATACCGTCCATTGCATACGTTTGATGGATCGCTTTGCGCGCCTTTTCGAGCTGCTCCAGATTCATGTAGGCATTACCCATATACCAATATGCTTTCTCTTCACTGACTGGACGCTCTTCCACATTTTTAACCACCTGCTGAAAAGAGCTGATCGAGCTTTTGAAATCTCCCGAGTTATATTGGATAATACCTTTGTTGAGATAAGCTTGAACAGCAGCTGGCTGATTGCCATGTTCACTGATAATTTTATTGTACATCTGTAGAGCTTTTGTAACATTTCCAGAAATAGCCGCTTTAAAACCGCTATTTAACAGGGAATCTGCTGGAATCATGTTTCCCTTTTGAGAACGGAGTACTGGTGCTGAAGTAATGTTCGTCGAAAGATCAATCTCTCCCACAGCCAGTTCTCCAATCGTTTTATTAGTATCAACCTGTAAAAAGTTGATGGCTACAACCAGAATTGCAACAGAAGCAGCGGCGGCAATCCATTTCCATGATCTCTGGAGGTGATAAATTGTAGTACCTTCTTCGGCTTTAGCCTTATCCGTCCCAGCATTGTCAACATCACGATCTTCCAGGATAGACTTTGCTGCCAGCTCTGTTTCCAGAAGTTCAATATAGTCTGGCCGCAACAGGAGCTTTTCCCAAAGCTTTTCGGCCTCTTCCTCCGAAAGCTTGCCTTTTATATAGGCATCAATTTGTTGTTCAAGTTCTAAGTCTCTTGACATCTTGTGCATGGCTGTAATGTTTGTTTTCTTGCTTAGATCACTTCTAAGACGATTCTTCTTCGAGGGTCTATATAGTAAGACCCTCGAGAAATCCAATCCTTACATTATAATTTACTTTTTTTTCGATAACACTCATTCAACTTTTTTATGAGGCGATGCTTACGAGTCCAAGCATTATTTACGCTGATATTAAAATGGTCGGCTACTTTATTTGTATGAGCATCGGGATGGTCGAACCAGTACTGCATAAATTTTTGATACTTCTCCTTCAGTTGATTCATACACCATGCCAGCAGTTCCTCCTGCTCCTCATCCAGTAGCGACTGCAGCTGCCGCGGCGCCTGACGCTGGGCCTCAGAAACCGCTTCCATTGATTCTTCGCGCTGCTTCTTTTGCATTTTCAAATAGGTATTTTTACAAATCGAAAGGATGTATGAAACCACCTGGTTGGGATCGTTTAGCCGATCTTCTTTTATCACTTTGATGGAGGTAAGCAGCGAATCTTGGGCACAATCTTCCGCATCTGCCTGAGTTGCATTCATATGAATCCGCAAAAACGCAATGAGGCGCGGTCGCAATGCTTCAATCAGCTCATTAGCTTTTTGTGCATCATTCTCCCGTAAGGCCTTTACTAAATCAGAATAGTCCATGTGTTTTTATCAATGCCAACGATTACATTGTGAGTATAAAGATTTGAACAATAATAATCAGAAGGATTAAACTTTAGTAGTAAAAGCGATAAATATTTCCTTTTTTGAATAATAAGAGCTTATATTTGCAGCTAACAATCAGCAACAAGTTTTCATGTATCGCGTTCAGCTCAAAAATTTCGAAGGTCCCCTGGACCTGCTGCTATTCTTTATCAAAAGAGATGAACTCGATATCTACGATATTCCCATCTCGTATATCACCAACCAGTTTTTAGAATACATCAACCTGCTGGAAGAGCTGGACCTGGATGTGGCCAGCGAATTTATCCTGATGGCCAGCATGCTGATGTCGATCAAGGCCAAGATGATGCTGCCGCAGGAAGAGAGCGATGATGAGCTCGATGAGCACGATCCGCGCTATGAACTAGTGCAACAATTGCTGGAATATAAACGATATAAAGAGATGGCCGGCAAGATGGAAGAGATCGAGGAGGAGGCTCAGAAAAAGCACTTCCGCGGTTATCACGATGTCGATCAGGTAGAAAAACGGGCCAGCGGAGAAGCCCTGAAAGATGTAACCATGTTCGATCTGATGACCGCATTCAACAAAGTGCTGGCAGATATCAAAAAACAAGATGCCATCCACCACGTTGAAAAAATCGAGCATACCATCGAAGATCAGACCGAATATGTATTAAATCGGCTACAAGAACGGGGACGCACTGCATTCCGGGCACTCTGCATGGAGCTAAAAACCCGAACCAAAATTGTGGTTACGTTTTTGGCTATCCTCGAAATGCTGAAAGAACGTCAAATCAATCTCTATGTCGAAGACGACGACCCCACAGCTTTTTATCTGGACCTGAAGCCGGTCAATGAAATCATTGGAACCAACTAATCAAAACAAATTACCATTTTACTATGAAGCTAAGAACACAAGCGGCACTCCTGTTGCTAGCCGTGCTTATGGCAAGCTGCGCAGGATCTGAATCCTCAACACAACTACAGAATCAAAATCCCGATCCCCAACCTACCACCAGCACCGATGCGCTGCTGAAGTTTCAGGATGCCATTTCAGTGGATTATATGAGAGATCATTTAACAGTGTTTGCAAGCGATTCGTTGAAAGGACGCGAAACAGGCACGCCCGGCGAAGATATGGCCGCCGATTTTTTAGCGCGAGAATATGAAAAATTAGGATTGCAACCTGTCGGAGATGACAACACCTATTTTCAGCATTTTAAGCTAAATGCCAACAAAACCGACAGTATTGTTTTTAGTTTATACGATGCCGGTAATGAGCAAAAAGAACTCGTAAGTAAATCAACAGCCAGCAAAAATTCGACGGCCAATTTCGTTCGTCAGTTCGGCGGCTCCGACTCCCTGCAGGGGCAAGTAGTATTTGCCGGCTTTGGCGTGAACGATTCCGCTCACAACGTTAGTAACTTGAAGGGCGCAGATCTCAAAGGAAAGTGGGTAATGGTTTTCCAGGGCATTCCCCACGTGGCAAATGGGGATACACTCGTTAATCCTTCTATTGATGCACGTGCCCGCTTCCAAAGTATCATACAGCAAGGTGCAACCGGAATTTTGCTTATTCCTGCAGCCAATGCTAGCAATTACGAAGCAATGGCCAAGAAAATGCAATCCGAGTTCGGAGAAATCGGCAGTATGAGTCTGGCCTATCGCGATGACGGTTCTGGTTCTTCCGGTGGATTTAACCGCGGATATGACGTCATCAATCCCGAGTTGGCCACCCAGATACTTGATCTCAAATCCGTGGATGAACTCAAAAATTATCGCCAGCAACTCATAGAAGATATTACCAATTTTCGGGCCAAGGCGTTGAATTATGAATTGTCTCACATTCCCTATACTTCAAAAGAGACCATTAATTCTAAAAATGTGCTGGCGTTCTACGAAGGAGCCGATCCCGAGCTTAAGGATGAGGTCGTGGTAATGACCTCGCACTACGACCACGTGGGCGTTGGACAACCCGATTCGACCGGCGATCGTATCTACAACGGCGCCGATGACGACGGCAGTGGTACCATTGGCCTGCTCAACATCGCCAAAGCCTTTGCCGAGGCAGGAGAAAACGGTGTTAAACCCAAGCGCAGTATCCTGTTCTTGAATGTATCCGCAGAAGAAAAAGGTCTGCTGGGCTCTCGATACTATTCCGATCACGCCGTCTTTCCCATGGATAAAACCGTAGCCAATATTAACACCGATATGATCGGCCGTATCGATGCCGAGCACAAAAAGTCAGGCGTTGAAGAATATGCTTATATCATTGGATCAGAAATTATTTCTTCGGATCTGGACAGTCTCGTTAAAGCAGGGAATACCCGTTCTGGACAAATTGAGCTGAACAAACGGTACAACGACCTGGATGATCCTAACCAGTTCTACCGGCGCAGTGATCACTGGCACTTCGGACGCAAGCGCGTGCCTTTTGTATTCTTCTTCACCGGCGTCCACGAAGATTATCACCGTCCGTCTGATGAAGTGCACAAAATCCGCTTCGATAAAATGGCGAAGATCGTCCGCACCATGTACGCTTCAGCCATAATGGTGGCCAATGCCGATCAACCACCTGTGGTTGACAACGAAGAGTTTATTGAGATTACCGCAAGCGACAATTAAGCAAGGGAAAACAGAATAAGGCGAACGGGAGGAGGGGCAACTCTTCTCCCTTTTTTATTTAGAGCTATTTTCAAGAGGAAATCATCGCAAAAAACATTTTGTCCTTCTTTTACGTTATCCGATTGTATATCTTCCTCACTTATCAGATTATGAAAAATATCAAACAGTACATTCGCGAACCGGTCAACAGTATAACGCACGGGGTCGGGGCATTACTGGCCATCGTGGGATTGGTCTTTTTACTCTACGAAGCCATCAGCCGCGGCTCGCTCAGCCAGATTATCGCCTTTTCGATGTTTGGCCTCAGTATGGTTTTGCTTTACACCGCAAGCTCACTCTATCATGCGCTCCCGGTCAAAGAGAAAACGCTCGAGCTGTTTCGCAAACTCGACCACAGTATGATTTATGTGCTCATTGCCGGCACCTATACTCCCATCTGCCTGCTTGTGCTCGATGGCAGCTGGAAATGGGGACTCTTCTGCACTATCTGGAGCTTGGCCGTGATCGGCATCATTAAAAAATTTCTCTGGATAAACGCGCCACGCTGGCTCTCTACTGTATTTTATCTGGGGATGGGTTGGCTGGCCATAATTATCTTTCCAACACTCATCGAAAAACTTCCGATGGCATTTTTAATCTGGATTGGTATCGGCGGACTGGCCTACACCTTGGGCGCTGTCATCTATGGATTGAAGAAACCCAACCCCATTCCCAACTGGTTTGGATTTCATGAAATCTGGCACCTGTTTGTGCTGGCCGGTACGTTTTCGCACTTTTGGGCAATCTATCAGTATTTACCTTCCTACAGCGGATAAGTTTGTATATCACATAAAACGAAATATTTATTAGTTTGCTGCGGATTCAATAACGAAGTGATAAATACGGCATGTTGCGTAAACAATTGCTCTTACTCTTGGTTTTTTTGGGGATTTCGACCGCGGCCACCGCACAGTTTTATTCCACGCAATATCGTCCGCCCAATCAGGATTGGCAACTCTTGCAAACGCCGCATTTCCAATTTGTCTATGCCAAAGGGAATGACTCTACCGCTTTGCGATTGGGGCAATTGCTGGAGGCGCAATATCCCAAAGTGCAGGAGCTGGTGGGCGGAGAGCTTCGCAACTTTCCGATCATCCTAAACAATTATAATGACCGTTCTAACGGCTTTGTTACACCCTTTCACTTTCGATCGGAGATTGAATTGCCGCCGATCAAGGGCAAATCCATGAATCCCAAAACGGGCAACTGGCTACAAACGGTAGGTCCGCACGAGCTGGTTCACGCGCTGCAGTTCAGCAACCTCGGGGATTATAATATCCCGCAGCTGGTTAACATCTTTTCGCCCGATATGGCGCGCTCTTTTCATTCTGCTATTCCATCGGGCATTATCGAAGGTATTGCCGTACATCACGAATCACAGGGTGTTACACCAAAAGGTGGACGCGGACAGTATCCTCTTTTTACCAACCAGTTTAACGCCACATTTAAAAGTGGTCAGCGTTGGTCGATGGGACAGATGGTTTTGGCACCAACGAGCACGCGTCCCCTCAACCGATATTATATCGGCGGATATGAATTTACCGCCTGGCTACAGAATGAGTACGGTACCAATACCACGCGCGAGGCTCTCGATTTTTATATGGATTGGCCGATCCTCGGCTATGGTGTTGCACTGCGAAATGCAACAGGAGAGTGGCCCAACGAGCTGTATAATAAATTTGAGAAACATCACCGGCAAGAGTTAGAAAACAGAGGGAATTCTGAGACGGAGATCACCGGTATAGATATCCCGTTTAAAGGCAGCGAAATTCGGCGGCCAACATGGCTGGATAGCTCAACTCTTCTCTTTTATGGATCGTTCTATAATACTCGTCCCGGTTTTTATTCCTACGATCTGAATAACAAACAGCTGAATCGTATCATCACCACAAACTCCACAGGCGATTATCGTTATACGCTCTCTGGGGATCGCTCACAAATGGTATATAGCTTTTATGAAGCCGACCCCATTTACGATAATACCAGTAAAGTAGAGCTCGTTCGATTCAATTTCACCTCTGATCAGAAAACGCAGCTTACTAAAAACGGTCGGCTGTACGCCCCTGTTTTTTCGGGGGATACACTGCTGGCCCTGCAAACTCAGCCAGCTTCATCGCGATTGGTTTCGGTCGGTGATGGAGAGGCTGAAGATCAGTCTATTAAGCATATTGTCTCACTGCCCAACAATGAAATTAAAGCAGTAGCAGCAAATCCCATCGATCAGCAAGTGGCAGTTGTGGCCAACAAAAACGGCATGCAGGCACTGTGGATTGCCGATCGGAATAATCTAAAAACAGCACTTCGTGGCGCGCCGGATATCGCCTTTGAGGACGGTTCTGTGTTTGATCCCGCCTGGCATCCCAATGGACAACAACTGCTGTTCAGCAGCGATATCTCGGGCAGCTTTCAGCTCTATGAGTTTGATATCACTAACAATGATATCCAACAAATTACAGACCAGCCGTTTAATGCCTTCGAGGGAAGCTACAGTCCCGAGGGCAATCGTGTTGCGTTTGTCCGGCAAGTCAAAAATGAGCGGCTGCCAGCTGTGATCTCTCGCTCGGATTTTTTAAACCAGCCTGTAAATCGTGATTTGTGGCAGTTTTCTCATCCCGAAACAACAAACTTACAGCACGATTTTGTAGCAGATTCTATGGCTGCGGCATCAAAAAGCTGGGAAGCCGGCACGTATTCACCGGGACTGGGCTGGCTGAAGCCGCGATCGGTGTTCCCCATCTTCGAGGAGGTTTCTAATCAGGATGTGTATGAATGGGGATTGGCGTTTCACAGCAATAATTTGCTGGCGAATCAAAGTTATACACTCGATCTCACCTTCGTAGAAAACCGGGCCTGGTATGATCTCACGTATCAAAACAAGGCGTTTTACCCGGGTTTTAAGGCGCATATTTTCAACCGCCCATCGTACACTTTTCTGTCAGCTAATGATGCGTTACTGCCTTATTTACGCCAAGAGCGAGGGGTTTCATTAAGCGTGCCATTCCAGTATCGCATCAACCAAAATATTTATAGCACATCGGTCTTTGCAGAAGGGGAGTTTCGACGGTCTCAGCTGCGTTTTCTGGATCTTTCCGGCAACAACCTCGATTCCGATTTCGCCAATGTAAGTATTGCCAACATATTTGGGCAGTTTAATTACCGGCTGCAGCAAAATATTCGGGATCTCCAACCCAACTCCGGACTTACGATCTATGGAGAAATAGAGCATTATTTGAATGCCGAAAATCCCGTTTTCTCGAATGCTCAGACGCTCTCTTTTAATGAGCCTACCGGCCTGCAGGGGGGACTTTTTGCCTATTTTTCTCCTCTGCGGCAGTGGAACCAATCGCTGCAGCTGGGCGTGCAGGGTATTACGCAGACGAATCCCGTTTACGACACCCAAGATATTGTTTCGGATGGGTTTTCGGGATCTGTGTTGCCGGGCTCTAACAATCTGCTGAGCATAAACACGCGCTATACCATTCCGATTACGTATATTGATGACGGTGGATTTTTGTTACCCTTGTATCTCAGCAATATCTACTTGGTGGCATTCTCTGATACTATTCTGGATCCCGCCATTCCAAACTGGGACCAACGCTCGCGCAGTGTATTTGGCCTTGGCGTGCGCGCTCGGTTTCGTATTTCTAACATGGGTTTTGAATTAGGCGTCGGATTCGGCTATGAACCCACTCGAAACAATATTCAGTTTTTTACGGGCGATTTTTAAACTCAAATGTTGTTACTATCTTATGCGTTTTATTACATCTTCTTGCAACATTTACTTATTGTAATCTATTAATCCATTATGATCTCTTTCTCCCAATCCCTCAAATATTATTCACTCATCCTTATTGTACTTTTGATATTATCGGGATGTAGCCAACCGCAACCCGAAGAACCGGATTCCGAACGGCGGAAAAGTCCCATAGCTATTGCCAAGACACTCCATCAGCCTACCGACACCTACGTTAAAATTGTGTATGGGCAGCCCTATAAACGCGATCGCGTAATCTTTGGAAATGTAGTTCCCTACGACCAAGTCTGGCGTACCGGCGCAAATGAAGCGACCGAAATTACCACAACGAAGGATATTATGTTTGGCGGCAAGCAACTTGCGGCCGGCACCTATGCGCTCTTTACAATTCCGCACGAAGACGATGAGTGGACGATCATCCTCAATGATGCGCTGGGACAATGGGGTGCTTTTGATTACGATGAAGCCAATGATGTGATGCGCGTGGAAGCTCCATCCATGCAGCAGCAAAAATCAACCGAAGCCTTTACCATCCGGTTTTCCGATATTGAGCAGAATTATACTAACATCATGATGCAATGGGATACGACAATGGTTAAAATCCCTATTGAATTTATTGGTGAAGAAGAAAGCTCTTCCTAAGAATTGTACGGGTTGGAGGTTGGTTAGCTTTCCACTTTTTGCAGCAGCTCATCCGGCACTTCAATATCCATCCGGAGTAACATCGAGGCGTGGGTTTTTCCCTGCGCATCCAGTTTGAGCGATACCGTTCCACCGCCGCCCAAACTTTGGTGCAGCACAAAATTGAGTGCGCCAATATTGGGCAACTCATAACGCTCTACTTCTCCCTTGCAGATATGTTTCAGATGCTCTTTTACCAGATCAGCCGTCAGCTTTTCTTTTAAGAAAGGATACAGATCGGGATGACGGGCGATAATCCCCACATTACTGCCGTCGCCCTTGTCGCCGCTTCGTCCGTGTGCAATATCGATAAGCTTTACGTTGGCCATAAATTATAATCTAGCATTGTTTTTTCGCTGAGTTGAAAGATAGATTTCTGTGGAAATCCCTCCAAAAAAATTTCTCCTTTCGTAAACGATTTCTTGTTCAGCATAGTTATAACACCTCACTAATACTTCAACATTAAAGTAAATTTAGTTTTATGAGTTACTTAGAAAAAATTACAGACATATATGATCATGTTGCACAAGGAACGGCAATGGATGCATTTGAAGAATATTATGCTGAAGATGTGACCATGATCTTGGAAGACGGTACTCCTGTCGAAGGAAAAGATGCCAATCGCGATCGTGAAAAAGAGTTCTTCGGCAGCGTAGAAGAATTTCACGGAATTGATGTTTCCGGCATTACTGCAAACGAAGAAGAAGGCATCACCGCCGTTGAATCAACAATGACCGTAACGTTCAAAGGTACTGATGAACCGATGGATATTGAGCAGGTTGCCGTACAACACTGGGATGGTGACGAAATTGCTACCGAACGGTTTTACGGTACTCAAAGTGACTAACCTCCGGTAATTTTCCTTTCCTTTTTGAGCCCTCCATTCTGGAGGGCTTTTTTTATTTCCTCATTTTGATGCACAATTTTAGGTTCGCACAACATCCAATACTATTTAATAGAGGATAGATCAAAACTATTGATGTTCCTTTTCTCGGATAGGTTTAGTTTATTACACCCGGCTGGTTGATGGTATCAGAATCCGTAATATTTTGGCCTTCTACCTCGTCAACTAGCTTCATACATTCCTGTTATTTTCTAACAAATTTAGATTATCTGTACAATGAGCAAACCGAAACGTGTCGTCATCACTGGATTGGGCGCATTATCTCCGCTTGGAAACGATGTTGAAGATTTTTGGGACAACCTGAGCAATGGCGTCAGCGGTGCCGATCGTATCACCAATTTCGATCCCTCCGAATTTCGCACTCACTTCGCCTGCGAACTCAAAGATTTTGACGTAAGTGAACACCTGGAACACAACATGATTCGTCGTTCCGATCCTTATGCCCAATACGCACTGGTCTCAACCGATCAGGCAGTCAAAGATTCGGGACTCGATTTTGACGAAATGGATCCTTTCGACACCGGCGTTATCTGGGGCAGTGGGCAGGGCGGTATGCACACCTTTGAAGAAGAGGTCAAAAATTATGCCGAAAATGATTATACCCCACGGTTTAATCCCTTCTTCGTTCCCAAGCTGATTATCAACATGGCACCGGGACTTATCTCGATGAAGTATGGTCTCATGGGCATTAACTACGCGACCGTTTCGGCCTGTGCTACCTCCAACACCGCCATTATGGATGCCCTCAACTACATCCGCTGGGGTAAGGCAAAAGTGATGATTACCGGCGGATCGGAAGCGGGCATCACAGAATCATCGTTCGGTGGATTTTCGGCCATGCGTGCCATGTCGCAGCGCAACGACGATCCCAAACATGCTTCCCGTCCATTCGATAAAGATCGCGACGGTTTTGTGATGGGCGAAGGTGCAGCCACACTCATCCTGGAAGAGTATGAACACGCCAAAGCCCGCGGTGCCAACATCTATGGAGAGGTCACGGGTGCAGCGATGACGGCCGATGCCTATCATATGACAGCTACGCATCCCGAAGGCAGGGGGGCGACGGTGGCCATGCAGCAGGCACTTGAAGACAGTGAGCTTAATGCTGAGGACGTTGACCATCTAAATACGCATGCCACCTCCACTCCGGTGGGCGACATCAGTGAAACCAAAGCCATTACCAATGTATTTGGAGAAGACCCTGATCATCTGCATATCAACGCAACAAAATCAATGACGGGTCACCTGCTCGGTGCAGCGGGAGCTATTGAAGCTATTGCAAGTATCAAAGCAATCAACGAAGGCGTTATTCCACCGACTATCAATACCGAGAATGTTGATGAAAAGATTCCCTCGGGACTACAGATTGTGCTCAACGAAGCTATTGAAAAAGAGGTGAATGTAGCAATGAGCAACACCTTCGGCTTTGGCGGTCACAATGGCATTGTAGTGTTTAAAAAAGTATAGTTTTTAGGATTACTCGCTCCACGGTGGTGTAATTCCATTCATGCGGGCATAGGCTATCGATTGGCCGACGTGCTCACTCATATGGGTAATCAGCTGCATTAGCACTGCTTGTCCATTCACCGTTCTGCCGTACATCTCGGTTGATTTGGCCAGTTTGGATTCGGGCATCTTACCTATTGATTTTTTTACATGCTCGATTGATCGTTCTAAAATATCTACGACTTCATCTTTACCGGTGATGGATTCTATACTGTCAATATCCACATCATCAGGTGCGGGAATTCCCAGCGAACTTTCAAGGTAATAGTAGTTATACCGAGCAATATGGGTATATACTCTTTCTACAGAAAAAACGTCTTCTTCCGGACGCCAATCATATTTGTCAGCCGGTATGGCTTCGGCCAGCGACAGCACCCGTGAGGCATACTGGAAATGCTGGCTAAACTGCGTTTTGAAATTGTTATTTGCTTCTTGCCCGTTTGTCGGCTGATATCCGATTGCGAGCACAAGTAACACTGATAAACTTATTTTTAATAATGCTTTCATAACTATGGATATCTTTATGATTTAAATTTGGATCCATTATCCTGCCTTATCATCCATGGCGGATGTGATGGCTGTAATTCTCATCTTCTTTATTATACTCCTTGGATCTCAGTCAATCAATAAAACCAGCCAGGCACACAGCAATAAATAACACTGATTTAATTTGTTGGCGGAGTCATCGTAAATTTTGCCCATTTTCCCGAGGGATCTACACACTTTCCACTAAATTCAGCTGCTTTATTTTTGGCAAGTGCGCAATCCAATTCCACTTGTTCTTCGGGTTCACTAAAGGAAAAGTAGAGTGTATCTGCGGTGAGTAATATCTCTTTTGTTGAAATTAAACTACTATCGTGTCCGACGATGCTGATTTGTAATTCTTCTCCCTCATAACCACTTGATAGGCGATGGGATTTTGCATTTCGGGGTGATTCATTGGCGTCAAATATCCCGACCAGCGCCCGGTTGGCAGCTACTGTTCTGGTTGACATCCAATAAAGATAAAACCGCCGAAAAGAATAGCTAATATTCTTCCCATTTTTTGATGAGAAGATACGACAGCCTATCTATCTAATCCTAATTTTCTTTTGTCCTGACTGGCTGATACTTGATTACTGCAAGTTAACAGAGCTGAGATAATACCAAGACTATATTTCTCTATACATTAAAATATTCGTTCAGCTCTGTGGTCATTTCTTCTTTCTCGGATTTTAAGTCTTTTTTTATGAGTCCCTTTTCCAACAACACAATACGATCACATACATTGGTAACATGTGCCAGATCGTGGCTAGATATGAGATACGTTACCTGATTTTGTTCTTTTTCTTCGGTGATGATTTTTTTGAGTCGATTTTGTGAGGTAGGATCCAAATTTTCAAACGGCTCATCCAAGAGCACAATATTTTTGTTTCCCAGCATGGCCGAGGCAATACCCACTTTTTTGAGATTTCCCTTTGAGAGATCCCGGATATACTTATCACTTCCAATTATCTCTCCATTGAACAAGTCGGTGAATTTGTTCAGATGAATAGAGAGATCTTCATCGGACAGGCCGTAAATTTTCCGGAGCGTCTCAAAGTATTCATCCGGCGTTAAATAGGTGAGCAGCATATATTTATCCAAATAAGTGCCCACATATTGCTTCCACTCTTCGGTGTTGCTTACATCCTCGTTTTCAATAAACACCTGTCCATGTGTAGGACGAATGAGATCCAAAATAAGCTGAAAAAGTGTTGTCTTTCCGGCTCCGTTATTGCCCACTAATCCAAAACATTCGCCCTGTGGAATGGTCAACTCATCTATCTGGAGTACCGTTTCCTGGTTGTACTTCTTTTGTAAGTCAGTTATTGAAATCATAATTCTTGACGGAATGAGGCGGCTATATTATATCTCTTTTTTCGAAGTCTTTTTGTATGCAGTTCTATAAGGGGCTCATAAAACAGTAGTCCAAATATGCCAGTAATGGCGATGGCTACCAGTCCAATTTCTGCACTTGCCAACAGGCTAAATGGCAGATATACGATATACGGTAGCAGGATGATGGGAATTCCCATTAAAATTTGTGCAGCGCCCATACCATCCATGCTAAACATATTACCTTCTTGCAGATTAATGGGTTGCGGTTTCCACAATCCCATCAGCATGATAACATGCACATTGATCCCAATATTGAACAGAAAACAGGCCAGATTGATCAACAGAGACTCCCAGGCAAAGTAAACGTAGGGAATACACAATATAAAGCACACCAGCGACACGCTTAGAAAAATAAGATATTTTCCCTGTACCAGCGATCGTATGCCCTGCTTCCTAACCAAAAAGAAATCGAAATAGGGCGAATTCCAGCTTAGAAAAAATTGTCCGTAGTTGATCAAAAAACTGCCGGTAATAAAGATACCGATGAAGATCGTTAGAAAGGAAATTACTTCATCACCAATCATGTCAGCATCGGTATAAAACCAAAGTCCATAGGCGACAAAAAGCAATGAAATCCACAGATAGGTACGGCTCTTTTTATGACGCAAAATCAGTTTTAACTCCTGATCGGCCAGTTCTCCGGCTAATCCAAAATCACCAAACAGGGACGGCGAGGTTTGTCCTGATTTCTTTTCCTGCTGCTGAAAATCTTCGATATAAGCATGCTCTCTGTAGTGATTAAAGGCCAGGTAATATCCAAATGTCCCCAGCACTGCCGTCGAAAGCAGCGGTATAATACTCTGTAATGAAGCTGACATAAACGGCTCGAGCAACATCCCAATATTGAAAATCTGATAATATGCTGCGGTAAAAGTGCTGAGAATTACCGTAAAAAAGCCGATCACAAACCACAGGTTATCGCCAAACTTATGTTTAAACCACAGGATAAACCAGTGCAAACTCCAGCTGATGCCGATGATCGTACCCAACCAAAAGGATGCCGCTTTTATCCCCAGCGCACTACTTAGTTGGGTAAACGTAAAAGGTGCAAACAGGAAAATAGGGACCAGATTCATTGCCGAAATAAAAGAAGTGATCAGCACAAAATAGATGATTTTAGATCGCCCGATCGGCAAGTGCAAATAGTGTTCTAATTCCATCGCCGATACTTTTTGCAGCATCATGCGATACAACATTTCAAATAAGAAAAAGAACAGGAGGTAGGTGTTGAGATAGCCAACGACATCCTGGGTGCCAATTTCTTTTTCTACGATCAGCTCCAGTCCAAATCCAAGAGATAAGATCGCGCTCAGCAACAGAAATCCAATGAAGGCCAGAAATATACCCGTTGCTATCTTACGTCCCAGAGCTACGGAACGTAAGATTTGTATCCACTTCTGTTTAAACAGTAAAAACATGCGCTATCAGCGTACCCCGATGTACAGCCTGTTAACTAATTCGTCCCATGGTAATTACTTTTTCATTCATCTGCAATGCTGCTTCTTTTACCTCATCTGCCGAATTTTGATCAACGATTGCAATAAGTCCGATACCCAAATTAAACGTCGATCGCATATCATCTTCAGGCACATTGCCGAGTTCTTGAATGAGTTTAAACAACGGCGGTCGTTCCCACGCCTTCCAATCGACCTCAATTTGCATCCCATCCGGAACCACGCGCTTGGTATTGCCGATAATGCCGCCCCCGGTAATATGTGAAAATCCATTGACTCCCTCGATATCACGAAGTTTGCTAATAATTGGAAGATACGACTTGTGAACAGCTAGCAGTGCTTCGCCAACCGTAGTGTCAAGTTCATCCACCTTGTCGCTGACATCATATTCTGAAAACAGCACCTTGCGTGCCAGCGAATAGCCGTTGGTATGCAGGCCAGTGCTAGGGTAGCCAAGCAAAAGATCTCCTTTTTTTATATCCGAACCGTCAATCACTTTTTCGCGATCAACCATTCCCACGATCGTGCCGGCCAGGTCAAATTCCCCTTCGCTGTAGATATCAGGCATTTCGGCTGTTTCGCCACCGATGAGCGCTACGCCGTTTTCTCTGCAGGCCTGGGTAAATCCTTTGACGACCTCATAACCTACATCCTGCTCGAGTTTACCAGTGGAAAAGTAATCCAGGAAAAACAGTGGATCAGCTCCGCAAACTGCAATATCATTCACGCAGTGATTAACTAAATCCTGTCCCACAGTGTCGTATTTTTCGGATTTAAAAGCCACAATCAGCTTGGTTCCTACACCATCCACGCTGCTTACAAAAACGGGATCATCATAGCTGCCTAAATCGGGACGAAAGAATCCCCCGAAACCGCCGATGTTTTTAAGGACCGCATCGCTGTGAGTTTGTTGTACTAATCCTTTGATGGATTCCACCATTTCTTCCCCGGCTTCGATATCAACGCCGGCATCTTTGTAAGTAATTTTTTTCTCAGACATCAGATATTCATTTTGGATAGCATTGCTTTCTAGCAGATATGAATATAGCTAACTTGGATCTCGTTTTTAAGGATTTTTTCTCCACATTATCCACCGGAAAGCATTAAATACAATAAGATTATAATATTTGTAGTACATAGTAAATCGTGTGGATAAGTGGAAAACTTTTTAATACACGATATAAAATATAGGAAAGATGGATTGTGGATTATTTTGTGGATAATATTTTTAACAAAAACAAATACTTAGCGAAATTATATTTGAGTTATTAACAATTCACAGAAAAGTGAGTGTCAAGCAAAAAATGTTATAGACATTAAATTTTTATTGGATAACCTGTTGATAATCAGATTTAGTTGTTGATAGCTGTGGAGAATTTTTGTTGGTTTTTATGGATCTATTTTGAGAAGAAGTTTTACACATATTTATCCACAGGGTTGTTAACATAATTAGATATGAAAATAGTACTACAACGGGTATCTGAGTCGCGTGTTTTGGTTGATGATGTGCAGATCGGTGCGATTGAACAAGGGCTAATGTTGTTGGTGGGGATCCACGAAGATGACAGTCGGCAACAGATGGAATGGCTGGCGGATAAAATATTAAAGTTGCGCGTCTTTGATGATGGAGATGGAAAGATGAATTTATCGGTACAGGATATAGAGGGAGAGATCTTGGTAGTGCCTCAATTTACCTTGTATGGAGATTACGAATCTGGAAATCGGCCTAGTTATTTTGAGGCAGCAGGACCCGATAAAGCTAATAAACTCTATAAGGAGATGGTAAAGTATTTTAAGGATAACTCAGACCTCAAGATAGGAACCGGAGAATTTGGTGCCTATATGGATGTACAGCTCCGCAACGATGGTCCCGTTACATTGGTTTTAGAAAAGTAAATAAAAGATGTCATCCTTAACTTGCCGTGTCCCGATCATTCGGGGTTTCAGGATCTTGTGTATTTGAGTAGGATAGATTTTTAGATAAATACATGCTTAGGATAACATGAAAAAAAAATGTTATCGCTGTAGTAGAAAGTTACGGTAAAGATCATAAAGGAACTCTCTGTGAATCTTTGTGCTTTCTTTGCGTAACTTTGTGAAACAGAAATTATTGTCATGGCTGTAATCTTTTTATTTATCGACGGCGTAGGGCTGGGAGATGAGTCAGAAAACAATCCTTTTACCCAATCTACCTATCATGGATTTTCAGCGATGGCCGGGGATCAATCGTTTGATCATACCACAACTGAAATCGCCGAAGAAGAACATCTCTTTAAATCAATTGATGCCTGTCTGGGTGTGGATGGATTGCCACAAAGCGGTACGGGACAGACGACCTTATTTACGGGAAAAAATGCCTCTCAAAAAATAGGAAAACACTTTGGACCATTTCCGCATTCGGGAATCAAACCGCTATTGAAAGAAGAGAGCCTGTTTATAAAAGCGCAGGAGCAGGGTAAAAAATGTACATTTATGAATGCTTACCCTGATATTTTTTTCCAGAAAGCACGTAAGCGTGATCGCTGGAGCTGCACGACCTTTATGACAAAGAGTGTAGATGTTCCGCTTCAAACGACCGAGGATGTTAAGCAAGAAAAAGCATTGACGGCCGAGCTAACGCAAAGGGCTTGGCGGGAGCAGCTGGACATCGATGTCCCGGAGATAACCCCTGAACAAGCAGCTGATCGGCTTTTACAACAGTCACAACATTATGATCTATTACTCCACGAATATTATCTGACCGATAAAGCGGGACATAGCCAGGAGATCGAAAAAGCAAATCAGTATTTACGTACCTACGATCGGTTTCTTTGGCAACTAATTCAAGAAAAGCCGGCAGACACAACTATTGTATTATCCAGTGATCACGGGAATGTAGAAGATTTATCTGTGAAAACACATACTTTTAATAGAGTGCCATTATTTGTAGGAGGTCCCGGAGCGAAGCACTTTACAGAAGCGAAAAGCATCATGGATATAACACCCGCCATTTTACAAGTGCTGTAATAAAGGCCTTCACAGCAGATAGAAAAAACAATCAGAACTAACTGATAAGTTAGTTAATGCTAGTTTAAACCTGTTTTTCTAGGTATTAACCGATTAGTTAGTATTAAATAAAATCCCCGCCTGAGTAGGGTTTTTACAGCTATAGAAAAAGAAAAAGACTGGGGATTAACTTTCCAGCGTGCTGGTAATGTTATCAAAGATTTCGTCTATAGAACCAACGCCGTCAATGGATTTTACCACGTCCTGTTTTTTATAGTAGTTAAGCACAGGCTTAGTTTCATTGTAATAGACATCAAGCCGATTTTTAACTTTTTCGGGAGTATCGTCTGATCGGTCTTCTCCGCGATTTAAAATGCGTTCTATGAGTTCATCTTTTGGAACTTCGAGCTGAAGGAAAGCATCCAGCGATTTACCTTTTTTATCTAAGATTGCATCAAATGCTTTGGCTTGGGGGACGGTGCGGGGGAATCCATCTAAAATATAACCGTCATCATACTTCCCATCTTTCAACTCTTCTTCAACCAGGGCAACCACTTTTTCATCGGGCACCAGATCACCGGCATCTAAAATGGATTTTACTTCTTTGCCGAGGGGTGTTTCATTTTTAATAGCAGAGCGAAAAATTTCGCCGGTCGAAAGATGAGGGATGCCGTATTCTTCGCTGATGAGTTTTGCCTGTGTTCCCTTGCCGGCACCGGGCGGGCCAAAGATTATGATGCGCATAAGAAGTGGTTAAGAGTTAAAATCTGTGTGCGTTAAGAGAAGCTGAAAATACCGCAATCGGCAGGTATATTCAATCCCAATTAAAGATTTCATTAATTAGGATATTCCATCTGAAATGCAAATTATCTCTGACCCACAAATTGGATAGGGAGGTATTTTTTGGTATCGTAATATTGATTTGTAAAAAACAATAGAATAATGACTTGGGAAGAGATCTTCGGCTACATTCAGGACTTTTTAAACTTTCAGTTGTTTACGGTGAGTGAGGCACCCATAACAGTTGCTTCTGTTCTCGTTTTCTTGCTGTTTATCACGCTTTCTATTCTATCGGGAATTTGGATTCGCCGGGCGTTAAATCGACGCATCCTTAAACGGTTTAAAATTGATGCGGGGACCAGCTATACCCTTTCTCGTGTCACGCAGTATCTTATTATTTCGGTAGGGGTATTAATTTCCTTCAATTTTGTGGGGATTAATCTTAGTAGCCTCACGGTTATTTTTGGACTTCTTTCGGTAGGTATCGGATTTGGACTACAGAATGTAACCTCCAATTTTATATCGGGATTGATTATCCTGTTTGAGCGTCCCATTAGCGTAGGTGACAGGGTGGTGGTGAGTAATATTGAGGGAGATATCACGGAGATTAATATTCGCTCAACAATGGTGCGCACGGTCAATAATATTTCGATTATCGTGCCCAATTCGGAGTTTGTATCCAAAGATGTCATCAATTATTCGCATGGCGATCCGACGTATCGGTTAGATGTCAATGTGGGGGTTGCTTACGGTTCGGATCTTGATAACGTACTGGAAGCGCTGAAAGAAGTGGCAAATCAAAATAGCAGCGTTATGCAAAAGCCGGAGCCGGAAGTCCACCTGATTGAGTTTGGAGACTCATCCTGGAATATGCAGCTTCGTGCCTGGATTCCGGATGTCAAGCATTATCCTCGAATCCGAAATGAGTTAAATCAGGCGATTGTGCGTACCTTTAGAAAATATGATATAGAGATTCCGTTCCCACAGCGCGACCTGCACGTGCGCTCGTCCGTGAAATTACCGGTTGGTAATAGCAAATA
Source organism: uncultured Balneolaceae bacterium (assembly GCA_964490705.1). Taxonomy (GTDB): domain Bacteria; phylum Bacteroidota; class Rhodothermia; order Balneolales; family Balneolaceae; genus Fodinibius. The sequence goes on along the minus strand of CAZBCG010000001.1, from coordinate 130,017 downwards.
AAAAAGGGCACCACCATGGGTGCCCCTAATCTGCATTTACATAAATGATAGATCCTGAAACAAGTTCAGGATAACATGGTACGCTTAATTTTCTATCGGGATTGCCTCTTGCTTTAGCTCTTCAATAAGATCCGAACCCTCACCGCGCAGAATCGGTTCTACTTTTTTAAATTGTGCATCTACTTTGGATGCCAAATCTTCGTAAACTGCGTATTGCTGCTCGGTGGGACGTCCGTCGCCGGTACCAACCGTGTTGGCCAGCGATGCCAGCTTGTTGTTCAGCTTAATGGGATAGTTCAACACATCTTGGAACGACTCGGCTTTGGTTTGCATCAATTCCCCTTCGACTTCAGAAAGCGTATTCATCAGCGATTCAACCCGATCCTGTACTTCCTCATTTCCGGCGTACTCTGATTTAATATCTGTGAGTTCGCTGCGCATTTCCCGGATTTTATTGATGGTTTTATGGGTCGTGTCCAGCTTGCTGATGATTGTTTGATGCAGATCGAACTGCGCCTCAAAATCATCTTGGCTAACATCAATGCGCGGATCTTTGGTGAGTTCAAACTCCTGTGTCATTATGGTTTCATCATCCACAATTAAGCGGACTTCATACGAGCCGGGAACGGCCGAAGGTCCGCGGGTAGATCCCGCCCAGAGAATTTGTCGTCCGTCCAGGTCAGCTGCTCCGGGATACCGCATATTCCAGACAAATTTGTTTTGGCCTTTCTTTGTCGTGATGACATCCCAACTGGTGTCGTGCTCTTTTTCATAAAACTCTTCTGATTCTTTAACCTCATTTCCATCCAGATCTTCCTGGTTGGAAAAAGTGCGAATGATATCGCCGTCGGATTCGGCAAACTGCAGCTGTACCTCCTGTTCTTCATTTGGTTCGGCAATGTTGTAATGCACAACTACACCTTCTTCGGGATTTTCGCCCAGCGTTTCACCGGGATCAACATCAGTATGATTCCCAAACAGATACGTTGTTTCAGGCTTATAGAGATAGTAATCAGATTTTGTTACCTCATCACTCATTTGATGCAGTACCGAAAGGTTATCGAGTACCCAAAACGAGCGTCCCTGCGTAGCCACGACCAGATCTTTGTCGCGTTTATGGACGGCCAAATCCGTAATGGGTACCGCCGGCAAGTTTAGCTGCAGCGGCTGCCAGAGTTGACCATCATTAAAGGAAACATAAACGCCGGTTTCGGTTCCCGCATAGAGCAGGCCTTCTTTGTTGGGATCCTCACGAATTACGCGCGTAAAATCTTTGGAAGGTATCCCATTGTTGATTTTCGTCCAGCTCTGTCCATAATTCTCCGTCTTGTAGAGCATGGGCGAAAAGTCATCAAACTTGTAGCGAGTAGCAGCCAGGTATGTAGTTCCGGGATCGTGCGGCGATGGATCGATGATGCTGGCCATGGCCTCGGGCATGCCGTCGGGCGTAACGTCGGTCCAGCTTTCGCCGTTATCACGACTCACGTGAATCAGCCCATCATCGGCGCCGGTCCATAACACACCCGGCTCTACGGGCGATTCGGCAAAGGTGAATACGGTATTGTAATATTCGACGCTGGTATCATCTTTGGTGATGGGGCCGCCGGATTCCTGCTGCTTCGATTTGTCGTTGCGTGTTAAATCGGGGCTAATGGTTTCCCAGCTCATTCCCTCATCGTCGGAGCGGTGCACAAACTGCGAGGTAGCGTAAAGCAGATCAGGATTATGTGGGGAGATATAGATCGGGAAGGTCCACTGGAAGCGATATTTTAAATCTTTGGCTCCCGCTCCCATGGGATTGTCCGGCCACACGTCGATGCGATCACTTTGATCAGTAAATTCGTTAAACTTATTGAAGTATCCACCGTAGCTGCCGCCATAGGTAATATTGGGATTTTCCGGGTCTGGAGCGATATAGCCACTTTCACCGCCTGCCACGGGATGCCAGTCGCGGGTGTCAATGCCGTAATCGGCCGTTCGACTTTTAATACCCACAGTGCTGTTATCCTGCTGTGCACCGTAAATATGATAGGGAAATTGGTTATCTGTAATGACCTGGTAAAACTGGGCGGTGGCATATTTATGATATGATGACCAGCTCTTTCCACCGTTGTATGAAACCTGTCCGCCACCATCATCAGCTACCACCATGCGCTCACTGTTATTGGGATCAATCCAGAGGTCGTGATGATCGCCGTGAGGCGTGTCAATACTTTCAAATGATTCTCCGCCGTCGGTGGATTTGTACATACCTACATTGAGCACATACACTGTATTTTCACTTTCGGTGCCCGCCACAATATGCGTGTAATACCAGGCACGTTGACGAAGATTCCGTTCTTTGTTGATGCGATCCCAGGTTTGTCCGCTGTCATCCGAGCGGAAAACACCGCCGTTTTTACTTTCGATCATAGCCCACACGCGATCGGGATTGACGGGAGAAACGGCAACGCCGATCTTGCCCATCAGTCCCTTGGGCATGCCGGGCCGTTGCGAAATGTTCGTCCATGTTTCGCCACCGTCGGTACTTTTATACAGACCGCTGCCTTCGCCGCCGCTCGACATTTTCCAGGGATTTCGGTATGCCTCCCAAAGCGAAGCATATAGTACGCGCGGATTGGTGGGATCCACTTCAATATCCACGGCACCTGTCCGCTCGTTGTGATACAATACTTTGTCCCAGGTCTGGCCCCCGTCCGTTGTTTTATAGACGCCGCGCTCTTGGTTGCCCTCGGTTCCAAAGGCATGTCCCAGAACGGCAACCCAGGCCACATCGGCATTTTCGGGATGCACGGCAATTTCACCAATAAAGTGTGATTCGGGCAGCCCGATATGTGTCCAGCTTTTTCCGCCGTCAACGGATTTGTACATGCCGTCACCGGCCGACATATTTCCGCGGATGCAGGTTTCGCCCATCCCGGCGTAAATGACATTGGCGTCAGAGGGAGCTACAGTAACAGCGCCAACAGATCCGGTCTTGAAATATCCGTCAGATACATTCATCCAGTTTTGGCCGCCGTCGGTGGTTTTATAGACGCCGCCGCCCGTAAATCCCGTATAATAGGTATCGGGCTGATTGGGATGCCCGCTTACGGCTACGGAACGTCCGCCGCGAAAGGGACCAATATTCCGATAGTCCAGTTCTTGCAGGTATTGCTGCTCGTAGGTTACCTTTTCGGTAGCTTGATCGTTGGCTCCGAACCGCTGAGCTTGGCTTGAGAAAGAAATCCCCAAACAAAATACACTCAACAAAATTACAGTTACTGATATCGGTTGTTTTTTTAAGATCGTGCTGTGATCCCTAAACATAATTCCCAATTTAGTTGGTGTTGATCGGCTTTGTCAAATTAATGTATAAAAATTGTGATATCTTATTGCGTAAAATATTGTGAAGCGACCGCCACCACAGATCAACGGCTGTTATATTTCTCGATTATGGTTATTTTGGATTTATGGAAACAAACGGATTTATAGCGAGACGCTATCTTTTTTCGAAAAAGCATATTTCACTCATCTCTACCTTGACGGGCATCAGCATTACCGGGGTGACCATTGGTACGGCACTACTGATTGTGGTGTTATCGGTGTTTAGTGGTTTTTATCAGGTAATTAAAGGATTTTTGTTGCAGAACGATCCCGATATTCGCATCGAGTCTGTGGCATCAGATTCTTTTCTCTACACGCAGGATATGCAGCAAAAGCTTGCCGGGATTCCAGAAATCAATGATATGGCTTCGTACGTTGAGGGTAAGGCATTGCTTGCCTTTGATCGCGAGACCGACAAGGTGGTAACGGTGCGCGGGATTCATCCCGAAGAGTATTTTCAGGTTAACAAGTTAAAACAAAATGTAAAAGATGGGGAGGTTGACCTTCAAGTCCGTAACAAAAAGCCGGGCATACTGGTCAATACACAGCTTATGACTGAGCTGGGGCTCAGTATCGGAGATGAGGTGGCGCTGCTAAGTGCCGACGGGATGCGGAAATCGCTGACTCAGTTTTCGATGCCGCGGACCTATCGTTTTGAGATACGCGGGACCTACTCGCGGCTGGAAATTACTGAAAGCCCGGCTATTTTTGTTGATCTAGGGGCGGCACAGCGGCTTTTTGAAATTAGAAACCAAATATCGGCCATTGATATTCGGTTGACTGACACCGATGAGGCAGATGCGGTAAAAGCCACACTGGGACAAAAGCTTGGCAGTAATTTTGAGATTTCAACATGGTATGATCTACAACGGCCGCTCTATGATGTGATGTACATTGAAAAGTGGAGTTCGTACTTGGTGCTGATGATTATTGTGATTGTGGCCGTGCTGAATATTATCGGTTCGCTTACGATGATTGTCATCCAAAAGAATCGTGATATCGGAGTTCTGTTAACCATGGGTTTTACGCCGTCGGACATCAAAAAAATATTTGTGCAGCAGGGGTTGTACATCGGATTAATTGGATGCGGTATCGGTGGAGGTCTTGGACTGCTATTGAGCTGGCTGCAAAAAAAATATGGGCTTATTGAGCTATCAAACGCTTTTATCATTAACGCCTACCCGGTAAGCATTAATGCGGTAGATGTGTCTATTGTGCTTGTTGGCAGTTTGGTGCTTTGCCTGTTGGCCAGTTGGTATCCGGCGCGGAGGGCGTCGCAAGTAGAGCCGGCGGATGCAATCCGCTATGACTAATTAAGGAGGGAATGAGCGTTCAAGCCCATTCCCTGAGGGATATATGGAGTCATATATTAGTGGGTGTTTACCACCACTATTATAACTAAAGTCGGGTGCAATTATTGTTTATTCTTGCAGTCCTAACTTTTTGCAAATCCGGGCAAGCTCTTCGAGTTCTTGCTCCGAGAGCATGTTGAACTCCTGCATAATGCGGTCGAGATGTTTGGGAAAATACGACGAGATAAACTCTTTGCCCTCCGGCGTTAAATGTACGAGCATCGAGCGTCGGTCTTCGGGATCCTGATGCCGCTCCACCCATCCGCTTTTTTCCAGATTATCGACGACCAGCGTAATATTACCGCCACTTTTAAGCAGCTTTTCGCCCAGCGCTTTTTGGTTGAGGGGGCCCAAATGAAGCAGTGCCTCGAGCACACCAAACTGACTTACAGTTAAATTTACATCTGCCAATTGTCGATTCAGCCGATTATTGATCGACTCGGTAGCCCGCATCAGCTTGATAAATGCATTGAGCGTTTTTTGTTCTTTTTCGCTGCCTTCGTAATGCGTGCCCATTGCTTTAAGGATGAATGGTTAGATATCAAATGATTTAATATACATCTAATATACTATTTTAAAGGGCGAAAACCATCAGAGCTGATACGACACCGTTACTGGCGCGTGATCCGAGAGATCCCTCTCCATTTCGATGACGGCTTCTTCGGCAGCCTCGAGCAGATCGGGACTTGTCATATGATAATCGATTCTCCAGCCCTTGTTCCGTTCTTTGGAGGCCGCCCGATAGCTCCACCAGCTGTACAAATCCTCTTCTCCCTCGTGGAGTCGGCGATAGACATCCTCAAAACCGGTCTGCAGCATACGCGTGACCCACTCCCGTTCTTCAGGTAAAAATCCCGAGGTATTCTTGTTTCTTTTGGGATTGTGGATATCGATAGCCTTGTGGCAGATGTTGTAATCGCCGCAAAAAACCACAGGCTTTTCGTTACTGAGATACTTTTGGGCAAAGGGGAGAAAGTATTCCAGAAACTCCATTTTCAAATCCTGTCGCTCATCTCCAGTAGTGCCGCTGGGTGCGTAGATAGAAAACACAATCAGCTCTTCAAATTCAGCCTTAATGATGCGTCCCTCGCTGTCAATCCAGTCAATGCCCATTCCCATTTCAACATTAATCGGTTCTTTTTTGGATAAAATACCTACGCCCGAATATCCTTTTTTCTCGGCGGTGTGATAGGCTTCGTGGTAATCCAGTTTTTGAATTGGACCGGGAACCTGATGTTCCATCGCCCGAAGTTCCTGCAGGCAGATAATATCGGGCTCGGTTTCCGCAACCCAATCTAAAAAGCCATGGCGATGTGCCGCACGAATGCCGTTTACGTTAAGGGATGAGATTTTGAGCATAATGTTACGGTAGAAAGTGGAAGGTAAAAAGTTTAAAGAGTTGAACTTGAGTAGTTAATTCTTTCTACTCATGACTTTTTACTAATTACTTGCTTTTGATAATCGCATAATTCCGCTTACCTACCTTCAGTGTAAATTCAGTATCGTCCTCAAAATTGACGTTGTATCCCTTGTCCGAGACTTTCTCACCATCAATAGAAATACCGCCCTGTTTAATCAGGCGCTTAGTTTCGCCATTGCTGGAAGTGAAGCCGGCATCAGAAACGATATCCAGCAGACGCACTTCGCTACCGGCATTATATTCGAGAGTTGGGGCATCATCTGGAATGGCATCGCCGACAACTGTTTTTTCGAAATGTTCACGGGCGGCATTCGCTTTTTCTTCTCCGTGGTAAATGCGGGTAATCGACAGTGCCAGCTCATGCTTGGTATTCCGGGGATCCTCTTCAATTTTCTTTTTGTATTTGGGAAGCTCATCTACATCTACGTCCGAGAGCAACTCGAACCACGAGTACATCAGCTCATCGGGGATGGAAAGCACTTTTCCGTACATCTCGTTAGCGTCTTCGGTAATGCCGATGTAGTTATCGTAGGATTTCGACATTTTTTTGGTGCCATCGGTGCCCACCAGCAGCGGCATCATGAGCGCAATCTGTGGCTCTTGTCCGTCATCTTTCTGGAGTTCACGTCCTACGAGCAGGTTAAATTTCTGATCGGTACCGCCCAGCTCCACATCCGATTGCAGGTGGACCGAATCCTGTCCCTGTGCCAGCGGATACAGAAACTCGTGCAGCGAAATCGGCTGGTTGTTTTCGTATCGCTTGGAAAAATCATCCCGTTCGATCATCCGGGCGACGGTAAGCTTGGAGGTCAGCTTAATCACATCTTGGAAGTTCATCGTGCCCAGCCATTCGGAATTGTAAACGATGGATGTTTTGGCTTCGTCAAGAATCTTCGTGGCCTGATCGAGATAGGTCTTGGCATTTTCTTGAATCTCTTCGCGCGACAGGGCAGGGCGCGTTTCATTCTGTCCGGTAGGGTCGCCGATGAGCGCGGTAAAATCGCCGATAATAAGGATGGCCTCGTGACCGAGATCCTGAAACTGTCGCAGCTTGCGTAAGATTACCGAGTGTCCCAAGTGCAGGTCGGGACGTGTAGGATCGCATCCCAGCTTAATTTTGAGCGGTTTATCTTCTTTCTTCGATTTTTTGAGCTTTTTAACGAGCTCGTCTTCCGGCACGATCTCAACCGTACCTCTTTTGATTACTTCGAGCTGTTCGTCAATAGGTAAAAATGCCATGGTAAAATCAGGAGTTGCTGTTCTTGTCGTTATCTAGCGTGGGAAAGTTTTCAATGGGATTATACTGCTCAAGGGTTTTTTCGATAGTAGCCTTGAAATCTTCAGCGCCCGGATAAATAGTGGCAACCGTATCGTAGGCCCAGGGGGCCATGTAAATCACAAAAGGATAGGTAGCGGAATCTTGGCGGGCTTGCTGCGAGGGAATGCTGAATCCGGCTAAAATCAATAGAATAGCACTTACCACAATGCCGCTTTTAAGTCCGCCGAAAGCCGCCCCGGCCACGCGATTGACCACGTTGAGTTTTATGGTTTCGAGAAATTTCTTGCTGAGGAAGGCTACCAGATTTACAAGGGCAACGGTGCCTACGAAGATGAGAAGTCCCGATACAAAGGGAATAAAAGAGGCTTTATCTTCAAAAAGCGGGCTGATGGCCTGACCGACGGGTTCCATGTATTGAAAGGTGAAGAATACGGCCAACACGATGCCGGCAATACTCAATACTTCTTTGATGATGCCGTTCATGAATCCCCGGTAGCAAAAGTATGCGATGGGCAGCAGTATCAGACAGTCCAGGAGATTCATGGATAATAAAAGTTAGGAGAGTTCCTCTTTAACAATTTTGCTTACGACAGATCCTTCGGCTTTTCCTTTGAGCTCTTGCATCAGCGCACCCATCACCTGGCCCATGTCAGACATATCTTGGGCACCAACTTCGTCAATCTTTTCGCGGGCAATGTCGCGGACTTCATCCTCCGAAAGCATCTCCGGCAGGTACGATTCTATGAGCTCCAGTTCTTCCTTTTCGGATTCGGCCAGATCAGTGCGGTCACCTTTTTCGAACTGTTCAATAGATTCTTTGCGCTGCTTGGCGGCTTTCATCAGCACTTCAATGGCTTGCTCATCCGAAAGAGAGGCTTCGCCATCTTTACGTTCGCTGATTTCGCGTTCCAGCAATTTTGATTTCAGTGATCGCAGTACGCGCAACCGATCTTTTTCTTTGTTTTTCATGGCCTTTTTGAGGTCCGCCATGATTTGGTCTTTAATAGCCATGATGCTGAAATATTATATTAGTCGTCATTAGGATTGTATCTGCCAGGTGTCATAAAAAAAGGTTCCACCCGCTAACACGAATGCAACCTTCCTGGCACGTAAAGATAGAGTGTTAGTCTTCTTTATTTTCCTTGATAAAATCCTGTACGTTTTCTTGATCAATGATTGCTTCTTTATAACCATACTTGTTGTTGGACGTTTTGGTTGCAACAATCACTTTTGCCATGCGTCGGTCAGTGTTGCTTCTGCTATCACCTTCAGTTCCAAATGTTTTCTTCTTAGCCATAGTTCTATGCTGTTCTTATGCTATTTAATTTCTTTGTGAACGGTGTGCTTGCGAAGAACCGGATTATACTTCTTGAGCTCAAGGCGATCAGGAGAATTACGACGATTCTTAGTCGTAACGTATCGCGAGGAGCCCGGCTTTTCGGTGCACTCCAAAATTACTTGTACTCGGTTTCCTTTAGCCATAATGCTTATACGTCTTTAATGAGTGTTCCTTTTTTGCGGGCTTCTTTCAATACCGCGTGAATTCCTTTTTTATTGATCGTGCGAAGCGTTTTAGCAGAAACTTTCAATGTTACCCACTTATCTTCTTCGGGAACATAAAATTTCTTCTTCTGCAAGTTCTGCTCAAACTTATGCTTTGTTTTATTATTTGCATTCGAGGAGCGATACCCATTCTGCGCTCCTTTTCCGGTGATGTCATCTTTGCGTGCCATGTGTGGATAAAGTCGTTAATTGTGTTTCTCAGATAGACGGGAAAAATAGGCTTATTACAAAAAAAGATCAATGTTTCTTTTACAGTGATTTTTTTCACATATTAGGCACGGTTCAGCCCCAAGAAAAATCGCATAATACCGGTATTTTGAATATCCCTAAAATTGATTTTGCACGCATATCTCTACATTTGCCAATGAGGGGTATTACTTTCTTTGATTTTGCCCATTTATGCGCTATTTTCAGGCGTCTTCATCATTGTTTTAACTCCTAGTCACACCCTAATTTATGGCGGAAAAGAAAAGATCAGATTACAAGGCAGAAAATATACAGGTTTTAGAAGGTCTGGAGGCCGTTCGCAAACGTCCTGCGATGTATATCGGGGATACCGGTCAGCGCGGACTTCATCACTTGATCAATGAGGTCGTTGATAACTCCATTGATGAGGCGATGGAAGGCCATTGCGATCTTCTCGAAGTTGTCATCAATGAAGACGGATCCATCACTATTACCGATAATGGTCGTGGAATTCCGGTGGATGAACATCCCAAAATTAAATTGCCCGCCGTTGAGGTTGTACTTACCAAGTTGCATGCCGGCGGCAAGTTCGATAAAAATACCTATAAAGTATCCGGTGGACTCCACGGTGTGGGTGTAAGTTGTGTAAATGCACTATCTTCTCATTTCTATGCCGAAATTCATCGCGACGGTGAAATTTATGTGATGGAATTTGAGCATGGCGCAACGGTTCAGCCACTCAAAGTAAAAGGCAAGACCGACAAAACGGGTACAAAGATTACCTTTACGCCGGATTCCGAAATATTTAATCAGACGACGGAGTTTAAGTACGACATTATTGCGGATCGGATGCGAGAATTAGCATTTTTGAATCCCCAGATTACGATTACGCTTCGTGATGAGCGCGATGATGACGGCGCGCTCGAGGATGAGTTCCATTACGAGGGCGGCGTAAAAGATTTTGTGCAGTATCTTGATGAGGATCGTGAACCTATGATGGATGAACCGATTCTCATAGAAGGCGAGGTTGATATGGTACCCGTAGAGCTGGCGATTCAGTATAACGGAAGCTATTCGCAGAACGTCCACTCGTACGTTAATAATATTAATACGCGCGAAGGCGGGACTCATATTTCCGGATTTCGTCGTGCATTAACCCGATCGCTGAAAAAGTATGCAAAGGATAATAACCTGATTAAAAGTGACATCAGCGTTTCAGGGAGTGATTTCCGGGAAGGAATGACGGCGGTACTGAATGTGAAAGTACCCGAGCCGCAGTTTGAGGGTCAGACCAAAACGAAGCTTGGAAACTCCGAAGTACAGAGCGCCGTTGAGGTTATCGTTTATGAACAAATGAACGAATATCTCGAGCGCAATCCCAAGATTGCCAAAACGATTTTAGAGAAAGTAATTTTAGCTGCTGAGGCTCGTGAAGCAGCTAAAAAGGCTCGGAAGCTTATCCAGCGTAAGAGTGCGATGAGTGGTGGTGGACTGCCCGGCAAGCTGGCTGATTGCTCTATTAAAGATCCCGAACACAGCGAAATTTACCTGGTAGAGGGTGACTCTGCCGGTGGGTCGGCCAAAATGGGTCGGAATCGAAGTTTTCAGGCAATTCTGCCACTGCGCGGTAAGATCCTGAATACTGAGAAAGCGAAGATCAATCGTATCCTGGAGAACAATGAAATTAAGGCGATGATTACGGCACTCGGTGCGGGCGTAGGGCACTCCGAAGAAGATTTTGAGCTCGAGAATCTTCGGTATCATAAGATTATTATTATGACGGATGCCGATGTGGATGGATCTCACATTCGTACGCTCTTACTCACTTTCTTTTACCGATATATGAAGCCTCTTGTCGAAGGTGGTCACGTGTATATTGCTACGCCGCCTCTCTATAGAATTACCGACAGCCAAGGCAATATCGATTATGCATGGGATGAAGAAACACGAGAAAAGCTTATAAAAGAGCACAAAAAATCCCGCTACAAATATGATGTTTCGCGTTACAAGGGACTTGGTGAGATGAATCCCGAGCAGCTTTGGGAGACTACGATGGATCCTGAAACTCGTACTTTGCAGCGTGTAACGGTCGAAAATGCCGCTGCCGCAGACAAGCTCTTTTCCCGATTGATGGGATCTGATGTGCAGCCGCGCCGCGAATTCATTGAGCGTAATGCCAAATATGCCACGCTAGACATTTAACGTGTTTACGTTTTTAGGTGTTAATGTGTGATCGTAAATATTAACACCTCAACGCGTTATTGATATTCAACAAATTATTAAAACAGCTATTAACTTTAATTACCGTATTTAAATATCTATGGCGAAAGAAAAAATTGTACCTGTTGCGATAGAAGATGAGATGCAATCGGCTTACATCGATTATTCGATGTCGGTAATTGTGTCTCGTGCCCTGCCCGATGTCCGGGATGGGCTGAAGCCGGTCCACCGACGCATTCTGTATGGGATGAGTGAGTTGGGCATGCTTCACAATAGAAATTATAAGAAGAGTGCTCGAATTGTCGGTGAGGTGCTGGGTAAGTATCACCCGCACGGCGACTCGGCAGTTTATGACTCTATCGTTCGAATGGTGCAGGACTTTTCGCTCCGCTACCCATTGGTTGACGGGCAGGGAAACTTCGGATCTATTGACGGTGACTCGGCAGCGGCCATGCGTTATACCGAAACGCGTATGGAGCGCATTGCCGAAGAAATGCTGACCGATATCAACAAAGATACGGTCGATTTCCAGGATAACTTTGATGATACCCTGCAAGAGCCGACGGTGCTCCCGGGCATGTTGCCAAACCTACTCCTGAATGGTGCTTCCGGTATTGCCGTGGGGATGGCCACAAACATGGCGCCTCATAATCTCACTGAAACCATTGATGGGATTGTTGCTTATATCGAAAATCCCGATATCGAGACCGAAGAATTGATGGAGCATATTACGGCTCCCGACTTTCCAACGGGCGGTATTATTTATGGATACGATGGTGTTAAGGAAGCCTATGAAACGGGCCGTGGTAAAATTACGTTGCGCGCTCGCTGCACAACAGAAGAGCTTCGCCATGGACGTGAGCAGATCGTGATTACGGAGATTCCGTACCAGGTCAACAAGACGACGCTGGTGAAGAAAATTGCAAAGCTCACGCAGAACGAAAAAATTGATGAAATTTCTGAGATTCGTGATGAGTCCGATCGAGACGGCATGCGTATTGTTGTGGTGCTGAAGCGAAATGCCAACACCGGCATTGTGCTCAATCAACTGTACAAATATACACAGATGCAGACGACCTTCGGCGTGATTAGTTTGGCGCTGGTGAAGGGACGTCCGAAAGTGATGCCGCTTAAAGAGTTGATCTATCACTATGTTGAGCATCGCATCGAAATTGTGATCCGCCGTACACTTTACGATCTGGATCAGGCAGAAGCGCGCGCTCATATCCTAGAGGGACTTAAAATTGCGCTCGATGATCTTGATGAAGTCATCAAGACTATTCGCGCATCCGACAGTCCAAAAGAAGCAAACGAAGCGCTGCGCAGTCAATTTGCTCTGACCGATATTCAGGCGAAAGCCATCTTGGATATGCGCCTGCAAAAATTGACGGGACTTGAGCGTGAAAAAGTAGAGCTCGAGTACAACGATATTGCAGAGAAGATTGCTGATTTCCGAGAAATTCTCTGGAGTCGAGATCGACAGAAAGATATTATCAAAGAAGAGCTTTTGGAGATTAAAGATCGCTATGGTGATGCTCGCCGCACGCAAGTTGTGCATTCAGCCGATGATTTTAGCGTCGAAGATATGATTGCCGATGAGGATGTGGTGGTTACCATTTCCAACAAAGGTTTTATTAAGCGGATGCCGGTAAGCGGTTATCGACGGCAGAAGCGCGGGGGCAAAGGAATGAAGGGTACGACTACGAAAGATGACGAATATGTCGAACATCTTTTCGTGGCGACCAATCATAATTACATTCTCTTCTTTACCGAGAAGGGGCAGTGTTACTGGTTGAAAGTTTATGAGATTCCCGAAGCTTCGCGCACAGCGCGCGGCCGGGCGATTGTCAATCTTATTGAAATAGATAAGGACGACTCCATCAAGACCTTTGTGCCGGTGAAAACGCTGGATGATGAGGAGTATATCAACAATCACTCTATCATCATGGCCACCAAAGAAGGTCAGGTGAAGAAAACCAAGCTCGAAGCGTATAGTCGTCCGCGGCGTGATGGAATTATTGCCATCAATATTAGTGAAGGTGATTCATTGCTTGAGGCGTCACTCACTGACGGAGACAGCACGGTTATTCTTTCCAATAGAAAGGGACGGGCCATTCGATTCCATGAAGAAGAAGCACGTGATATGGGTCGAAACACCACTGGGGTGAAGGGCATGGATCTCGGCGAAGATAATGAGCTCGTGGATATGGTGGTCATCAAAAATACACACGAAGCCACCGTATTGGCGATCTCCGAAAATGGATACGGTAAGCGCTCGCTCGTCGAAGATTACCGAGAGCAAAGCCGCGGTGGTAAAGGCGTGATTACGCTGAAGGTTACCAAGAAAACCGGAGAGCTTATTGCGCTCAAACAGGTTTCTGATAAAGATGACCTGATGGTAATTACCGAAGGCGGCAAAGTGATCCGCATGAATTGCGGTGGCATCCGAACAATGGGACGCAATACCCAGGGTGTTCGCATTATGCGTCTCGATACGGATGGTAAAATTGCAGCCGTTACGCCCGTAGTTAACGAAGAAGAAGACGAAACGGTCTAAGTTTGTTAGTTAGCTAATCAATATTTTACAAAGCCCGGCGGAAAACTTCTGCCGGGCTTTTTTATTGAAACCATAAAGGGCAAGTAAAATCACGATAGTTGAAATATCAATATATAATATATTATTGATACTTATCTATCATTTCTTCAAGAATTGATTTTCTCTTCTCTATTAAAACATCTGGAGAAACTATTTCTACATCTTTAGGGAATTGTAATAGCCACTCATTGATAAAGTCCAGATTATCGAACAAAAACTCGATCCGAAATAAATTAGGTTTTATTTCTTTTTTCTTAATTATTTTAGCCGGCAAATTCGCCTGAAATCGCTTAGCTGCTGATTTATGTACATTTACCTCCACTAAGGGCGATTTCTCGTTAGAACGGAAAATAAGCCCCTCTACGTCGATTTTGCCGTAGGGTACGAAATCTTCGTCCAAAATTTGGATATCAGACATCCGATCGAGCACAAAATTCCGAACGGCATCTCTTTTATGGGAGTGGCCAATCACATTCCAGTGATCGCGATAAAATACGATGATGTATGGGTCAATTTTTCGGTCGGTAATTTCTTCATCAGACTTTGCTCGATATTGAAATTTAATTGACTGATTTTTGGAGATCGCATTACTGATGACATACCAATCGCCACCCTCCATCTTTTCGGCTCCAAAATTTAGAAAGGGATCTATGACTGTACGTTCTTCGAGCGATTCCATAAATTCGCGGAGGTCGTCGGGGACCACTTCTTTAATTTTGAGCTCGACGCCTTTGGCATCTTTGATCAGCGTTTTATCGACCTGGGACTTTACGAAATTGAGTCCCACAAGAATAGTTGCCAGCTCTTTGGAGGTAAACATTAGCGGGGGAATTTTATATCCCTGCATAATCCCATAGCCGTGATATTTGTCATAGGTGACCGGCACATTCATTTCGGAGAGTGAATTAAAATCCCGGAAAACCGTACGCCGGCTCACGTCAAATTTTTCGGCAATTTTATCAACCGTGATGCGGCTGTTGGCTTGCTGCAGCATAAGGATCAGCTTCATCCGGCGTTCTGAACTGTTCATTTGTGAGGCAGATTTGAGCTATTGGGAGATAGTTGAAAGCCTAATATAATTGAAACTCAATAGCTTATCAGAAGAAGAGAGGAAAAAATTATCGGGAGATAATTACTAGCGCTTTGCCTTGATAGAAATCCGATTCTTTCGAGAGATCGTAAGTTTCAATGTTTAAAGATTCGCTGATGCCATCGAGCTCATTCTCAAAATCCAGTCCTTTATATAATACCATTGTTGACCAGGGAAGAGAGGCGGTCATGTTATAAAGCTCGTGAATTTTAAATGCATGTTTTGAGATCAGCAGAAAAGGTTCGTCCTGCTGGAGGTCTTCAATAGATCCATCGACAATGCCGATGTTTTTGAGCTCAAGCTTTTTCGCTATTTGCTTCATCGCCAGGCATTTTTTAGTCACTAAATCATTGAGTACAAAGTGTTTTTTGGGATGGGTGAGCGCCAGCGGAATTCCCGGAAGGCCGCCGCCTGTTCCGGCATCCACAATAAGTTTTGCTGATTGAAATTCCCCAATCCGTGCTAATAAGAGAGAATGCCGAATGTGTTCCCACATTGTTTCACGTGAAACGTTGCGACTGACGAGATTCACACGTTCATTCCACCAAAGAAGTTGCTCAAGATAATTCTCCAGTAAGGCTCGATTATCCGAAATGACCCCATCTACAGCACTGAATGTTTCACGTGAAACCTTTCTTGAGCTAATATTATGATGTTCCACGTGAAACGATTGTGTCGTTAAGGTTGGGAAGGCGCATTAGTTTTTGAGATAAACCATCAGGACAGAAATATCGCTGGGACTTACCCCGCTAATGCGGCTTGCTTGTCCCAGGGTTTCGGGACGTATTCGATCCATTTTCTGCTTACCCTCAGCCGAGAGACTGTTAATTTTGTCGTAATTCAGAGAGTCGGGAATGAGCGTATCTTCCTGCTTTTTCATCTCTTCAACCATCTCAAACTCTTTCTCTATATATCCCGCATATTTTATCTGGATTTCCACCTGATCAAAAACTAGTTCATCAGTGGTAATTTCCAGGGCTTTCTGTTTTAGCTCCGGATCCGCCTCGAGAATGTTACGGATGGAGAGCTCGGGGCGGGGGATCAGCGTTTTCGCCTTCACCGGCTGACTAAGTGTGGATGTTCCGTTTTCCTCAAGCATGGGATCCATCTTTTCGGGATATACCGTATAATCCGCAACCAGATCGTGTATCTTATCAATAGCCTCTTTCTTCTTTTTGAAGCGCTTGTATCTTTCGTCAGAAGCCAAACCGATTTTATGACCCAGTTCAGTAAGACGGAGATCCGCATTGTCTTGACGCAGCAAAATGCGGTGTTCGGCCCGGGAGGTAAACATGCGATATGGTTCTTCGGTACCTTTTGTAATAAGGTCGTCAATGAGCACACCGATATATGCCTCGGATCGTTTGAGGATAAATTCTTCTTCGCCCTGTGCTTTGCGTGCTGCGTTGATGCCCGCCATAAGTCCTTGGCAGGCAGCCTCTTCGTAGCCGGTAGTGCCGTTAATTTGTCCCGCGAAAAAGAGTCCTTCCGTTATTTTGGTTTCCATACTCCGGCGAATTTGATATGGGGGAAAATAATCATATTCAATTGCATAGCCGGGACGAAGCATGACCGCATCCTCAAAGCCGGGAATGGTACGGAGTGCTTTGTACTGCACATCTTCGGGGAGGGAGGTAGAAAAACCATTGAGATACATTTCGTAAGTATTCCATCCCTCGGGCTCCAGAAATAGTTGGTGGCTATCTTTATCAGAAAAGCGATTAATTTTATCCTCGATGCTCGGGCAGTAGCGCGGCCCCGTCGAATCGATCGTGCCATTGAACATGGGACTGCGATCAAATCCGGAGCGCAAAACATCATGGACCTCTTCATTGGTATCACCCATCCAGCAGGTGAGTTGCTCATCCCGCAGGGGAAGCGATTCTGTCATAAAGGAAAAGGCTGTTGGCTCTTCATCTCCGTATTGAATTTCCAGTTTATCCAAGTTGATTGAGCGACCGTCGAGACGGGGAGGGGTGCCGGTTTTGAGTCGGCCAACTTCGAAGCCGAGATCTTCAAGGGCAGCAGAAATTCCAATTGATGCGCGTTCGCCAGAGCGTCCGCCGCCAAAATTTGTTTCGCCGATATGCATTAGGCCATTGCCAAAAGTACCGGTTGTTAAAATCACGGATTTGGCATTGAATACTTGTCCCGTTGCAGTGCGTACTCCGGTTGCTCGTTTGCCGTCATCAGTGGTAATGACATCAACCACATTATCTTGACGGAAGTGGAGATTGTCTTTTTTCTCCAGCTCTTCGCGCATTGTTTTGCTGTAGAGTGCACGATCGCTCTGGCAGCGCGGGCTCCACATAGCGGGTCCTTTACTGGTATTTAAAATCCGAAATTGAACACCGGATTTGTCAGCTACCTTGCCCATCAATCCACCGAGGGCATCAATTTCTCGTACAAGCTGACCTTTGGCCACGCCACCAATTGCCGGATTGCACGACATTTTGGCGATGGCATCCAGGTTCATTGTGATAAGAAGCGTTTTGGCTCCAATTTCAGCTGCGGCACCTGCGGCTTCACTGCCCGCATGACCGGCACCGACGACGATCACATCATAATTGGGATAAAGAGATTCCATGTATTTTTGTAAGTGTGTGTTTTTATTACACTTAGAGTAGTTTATTTGAAGTTGGGATAGAATCTAAATTAGCAATATCTACACTTAATACTATCCCAATCCAAAGTAGTCTCCAAAAATAAGGATTTTGTGAGTAAATATTTAGCCCTCCTCTAATGTTAGAACGTATTTAAAATATAGTCCCGAGAATTGGAAAGATAATACCACATCTTACGGTTGAACTATCAGGCAGAAAAAAAAATAAATAAGGCGTTTAACCGGTTGTTCAGAGCCCCTCACCTCCATAAGTGATTTTGCATATCATAGAACTAGAAAGTACCTTGTATTGATTTATTTTAGATCTTTATTCCGTTAAGAATGCAAGAAATTTATCTGCCACGCTTGAGTTTGCAACCACAAAGGAATCCTTATTGGAGCATGATCCGGGCTGTTATATTTAGAGAAGATGCTTTTTCCGATTCGGATGTTCAACTGCTCAGAACGTTGGTCAACAGTATGAGTATAGCCATTGAAATGCCCGGTTGTTCAATGAGACTACCCGCTTGCTTTCGAAAGCTGAGCAGCAGGAAACAGAGCTGCGAACGGCCAATAGTGTAAGTAAAGCACTGGTATCACAACTGGATTTTG
The DNA here is from genome assembly GCA_964490705.1 of uncultured Balneolaceae bacterium. Lineage (GTDB taxonomy): Bacteria > Bacteroidota > Rhodothermia > Balneolales > Balneolaceae > Fodinibius. The sequence continues at coordinate 111,731 of CAZBCG010000001.1, read as the reverse complement.
ATTCGTTGGTTGAGCTGGTGGGCGATCAGATGCAGAAAACCTTTGAGGCCGATAAATCACCTTGTAGGAAACGTTATCGTTGATGTTTTATCTTTTATGGGAAAAGCCGAACAATCTGATGATATTACTATTCTTCCGCTACAGTATAACGGAACCGACTAAAGTGGTCGGTAATACAATTGATTTTTAAATGTTAGTTGTGAATTATAAAAGACCGAAAGGGTTCGCTATTTTTTGATATAACGATCTACTAATTTAGGGTTTTGGCATGAGTTCTTCGATCAGAAAAGCGGTTATTCCCGCGGCAGGAACGGGAAGCCGACTGTCACCCATCACAGATTATTTGCCCAAGGCGATGTTGCCGCTGGGCAGAAAACCGGTTTTGCATCACATTGTTGATGAGTTGCGGGAGGCGTCGATAGATCAGATTGGAATTGTAGCCCGATCAAATCAGACTGCTATTTTTAAGTACTTTAGAAATTTTCCCGAAGTAGAATTCATTATTGATGACTCAAAATCTGGTCCTGGCGGAGCTGTGTTAAATGCTCGTAACTTTGTTGACGGCGAAGATTTTATTGTAATATTTGCAGATTCTCCAATCAAGGGTAATGATAGAGGGGCATATTTAAAGGACATTATCCAACTTAAGAAATCCGAAAATGCAGTAGCCGTAATTTCAACGTATAAAGCTCCGGAGTCGGAGATCAGCTCGAGGGGTGTTGTGGTTTTTGAGGATCAAGACAATATTGACGGGCCTCAAAAAATTGTTGATATAAAAGAAAAACCATCTTCTAAATCAGTGGAGAGTAAGTGGGTTTCGGCCTGTCGATATGTTCTGGATCCAACGATTTTTGCTGCATTGGAAGCTGTTAGTTTTGATGATCAGGATGAGCTACAGTTAACGACGGCTATTCGGCATAAGGTTCGCAATGGAGATTCGGTTTGGGGATACCCATTGCCGGAACAGTTGGAGCGTTATGATACGGGGAATTTTGACGGGTATTTTGAGGCATTCGATGCTTTTGCTGGGAGAGGTAATCAACAAAAAAAGCCCCAGTAAAAACCGAGGCTTTAAATCAAAATTGAGAAAGTTGAGTTGTTTTAAGCCAGGCTTCGTACGTTAATAGCACTTAAGCCCTTGGGGGTTTCTTCGACATCAAATTCCACGGCTTCGCCATCTTCAAAACCTTGGTCAAACCCAAGATTTTCGACGTTGTTTCTGTGAACGAAAATATCGTTGTTGCCCTCATCGGGGCTGATAAATCCAAATCCTTTTTGGGAATCGAAAAATTTTATTTTGCCTTGTTGTAACATATTTGTTGTGTTTTTATGCACCTATAGGGTTCTTTTGTGAAAGGAGTTGGATTAACGCATCGTTTCAGTGAAGTTCGCTTATCAGGTGGGTAATTAAATTTAGTATTGCAAGGTAACGGTAATAACCCGATATACCTATTTATACTTAAGAATGAATACAGGAATATGTAATATATTCCTGCTTAGAAAATCAGATCCCAGCCGGGTATGTATAGAAGTGTTCTAGGTCAATCATTTTTGTGGTTTATAGATTTCGTTTGCTGTTTCGAATATTCCACCTAATTTACAGTTACTGATCGGCTGAAATTTGTGTTATCCTGATAGCAAAAAATAAGAAGTCCACTATGAAAAAAATAAAGTTGTCGATTGTCTTGGTTTTAAGTCTGATCTTGGTGTTGCTTGTAGCACAAAATACAGCATCTGTTCAGGCACACTTTCTTGGTTTTACTACAGAAATGTCGCTGGTCGTGCTGCTTTTCCTGACCGGAGCAATAGGTTTTGTTTTAGGTTTGGTACTTGGTTTTCTGTTAAAAAGCAGGGGCGTACAGTCCACCAAAGAACAACGAAAGAATTAAGGCACATTGTATTAGATATATAATATTGCAAAGTTTAGAACTATGGAAGAGGAGAAATACTCCGTTATCACGGGAACCGGGTCCTACATTCCCCGCCGCAAGATTCCCAACACTTATTTTTTGGAAAATACTTTTTTGGATACCGATGGCACTCCCTTAGACAAGGACAATGAGGAAACCATTCAGAAATTTGAGAAAATTACCGGTATAGAGGAGCGGCGGTATGCTGATGATGACATGCTTGCCTCGGATATGGGGGCAGAAGCTGGTGAGCGAGCTCTTGTGTCGGCGGAACTGGATCCCGAAAAGCTGGATTACATCATCGTGGCTCATAATTTTGGTGATGTCAGGGCTGATAATCCACGGGTGGATATGGTGCCAACCCTGGCATCGCGGGTCAAACACAAACTGGGAATAAAAAATCCATATTGTGTAGCCTACGATCTACCTTTTGGTTGCCCGGGCTGGGTTCAGGGACTCATTCAGTGCAACTACTACCTGCGCAGCGGGGATGCATCGGCTGCCCTTGTTATTGGAACGGAAACACTTTCGCGTGTTTGTGACCCGCACGACCGGGACAGCATGATCTACTCCGACGGGGCGGGAGCCACAGTACTGGAGGGCCGCAAAAGCAGTGCTCCCGTCGGGATACTTAGTCATTCTACACGCACCGATACCGAAGAGCAAGCCTATTATTTGAAGATGGATTCTTCATATAAGTCCGACAACAGTGATCCCCTATATATGAAGATGAATGGGCGCAAACTTTACCAGTATGCGCTCACTCACGTTCCAGAGTTAGTAAAAACAAGTCTTGAAAAGGCTAATATCGGTTTTGATGAGGTAGCTAAAGTGCTAATTCATCAAGCCAACGCCAAAATGGATACTGCCATTTTGCAGCGTTTGGCAAAGTTATACGGACATAATGAAATTTCAGAGGATATTATGCCCATGACCATATCGCGACTTGGTAATTCCTCGGTGGCTACCGTTCCTACCCTTTTAGATCTGGTTCTGCGAGGTGAGATGGAGAACCATCAGATTAAAAAGGGAGATATCATCGTGCTGGCATCTGTAGGAGCGGGAATGAATATCAACTCCATTGTTTATCGAATGGATTGATTGCACGGATTCGGTCTGAAAATGGGTTCTTCCAGCCTCAAGGTTATTGCTACGCATGCTAAACCAAGCAGCATATGCGCGAAGCCACTCATCCCAAATCCTATTAAACCGATTCCCCAGCCAATAATTAAAATGACGGCTATGATATAAAGTAGATTTCCCATGATATGTTATTCTTAGATTGTTGTTTTTAAGACCACTTGCTTGCAAAAATCGTTAACAGGTAGTTAAATTTATACATGCTATATGCTGCGGGTCTTCTTTGAGACATTCTTTTTGCAGTCAGGCCATGTGAAAGGAATGCCTGACTCTCTTCCACATCAGACACGTACTTTTTGGACGCATCGTTTACCCCGATGCTATTTATAATACGTTATCCGAATAGGGGTCAAAAACCTTATCCAAATGAAGGATCGTATCCTACAATCCAGTTGTTTAAATTAAAGAGAGGAGGTCTGACTTTGGGATAAATCATCAAGTATCAGTTGGGTTAATTTTTTCTTGCTCAAGCTTTAAGAATGGCACTACATGAAATTATATATTAAATATATGGTAAGCCTGCGTTGCAAGATGCTGGTCAAGGAAGAGTTAAAAAAGCTTGATATAGATTGTACTTCAGTTGACCTCGGCATGGTCGAAGTTCAGGATGACATTACCCAAGAGCAGCTGGAAACATTTGAGAAGAACCTGAAAAAATCCGGGTTGGAACTGCTCGACGATAAAAAGAATATCCTGGTTGAAAAAATAAAAAGTGTGATTGTGGAAATGATCCATTACGAGGATGAAGTTCCAAAAGTAAATGATTCCGATTATATCAGCGAAAAACTTGGATACGATTACACCTACCTGTCCAACACCTTTTCAGAAGTGAAGGGGACCACCATACAACAGTATATTATTATGCACAAAATTGAACGAGCAAAAGAGCTGCTATTGTATGATGAGCTGACCCTGACTGAAATAGCCCATAAATTGCACTACAGCAGCGTCGCCCACCTGTCGAACCAGTTCAAGAAGATTACCGGTCTTACGCCCACCTACTTCAAAGAGCTAAAAGAGAAACGGGAAAAGAACCTCGAGGATCTGTGATGGTCCCAAGGCTACAACTAAACTGCTCGATTTAGTAGCCCATCCCAAAGAGAACAGATTATTGGAAATCAAACTCATACTCAGATTCAGAATAGGTAAACGCAGGATCCCCAAATTTTTTGAGCGTGCGGTAATGAGATGCCACTGCTTCAAAAAACGTATCGTGCTGATTATAAGAGATATTAAACTCTTTGGCTGTCTTTTCCACAATGTGACTGATGGCCGGGTAGTGCACGCTGCATATTCTCGGGAAAAGATGGTGTTCGATCTGGAAATTGAGTCCGCCAACAAACCAGCATAATGGTTTATTATCGCGTGCAAAATTATTGGTAGTCACCATCTCGTGAATCATCCAGTGCTCGTCAATCATGTTATCCTCGTCCGGCTCCGGGTGATCAGTTCCTTCAACAACGTGAGCGAGCTGAAAGACGATTCCAACAATCAGCCCGGCCGTCAGATGAAGGGTGGAAAAACCGATCAAAAGATGAACCCACGTAATATCGAGCAGAAGCAAGGGTAGGATAAGCATATAGGTATAGTAGATTCCCTTGGTTACAAACAGGGTAACCCACTCGCTGACCGGATGATCCTTGTTCTCGTACGGACCGATATTATCCTTCATAAAATGCTTGTAATCTTTAACAAACACCCAGAAAAAGGTGGAGAGGCTGTAGGCAAAAAACGCCAGAATATGCTGAAACTGATGGATCTTCTTATGCTCCGAGTGAGGCGAAAGCCGGATGAATCCTGCTACTTCGAGATCTTCGTCGTGTCCGTGAATATTCGTATAGGTATGATGGATAATATTATGGGTGATCTTCCATATATAGCCGTTCGCTCCCACCAGATCAAAAGTATAGCCCAATGCCTTATTGATATACTTGTTGGAAGAGTAGGCTCCGTGCAGGGCGTCATGCGACACTGAAAATCCGATGCCGGCCATTCCGATTCCCATCATAAACGTCAGAAACCACATCACTTCTAGGGAAAGCTGCCCAAACATAATCAAGGCATAGGAACCGAAATAGAGCGTCAGCACTATCACGGTTTTTACGACCATCTCCATGTTGGCATGCTTCGAGAGGTTATGCTCTTCAAAATATTGATCGACCCGCTGTTTTACAGTTTGACTGAATTCCCGGCTGGTGCTGTTGTTAAACGTTACTTTTTCGACGGCAGACATACTCATTAGATCTTTAATGTAAACTTCACATTAAAGATGTCAAATCGTTACCAAAAGTGTTTTATATAAGTTTTGGGGGATGTTACATATTTTACACATTCGCAGATTGGTCTCTGCCGATATGAAGCCTAACCCTTCTGGAAGTTACTTTATAAGGTCACCAGCTTTCCCATAGTCCATTCATTGCAATGGTAATCAATTGAATGAGCCTAGCTAACACTCGAAAACCTGTGGTTTATGTAAGGTTTCTTTCACAAGTGTGTAACGTATCCTACCCAAAAATTTCAGACCTTTGTTATCTGAGACCGACAAAGAAAAGGAGAACGTAAACAGGATTGGTAATCAATGATCTGAATTTCTTTGCAATCCGGTAATCCTTCAAAATAATCACCATCAAATGGAATCATCAGAGCTTGAAAAATCAAAAGCAATGATCATTGTCGAAATTATCGAGTATGTCCCAGATTCGGTGGTGATCAAAACAATCATAAAAAAATCGACCGGGAATATTAATGCCGTTTCTTTGGATACCGGAGAGAAGCTGGAGGAGAAAGCCACCCCTTTCGATACCTTTATCCAAATCATTGACGGGAGAGCAGAAATCACCATTGATGGAAGTTCAACATTCCTGGAAACTGGGCAGTCGATTATTATACCGGCTCATTCCCACAACGCATTCAAAGCGAATGATCGGTTTAAAATGATATCCACGGTAATTAAAAGCGGTTATGAAGAAATCACCTTATGAATTTGATACTCACATTAGAAAATTTCGAAAAAACTCTTGCAGAAGTTAAGAAAAATGATTCTGCAAGGAACTCTAACATCAAGACAAAGTACGAAGGTTTTATTGAGAAGCTTCAACTGATGGTCAAAACGCAATCGGTTGGTTTGCATCTGGAAAGAGCCCAAAAAAATTATGTTAATGAGAAAGAAATAAGTGAAAAAGATTTACTGTTCAATGCCTATTGTAAAATAAAAGGGAGTGATATAACGGATGAAGATTTAAGAACTGCAAATCTTCAGGATTATACTACTGGAAATAACCTGACATTGGCAAGCATTGAACAACGTCTTACGGCACTGGGATGGAAAGAGTAGTACAATTTTAGTCCTCGAACCTATGATAACTATTAATTGTGGAGTCATATCTTCTGAGCTGGTTGAAGGTGAGCTTTAGCCAGTGCTCATGAACAAAAAAGAAGGTTGTGAACGAGGGGTATTTACTGGGGAATTTGCCTTCCTACCCGCTTCCTAGTGTCTCGAGGGAAGTTTCTAAAGAAAGGTTGATTTTGTATCCAATAAAAAAGCCCCTAATTCTTTGAAAGTTAGGGGCTTATGAGAAGCGATCCGGACGAGACTCGAACTCGCGACCTCCTGCGTGACAGGCAGGCGTTCTAACCAACTGAACTACCGGACCAAATGAGTGCCCAAATATAACAACTTGCGACTACCTATGTCAAGATAGATTTTAACCTTTTGGGAAGTTTTTGATTCCGTAAGGGAATTTAGTTACCATGCAGATTCAATTTAACAATTTGCCTATGTATCAGCCCAAATTTATTAAAGTATCACATGATATCAGTGTTGAAGTAAAGCCCGTTTATCTGGAGGAAGAATCGAGTCCAGTAGCGCATAAACATGTATTTGCGTACTTTATCACGATACGGAACATGGGCGAACAGTCTGTGCAGTTGCTGAAGCGACATTGGGATATTAAAGACTCCAGCGGTGAGGATCATGAAATCGATGGAGAGGGAGTTATTGGCGTGCAGCCGGTAATTGATCCCAATGATACGCATACTTATAACAGCTTTTGTGTGCTAAAATCGTACCGGGGGAGCATGCAGGGATACTATACAATGGAGCGCGAAGATGGTAAGCTTATCAATGTGCGTATCCCCCAATTTCTGTTGACTTCACATCGATTGAATTAGATAAAAAAGGAGAGCCGCAAGTATCAGTTGCGGCCCTCCGTCGGGATGGTGATGGGATGTATAGGGATACATCACATTAACTGCTTAAAGCTTGTTCTATTGCCTTGGTAATTTCATCGCTTTCGGGTTCGGTGGCACTTTGAAAACGCCGCAAGAGTGTGCCATCTTTGCTAATCAAAAACTTTTCAAAATTCCATTTTATCTGACCGGTGAAATCAGGATTGTCAGCATTAGTCAGATATTTGAATAGTGGATGTTGATCAGATCCCTTTACCGACAGTTTTGAAAACATCGGGAAACTCACATCGTAGTTCACCTTACAAAACTTTTTAATCTCTTCATCCGTTCCGGGCTCCTGTCCGCCAAAATTATTAGCAGGAAATCCCAATACATTAAATCCTTTCTCACTATATTTTTGCTGCAGGGCTTGCAGGCCTTCGTACTGCGGGGTATAACCACATTCCGAGGCCGTATTGACAATCAGTAAAACATCTCCTTCAAACTCACTTAGGGATGTTTCTTTTCCGTTAATGTTTGTAGGTTTGAACTCGTAAATAGAATCTATAGTTGTATTAGTTGTTGATATCGACATCACCGAAAATAATATTAGCCAAAATGTGAGTTTCATCGTTGGTTAACTTACAGTTAAGAAATCATTGGAATTCTACTTATGAAATGTGAATCCTTAGTACAACATTCCACAGTTAGCAGACTTTTTTGGACTGGCATCAAGCTTGCGTTATTTGTGATGCTATTGATTACGATACGACCCCATGCCGGGGTGGCGCAGATGTTTTCGGTTGGTGAGGAAGGCCCGCGTTTTAATACTCCTCAGTCTGCCGTGTATGCTGCCGTTGAGCCCATGACGGTTTCCTATTTTGGATCATCAGCACGAGCCAGCGCCGGACAGTTTGCCTTTGAGGGACCCGTTGTTCGGCTGCGATACAATACGCGAACGCTGGATATTACCCTGGGTGCCGGGGGTGAAGTAACGGGCATAAGTCCGGCTTCTTATTTTGATGTCGGCGGAGCACTAAACACAGGATTTGGAATCTATCGCTCCCAAAAAATTAGCATTTATGTTCCCATCCGTATTGCATCGCGCTATGTAAATATGGCCAACAGCGATACGTTCCAGCCCACCTTCAATCGGTTTCGATTTGGAAGCTTAACTGTTGGAGGCGGAGCTAATATTCTATTTCGTCCCAAGGATGATATTCGGATAGAGCTGGGCGGAGTACCCAGTTATGGATTTTCCTTTGCCACCGGTGGGTCGTACGGTGGATCGTTGACTTCGGTAATCGCTCACGGCCGGTTCTACTTCGACCGTCTGTTTGGTGATTTGGGATTAACGGCCGGCTACGAATATGATTTTAGAAAATACAACGTCGAAGAAGGTGTGTATGATTACAGGATGAAAGGTCACAGTATAGAAATAGGAATCACTTTTTAGGAAGCAGATGAAAACAGAAAATTTACTTTTAGAGCTCGAGCAGTTGGTAGAACAGGCGGGCTATAGCATCCGCAAAGAGAAAGGGACCTTCCGTGGTGATTCTTGTGTGATGGAAGGAGAAAAACTAGTGGTACTTAACAAAAAGAAGCCTCCACAGCAACAGGTGGGCTTGCTGGCACGTGTGCTCAAAGATAGAGACCTGCAGGATATTTATATCAAGCCAGTGGTACGGAAACAACTAGAAGAGCTGTGGGATCGGTTTGATGAATTTAAAGACAGTGAAATCGAAGAACTGGACATCGACCTTGAATAATGCAATTAACCTTTTTGGGAACCGGTACATCAATGGGCGTGCCCGTCGCTGGCGGTTTTGGCAAAGAACATCTCGACGGAGATCCGCGTAATATTCGGTGGCGCTGCTCGGCATGGCTAGAGACTGATGAGACTTCGCTGGTGATCGATACCGGCCCCGAATTTCGGCTGCAAACCTTACGCTCGGGACTTTCGGCCATTGATCTCGTTTTGATTACCCATGAGCATATGGATCATATTGCCGGGCTCGATGATCTGCGCCCCTTTTGCTACAAACAAGAGCAAAGTATTCCCGTGTATGGCAGTGCCACTTGTCTGGATGCGATCCGCCGCCGGTTCGACTATATGTTTGGTCCCAATCGCTACCCCGGCGCTACTGATATTGACCTCGAAGAAATTTCCGGGCCTATTACATTTCAGGATGTAAAGATTACGCCGCTGCCTGCCATCCACGGTAACGTAAAGGTACTGGGCTATCGCGTTAATGATGTATCCTACATATCGGATGTTAAGGAAATACCCGAAGCTACCAAGGAACTGATACGGGGATCAAAAGTGATGGTACTTGACGGTTTGCGGTGGAAGCCGGAACATCCTACCCACATGACGATTCCCGAGGCGTTGAACATTGCCAATGAGCTGGAAATTCCCAAGACCTATCTCATTCACATGAACTCGCATGTCAATCACGAAGAAACCAATAAGCGTCTGCCCGACCACGTGCGTCTTGCTTACGATCAGCTGACGGTGACTATCTGATGCTATCGTGCTGCTTATGCACAGGGAGAGATGTTTTTTTTATAGCACTAGGCCGCTAAACGCGTTATAAATTGTATAACGTTAAATTTGACAGGTTTCCAAAACCTGTCAAGTTTTTACACAACACAGATTTCTCACCTCTTTCGACAATTGTCGGAGATCGTTCAGATTATAGGAATTCACAAAAAATAACTACTCTAGATTGGCTACCCTTAATCTTGGGGCTATTCAAATCTCGTTATTAAACTCTGCGTAATAACGTGTTTAAAGACCTTTGTAAAACTTTAATTTCATGTCATCCTGAACTTGCCGTGTCCCGATCATTCGGGGTTTCAGGATCTTGCATAGCCATGATGACAGAGGAAGTATTTGTTTATTATTTGCGATAAAATTAATCCCTAATGGCTTGCATGGTAACCACAGCTATCACAAATACTTCTTAAGATCGTTATTATCCCGAAGTTGATTAACCACCTTTTTTACCCTCTGCGCTTCATCGAGATTACAAACCAAGATGGCATTGTCAGTTTCAACGACCGCAAGGTTATCGACGCCCACCAGCGCAATCATTTTACCGCTGTCGCTGTGGATGAGATTGTTCTTGGCATCAGCCAGGGCGGCCGTATCCGTCTGGATAACATTGCCGTTCTCGTCTTTATCGCGTAGCTCATAGACTGCGCTCCAGCTGCCCACATCATTCCAGCCGAATGATCCCGGTACTACAAATACCGACTGTGCCTGTTCCATAATGCCATAGTCAATAGAAATAGAGGGACAGGCATGATAAAATTGATTAATAGCTGTTTTTTGATCACCTGCATCCAGGGCGGTGGAAAGTTTTTTGATCTGCTCGTGGATGGCGGGCAGGTGTTGCGCAAACTGCTGCAGGATAGTGGAAGCCTTCCAGATAAACATCCCACTGTTCCATAAAAAATTACCGGCGTTAATAAATTGCTGAGCTGTTTTGGCATCCGGCTTTTCCCGAAACTGATTCACTTTCTTCACTTCCTGTTGGTGATGCTTCTCAGAATGATCTTTATCAAATTCAATATAACCATAGCCGGTCTCTGGATGACTGGGTTCGATGCCGATTGTAATTAAGGAATCGCTTTCCTTGGCTTTTGCTTCAGCGGCTTTCAAGATGGAGATAAATTTATTGGGCTCACTGATTTGATGATCGGCCGGCAGGACCACCATCGTGGCATCGGGATCTCGATCTTGAATCAGTGTTGCCGCGGCGGCTACACAGGGAGCCGTATTACGGCCCACCGGTTCACCCACGATATTTTCAGTGGGCACATCGGGCAGTTGCTCGTGCACCAAGTCCACATATTTGTCATTGGTGATAACCCACACGCGCTCGGCCGGAACCAGCGACTTGATGCGATCAACGGTAGATTGTAGCATCGTGCGATCCCCAAAAATATTTAAAAACTGTTTGGGACGGGCTTCGGTACTTCGGGGCCAGAAGCGGGTGCCGGATCCACCGGCCATAACTACGGCGTGTAGCATAGATCAATAGTTTTATATGATGAAAATTTTGATATCCAAAAGTACTCAAAATTACGATAAGAAAGAAAAGACAGGTACTAGTTATTGGTTGACACAACGGTGTATATCTATTGATGGGGCCAACGGATTCTCATCGCGGGGATATCACATTGAATTAAATCACGGGGTTATGAAAGTATTTACAAAAATTTCAAGAGTTGCTTTTTTCATGATATTGGCATCGGTCATGATGCTGGGTTGCCAAGATAAGCGAATCCAGACGATAACGCGGATTGAGTACGAGCCGGTATATATGTCGGAGCAGGATTATATGAACTCCATCAAAATGGAGTCGTCGCGGGAATTGAAGGAGCCGGGTAAAATTTATTTTTATCAGGGTTATCTGTTTATCAACGAATCGAATGAAGGCGTGCATATTATTGACAACAGCAATCCTGCCAATCCCCAAAAAGTGGGGTTCATTAATATCCCGGCCAATAAAGACATTGCCGTTAAAAACGGTCTGCTGTATGCCGATTCTGAGACGAACTTGTTAGTGTTCGATATCCAGGATATTCAGAATCCGGAACTCATCGCTACTAAAGAAAATGTGTTCGAGAAGTCGGGAAATGAGGCCCCCGGATATGTGCACACTCAGGTCGATCCTTCAAAGGGAATTGTAGTCGATTGGAAGAAGGTAGAAGTCGAAGAAACCTGCACGGGCAACTGTTACGGCGTGGGAGCTGGAGGTATTGCAACTGCTGATATGGCACTTTCGGCGGCTGAAGGAGGATCTGGCGTTGGCGGATCAATGGCGCGATTTACCATCAACGGCGATTATTTATATGCCGTGGATAAACAAAACCTGCTTACCTTTGATATTAGTTCTCAGGAGCCGACCCAAGCCAACAAAGAGCAGGTAGGCTGGGATATCGAAACGATCTTTCCGTACGAAAACAGCCTGTATATTGGATCGGCCAGCGCCATGTATATTTATGATATTACTACGCCCGACAGTCCCGGCAAGCTCTCGGTGTATGAGCACATGACGGCCTGCGATCCCGTTGTTGTGGAAGGTGACTTGGCGTATGTGACGCTGCGCAATGCTGAGCGATGTCCGCGCGGGGTAAACCGGCTGGAAATTATTGATGTGGCAGATCGTACGCAGCCACAGAAAATTGCAACTTATTCGATGGCAAGTCCGCACGGGCTCGGCATCGATGACGGTACGCTTTTTATTAGCGAGGGCGACAAGGGGCTCAAAATTTTCGATGCGGGAAACGCACTTGAGCTAAAGCTCATCCGCCATATAAAAGACATCCAAACGTTCGATGTAATTCCACTCAACGATGTGCTGATGGTTACGGGCGACGATGGCATCCGTCAGTATGATTACAGTAATATCGATGACGTAACACACCTGAGTACAATCGATGTAGTGCAGGATGAAGAATCCTGAAACCGAGTATTTCATGAACAATCAGCTAACGGTTTGCCTTGGAAGAGTATGGGTGTTTATTGCTCTGATCATGCTATGCCTGCCACTTATGATAGTTGCACAGTCCGGGATGGAGGACGTGGTCTATTTGAAAAATGGAGGCATCTTGCGCGGACAAATTATTGAACGGGTAGAGGGACAGTCCATCAAAATAGAGATCGTCGGGGGCAATGTACGGGTGGTGAACACAGCTGCTATTGAAAGGATTAAACGGGAACCGATTCCCAGTTCCACGAACTATAAAAAGTCTGGATATGTAAACCAAACGGGCATTAATATACTGCCGGGCGAAAATTCGAAAACCGTACGATTTCAGATGGTTAATGGCTATCGGCTTTCGGCTAAATTCTCGGCGGGCATTGGCGTCGGCTATGTTCCGTATAACGAGCCGCTGGGATTAGTGCCAATCTTTGTAGAAGGTCGGTACCAATTTCGAGGGGCGAATACTTCGCCCTTTGTATTTTTTAGAACGGGATACGGTATCAGTGTGTTGGCAGATGACGATGCGCAGATCGAGCATCATCAGGGCGGCTTGGTAGTAAACCCCGGCATTGGCATTGTGTTTTATACCGATGGCGGATTGGGATGGTCGTTTACAGCAGGGCTGAATATTGATCACGCTACCTATGAGCAGCCGGGTTGGGGCAACCAAAATGTAGAAACCAAACTGGTGTATCAGCGGCTGCAGTTGGGAATATCCTTATCTTTTTAACCCAATTGGGCTTCAATTCAGACGATGCGGCCGATCCAGATACTGGTTTCGGATTACTTCGATGAGATTTTCAGCCGATTGCGCGTAGGTGGTTTGGGGATAGTGTTCAATAATCTGCTCTGCAGTATAGATGGCGGCAATGTATTGCTCTTCTTCTACCAGCGATTGGGCCAACTTGAGCGTAGAATGTTCTTTGTGAGCACCCGCGGCTGTGACAAGTCCGGTAATCAAGAAAATAGCTTGGCTGGTCGAGGTATTCATCAATATGTTTTTATTCAGAAACTTCGGCTGCTGCGGGTGTACGATCTACTTTGCTGAGGGTAAAGCTAAAGGTCGATCCCACATTGGGGGTACTTTCGATAAAAAATTCTTCATCGTGTGCTTCCATAATATGCTTTACGATGGCCAGCCCCAAACCGGTGCCTCCCTTTTCGCGCGACCTGGATTTGTCCACGCGAAAAAAACGCTCGGTCACGCGATCAATGAACTGTTGATTAATGCCAATGCCGGTGTCCTCAACATAAACGAGCACCCGGTTTTCATCCTTAGAATAATCTTTGACCCCAACGGTTACTCGGCCGTCCGGTTCGTTATATTTGATAGCATTCTCAATCAGATTAATGAGTACTTGCTTAATTTGATTGCGATCTGCGGTTACCAGAATACTCTTTGGGAAGTCTTCGATTTCCAGCGTAACATCTTCTTTTTGGGCTTTGTATTGCAGGTTTTCGGTGACATCCGTCACGATGTCGCGGAGGTAGATATCCTGCACTTCCGACTTCAGTTCACCGGTTTCGAGCTTCGAGATCTCCATCAGATCTTTGGTGAGAAAAATTAGTCGATTCACGTTGCGCTGCGCCTTTTTCAGAAATTTGCGGTTCACCCCTTCATCATTAATAGCACCGTTGAGCAGTGTTTCAATAAAACCCTGGATGGCAAAAATGGGCGTCTTGAGCTCGTGAGAGATATCCCCGATAAACTCTTTGCGATAGTTTTCGATGCGGTTGAGACGCTGAATTTCGCGCTCCACGGTTTTGCTGGCACGGATGGATTGCTTGATCAGATAATCGAGCTCGTCATGGCCGGTCGTTTCGAGCTCATCATAATCCTGAAATCGCTTGCGGGCAATATTGCGGTTGATTTTGTTGAGGATTTCCAGTCGCGAAAACTGGAAGTTGTAGATCACGACATAAATTACCGTACAGCTGATGACAGCAAGTAACCCACCGCTCAAAAGGGCAACCGTCCAGGTGAGGTTCCATAAAAACATGCCGAGGACAATAGCGGCCGCCCCGATAATCACGGCCGAGAGCAATGCGCTCCGGAAGGCCAAGCGCGATGATTTTTTAAACGGCTTTTTCTTCATTCCTTAAAGCGATATCCAACGCCTTTAACGGTTTCGATATATTCGTCGCCGAGCTTTTCGCGGATTTTTCGCACGTGTACATCTACGGTGCGATCGACCACGTAGATATTATTGCCCCACACGTGATTGAGCAGCGTTTGTCGGTCCATCACTTTGCCTTTTCGGCTGGCCAGAAAATACAGTAGCTCAAACTCTTTGCGGGGCAGTTGAAACTCCTCCTCACCCTGGGTTACAATATAGCGATCTTTGTCGATCACAATATCGTGGACTTCGATTTTGTCGGCCATTTCTTTGGTTTCCTCAAATCGTCGTAGCACCGCTTTGATGCGTGAGATCAGCTTGGTGGTGCTGATGGGTTTGGTGATGTAATCGTCGCCGCCCTTGTCCAACCCCTCGACTTCAGTTTTTTCATCGCCCCGGGCCGTCAGAAAAATGATGGGAATTCGTTTCAAGTCGCTGTCATCACGCATGCGCTCAACCACTTCCATGCCGTCCATTTTGGGCATCATGATATCCAGGAGCACCAAGTTGGGATTGTGCTCACGCGCCATCTCTATACCCTCCACGCCGTCTTCGGCTTTAAGTACGTCGAAGCCTTCTTGTTGGAGGTTGTATTCTATGAGATCCAGCAGATCCTGTTCGTCATCAACAACGAGAATGGTTTGTTTGTCAGACACGGGGAATATTTTATTGAGTGTTTAACTATAGTAACGAAATTGTTATGTCAATTTTACCTTACAATAGTACAAACTCCCGTTCTCAAATTAAACTAAAAGGGCGTTAAATAATTGTTATTTATTCGCCAAGGCCAGCCGCCCGATGGGCCTGAGACTCTATTCTATCTGCGAGACCGAAAACCTAGCATCCCATTTTAGGGTGGCAACTATTTATCCATCTGCGAGAGAGCTTTTTTAACTAACTCTTGCACATCTCCGTCGAGAGATTCGTCCTTGGCCGCAAGCTCAATGGATTCTTCGGCATCCCGCTTTTTAAAGCCGAGGGACTGTAGGGCCGAAACGGCTTCATCCTTGATGTTGCCCGAGATATTCGCTGATCCGCTGCTGGACTGATAGGTGGCATCCACCATTTCGGACATCTTGTCCTTGAGCTCCAGGATCATGCGTTCGGCCGTTTTCTTACCGATGCCTTTTATCTTCGACAGCGCTGATTTGTCCTTTTGTACAATGGCCCCTGTTATTTCCTGTGCCGGCAGCCCCGAGAGAATAGTGAGTCCCAGTTTCGGCCCCACCCCCTTCACAGTAATCAGCAACTCAAAAAGGTCTTTTTCATTCTGATCCAAAAACCCAAACAGCCGCTGATCGTTGTCAGTAATATGATGATATACGAGTAACTCTACCTCTTCGCCTTCGGCCGGGAGCTTTTGCAGTGTTTGGGATGAAATCTCCAGCTGATAGCCCACATTGCGGACATCAACAATAATTTGTTCGGCAGTTTTGGCGTGAATAGATCCTTTGAGGTATGCAATCATTTGTTATCGCTTGGATTTATATAAATTATTCAAAATAAGAAAATGTCATCCTGAACTTGCCGTGTCCCGAGCACTCGGGGTTTCAGGATTTCATTTTCATGTTTGATTTACTTAACCCGATCAGGATTATTGGCCACAAAATCGGCCCAGCTCGATTTTTTATTATTTTGATGTGTTTTGGTATCTGATTTTGGAACATTCCCCTGAATACCGTTCTGTTTCATCAGGTGACACCAGGCAACGGCCAGGGCATCGGTGGCATCTTTCGAAAGCTCTTCATCGGGCAGTGATACCGTTTTCCGCAGCATAAAAGCCACCTGTTCCTTGCTGGCGTTGCCATTGCCGGTAATCGATTTTTTTACCTGCTTGGGATAGTATTCCGAAACATGAATATTATTGTTGGTAATAGACAGCATAGCAGCGGCCTGGGCACGGCCCAGTTTGAGCATTGCCAGCGGATCAACGCCATATACCGGCGTTTCTACAGCGCATGAGGTAGGCTCAAACGATGATACGATCTTGGATACTTCCTCAAAAATAAATTGCAGCCGATCGGAATGATCATCCATGTGTGCCATTTTGAGCACATCGCAGCGCAATGCCACAAGTTTTCCATTCTGCTTGGTAAGGATAGCATATCCCGTATTTCGTGAACCGGGATCGATGCCGAGAATAACGTGAGACATAAGAAAGATGGCTGATGCAAGTTTTTTAAAATATAACGCATTCCCACCATCATTACATCCCCAAATAAGAAACCCTCGGCGGGTTATCAGTCGCCGAGGGCTGAAAGGTATCTATCTATGCTTAGAAACCTACTTTGTGTAGGAACGTATTGTTCGTTTTTCTTTGAAATAAGTTACAATCTGGCTGTGACCAAATTTTGAAGCAAGTGTTACGGCTGTGTTACCATCTGAGCTTTTGATGGATTGGTCAGCACCGCGGGCTACAAGTTTATGTACAGCATGAAACTGCCCCGCTTCGGCCGCTATCATTAACGCCGTCATGCCTTCATTATTCTGTTTGTTGATGTTTGGATTATGAGAAAGAATAATGTTCATAATCCGTGGGTTCCCAACATGTGCCGCTACCATCAGCGGGGTGTTTCCTTGTTGGTCAACTGTATCCACGTCAGTACCGTCAGCGAGCAGTATATTGATACTGGTATAGTCGATGCTGCGGATGGCCGTAAAAATATTGTCTTTGATAGTTTTGGGGTTGGAGTCACTCTCAATGCCGCTGAAGGTCAATACCGACATGCTTAGTATTAAGAGGAATCCTTTAATTAATTTCATAACTGCAGATAAAATTTTTGAGTTTAGATGGATGAGTTTGAGAAGTAACTCTCCGTTTTTGAATGCGTCTAAAGATACGCAGTTAACTCGGCAAGAGTTGCGGCAGCTGAGTAATTTTTAAGAAAAAGAAAGGTTTAAATGATGGTGAGTAACAGCCTAATTAACTAAGGATAAATGATGAAAACAATTAATTAGTTCGGTACTTATATCCTCAAACCCCCAGATGCCTAAACGATTAATAATTTTTAATTTATTAAGAGACTGTTAAGAAACCGAAAATCTGTGCGAAGAGATCCGGCAGACAACAAACTTTTATAGAGTTTAAGGCTAGTCATACATTTCAAATGACTCAATGCGCGAAAAGTAATCCCTGGCGGCCTCTTTCGCTTTGGGAGCCAGCAGCACGGCAGAAATCATCGTAGGTATAGCCATCAATGCAAACATGCCATCGATTAGATCAATGACTGCCCCGATTGAAGCGATGGATCCAAAAATGATGGAGGCTACATAAAAGTAATTGTACCAGTGCTGTTTATCAGCGCCAATTAAATATCCCAGGCACTTTGTTCCATAGTACGAATAGGTGAGCATGGAACTTATAGAGAAAAAGAGCACACATATAACCAGCAGATAGGTGCCTATTTCTGGCAGTGCTTCATTAAAAGCGTTTAGCGTCAGCGTTACGCCATTGGCTTCGGTGGATTTCCAGACACCGGTTACCAGAATTGCCAAGGCGGTCATCGTACAAGTAATAATAGTATCAATTGCGGGACCCAGCATGGCAACTAAACCCTCGCGGACGGGCTCTTTTGTTTTGGCCGCGCCGTGGGCCAGCGCCTCGGTACCGAGGCCGGCCTCGTTCGAAAAGACGCCGCGCTGAATTCCGATGATAATCAGAGAGCCAACAGCTCCGCCCATCACGGATTTTCCGGTGAAAGCATCAGTGACAATGAGACCCAGGTAGTGGGGAATTTCGGTAATGTGGGCAGCGAGTATGGCAATAACACATCCCACATAAATGACAACCATCGCGGGTACTAGTTTAGAAGTAACTTTGCCGATACGCGTAATACCGCCAAAAATGACGATAGATACCAATACAACCAACACAATTCCGGTGATTAAATCACCACCCATGTGGGCATTTGCGGTAACCCATCCCTGGGGAATATAAATACTGTCGCGCAGGATTTGTGTGAGCTGATTGGCCTGGAAAATTGGCAAGGGACCAAAAATTCCTGCAAGAGCAAATAATCCTGCCAAGGGTTTAAATAGATACGACCAGCTGCCGCCCCATCGCTTTTCAAGTCCTTCTCTAATTACATACATCGGGCCGCCCTGAATTTTTCCAGCGGTGTCTTTGCCACGATACAAAATGGCCAGGGTACAGGTGAAAAACTTGGTAGCCATCCCCACAAAAGCACTGATCCACATCCAAAAGAGGGCACCGGGGCCGCCCATAAATATAGCTACGGCCACACCGCTGATGTTGCCCATCCCCACGGTTGCGGCAAGAGCACTGGACAAGGCTTCGAAGTGAGAAATATCTCCCGGATCGTCGGGATTATCATACTTGCCGCGGAGAATATTCAGGGCATGCTTAAAGTATTTGAAAGGGGCGAAGCCGGAATAGAGCAGGAAAAAAAGTCCGCCGCCGACCAGCAAAATTACCAGTGGCATACCCCACATAAAGCTTGAAAACTCGGACAGAATTTGTTCTACGAATTTCAGAACGAAAACCTCGTGTTTATTTTATTGAAAATTGGCGATGGGAATATACTAATTAGCGCGACTAAAATAGATGAAATCGGTGGCCGGGGGGTCAATATTTGCATTTCGTAACAATTTGGCGATCTGTGCCCGATGATGCTGTCCGTGAATAATCACGTGATGCAGGATATCAGAGAGCATGGTTTCATAAGGAGTGCCTTTGGAGTTTTGATAGGAAATTGTGCGGTCTAAATTAGAGCTGTTGGCACCGATGAGACGCTTCCAGTTAGCAGATAGCGTGTTCAGTTTTTGCTGAGCAATCGGCAGTTCATACTCCGGCCATACGGCCAACTCATCAAGCGGCTTGCCCTCGATACGGCGATACCATAGTTCTTGTGCGCCGGCAATATGTGCAAAATAGCTGATGCATTCTTTACTGCCCTCAAACGGCATGTTTTCCTGCAGGGTCAGCAATACCTGTTCATTGGCCCACCTGTCATAAGTAAAAAGTCGCAGTAACTGTTCTGGGGATTCCATACGGTGATTTTGTCACTTAAAATCGAATGTTAAAATAACACACTGTTAACAGAATAACACAAATTTTGAAGTAGCATAGAGGCAAGCTATTTTAGCAGTTAACCATCAAAAAAAATACCGTAGATTATATGCTCTTAGCGTTGGATATTGGGAACAGTAACATAGTGATTGGTGTCTCCAAAAATGGTGATTGGATTCACCAGTGGCGGATCCAAACCGACGCTGACAAGACTGCTGATGAGTATGGAGTACTCTTTTATAACTTATTTGATGAGATTGACCTGGGATACAGGCAGCTGGATCGCATCATCATATCGAGCGTTGTGCCGCAGCTTACGCAAACGATTCGCGACGTTTTTGCCAAACGATCGAATGTGGAGCCCCTCATCCTCAACGGCAAGGTAGATACCGGCATCACGATTAATACCGAAAGTCCGCAGGCGGTGGGTGCCGATCTTATTGCGGATGCCGTTGGCGCATATTCACTTGCGGAGCAGGATTCCATTGTAGTAGATTTTGGAACGGCCACAACCCTTTCGGCCGTAACAAGAGCCGGTGAAATGACGGGTGTGGCAATCTGTGCGGGACTTAAAGTGACCATCGATGCGCTGGTGGGCAAGGCTGCGCAACTGTCACAAATTCCGTTGGAGCCGCCCAAAAACGTAATTGGGAAAAACACCATTGAGGCGATGCAGTCGGGCCTGGTGCTCGGTCATATCTGTATGGTCGAGGGTCTTATCGACCGGATGAGAACCCAGCTCGCTTCCAATTCAGTAATGGTAATTGCCACGGGCGGTCTGGCAGAGAAAATTGGTCCCCACACCGATTATTTTGATGTTGTTGACCCGATGCTCACGCTTGACGGACTCCGCACTATTGCCGATCGACAGTAACATTACGTTGGATGGAGAAGCCGGAAGTTAACCTCCTATCTGATTGCTGGTTCTATCCATTTCTTCCATCTCATCAGAGTGATAGAAATCATTTATCTCCCCCATAGGAAGATTCGACTAAAAGCAGGGAATGTATTCAGCCACCGAAAAGTTATAAGTAAATAATAGTTCAACATTAAACTAATTTATATTTATATGTCTGATTACAAATTATTTAGCCCTATCGACGTAGGTGGCATTACTTTGAAAAATCGGCTGGCGATGGCACCGATGACGCGAAATCGTGCACATAACGAGGCCAGCGCACCGACCGAATTGCATCAAAAATATTATTCGCAGCGTGCTTCAGCGGGACTCATTATTTCTGAAGGGTCACAGGTTTCCGAGCAGGGCGTCGGCTACATCGACACGGCCGGTATCCACAATGAGGAACAGATCAAAGGGTGGGAGAAAGTTTTAGATGCTGTTCACGAGCAAGGCGGTGTGATGCAGTGTCAGCTGTGGCACGTGGGACGCGTTTCGCACACGCACTTTCACGATGGAGATGCTCCGGTGTCTTCATCAGACAAAAATGCCGGAACGCAGGTATTTACGCCCAATGGATTTGAACCGACCTCCGACCCGCGTCCGCTTTCTGTTGAGGAGATCAAGTCAGTGGTTAACGACTTTCGTCAGGGCGCCCGAAATGCCGTTAATGCCGGCTTCGACGGCGTGCAAATTCACGGTGCCAACGGCTACCTGATCGAGCAGTTTTTGCATGATTCCATCAACGATCGTACCGATGAATATGGCGGATCCATAGAAAATCGAGCGCGATTTCTCTTCGAAATATTGGATGCCGTTATTGATGAAGTGGGAGAAGATAAGGTATCGCTTCGCCTGTCGCCCAGCAATCTTCGGATGGGCACCGACAATGATTTCCAATCCAAAGAGCTGTACGAGTATGTAATCACCAACCTCAATGATGAATATAATTTGTCATATCTCGAATTGGTTGAAGCACTCGGTGGCGTAGAAGACAATCCGCATTTGGCCGAAAACGTGCTCGAATATTACGGCCGGTTTTATGACGGGGTGCTGATGACCAACGGAAATTATGATCGTGAAAGTGCCATAAAAGTGGTTGAAGAAGGCAAGGCCGACCTCGTCTCTTTTGCCCGCGAATTTTTGGCCAATCCCGACTTGCCCGAGCGATTCGAGATTGATGCGCCGCTCAACGATCCCAACCAAGAAACCTTTTACGGCGGCGATGCCGAGGGATATACCGACTATCCTTTTTTGGAAGAATCCATGCAGACGGCAGTTGAATAAATGGAGTCTCATTTGCTAAACCCTTTTCCAATTCGGAAAGGGGTTTTTTATTTGAAGCTTTTCTAAGGAATTATAAGTTTTTTCACTGTACTGTCGCCCTAATGGGATGATTAAAAAATAAGACGGCTAAAAAAGATCATTTGTTATGCAGATACTTTCAAACTCTCGATTCTCATATCTAGTTATACTTGCAATGGCATTATTTGTGGCTTCTTGTGGTAATATTAGTTCATCGCAGAACGGTGAGGATTCGGATGACGAAAATATAAGTGAAGAAGATCAGCTGAATAATAAGATCGTATTTACAAAAAATACTAACAGTGGCTCCGAAGGTGACATAAATCTTTATTACATGGATCCAGACGGACAAAATGTTAGTCAGTTAACAGATGGTGCAGAGGATGGTTTTGCAGATATATCATCAAATGGAACGAAGATTGCTTTTCACCGTAATCCTGGAGATGTCACGGACAAGATCTATACCATGGATATTAATGGTAAGAACCAAGAGCAAATATCACCGGAGGGAAATACAGACATGATTCCCGTTTGGTCGCCGGATGGAGAGAAAATTGCCTTTACACGGGAAGATGATACGAATGGACGTAATGTTTATGTCATGAATGCGGATGGCTCAAATGTGCAGCAGGTCACCGATATGGAAGGCGATGAAACAGCTTCCGACTGGTCACCTGATGGTAGTAAGATTATATTTGCAATGAATCCGCCTGGTTATGAGACTGATTCTGAAATATATACGGTCAATGTTGACAATGGCGAAACCACACAGTTGACGGATAATTCTGTAAGTGAAAATCGCGCAAGGTATTCCCCGGACGGTTCTCAAATTGCATTTAGCCGTGCAGATGATGGTAAAGATATCTTTTTGATGAATCTGGAAACCGGAGAACTTACACAATTAACAGATTATCCCGAAGGTGATTTAGAGGCCAGCTGGTCGCCCGATGGCAGCCAAATTGTATTCTGGAGATACGGGGATACACACCAAATTATGAAAATGAATGCTGATGGCTCCGATGCGCCCACGCAAATTGCAGAAGGCTATGAACCGGTCTGGAGTCCGGTAGAATGATTGAAATCACACCCCAAAAAACTGGCCGATCCCATTCAGAATAAACTGCACGCCAATAGCCATGGCAATAAAGCCCATCATGCGGGTGATGGCATTCATGCCGGTGGGACCAATGTAGTGCGTCGAAAAGGGTGCCAACCGCAGCACTCCATACGAAATACCGGCAACCAAAATGATGGCCAGGGTCATGATGACCAAATCCATGAGGCTCTCAGCCTGAGATGCCAGTCCGATAACAACAGCAATACTGCCCGGTCCCGAGAGCATCGGCATGGCCATGGGACTAAAAGAGACGTCCTCTTTCTGTTTGGCTGCTTCCTGGGCTTCTTCGGATATTTTGCGCTCCGAGTGAGCCGGATTCAACATGGCATAGGCGGCGCGCAAAATAATCAGTCCCCCCGCAATGCGAATACCGGGCAGGCTAATCCCGAAAAAGCTCATGATATAGGTCCCCAGTAGCAGAAACACGATCAGTACTACAAACATATAGAACGATGATTTCTTGGCGATTGAAATGCGTTCGGTTTTCGTATTGCGTTCTGTCAGGGATAAAAATACCGGCATAGCGGCCAGCGGATTGGCAACGGAAATAATGGAGGTAAAAGCTGCAACAAAAAGAGCAAGTGCTCCGGAAAGATAGGTCGAAAATATATCGCTTTGTATAAATATTTCTTCAAACATAGAGGGCAAAGATAGCAAACAGATTTCGAATAGTGAACTCGGAAGATTAATTGAACTCCCGCTTTTTTAAGGATCAATTTAACCTTAGATTTGAGCCATATAAGAAACGATTTTTTAACAGTGACAAGCAATGGATATTTCGATTTTTCAGGAGCATCGCGTTTTATTGAGTCAGATTAAAAAGACCGTCGATAATCCCAATAAATCCAACGACGAAAAACTGCAGCATATCTGCCATTATCTGGAAGATGCGGTAGAGGTTTTTGACTGGGTGGGTTTTTACCTCGTGGACCCCGATGCCGATCGTGAATTGGTGCTCGGTCCATACGTAGGTGAAGAAACGGAACATACGCGCATCCCATTTGGTAAGGGCATATGCGGACAGGCCGCTGAGACCAACGAAACCTTTGTAGTGCAGGATGTGAGCAAAGCTGATAATTATCTGGCTTGTAGCGTGCACGTGCAGGCAGAAATTGTGGTGCCCATTAAAAAAGAGGGTGAATTTGTGGCTGAGTTGGATATCGATTCCCATACCAAAGATTCGCTGACCGACCAGCACCGCGATATGCTCGAAGAAGTATGCAAAATTATTGCACCTCTATTTTAAATTCCCAAATAGATAAAACGATGAAGAGATTTTTGTTGACAGTTGTAGGTGTATTCATGCTGGTTAACATTGGAATTGCTCAGGATGAAGTTATTCGCCTTTCCGAACCGGTAGAAACCGGAGAAAGCTACGAAGTGTTTGGCAATACCTTTAATTCTGATGCTAAACCGTTATCGCTTACTGAGCTTATTGAGCAAAGCGAAAAGCTAGAAGGAGAAAAAGTAATTGCCGACGGTACGGTCAAGCAGGTATGTCAGAAGAAAGGATGTTTTTTCATGCTTTCTGATGGAGAAAACCAGGCGCGTATTACTTTCAAGGATTACAGCTTTTTTATCCCAACCAATTCGGCCGGAAAGTATGTAAAAATTGCGGGCACTTTTAACGTTAAAGAGCTATCCGAAGAAAAGGCCAAGCACTATGCCGAGGATGCCGGCGAAGATCCCGAGAAGGTCAAGGGTCCGCAAAAAGAGTACAGCCTGGTGGCGACGTCCGTCAAAATTGTGGATGAAAAGTAAAGAACTATCGCACTTTACAGATCAGTCCATTATGGGCCTTGATGTATCCGGCGCGCAGGATATCGAAGCCATTTTCCCAGGCATAGAGTCCCATTTGGCGGATATCCATAAGCTCGCGGTATCCGTAATTCATATAGTCGCTCATTACAGTATAAAATGCTTTGCTTTTGAGCTGATTTCGAGGCGTAGTGAGAATGGCGTAGCCGCCCGGCTTTAGAAAGCGGCGATGCATCTCAAAAGCTTCATGTTTGTACTCATCGGGGAAGTGCTCGATCAGCCCGATGCTTACCACAATATCGAACTCCTTGCCGTATTTTAGGTTTCGGATGTCATCCACCACAAAGTCAATATTCATGTCTTCACGGTAATACACTTTGTGATTTCCGGTGGCGGGATCGTTCCCCAAAAACGGGTACTGGGCTGGAAACTTGCCGAAGCGGTCGGTTTTGCAAAATTCATCATAATCCACGAGCACTGCATGTCCGCCGGGGTATTGCGCCAGCAGCTGCATGGCCTCGTAGCCATCCGCAGCACCCAAAAACAGCACTTCCGGTTTTTCTACGTCCAGATCTTCAAACAGGGCGCGCTTGCCGCGGGGATCCCAGATGGCGTCTTCCACGCGGTGTACTTTATTCCAGACCAACAGCTGGACCAGCTCCTCGAGCGCTTCGGCGGCGCCGTGGATATCCATGCTGAGCAGCGACTTCCAGATATCCGAGCGGGCCTGTTGCTTTTCCTGATCTACATCTTTTTGAAACAGCTGGTGGAATGATTTGTTAAAATGTTTCCACCCTTCTTTGACGGGCATCGATTCGCCGTGCTCCTGCTCCCACAGCTTTTTGCCCTCGGCCCATTTGTCCACTTTATAGGGGCGGTTGACCTTATCCCAAGACAAACTTGACCAGTCGATATGGCTGACGTCTTCAAAAAGGTCGGGTGGGGTGTCACGGAGGTCCTGGACGTGTGTGGCCAATCGTTCAAAATAACCGACCTGGTGTTTGGGATCTTTGAGGTGCTCAGTGAGGGTTGCTGAATCCATAGTGGTGCCCCTTAATTTGTGATTACTTTACCATTATAAATAACTGGGGGATGAAAATCAGTAAAACAGTGATAATGAAAAAAATCACCCTAATTTTGTAATATAAAGCTGACATAATTAAAACTTGCGAGATGAAAAGCCGTACGGTGAGAGTATAAAATCAATAAAAAAGTACAGTAAGATGAGACGATTACTTTTCGGGATATTCTTAATTTTTTGGATGGGATCATCAGTATCAGCACAAACGCCGTGGGCAGATTCTACAGCCCTCGAAGCATATATGGATGGCCTGGTACATACCTATATGCAGGAAAATGACATTGCGGGAGCTACAGTTGGCATCATCAAAGATGGCCAGCCTGCACTGCTGAAAGGATATGGCTATGCGGATGTGAAGAACGAGCAACCTGTGAACCCGGACAGCACGCTGTTTCGGATCGGATCTATCTCCAAAATGTTTGTTTGGACGGCCATCATGCAACTGAAGGAAGAGGGCAAGCTTGAGCTTGATGCCGATATCAACCGATACCTTGAAGATGTTAAAATTCCTGATACTTATGATGATCCCATTACGCTTCGGGATTTGATGACACACTCGGCCGGATTTGAAGAGTATATAATCGGATTATTTGCGAGGGATTCTACCCGGCTGCGACCGCTGGGAGAAATCCTTGCTGAAGAACTACCCGCGCGGGTCCGTCCGCCGGCAACCTATTCGTCTTATTCCAACCACGGCACGGGTATTGCAGCGTATATTGTGGAGCAGGTTTCGGGGATGGAGTTTGAGGACTATGTTGAGGAACGTATTTTTGATCCGCTGGATATGAATCAAAGCACGTTTCGACAACCGCTTCCCAAGAGGTTGAAATCTCAGATGTCGAAGGGATATGCTTTTGAAGAGGGCGAATTTAAAGAAAAAGAGTTTGAATTTGTGCCATTGGGTCCGGTGGGTACTGCCAGCACAACGGCCGAAAATATGCTCCATTTTATGCAGACGCACCTTCGGTATGGACAATATCAAGATACAACAATACTCAATTCGTCCACAGGGCGATTAATGCAGCAGCCGGCATTTCGTCAGGCAAAGCAAGTAAACCCCATGCGGTATGGTTTTATTGATCAAAGTCAAAACGGGGTCGAAATTATCGGTCATGGTGGAGATACGTTTTGGTTCCACTCTACGATGATGCTATTTCCGGAACACGATCTCGGTTTTTTCCTTTCCTTTAACAGCGCCAACGGCGGTGGAACATACGGGAGATTGTTTAGCGATTTTGTGGATCATTACTTTCCCGAAGACAATGTTACGATCGATACATTGCAGATGGGGCAAGAACAACTACAGCGTTTTACAGGCAGTTATCGGGCCAATCGTTATCCGCATGAACGGTTCACGCACATTATAGCACTGCTGGGATCGAGTGAGGTTACTGCTACGGAAGATGGTACGCTTAAGACGATGGACGATGGCGAAGCCAACTACTGGTTCCCGGTGGACAGTCTCACCTTTCAAAATACCCAAAATACAAGCATTATTGCTTTTGATGAAAATGAACAGGGGAAAATCACCCATATGTTGCGGGGAGAACTGCCGATCTTTGCTTTCGAGAAAATTTCGTTTGTTTCCAGCCAAACATTGCACTTTACTTTATTTGGGTTGGCCGGTGCGGTATTTCTGGCGACGCTTTTCTACTGGCCATTGGCCTATGGCGTTCGCAAAAATTACCGGTTGAAAGCAAGTGCCAATGCTTCGCTTCCATTTGTCAGAAAAGCAACAGCCTGGGTTAATGCACTCATCATTCTGGTATTCTTTGGATGGGTTGGCCTGGGAGTTGGCAGTAATGGAGAAGGTATTATATATGGATTGAGTGCCGGTCTTAAAACTGCATTCATCCTTCCCATTATTTCAGTTCTTTTGATGCTGGCAATGGGATATCATACCTACAAAATCTGGCAGAACAGTGAAAGCAGAATCTGGAGCCGACTATGGTATAGCTTGCTGTTTGTATTATCGGGTACTTTGATCTGGCAGTTGTACTACTGGAATTTGCTGGGGTTCCAGTTCTGATACACCTTTTACTAGTCTCTTTTTGTTGGGGATAGCCGTCCGCAGGCTATCCCCATATCTTATCCTTCCTCAGGCTTCGAATTAACCTACCGTTAACATTTTTGACCTTTCTTTTGGTCAGTTTAACATCTGATTAACCCATCTGTCTGCCTGCATTCGTTATTATTTTTCCAGCAATAGTTGATCAATACAGGTCATTCAAGTTTAACTGAAAAGGATAATAGATATGAAAAATCAGATTATAAATAACGGGAAAACAGGAATCGCAGGTTTCCAGGCAATGGTATTGCTGGTTCTTTTTTTGATGGGCAGTTCGGTTACCAAAGCTCAGCATCACGAAAGTAAGGCTGAAGAGCTTTTTGATATTATGAAACTGCAAAAAGGGAGCTGGGTGGCCGATGTAGGTAGCAGAGAAGGCCGTTATTCGGTAGCAATGTCCACCATTGTTGGAGATGAAGGCCATGTTTTTGCGGTGGATATTGACGAAGATGCCTTTGACGGGTTACAGGAAAATATAGTGGACGAGGGTGCCAGCAATGTGACGCCCGTTTTTAGCATTCCCGGGAATCCCATGTTGCCGGATCATTCGCTGGATGTTGTACTTGTGCGCAGTACCTATCATGAATTCACCCAATATATGTCGATGCTCCGACAAATCAGACAATCGTTAAAACCGGATGGACGGTTGATAATTGCGGATCCAATAACCGAAAATTTAGTAGGAGCATCTCGCAGCAAGCAAACTGACCATCACAAATTAGAGAGCAAGTTTGTCAGAGATGAACTCATAGGGGCAGGTTTCAGCATCAAAAAAGTAGACAAAAAATTTTCAGAAAATGATCATCACCGCCATTGGTTAATTGTTGCAACCCCTGGCAAATAGAGATCAGGCCTACCTGAGATGAAGCAACTGAAACGAAAGCTTACTTTTTGGGATGGTGCCTCACTGATCGTCGCCAATGTTATAGGAATCGGTATCTTCACTACGCCCGGTATTGTTGCCGGGATGGTGCCGGATACCGGTTCTTTCTTATTGGTATGGTTGTTGGGCGGTGCTTTGGCCCTGATTGGCGCTGCTGCTTATGCCGATCTGGCCGCCCACATCCCAAAAGCCGGCGGAGAATATATTTATCTGCGTGAGGCATTTGGTAAGTTCTGGGGATTTCTATCGGGATGGACATCCTTTATTGCCGGATTTCCGGGAGCCATTGCGGCGGCAAGTATCGGTTTTGCTGCTTATCTAAAAAGCCTGTTGCCTGTCGAGATGACAAAGTGGATCAGTACCGACGTATTAGGTGTCGAAATTTCATTCCAGCTAACGGTGGCCATTGCAATTATTGTTGTACTTACGCTTATGCACTTGTTGAAAGTTAATATCAGCAAGCGCATTCAGAATTTACTTTCTCTGCTTACCATTTCAACGATCCTGCTACTTGTTGGTTTTGGCTTTTATGGAAATGTAAGCGCTTCGGTTAGTATCCACTCATTTTCACTGGTTGCGCCACAGCACTGGCTGATGGCCATGGTTCCGGTATTGTTTACGTTCAGCGGCTGGAATGCAGCAGTATATGTGGCTGAAGAGATACGCGAGCCGAAAAAGAACATGTGCAGAGCTATGATCCTGGGAACATCGGCAGTGATCGTACTTTACTTGTTGCTCAATGTGGCCTATATCAAGGTGGCTTCCTTAGAAGTGCTTTCCGGAACCGTGGAGGTAACATCACTTTTGTCTGAGAGGTTGTTGAGCTTCAACGGGCATTTGTTAGTGGGGATTGTAATACTTACTGCCTTGGTCAGCAGCATTAGTGCGATGATTGTGACGGGACCCCGGGTATATTTTGCGATGGCCAGAGACGGAGTTTTTCCCAAATTTTTGTCCCGGGTTGGCCGCAGTGGCAAAACGCCATATGGTGCAATTTTAACGCAGTCGGCCTGGAGTATTGCATTGGTTGTCACAGGTACTTTCGAGGAATTGCTAACCTATACCGGATTTGCTATCGTCCTGTTTTCCACCCTCTCTGTTATTGCTCTTTTGACGATAAATAAGACCGCTTTTTTAAACAGCCGTTTCAAAAGTGGATTATACCTCCTGTTCATCCTTGCCGGTCTGGCGATGACCGTAAATGCTGTCATTCAAAGTCCGTTGCCGTCGCTGTCGGGAGTTGGTATGATTGTTTTGGGAGCTCCTGTGTTTTTGTGGTTTAAAAAGTATGGAGATTATTGCAGCGTTGACTGATAATGTTTGCGGGATTTTTAACGGAATCTTAAAATGTTAATGGGTGGAGGTAGGTGTTTAACTTTTAAGATAGATAAGTTGAGGTTTGCTGTTGATTGGGCAAAAGATAGAGAGTTCTCTTACAGCCAGTTCAATACATCACTTTTAGGCTTTTCAACCTCCACATAACTTTCGAAAATCTCGCTGAGACTGGCATCTTTCTGCAGTTCTTTGCGTGTTTCAGAATCCAGGTAGGCAATAATTTTTTGATTGTGAAGGATGGCAATATCATCGCAGAGATTTTCGACAATCTCCAGAATGTGGCTGGTGATGATAATGGTGACCCCCTTGTTTTGCAGATAATTTAGAATGGTTTTCATCCGTCCGATAGAAATTACATCGATGCTTTCGAAGGGCTCGTCGAGAAACAGAATATCGGGGTCGCTCAGAATAGCCGCACAAAAGGAGAGCTTTTTTCGGCTTCCTGCAGAGAGCTTGTTGATTTTGGCATGTTCAAACTCGACAAGACCCAGAAATTCGAGTAAGGAATTCATTTTAGCCTGACGCCCTTCATCGGGAATCTCATAAATATCACAGATATAATGCAGAAAATCGTGGGCGGTAAAGTGTTCAAACAGCAGTGGCGGCTGCAGTACTGAGGCGATGCGACGTTTGATGGCAAGCTCATTTTCTTCGGTCAGCGGCAGGCCGTTGATGATGATTTCTCCATCGTCGTAGTCGAGCAGTCCGGTAAGGATACCAATAAGCGTACTTTTGCCCGCGCCATTGGGACCGATAAGCCCAAAAATATTTCCCGAGGGCACCGAAAGGTTAAAATCCTCAAGAACGGGAGTATCGCCGTATGATTTTTGGAGCGCCGAAATTTCTATAGCTTGTTCCATAACATTATCGAAGTTGAGATAACAGCATCAACTGCAAGTAATATAATATCATTTTATAGAGCGTTCGAAATAAATCATTATTGCCCGGCTTCGGCCCAAACTTGGTGCAAAATACGGTTGTCAAAGGCACGGACCAGCAGATCCATGTTGCGCCACAGGTAAATGGTGATGGCGATGATAAGTCCACCCATCACATAAAGCCGGTAGATCTGTAAATCCCCAAGCGGTGCAAAGACGGCATAACCTAAGCCGAAAATCAGGAACATCATCATGAAGGTTACCTTTTGAGATATAATGGGATGCTTAAAACTAAACGAGGTATAATCTGCTTTTTGATAATAGAAAAATGATGACCAGAGAAACACCAGCATAAAGCAGACAAAGAAAAAGGTGTTGGCCACATAAATTTCGATGACCGATCCCAGCTGGGGCAGGTACAGGATTTCGGCGGTGGTAATCAAGTAAAAGATGAGCAATGGCACTACGATTATGCCCAGAAATCGCTCCTTGAGCTGACTTTCAAACGAGGCGGGCAGCTGTTTGTGGAGTAGGAACTCCCGATTCTCGTAGCCAAACATATTGGCCATGCCCATGGCCAGCAGTGCCACCGGAATAGCGGCCAGCATGGTGGGGATCAACAAGTTGCTGTAATAATTATTGTCGAGCTGCAGCAGCAGTGGAATATATACGGCCGGGATTAGGGCAATGGTCAAAATTTGAAGTCGGTTATAGGAGTGTGAAAGCACGTAATAGTAAAATTTGCCGGCATGTAGCCCCAGCCATTTTTTGAGAAACTGCCACATTCGATTGCGTTTATACACCTTTTGCTCAAAAGTGGGCTGTTGTAACCCTTCTCGGGTTTTGAGAAAGTGATCGCGCGCGATGAGGAAAATCAACAGTGCAGAAAATCCATAGATGGCAGATGCAACGCCTAAGTTATAATTGCCTGTGGCCGAATATTCCAGCAGTCCGCCGGGTGTATAAAAGAGATAACTGTTTAGGGTGACCACGCTTGGTAGGTATTGGGATACGATCATCTCAAACCGACGTGAAATAATGGCTATGGCCTGAATCGATCCGAAAATCACAAAGAGTGCGCTAAAGACAATAACCTTAAACCGCTTTTCCACAATTTTGAGGAAGCGGTGCTTAATCGAGTAGATGACGGCATAGTTGAGCAAGACCACTGCCAGCACCACCGGAATGTACATCAGGTTTTGGATCTGCATCAGCAGAAAGACCAGCCAGGTAAAATTGTAGATCAGGTTCAGGGGATGAAAAAAGCCCATCAGGTTGAGATGCCAGCTGAGTTGCTTTACGGGGTAGCCGTAGGCCAGAAGCTTGCGATTTTCTTCCATATTGAGCAGCCGCGTGCTGGTAAAAGAAAAGTGAAGGACCCACAAGACATTAGCGAAAATGAGGGTGATAAGCTGGTGGATCTCATCGGTAAGCCAGGGCAGTTGGGTTGCCACAATGGGGTTTTGATCAAACAGGACAATCACCAGTGCAGAGCCGATCAGGTTGGAAAATAGTACAAGCAGAAAAATGATATATCCCACCACCAAAAAGGTCTGGAATTTGGTGAGCCGCTCCAGAAAGGCCGACCAGTTGAGATATATGAGTTTGCGTAGCATTATCCGTAATAGTGTTGAGAGCGTATCATCAACTTGAAAAATACCATTTCGGGAATCAACCTCACAGCCTTATCTTTAAGAGGTAGAATTTTGACCGGTTGATTTACTTGGATTATGACATCAAAAAATAAGTGGAAGTATATTTTTATTGTCCTCGTCGTTGTGCTCGCAAGTTTTGCGCTCGCTGATGCCCTGGGCTATTTTAATCCCAAGCCCTATACGGCGGTTTCACATGGATCTCATTCGCACTACGTGCCTCACGATCGCGATCCGGATGTGCCCATTAATGACTTTCCGCAGACCGAACCGGCCCCCGGCGAAAAGATTACGCCCACGGGACAGATTGTACCTGCTGACCAATAGTCGTTGATTTTGGGGCAGCTTATTGGGACGTCTGATGATCCAGTATGTATTGCAGCCCGCCCCAGAGATGTCGGCGAAAAAGCGTATCGGAATAGCTTTCCTTCGTATGTCCGCCGCCGGTATAGAAGACCTTTCCCCCTTCAAACTCACGATACCAGGCAATGGGATGATCTTCTCCATTGGTGCCGCCTTCGTAGGTGGATTCCTCCAGATTCATGAGCACCGTTATATCCGGGCTGATGTTCTTATAGTTGTACCACTCATCGGTGCGGGGCCAGGTATCGGGCAAGAATGCTGTTGACGGGTGATTTTTATCCGTTACAGTAATGGTTGCCTGCTGTATTTGTGGATGACTTTTGAAATAGGCACCGATCATCCTGCCATACCACGGCCACTCGTATTCGGTATCGGCAGCCGCGTGAATTCCCATGAACCCACCGCCATTTTGGATAAATTTC
The DNA here is from genome assembly GCA_964490705.1 of uncultured Balneolaceae bacterium. Taxonomy (GTDB): domain Bacteria; phylum Bacteroidota; class Rhodothermia; order Balneolales; family Balneolaceae; genus Fodinibius. The sequence continues at coordinate 78,110 of CAZBCG010000001.1, read as the reverse complement.
TTAAAGGCCTGCTGCTGTTGATTGTTGAGGATGTTGCCGGTGGTACTTAGAAATACGATAGCATCAAAGTGGTTCAAGCTATCGGGATGAAAATAGGTAGCATCTTCGGTGTGGACGGACGCGACATTATGTTTTGCCGCCAGCTGCTGGATGGTTTCAACTCCTGCAGGGATGGATTGGTGACGAAATCCTTCAGTTTTGGTAAAGACGAGGATGGAATCAGTAGAGCTATCCTGACCTATGCTTGCTGTTGATACAAATGAAACGAAACAACAGGAGATTACTGTAAGACGCAGAAATTTTGAGAACATAAGTACGTAAAATTTAGCAAGATAGTTATTCAGCATAATAAAAATATTTCAGAACTATAATCCGGATTGTGCTTTACCTATTATGCCGTTTTTGAAAACAGGTAGAAATATTCAAAAATAATTGTACATTATACACTTAAAGATATTTTTTCATCAAATATAAATGTCATGTGTACCAACAAACAGTTTTTGGGATTACTTACCGTGCTTGTTTTTGCTTTGGTAAGCCTTTCATGCAGTGCACAACAATCATCAGAAAATGTACTTACCAACGAGCCGGTTCCGGAGCCCGGGAATCCCATCATTACTGAAAAATATACGGCTGACCCTGCGGCCATTGTCTATGAGGATACGGTGTTCCTTTATGCGGGACATGATCAGGCCGAGCCGGGCCACGGATTTTATGATCTTCGTGAATGGCTGGTGTATTCATCGACGGATCTGGTAAACTGGCAGGAATATGATGTGCCGTTGCGGGCAAAAGATTTTGAATGGGCATCGGGCGATGCGTGGGCAGCGGAAGTCATCCATCATGATGGAAAATTCTATTGGTACACCACCGTAACGCACGCAGAAAATGAGGCCAAGGCGATTGGTGTTGCGGTTTCTGACAGCCCCACCGGACCGTTTGAGGATGCGCGCGGATCGGCGCTGGTCACCAACGATATGACTACTGAGACCGACATCACCTGGGATGATATTGATCCCACAGTGTTTGTGGATGACGACAGTCAGGCGTATATGTTTTGGGGGAACACGGAGCTGTATTATTCCAAACTCAAAGACAACATGATTGAGCTGGAAGGAGAGATCAAAATGATCGACTTACCGCATTTTACGGAGGCCCCGTGGATCCACAAGAAAAATGGTTATTACTATCTGTCATATGCATATAAGTTTCCCGAAAAGACGGCTTATGCGATGAGTGAAGATATCGAAGGGCCGTATTATTTTAAGGGTATTTTGAATGAGGTAGCGGGAAATACGAATACCAATCATCAGGCAATTCTTGAGTACAAAGGGCAGTCTTATTTCTTTTATCACAATGGCTCTATTCCAACGGAGGGCGGCAGTTATCGCCGTTCTGTTTGTATAGATTCCCTGCATTATAATGCCGATGGAACCTTGCAAAAAGTGCAGATGACAACCGAGGGAGTTGGGGCCGTAGAGTGATCTATAGCACATCTTTGAGGTACTGGCCGGTGTGACTTTCTTCGACTTCGGCAATTTCTTCGGGCGTGCCGGTGGCTACAATCTGTCCGCCGGCAAAGCCGCCTTCGGGACCGATATCAATAATATGATCGGCACTTTTGATGACATCCAGGTTATGCTCGATGATGACGACCGAGTGCCCGTTATTGACGAGTTCTTTGAACGAATCGAGCAGTTTGGCGATGTCTTCAAAATGGAGTCCGGTGGTGGGCTCATCAAAGAAGTAGAGCGTGTGATTGCCCGATGATTTGCTGAGGAATTTCGCCAGCTTTACGCGTTGGGCTTCACCGCCGGAAAGCGTCGGCGCGCTTTGTCCAAGTTTCAGATAGCCGAGTCCCACATCTTCGAGTGGTTGCAGCTTGCTGGTGATGCGTTCCTCATCCACAAAAAATTCGATGGCCTCTGAAACCGACATATCCAGCACGTCGTGGATATTTTTGCCGCGGTATTCGACCTGCAGCACATCTTTGCGATAGCGCTTGCCGCCACACTCTTCACAGGTGAGCTCAATGTCGGCCATAAACTGCATCTCAATCGTTTGAATGCCTTCGCCCTGACAGGTTTCGCAGCGTCCGCCGGGCACATTGAATGAGAAGTGTCCCGGTTCGTAGCCCATAATTTTTGATTGACGAGTGTTCGCAAACAGATCGCGAATTCCGTCAAAGGCCTTGGTGTATGTAGCGGGATTTGAACGCGACGAACGCCCGATGGGCGACTGATCAACCATTTCCACAGAGTCAATATTGTGGAGTCCGCTTACCTTTTTATGGCGGCCGATTTTATCATTATACGTACCAAACTCGTTTTCCACAGCTGCATACAGCGTATCGTGCACCATTGTTGACTTCCCGGATCCACTGACGCCCGTCACACAGATCAACTTGCCGAGGGGGAACTCCACCGTTAGGTCTTTGAGGTTGTTCTCCATGGCGCCTTCAAGCACGATGGATTTGCCGCTGCCATCGCGGCGTTTTTCGGGAACCGGAATTTCCTTTTGTCCGCTCAGGTATTTGCCGGTCAGTGTTTTGGATTCCAGCAGTCCTTCGTACGATCCGCTATAGACCACCTCTCCGCCATGAACGCCGGCAAAGGGACCGATGTCGATAACATTATCCGCGGCTTTAATCATCTCGGGATCGTGTTCCACAACCAATACCGTGTTGCCAATATCGCGCAGTGATTTCAGGATATTAATCAGCCGATCGTTGTCGCGGGGATGGAGTCCGATTGTCGGCTCGTCGAGTACGTAGAGACTTCCAATCAGCGAGCTGCCCAGTGAATTTGCCAGGCTGATGCGCTGCGATTCACCGCCGCTGAGCGTTTTTGCCAGGCGATTGAGAGTAAGGTATTCCAACCCAACTTCATCGAGATATTTGAGCCGCTTTCGGATCTCATATAGGATTTGATCGGCCACTTCTTTTTCAAACTCCGTAAGTTCCAGATCCTCAAAAAACTCCCGGGCATGGCCGATCGTCATTTCTGAGACCTGTCCGATATGTTTGTCATTTATTTTCACATACAGTGCATCTTTACGCATGCGGTAGCCTTGGCAATCGGGGCAACGACTGTATCCGCGGTAGCGCGAATAGAACACCCGCATGTGCACCTTGTACGACTGACTTTTGACATCCTCAAAAAACGGCCGAATGCCGATATATTCCTCTTTACCCTCCCAGATGATTTTCTTCACCTCATCATCCAGTTCTTCGTAGGGCGTATCAATCGGCAGGCTGTTTCGCGCGGCTACTTTGATAAAATCCCGGAGATGCCTGCTGAATTTTTCGCCGGTAAAGGGTGCAATAGCTCCATTACGAATGGTCTTTTCCGGTTCGGGAATAACGAGATTTTCATCAATGCCCGAAACTTTGCCGAATCCCTCGCAGGTATCACAGGCGCCAAACGGATTATTAAATGAAAACATCTGCGGCGTAGGTTCATGGAACTCCATGCCGTCCATCTCAAATCGCTCGCTAAAGTTCAGCTCTTCACCGTTGCGAACTTTCACCGAGCATCGGCCTCGACCTTCATGAAAAGCCGTTTCCAGCGATCCCGCGATACGACTTCGCGTGTCTTCATCATCCTTGAGAATCAGGCGATCCACCAGCACGCGGTAGTCATCGCGATTGATATCAATGTCTTCGATATCGTTAGTGGTGAGATCCACAATGTCTTCATCCTCGATATGTATTAACCGGGGATAGCCTTTTTCTTTTAGTGTGCTTAGTTCATCATCCAGCCCCTTTTCTTCGTGATGGGGGATGCTGAACAGCACATAGAATTTTGTGTTCTTATCAAACTGTCGGTGCAGCTCCTCGATTGCTGTTTTGGTGCTGTCCTTCTGGACTTCGCGTCCCGATTTGGGCGAAATCGTGTGACCAATCCGTGCATACAGCAGACGCATGTAGTCGTAAATTTCGGTGGTGGTCCCAACGGTCGATCGTGGATTCGACGAGGTCTTCTTTTGTTGAATCGCCATCGCCGGAGAGATGCCCTGCATGTAATCCACATCGGGCTTGTCCATGCGTTCCAGGAACTGCCGCGCATAGCTCGAAAGGCTTTCCACGTATCGACGTTGTCCCTCGGCATAAATGGTATCAAAAGCAAGGCTCGACTTTCCCGATCCCGATACACCAGTGACAACGGTCATCTGGTTACGGGGAATCTCAACATCAATATCTTTAAGGTTGTGAACGCGAGCCCCCTTTACGATAATCGGGCGATCTTTGGTAAGGGGTTGTTGCTTTTTCTCGGAGATTGCTTCAGTCTCAGACATTCAGTAAATCTTTGCGTTTATATAAACGGGTAAAGGTACGAATTTTATGACAGAAAATTAGGTTTTAATCCATCCAAAAGAATGATTATAAACATGTACCTTAAGCGATGCGTTCAACGATAAATTGGGGAAGTATATGAAATCAAAGCAACAATCATGGCTCTTAATTTTGGAGGCACTGGTGTTGTTTGTAGGAATTCCATTGCTGTTTTATTGGGATGTAGTGCCGCTGCCCAAAGTTTCGGGATTGATCCTGGCCGCCGGTTATTGCGGGTGGCAACTTTGGCGGGATCCTGATTTTGGTATCAGCATGTTGGTAAGAACAAAGGCCAAAGATATCAGCAAAGATCTGTTGATTCGTTTGCCGCTGGTTGTGATCGTTTTAGTTACGATTATTGCTCTTCTTCACCCTAGCCTGTTCTTTGCCTTTCCCAGTGAGCGTCCGGTTATGTGGATGGTGGTGATGTTGCTGTATCCGGTGCTTTCGGCCCTGCCGCAGGAGTTCATTTTTCGAACCTTCTTTTTTCACCGCTATGGAGATTTAATTACGCTAAAGTATGGTACTATTCTAGCCAGCGCTGCTTCTTTTTCCTTTCTCCATATCATCTATGATAACTGGTGGGCGGTGGGGCTCAGTTTTGTTGCCGGCATTCTTTTTAGTATCACCTATGCGCGGACGAAATCGCTCTACTGGGTGACGATAGAACACGCTCTCTACGGCTGTCTCGTGTTTACTCTGGGAATGGGGAGTTATTTTTATGAGGCGTTTTAGACAGTTGACAGTGGTCAGTTAGCAGTTATCAGTATTGATATGAGCTACCTTTACTGCTAACTGTTAACTGATTTATTCTTCGCTCATGATCTGAGCAAACAGCCGGTGGGATTTTAGCCGTTTCTCATGACACCCGCTGTGATAAGCGTCCACGCTTATCACTATAATACGTAGTTTCAAGCGCAGGTGCTTTGAAACAGCACAGTAATTGTTTGGTATGATCTGATATTTTATTAATTACTCCGTTACTTTTTAAGTCAGCTTTTCGATTGAATAATGGAGTATATGTAGCACAGTGTGGCTGTCAGGAACAGTGCAATAGAAGCCCATATTTTGATTTCAAAATCATCGAGATCTAAAAAGCTGAACATGTAGTTGTCGGATAGGAACGCCCCAATCATCATTAACCAGCTTCCCATAATCATCCAGAGGTCTCTCGAAAAGTTGTCGCTGTCTATTATGTTGATTGCCATAATTGAAAATGTGGTTTTGTTAAGATATCGATTTAGTCTTCCCAGTCAGATTCTTCCAGTTCGAAAAGTTCGTCCACCGGCACGTTGAGCACCGAGGCCAGCTTAAAGGCCAGCGCCGCCGAGGGAATAAACCGCTTGGTTTCGATGGCATAGATCGTCTGACGCGTGACCCCCACTTGTTCGGCCAGCGCCGATTGGGATAAATCATTTCGCGCCCGCTCTACTTTTAGGTTGTTATTCATAATCTATGCCTACGTCAGGTCTGGCGTTAATTTTTTTCACCTTTTTCGCCACTAAAAAGATGAGTACCTGCAGCTCTAGGACATACAGCGCATTCATTTCGGATTTAATACCGAACAGCAGCAGTGCAAGAATAAGAACCATCGAAAGAAAAAAGGTGAGGTGCATGGCCTCCATTCGAAGCTTCAGCAAAAACTCATCAACTACTTTGTCACGCGACAATGCGTATATGATGAGTCCGATAACCGCTAGTATTGAAAAGACTTCGAAGAACGCATCCGAAAAAACAGTAATGCCCCAGAAGGTGAATTCAGCAGGCGGTGTCATTTCAGTTGTCCCTGCCGCATCGTTATAGCCGTCAATGTATCCCCGCATGAGGCTGGGCCACACCGTAAGCGCAAACAGAGCCAGCCCGATCTTTTTGAAATAGTTTGGAAGAAGTCGTAATTGCATCTGATGAAGTGTCTGATTAAAATTTAAAATTCATCATTAATGTAAACTATAATTTACATAATGACAAGAATAGTTATGGTTGTGAGATAGAGGAGTGGTCTTAATTTCTAAGATTCCAGAACCAGGAATGCGTGAGTTTTAATCTTCTTGCATAATTTCCGAAAACAGCCGATGTGATTTCAGTCGGTGCTCATGATCGTAGAGATAGGAGGCCATCATAACTTCATCTGCCTGCGTGGCATCCACAAATTCCAGCAGGTCTTTTCGGATGGTTGATTTGCTGCCGATAAATGAGCAGCTGAGCATCTGCTGAATGGCTGCACGCTGACGCATATTCCAGACGGTGTTCATATCATCGACGGGCGGCGGCATCGGCTTGCGTTCGCCGGTGACCACGCCCATGAACATCTGCTTCATGGATGAGGAAAGATAGGTGGCCTGCTCATCGGTATCCGCAGCAACGATATTTACGCAAGGCATTACATAGGGGGCATCCAACTGTTCAGAGGGCTCAAAATTATCCCGGTAAATACGAAGCGCAGGCTTGAGTTGCTGAGGAGCAAAGTGACTGGCAAAAACATAGGGCAATCCCAATGCCGCGGCAAGTTGGGCGCTGTCGGTACTGGATCCCAAAATCCACAGCGGTACGTTGGTGCCCTTGCCGGGAATGGCCTGAATAGAAGTATCCGGATTATCCGAAAAGTACTGCTGCAGCTTTTGCACATTTTTTGGAAACTGGCGAACGGCCGACATCCGATCCGAACGAATTTCCTGTGCGGTAGCCTGATCGGTACCTGGCGCGTCCCAACCCCAGGTCAATGCGATCGGGGTACATTGTGGCAAGCGTTCCATAATGTTCGGCAATAATAAGCGGCGAGTGATTGGGCAGCATAACGCCGCCGGAGCCAATGCGCAGGGTGCTGGTAGCCTCGGCCATGTGACCAATTAATACCGATGTCGCCGAGCTGGCGATATTCTCCATATTGTGATGCTCGGCCATCCAGAATCGCGTGTAACCCCACTTCTCAACATGTTTTGCGAGGTCACGACTGTTGGCAATAGCATCGGCCGGCGATTGTCCTTCGGTGATGACGGCCAGATCCAACACAGAATATGGAATATTACTGAGTGATTGATCCATCGAAATTTGCTTAACGGTGATGCTTAGTGCGAATTACTAATTCGTTTCGGTAATCTTATTATTGCTTTCAGCAGATTTATTCCAGCCGCCGCCGAGTGAGCGATAGAGATTGACGCCGGCGGTTAGCTGCTGCAGGCGATCGGCTACATTGCTAAGCTGAGCTGAAAGTAGATTTTGCTCGGCAGTTAGCACTTCGGTATAGGTGGCTTCGCCATATTGCAGGAGCTCTCGCGAATACTCCACAGCGTTTTCCAGGGCGTTCAGCTGTTTCCGACGAAATTCCAGTTTTTCCTCCGCACGTTGATACTGACTCATGGCATTGGATACCTCGCTGCTGGCAGAAATGACGGTGTTTTTCAACTCGAATAGCGCTTGCTGTTGTCGAGCTTTGGTTCGCTTGAGTCGAGCCTTGTTTTGTCCGTTGTTAAAAATAGGCTGTGTCAATCCCGCAATCAGATTATAGAATACCGATCCCGGCTGGAACAGGTCATCCGTCTGCAGGCTTTGATATCCGCCCTCGGCCGTGAGTCGGAATGAGGGATAAAAATAGGCCCGCGCATTATTGGTGAGTTGAAAGGCGCTACGAAATGAGTATTCGGCAGCTAAGATATCGGGACGATTACGAAGCAGTTGTGCAGGTAATCCCGCTGCCAGCGAATCAATGGGTTCTTGTTGAGACAAACTATTACGGTCGATGTTGCCCGGCGCGCGTCCCAATAAATTGCTTAAGGCGTGTTCTTGCTCGGTGATCTGCTGCTTGAGTTCCGGAATAGTAACTTCCGCGGCATAACGATTGGCAATGCTTTGCTGTACGGATACGCCCGTCACAACCGATCCTTCTTTGAGGCTTTTTACCGTTTCCACATCCTGTCGTCGGTTTTGCACTGTTTCTCTGGTGATCGCCAGTTGTCGGTCAAGAGCCATCAGTCGGTAGTAGGCATTGGCGACATTGGCAATGAGCGTTGTTTGGATGGCCCGTCGTGTTGCTTCGGTCTGCAGCAGGGCGGCGTAGCTGGCTTTTTTGGCGCTGGTTAGCTTGCCCCAGACATCGAGCTCCCAGCTGGAGCTCAGCGAAACGCCGTACTGCTCGGTAGCGGGGATGGTTGTATTCCCAAGATTGCCTCCAAAGTTGACGCTGTTGTCGGATTGATCATTATATGAAGCGCTGCCGCCTGCACTCAGGTTGGGCAGCATACTCATCCGCCCCTGATAAAAGTCGGCTTCGGCAATACGGATCTGTTGAATTGCGCTGCGAAGCTCAAAGTTATTTTGCAGAGCTTCTTCAATCAGACTTTGCAGCTGGGGATCCTCGAAAACCTCCTGCCAAGGCATGTCGGCCAGCGTAGTGCTGTCCATTTCAACCTGCTCAAAGGGATACAAATTCTCCGTTTCGACATTAGGTTTTTTGTAGGATTTGGTAGCGATGCATGATGACATTAACAAGGCCAACACCACAGCTACGGTTAGTTTTGAATATGATTTAGAAAACATGGGAATAGTTGAAAAATCGTTGATTTTGACTAGTATCAGGGTTTAAGGATTTTCTCACGTCGTTCGAGTACTACTTCTGGGGGACCGGAAATCTTCTCCTGCAACTTCTGGAAAATGATAAACAGCACCGGCACAACCAGGAGGCCAATAAACGTCCCGATAAACATGCCGCCGGCAGTTCCAATTCCGATCGACTGGTTGGCATTGGCATTAATGCCGGTTGCTAAAGCCAGCGGAAGCAATCCCGCAATAAAGGCAAATGAAGTCATCAGGATGGGGCGTAATCGTGCTTCGGCACCGTCGATAGCCGCTTTTACAATGCTCATCCCCTTATTTCTGCGGCGCTGCAGGCCAAACTCAACGATCAGAATCGCATTTTTAGCCAGTAGTCCCATGAGCATAATAGCCGAAATCTGTAAGTAGATGTTATTGGCCACTCCAAATATATTGGCAAAGATAAATGACCCGGCCAGTCCAATTGGCAGTGGTAGAATGACGGCCCAGGGCACAAGATAACTTTCGTACTGAGCGCTGAGCAAGAAATAGACAAACAGCAGACAGAGCCCGAAAATGATTAGTTCCTGTCCACTGGACTTATTTTCTTCACGCGTCAGTCCAGAGAATGAGTAATCGTAATTTTCAGAAATTTGGCTGTTGAACACTTCTTCGATAGCAGTGATGGCATCTCCCGAACTGTAACCCGGATTGGTTGCTCCTGTAATTTCTACAGAGTTAAAGAGATTAAATCGCGAGATACTTTGCGGTCCGTAAGTGCGTTCCAGATCTACAAACGAACTGATGGGGGCCATTTCTCCCTGTGCATTGCGGACGGAAATATTTTGCAGGCTTTCTTTGGAACCCCGGGCTTCGGGATCGGCCTGCACATACACCCGGTACAGTTTGCCAAAGCGGGTAAAGTTGGAGACATACAATCCCCCGTAATAGGCCTGCATGACACTCATAATGGATTGCGGCGAAAATCCGGCGCGCTGTGCTTTGGGGACATCTACATTTACGAGGTACTGCGGATAATCAGTCTGGAAAAACGAGCTCGCATATTGAATAGCGGGCTTTTGAAAAAGTGCATCCTGTACATTTTGGCTGGCTTCCTCAAGTCCGCTTAACTCACCGCTGGACACATCCTGTACGTTAACAGTAAAGCCGCTCGTGTTTCCGAATCCGGAAATTACTGGCGGAGCAAAAAAGGAGATATTTGCTTCCTTAATTTTGGAGGTCCGCTGACGCATTTCAGCAATGACATCGTTGACCGTTTGCTCACGATCATTCCAGTGCTTGAGCTTACCAATCACAAATCCATACTGGCTACCGGAACCACTGAGCAGGCCAAAGCCCGAAATGGCCAGCCGCGAATCGATGATCTCCATATCGGCCATGGTTTGGTCGATCTCAGACAACACCTCCTTTGTGCGTTCCAGTGATGATGAAGCCGGCAGACTCACATTGGCAAAAAAGGTGCCCTGGTCTTCATCCGGTACAAAGCCGGTGGGTGTCGTTTGAAATAAAATGCCAAATAGTGCAATGGCCCCAACGACTGTTGCTACGGCCGCCCAGGAATTGCGGGTAAAAAATCCAAGAACTTGTTTGTAACGGAATTTCGCGATATCAAAGACGGTATTAAAGGCAATGGCAAATCGGTCGGTTAGGCTTTTTTCTTCCCCGATATGTTTTTGCTCGGGTTTTAAAACCAGCGCACAAAGAGCGGGACTCAGCGTAAGGGCATTCACCGCCGAAATCAGAATGGCGGTAGCCAGTGTAATGCCAAACTGTTGGAAGAATACGCCGGTCGATCCTGTAATAAACGTAACCGGCACAAAGATAGCCGACATTACGAGTGTAATCGAAACAATGGCTCCGGCGATTTCGTCCATGCCCTCGACAGCGGCCTCCATGCCGGATTCCGCGCCCTCCTCAAGTTTGGCATGGATAATCTCCACCACAATAATGGCGTCATCCACCACAATACCGATGGCCAACACCAGGGCAAAAAGGGTGAGTAAATTTACGCTGTATCCAAAGAGATTGAGGAAAAAGAAGGTACCGATAATGGATACGGGAACGGCTATGGCGGGAATCAGGGTTGAGCGCCAATCCTGCAGAAACACAAATACCACAATAAATACGAGCAGAAATGCTTCCAGGAAGGTTACAAACACTTTGTCGATGGATGCCGTCAGAAAGCTGTTGGCGTCAAAAACGGTGGTGTATTCAATATCGTCGGGAAAGGATTCTGATGCGGCCTCAATTTCGGCTTTTACGTTTTCGACGACCTCCTGCGCGTTGGCACCGGCGGTTTTGGATACAAACATACCTACACTCGGCCCACCGTTGGCCGTGCTGTAGCTGCCGTAGGTTTGAGCACCCAGCTCGACTTCCGCTACATCTTTAAGCCGCAACATATCGGCATTCTCCGATCCCTCTCGGATAATAATATCCTTGTACTCGGGAGCGGTAGAAAGACGTCCCTGGTAGGTCATCGTATATTGGAAAGCCTGTCCGCTGTTTTCCCCGATAGCACCGGGAGCTGCAACAAAACTCTGTTCATTGAGTGCCTGGATGACATCGGAGGGCACCAGGTCGTAGGAGGCCATCTTGTCGGGTTTCATCCAGATACGCATGGAATAGGTATTGGCGCCAAAAGCATCAGCGGTACCTACGCCGTTTACACGTTGGAGTCGGGGAATAAGGTTGATGCGTGCATAGTTTTCAATGAAGGTGCCGTCGTGGGTGCCATCGGGACTATACAGCGTAAAGATGAGCAGGCGGCTGGTTTGTTGTTTCTGCGTAGTAACGCCCGTTTGTGTTACCTCTTGTGGCAGTAAATTTGATGCCTGTGCCACGCGGTTCTGCACGTTTACGGCGGCGATATCGGGATCCGTACCGAGCTCAAAAAAGACCTGGATTTGTGCCCGGCCATTATTACTGGCCGAAGAGCTCATGTAGGTCATGCCTTCCACACCGTTGATCTGCTCCTCGAGCGGAGCCACCACACTGTTCACTACGGTTTGGGCATCAGCACCGGGATAGGTGGCAGACACCTCGATCGTAGGCGGGGCAATATCGGGGTAGAGCGAAACGGGGAGCGCATTGTATCCCAGCAGGCCGAGGATCACGATGATAATGGAGATGACCGTGGACAGTACCGGTCGTTGGATGAAGCGTTTAATCATTGTAATGAAGTTATGATCTTAAAATTCGTCTGGATCTTGGGCAGAGTAATTCTATTCAGCTGCTTGTTGGTCTGAAACCGTCAGCGATTGATACAGGCTGTCGGCATCAACAGGTTGTGGATCTATTTTAGCACCGTCATTTAGTTGTATAATGCCGCTCGAAATAATGTTGTCGCCGTTAGAGATACCTGACTCAACTACAAATAGCTGCTTTGTGGATAGCGGAGCAACTGAAATTTGGGTACTTTCTATCGTACTGCTGTCAGTGACGGTATAGACAAATCGTTTATTCTGTACTTCGTAGGTTGCTTTTTTGGGGATGACGATCGCGGAATCCCGCTGAAAAGGAATCTGCACGTTAGCTGATCCGCCGCTGCGCAATATTTCTTCGGGATTGGGAAAAACCGCCCGGAATGAAGCCGAGCCCGTTTGCGTGTTGATCAGTCCGCTTGCCAGTCGCAGCGTGCCTTTGTGATTATAGGTAGAATTATCAGCAAGAATTAAATTCACTTTGGGCATTTCGGCGATGCGTTGCTGCAGTGTTTTATTACCGCCCTCGGTAGCCACGCTCTGTGCCATTTCCAGCAGTTCGCGCTCACTCATCGAGAAGTAGGCATACATCTTGGAGATATTGGAGATCACGGTCAATGGTTGGGTGCTGGCACTGTTAACGAGGCTACCGATGCGGTAAGGGATATTCCCGATAACACCGTCGCTGGGACTTTTGATATTGGTATAACTTAAATTCACGCGCGCATTTTCAAGTGCCGCTTTGGCTTGTGCCAGCGAAGCTTTCTGTGATTGCAGGGTGTTTTTGGCAGATTGCAGCTGATAGTCACTCACAATATCTTTTTCGACCAGCTTTTGAAAGCGCTGTACTTCGTCTTCAGCCGTTTTAACGGCCGCTTTTGCAGCTTCAACATCTGCTTCACCGGATCGTACTTCCTGTTCATACTGTTCGCTATTGAGCTTAAAGAGCGTTTGACCTTTTTCGACGATATCGCCTTCATCTACCGGCATTTCTACAATATATCCCTGCAAGCGCGGACGAATTTCTACTGTTTGGATCCCTTCGAGTGTTGCCGGATAACTACTTGTGAGTTCTATAGCACGAGGTTGCAAGTTCAGAACAGGGAAAGACTGAACCTGCTCTCCGCGCTGAGCATTTTGTTGATTTCCGTTTCCGCAAGAAACGATCGTAAACGAAGTAAAAATGAACAGCAGGGATAGTGCTATGAATTGGTGATTAAGCTTTAAATTCAAAGATAAAGACATTTGAAGGATAATTAATTATTTGGCAGGATAGTTGATATTATCAACGTTCTAGTTTCGATGTTGTTTGCTTATGAATATGAGAGATCAGATTTTCTAGTTTTTCAATTTCTTGGTCAGGTATCTGGCTCGTGATTTCATCATTGATATCCTGATCAATCTTTCGGGCTTTTTCGAGAACTTTCAGGCCTGGCTTGGTCATCAAAAGAATCTTTCGCCGTTTATCTTGAGGATCTTGGGAACGGGCAATAAAGTGATTCTCTTCCAGACTGTTAATATGCCTGGCTACTGCAGACTTATCCTTATCGACGATTTCAGCCAGTTCTTGTAGAATTAAGCCCTCTTTGTTTTCAAGGATGTTCAACAGGAAATATTGTTCCGCCGTAAGTGTTATCTGTTCCTCATTAAAGCGCTGCCTGAGAAGACGAAGAATACCTTTGATGGCAAAACCCATCTTGCATCCCAGACTCTGACAATAAATTTCTTTCTTCAACGACATGATATTCAATTTTCGAAACTAAGTGACCAAAGAAATGAATATTAGTTGATATATGCAACTAATTTGAAGTGGTTTGTTTTACTCTAACATGATTTTACGTGAAGTTTAATATTTACTGCTACAGAGATGGAAAGATGTTGTTCAATGTCTATATTGATGCTTGCTAGGTTTAAATCCCAAGAACGGTCTGTTTCATGAGTCTCGATGTTTCGCCCCGCCAGTTTCAGCAGTGGATTGCACAAACCGGAAAGCTGATTACCGATTTTTACGATCAGGACTTGGACGGCAAGGTCTTTGCCGGAAAGTCACCCGCTGAGGTGCAACAGTTGCTGGACGAATCGCTGCCGGAAAATTCTGAAAATATAGATGAATTGCTGGATGAAATCGGTTCAAAAGTATTGCATTCGATAACAAACAGTGTGGGGCCCCGCTATTTCGGATACATTACCGGCGGGGGAAACCAAGTGGCGGTGCTGGCCGAGATGGTCAAGGCGTCGCTCAATCAAAATAATTTGAAGTGGCATTCGTCACCGGTAAGCACTGAATTAGAACGCCTGGTGATGCGCTGGGTGGCCGAGTTTATCGGCTATCCCAAGAGCAGTGCCGGGGTGTTGCTCGGCGGAGGATCGGTGGCGAACTTCAATGCCATGGCGGTGGCGCGAAAGATGAAAGCGTCGGCGGATATCTCGGAGGATGGAATATATGGCTCAAAGCCGATGACGGTTTATGTTTCTGAGGAAGGACATTCCAGCTTTGACAAGGCGATGGACATGCTGGGCTTAGGTAAAAATTATTTACGCAAAATTCCGGTCGATGATCAGATGCGCATCGATATCGAAGAGCTGGAAGCCCATATCCAGGCGGATAAAAACCGGGGCCGGCATCCAATTTGTGCTATTGCTGTGGCCGGGACGACCAATTCCGGGGCGGTAGATAATCTGCAAGCCGTAGCTGAAATTTGCCAGCGGCACGATCTCTGGTACCACGTGGATGCGGCCTATGGAGGTCCCGCAGCCAACGTTGAGGGTGTAGGGCAGTTGTTTGATGGTATTAAGGAGGCCGATTCTGTGGTTGTAAATCCCCATAAGTGGATGTATGTGCCGTTTGAAGCGGGCGGCTTGTTGGTAAGAGATCCCGATCATTTGCGGCAGACATTTAGTACTATGCCCGATTATCTGAAATCGGATGAGCAAGATGGCAATCGGACTGACCTGATGGAATATAACCTGCCACTTACCAAAGAGTTCAAAGCGCTCAAAGTGTGGATGACGCTCAAAGCCTATGGGGCGAAACGCATCCGTAAAGAGATTGCCAATGATATTGCTAAAGCGCAGTACTTAGTGGACCTGATTGAGGAAACACCGGAGCTGGAGCTGATGGCACCGGCACCGCTTTCGATCGTTTGCTTTCGGTATAATTCCGGGAAATGGGATGATCAGGAGCTAAATGAGTTGAATGATGAGGTTATTGCTCGTATAGAAGAGGATGGACGTGTGTTTTTAACCGGGACAAAAATTAGAGGCAAAACAGCGCTGCGTGTTTGCTTTATCAACCACCGTACCAAAAACAAAGATATTGAATTATTGCGGGACGTAGTGTTGGATATTGCAGAGAAGATTCCGGATATCTGACATTTGGTATGTAATTGTTGTTCAAACGATAATATCATTCTGCTAACATGAATAATAATAGATAGTTAGCGTATGGCCTTGAAGAGGGCAACATTTTTGACAATAAGCTATTTTTCGTTACCTTTTTTAAATGTTTTTACAGCCCGCATTTATTAAGTTGGCACTAATCATCTACTCTTAACTAAAAGGACAGTTCAGCAGTTTATGGATTTATTTGAGAAGCTTCCGGGCAGACCCAGCCCATTAGGTGAATTTACTTCAGATGGATACGGCTATTATACCTATCCAAAGCTAGAAGGACCACTGGGACCGGTAATGAAATTTAACGGTGACGATGTGGTTGTCTGGAGTATCAATGACTATCTCGGGGTTGGCAGTAACGAAGAAATTAAGAAATATGATGCTGAGGTTGCACAGGATTACAGCCTGAGTAGTCCTATGGGAGCTCGCTTGATGACGGGAAATACGACCGAGCATGAAAAACTGGAAGAAGAACTGGCTGATTTTGTTCATAAGGAAGATGCCTTTCTGCTGAACTACGGCTACCAGGGAATTATGAGTGTGATTCATGCGCTTGTAGATCGCAAAGATTATCTTATTTATGATGAGTTGAGCCACGCGTGCATTGTGGATGGAAAGCAGCTGGCGATGGCCGAAAAATATGTGTATAAGCACAACGATATTGAAAGTTTTGAAAAGCAGCTGGAGCGTGCCCATCGCAATAAGCGGGACGATTCGGCCATATTGGTGGTAACAGAAGGTGCATTTGGGATGACCGGCGATCTGGGCATTCTCGAAGAGATGATTGCCCTGAAAGAGAAATATCCGTTCCGCCTGCTGGTTGATGATGCACACGGCGTAGGCACAATGGGTGAAGACGGTTCCGGAACGGGAACACATTTGGGATGCCACGACGGTATTGATCTGTATTTTGGTACGTTTGCTAAAGCGTTTGCTTTAATTGGCGCTTTTGTAGCCACCGATGACAGTCGAGTTGTGGAATTTATGAAAGCAAATGTGCGCAGCCAGATTTTTGCAAAATCTGTGCCGATGCCTATTGTGAAATCGGCACGTAAGCGGCTGGAGCTGATACGGAATAATCCCCAGTGGAGAGAAAAGCTCTGGGAAAACACCAACATGCTGCGTGGCGGTCTGCGTGATATGGGATATAATGTGTTGCCGGCCGAATGTCCGGTAACACCCGTTCTCACAAAGGGAAGTACGGATCTTTGCCAGACCATTATGCGCAAGCTGCGCGAAGAACACGGGGTTTTTGTGAGTGGAGTGACGTACCCTGTAGTACCCAAAGGAACTGTGTTAATCCGACTGATTCCAACGGCGGCACACACCGAGGAGCATATCCAGCAGACACTGGATGGTTTTGAGGCTATTAAAGATGTGGTGTTTGCCGAAGCGGATGCCCAAGAACAGCAGAAGATGACGGCCTAGTCATCTGAAAAAGGACATTTTCATTGAAAAAGCCCCGTTCTCATAATCGAGAATGGGGCTTTTCTTTTTTTGTGGAAACCGAGGACATTAGCAAAGCGCCACTATTGCAAGCATCCCTGCTTATGAGAATATTGGCACGAGCGGAATGCCCGTGATGTCAGGGATTAGGTTGCGACAAAAAAATTCTCACTTCGTTACGCTCCATTCGAAATGAAAGTGCATTTTTTTTAATGGTCGTCATCTCGAACGGAGTGAGAGATCTATGTTTTAGGGTTTTAGAATCTGCTGATAAGAAAGAACAAAGATTTCTCGCTACGCGTGGCTGCGCTCGAAATGCCGGGTTATTTTTTACGAAAAGAGCTCTTTTATGAGACCAATAACGCCGGACTTTTGATCTTTCTTGGCATTGCCTTGGCGTCCGCCGCTTAACTTATCAAAGCTGGGTTTTGGAAGTTCGAGGTCGTTACTCTTTTTCTTGCCACGCCCATTACGTCGTTTCTTTTTATTGCTACCCTTGTTATGCTTCTTCTTGTCTTTATTTTTCTTTCGTTCTTTGAGCTTTTGCTTCACTTTTTGCGGCAGATCAAGCTCTTTTGGTGCTTGTTCCAGCTTGTTTTCCAACTTGTTAATATCGCTGCGATCTTGCTTCGAAACCAGCGATACCAGTCGTGAAGCTTTGCCGGATCCGACAAGATTGGCCCGGTAGCGATACTCGTTAGGATCAGCAGGTACATCGTAGTTGATAACCTGTGTGACACGCTGGAGGTCGAGTTCGGCAGCGGGAATGTCTGCAACAAGCAGATATTGAACATCGCCATTGGTAAAGTTAGCGAAACGCTGTGCTCGTTTTTCATCCGAAAGTTTG
This sequence comes from uncultured Balneolaceae bacterium, assembly GCA_964490705.1. Taxonomy (GTDB): domain Bacteria; phylum Bacteroidota; class Rhodothermia; order Balneolales; family Balneolaceae; genus Fodinibius. Next base: position 60,340 of record CAZBCG010000001.1, on the reverse strand, counting down.
CCGTGCAGGCTGGTTGCTTTCAGATCCTGTTTGCGAAGGGTGCGATACAGTCGGTCAGTGCCTCGTTTTGAGGCGGTAAAAATCACGCATGTATCGGTTGGAGTCTTTTCAATATGAGCCATGAGGGTGGTTATCTTCATGCGATCGGGCACATAGATATAACCGTGGGATAAGCCATTCTCAATTTCGGGAGGTCCAGATAGCATAGTTTCATCATCAAGACCGATAATTTCGGGATCCTCCAGGTAGCTTTTGGCTAACTCCTGAACGTCATCATTAAGTTCATTCGTATAAACAAGCGTTTGATAGTCGCTTAATACTCGTTTTAGGATGTTCTTAATTTTGGGCTGAAGGTTCAGCTCAACCATCTCGTCAGCTGCATCAATCACCACGAGATCGACATGGCGAAAAACAAACCGAAGATTTTGGATAGTATCCGCAAGCGGGCCGGGATTACCGACGATCACTTGCACCTCGCTTTGCAGCAATTCTTCCTGCTCTTCCGGATCAATATCCAGATCGATCGAGGCACTTTTGATCTCTGCATGATACCCCAACCCTAACACGAGCTCATCAATCTCTTGCGACTCTTTGGGATTAGGTGTTAATACGAGCACTGAAATTTCATCTTTTGTTTCTTCGTCGGCCTTGGTAATCATCTCAAGAGCCGGAATTACAAAAGAGGCTAATTTGCTGCTCCCATTTTCTGCTCTGATCAATGCGTCTTTTCCCTCCAAAACGGCAGGGATGACTTCTTCTTGTAGTTCAGTAAGTTCAGTGTACTTTACATCTTTGAGCCCGTCCATAATCTCTGGGCTCAATGTCATTTCTTCAAACTTCAACGTTCTAACCTTTTTTTATTAATGTTTGTTCTTAATGCACTGCTTCAAAACCAAGCAGCGCTCAATAGGTGCTGGAATATACAAAACTTATAGGCTTTGCTCATCTGATTTCACAGACGGTTGATACTCTTTGCTGAATATTTCATTAACGGTAAGTTCGTGGCCCGCCATCTTTATATAAACGCAGCAGCCCCCAAGCATTATTGCCATGCCGAGCAATCCAATCAGCCCGGCTTCGGGACCAAATGCACCACCGGTAATTAAATCAGTACCACCCTGTTGGATGGTAAGAACGGAGGTTTCTATGGCCTGTCCGCTGACGGGAAAACCGAAGATACCGGCCATTACAAAATTCCAGCTAAAGTGGAGTCCCGCTGAAAGCGCAAGCCGTCCGGTTAGGATAAAGGGTACAGCCAATACGACCCCCGCCAAAATAATATTAAAGGTCGAAAGCGCCGATGCATTGGGATTGTAATAGTGCAGAAATCCAAAGAGCGATGAAGTAAGCAATACCGCAATTGTTAAGGCTCCGCGCTGCCCAATACTGGGATACGAAAGCCCCTCGGTGAGATTAAGGATTTGGTAGCCCCGCGAAAACAGTTCTTCGTGAAATCCCACCAGCAGCATTGCCAGCAAGAAAGCAGGGAACCCTATCCAAAAAGAGGTTTCCGTTTCCACATTCCATCCGTAACCGGTGATGGTAATCCAGCCGGCATACCATTCAATCCCAAAAATAACTAATTGAGCCAGTGCGGCAATAGCTACACCCAGTAGAAATTCGTTGCCCCACAGACGGTTAAAGGTAATGCCATAATCTGCAAGTGGACGGTTATCAAAATATTTGGCGGCAATCCACACGCTGCCGATGACTGCAAAAAACATGGGAGCAGCGGACATTAACGGAAGCGAAGTAGGCAGTACAAAATAGAACCCAAATCCTACAACGGCCATAATCACAACCATAATGATAAATTGCAGCAGCAAGCGCCATCCCGCTCTTGGTCGATCTTCGTGTTCGTTGATGAATATCTTCATAATATTACGAAACCTTCGTAGTTTTGAATAGGTTACAGTGATGAAAATCAGCTACAATCTACATGAAAAGACGAAAGAAATCAGGTTTTTATGAGTGATCGATTTGTGTTGGAGGCACCCAAAGAGGAAGTAGAACGGCTATTTGGGGTAACGTCGGAACGAGATGATTTTTTTACCTCTGACTATAATATCACTCCTGGGGCCCGCATTCCGGTGGTTTATCAGCAAGAGGGGCAGCGAAAAGTGTATCAGTTTTTATGGGGATTGATCCCGGAGGATGCCGGTGAAGAGACAGACGGCCGCGAACATTACGAGAAAGCTATCGGAGAGCTCGAGGATGATGAATGGCTGGCCGAATGCGTGTCTCAACGGCGCTGCCTGATTCCCGCCAATGGATTTTACAAGTGGAAGTTTTCCGAAAAAAAGACGACTCCGTTTTACATTCGGCTGCTTTCCAACGATTTGACGGCTATTGCCGGCATCTACTCGGTGTGGAAGTCAGCATCGGGTCGCGATGTTTACTCCTGTGCGATGCTTACGACCGAGGCCAATGCACTGGTACAGCCGGTGGATGATCGCATGCCGGTGCTGCTGCATCCTGATGATCACGAAAAGTGGTTGTCGGCCGAAGAAATGCAGCCCAAAGATGTTGAGCAGTTTTTGAATAGCTATTCCCTTACCGACCTGGCGGTAAATCGTGTATCAGAAGATGTAAACAATCCTGATAATAATAGCCCGGAGCTAATTCAGCCTATCCCCAAATGATCGCTGATGAAGCGGATTTAATCTGCGTACTCTGATCCATCTTAGCTTAGAGGGAGTTGTACTCCCGTTGAATGTTTAGGCTATTATCTAGTGACCGATTTGAGCAATGTTGTTTGAATCCATTTATGTTGGTGATGTTCTTGTTCATTTTTTGAACGACTAAAAAAACGAGTCAAAAAAGTTGCTGGCTGGCGAAAAGTAATACTCTTGATTCCAACGAGATTTCGGGAAAGAATTTGATACTTGCTCCGAAGTTCACGGAGCTTCAGACAAAAAATTCTTTCTGATCCTCAATCCCGTTTTCATCACCCAAGAGTTCTACTTATCTGAGGCCAGAAACTTAGAACCAAGACCATGTCATCCTGAACTTGCCGTGTCCCGACTCTTCGGGGTTTCAGGATCTTTTCAGCTTGTTTCTTCAGGCCATTGCTCTTAGCTACTACAAGAGTTGTACTCCCGCCAACTGGTCAAGGTGTACTCAGGTTAATCAGATAAATCTGCTTCATCAGCGATCCGGTTCTTTGTAAATGCGCATGGTAGGGTAGGCCAGCTCAATGTTATCGTGCTCGTCAAATGTGTGGAGCACATCTTCCCAGATATCCTGTGAAACACCGCGCCGCTTCCGAGGATTCGACAGATGCCGAACGGTAAGGCAAACGCCGCTGTCACGGACATCCGTATAAACAATAGGCGTTAGGTAGCGATAGTGAATGAGATATGATTTTTTTGCGCGTCGCACCTGCTGTTCGGCGCGATCCACAAAGTCCTGCAGGTGTTCATTTGCAATATTCTGCAGTAGTTCTTTGGCCTTTTCCCAATCACTTTCAAAAGTTATGAGCACTTGAAGCTCGTTCCAGATAAACTCGAAGTCACTGGTATAGTTGGCCAGCGAACCCGCAAACACTTTATGGTTGGGCACGTGGATCACGCGGCCGGTGCTCTGGTCGGCATGCACCCAGTTGCCAATTTCGAGCACCGTAAATTTGAACAGCCGTACATCAATAACATCACCTTTAATATCGTCCACTTCGATGCGGTCGCCTACTTCAAAGGGTTGACGCCAAAGGATGAAAATCCATCCGGCGAAATCGGTGACCGGATCTTTAAGAGCAATTGCCAGACCGGCTGAGAGTAATCCCAAAAAGGTAGCCAGGGATTCTAGCCCTTCGAACCAGATGCGCCCGACGAGTAAAAATCCGAGGAAGACCGAGATGTAGGTCAAATTTTTTCGCCATTTGTATTGTAGCGCCGTGTCGGTCAGTCTTCGATTGATAATCCGGACGGCAATAAATCGGATTAGCCAAATGGCAAAGATGATAACGAGCGAAAGGACAACCTGGTAGGTAATACCGGGTGAATTTTGGATAAACTCTTGAATGCGTGAGGGAAAGTTTTGCACGAATTTATGCTGTTTTTGATGAAATAATAATATTGTGGCTAATGAGTTATAACACAGCAGGGAACTAATCAATAATAATTAAATAGATATCATTGTAAAGAAAAGGAATTTTGAATAACTTTACTGGTCTGAAAAACACAGTTATATAGATGTTATCATGCTTTATACGATTATTATATCCGTAATTACGCTTATTTGTATTTTGTTAACCATTGTTGTTCTGCTGCAACCGGGGCAGGGACAAGGGCTTTCTGGTGGTATAGCAGGAGGAATGGCCGGTGGGCAAGGTCTTGGCGCCCGACGAACGGCCGACCTGCTTTCAAAGTCAACAACAGTATTGGGAACAGCCCTGCTAGTGCTTTGTGTGCTGGCTAACTTTGCGATTGAGCGCGGTGGTGCAACCGAGAGTGCCGTTCAGCAAAGTGGAACTGGAACCGAACAACCCATGCAGCAAAATAATTTGAATAATCCTTCCGAAACACCATCAGCCGTGCCTGAGTTACCACAGAATCAAGGTGGACAAGGCGGTAACACATCCGGTGGAAATGGAGGAGACGGTGGCTCCGGTTCTGACGGAGAAAACTAAGCCGATTTTTCTTAAAATTTGATGCAAGCCCGATTCCAATTTTTGGAGTCGGGCTTTTTGTTATTTCATATATTCAAACAGCTCATGTGTTTAACTTTTTCATTCTCACCATTTTTTGATGAGAAACGCTACAACTGGCGCTGATTACCTTGCAAAAGCTGCTCGCGGAACATCACGTTATTGGTATATTCAAATTGCGATTATTCTTTCGGGGGTTTCTGTTTTTGCGCAACTGTATCTTTTTCAACCATTATTGCCGGAACTCGGTCGTGAGTTTGCGCTAGGTCCCGCCATGAGCAGCCTTTCGGTATCAGCGGGGACGGCCGGGATGGCGGCAGGATTATTCACTTTTGCGTTCTGGGCAGATGTGTTGTCGCGGAAAAAGTTGATGGTAGCCAGCATGTTTGGGGCGGCATTGCTTACGCTTATCACAGCGGCATCACCCAACTTTGGGATGCTGGTGGCCGTCACTTTTTTAAAAGGAATGGCAATATCCGGGATATCGGCAGTAGCACTGGCTTATCTTGCCGAAGAAGTTGAAGTGGCATCGCTGGGCATCGTGGTTAGCCTTTATTTAGGCGGGAATACATTCGGCGGCATGTGGGGACGCGTGTTTTCTGATCTTTCGGCCGGATGGGCGGGCTGGCGCTGGGCAACGGTATTGATTGGAGGCATTGGGTTTATGTTGGCACTGATCTTTAAATATTTGTTGCCGCCTTCCAATCATTTTGAGTCGAAGCGAATAAGCACGGGGTATAAAATCCGCCAGATGCGCATTTTTCTGCGTGATCGGGTACTGCTGTGCATGTTTTGTATTGCAGCATTAATTATGGGGGCATTTGTCAGTATCTATAATTATTTGAGCTTCCGCCTGGAAGCCCCGCCGTTTTCACTCCCAAGCTATATCGTTGCTTCGGTCTTTCTGATGTATCTGACCGGGATTGCAGGATCGGTTGTGGCGGGATGGTTTACGGATCGGTTTCGTCCTCAATCCATCCTTAAAATGCTGATTGGGATCTTTCTGGTATCCACCCTAATGTTATTGACTCCGAACATCTGGATTTTTGTGGTTGGATTGGGTATTGCCACATTTAGTTTTTTTGGAGCGCACACCATGGCCAGCCACATCATTTCGCAGCATGTAGCGAGTGGCAAAAGCACGGCTACGAGTTTGTATTGGCTATTTTATTATGTGGGATCGAGCATCATCGGCACTGTGATGGGCGTTGCCCTTTCTGCATTAGGCTGGACGCCATTCATCGTTATTTTAATAGCAATTCTGATTCTCGCTTTTCTTGCGGCTGTCATCAGTGACAGAGCCAGTGCAGTAGGATTTGAGGCTGGTTAGGTGACCTCAATAATCTGTCCGGTAATCAGTGTTTTGAGGCTCTTCTCGTATCCATCCACCACATGCTCCATTTTTGCAGGCGTGTGACCGGGAAAGAAATCGCCGAGGGTATCCGCCGAATCTTCAACCAGTGCCGGACTTACGGCATTAATGCGAAATCCCTTCTGCAAAAACTCACCATAGGCGCCCGTTACAAATCCGTTAATAGCTCCATTGACCGTGCTTAGTATGGTTCCCTGCGGGATGGGATCGCGATCTAAAATACCGGATGTGAGCGTTACGCTGCCGCCTTCATTCAGGTAATCCATAGCAGTTAGCGCAATGTTGATCTGCCCCATCATCTTGCTTTTGATGCCCGCCAGAAAATCGTCGTTTTCTGATTGATCAAGTGCTTTGACCGGCGCCGATCCGGCCGTCACAATAACGGCATCAATGGGACCGACGTCAGAAAACAGCTTTTCAATAGAATTGGGATCAGTTATATCAACCTGTACGTCGCCGGACGTATGTCCGCCAATAATGAGCTTGTTATCATCTTTAAGTCGGTTGGCAATTTTAGATCCGATGGTTCCGGTTCCGCCGATGAGTAGGATTTTCATTGTATTATCTTTAATACTTGAAGTTCGTTTGTTGGTGAGGTTACAGTTACTTGCCGATACAAAACCGCGAAAAGATGCTGTCGAGGATATCCTCAGTCGTAATTTCGCCGGTGATGGTGCCCAGATCTTTCAGTGCCGAGCGCAAATCGATGGAGAGGAAATCGCCCGTCATACCTTGCTCCAGTGCCTGAATAGCACTTTGAACATTTTCTTGTGCATTTTGCAATGCATCGCGGTGACGGCTGGAAGTGACGAGCAGGCTGGAAGAATCATACTCTTTATTTTCCAGTGCACGCTGCTTCATGAGCTTTTTAAGTTCGTCAATTTTTTCGCCCTCCAGTGCCGAAATCTTGAGATCGTAATCCATGCGTTCGTCATCGACATCCAGTGCAATGTCATTTTTTGTGCCGATTAATACGAAAGGAGTGTCATCAGCTGCTTTTTGAAACTCCGCAATATCCTGACGTTCCTCGGCCGTAAGTTCGGTGGACAAATCTTTGAGATAGACAGCCAAGTCAGCTTTTTCAAAAGCTTCTTGTGATCGCTTGACCCCTTCAGCTTCCACCACATCGTCGGTATCGCGCAGTCCGGCCGTATCAGTGAGAATAAACCGAAGGCCGTCGTAACTCCAATCCACGTCGATGGTGTCGCGGGTGGTGCCGGCAATTTCGGTAACGATGGCACGATCTTTACCGACCAGCGTATTCAGCAGCGTCGATTTTCCGGCATTGGGCAAGCCGATGAATACGGTACGCACCCCGTGCTTAACCAGTCGTCCCGTTTCGTACGTTGCCAGCAGGTCATCAATTTCTTCGTCGAGTTCGACGAGTAGCTCTTTCAGTTCTTCTTTATTGGCAAATTCTACATCTTCTTCTACGAAATCGAGCTCGAGCTCGACCATGGCCGTGGCATCAATAATTTGCTGACGAAACTCTTTGATATGTTCGCCCAGTCGTCCCTCGAGCTGTTGGTGTGCCGAATCGAGTGCCTTTTTGCTTTTCGCATGGATGAGATCCGCAACGGCCTCGGCCTGACTCAGTTCCATTTTTCCATTCAGGAAAGCACGCTGGGTAAATTCACCGGGTTCGGCCGATCGGATGCCGAGATCCAGCATGGCCTCCAACACGGCCTGTGTGACGAGTACCCCGCCGTGGCAAGAGATCTCAACCGTTTCTTCACCAGTGTATGATTTGGGCGAATGGAATAGCGTAGCCAGCACTTCATCCACAACCTCATCATCTTGATTCAGAATCTTGCCAAAATGAACGGTATGAGATTTTTGTTCGGTAAGGGCGGTTCCCTTGAAAGCCTGATTTACCGTTGCAATAGCATTGTTACCCGATACTCGGATTACAGCAATGCCCCCCTCACCAACGGGTGTGGCGATGGCTGCAATCGGTTCTTTTTGGGTAATGGTTTGAGATTCTTTTTCCGTGGAAGTAGCAGTTTGTTCAGTCATAAGTTGAAATATAACGACTCTGGCACCGTAAATCAGTATGGGAGTAAAAATGCTGAGTAGTTATTCCGGTGATCTGAGGTGTAGGATTATTGTAGAGTCATAATCCGTTTGAATTTGTATCCAAAAATCGAAATTTATTAATCTGAGAAATATTCTATTATTATGATTGAATTCAAGCGCACTCACATATTTTTTCTGATTACAATTTGCACGCTGATTGTATTTTCGGGATGCAACGGCGTCAGTGATGTCCAGTCAGACCTGGGAGAAATCAGTTTAGGGGATGGACAAATACTGGAAAAAGTAGATGATTCAAACCTATCGAGTGATGAACAAAACCGGCTGCAGACGATCGCTGAAAAGCTTGCCGTGCGATATGTGAATGAGCAGTCCCCGCAGGAAACGGAGATCCCATCCAAGGTGGTATCGTTTTTCTATAATGGCTTGGTGTGTCTTGAGCAAAGTGATCTTGAGGAGGCAAAAACCGTAACTGATGAGTACACTCTGTTGGCTAGAAATCCGGCAAGCCCCCGAGAGGTATTACTGTGGGCTTTTAAATCTGAACCTTGGCTGGATAACTGGAGAGCAGGAAAAACGGAAACGGATGTTGAAGGAATTGATAATCTCGTCGAACAATTTGGCTTGAGCTTGGAACAGTATCGCGAATTTGATGCTACTTCGCCCGGCGCGGTAGCTACTATGAAAGCAGAAAAGCCGATAAATGGTTATGCTGTTGGTAAAGAGTTTGCTTCGCTAGAGATGATTGAGAAGGGGGGTCCCGATGCTGTTATTACCGGCGGCCGCAACGTAAAGGCCCAAATTAAAAATGATCATCTGTTGCTGGATGTGACCGTAGGTTCGGGAGATTGTCCTTCCGGTTGTATCAACAAAGTAAATCATAAGTTCGGGGTTTTCTCTGATGGAGAAGTAAAGCTTATGGATTGATTCCCAAGTTTTATTTCAAGGAGGTTTTGCAAGACCATCCGAATCATGTCATACTGGACTTGTTTCAGCATCTCATCTACACTTATTAGCATTTAAATTAAGATCCTGAACTAAATTCAGGATGACATGCCGGGTTTTGCAAAGATCTCTGCAAGGAGAGAAATAAAAAACCCTGACAGGGTTTGAATCCTGTCAGGGTTGAAAGAATTAATTACTTCATCAGCTAAATCGGCGGTTTAGTCCACATCACCCATGAGTCTTTTAACCGGAGGTGCTGCAAGCAGGGCTATGATACCGCCACCGCCAACAAGTAGAGCAACGCTCCAGAATAGACCGGATGGTTCTAGCGTTTCTAGCTGACCAGCCATGAGTCCGGCAAACAAGTTGCCGAGCGCGGCCGCTACAAACCATACGCCCATCATTTGGCTCACAAGGCGTTCGGGGGCAAGTTTGGTCATGGAAGAAAGCCCGACAGGAGACAGGCAAAGTTCGCCGCAGGTATGAAGAAAGTACGTGACGATAAGCCATGCAGGAGCAACTGAATTAGGTCCTGTGGCATTAGCGGCTCCCCATGAAATTACAAAAAAGCCTGCAGCTAATCCTATAAGTCCCAATCCGAACTTTACGGGAATAGATGGATTGGCATTACGGTTGGCTAGCCATGTCCACAGCCAACCAAAAACGGGAGCCAGTATCACAATAAAAAGTGGGTTGATATTTTGCAGCATACTTGCCGGCATTTCCCAAGAGGTGGCAAGTTGTGTAGAGATATAGTAGGTAAAGCCAACAACCAATAAGGAGAGGCCAGCTACCCCAGCCTTTCCAACCCACCAGAGATTAGTACGTTTGAATATCCGCCAGCTGAGATATCCGAGAGGTAGCGCCAGAATAAGTGCTGGCAAAAATGCTCCAATCTGGCTAATCAATCCGTAAGGGCCAAACGTGCGATCTGTTTCTCGTTCTGCAAATAGGTTAAGGGAAGATCCGGCCTGCTCGAAGCCGCTCCAGAAAAGAGCTGCCAGAATAAAAAGCCAAAAAATGACGAATAGCCGTTTTTTCTCCAGGGATACCTTGAGGCTTGGCATGAACATTCGAATCGTATTGAAGAGCAGAAAAGCTATTACCGTCACTCCAATACCAATTTGGTATGAAAACAAGGTATATCCCCAACTAAAAGACGCGGCATAAAATCCAGCGGCGGCTAACAGTAATACGACTCCAATCCACTTCGAATCGTTAATGAGATAAGCAAAGAATACTACGGCTATAAGAGCTACGCTGGTACCCAGTGTTTGAGCAAGCTGCTGCAGTGATATCCCGATTACACCAGTATTCATCAAGATGCTAAACAGCACAATAATTGCCGTACAAACGCCAGTCGTTATCCAAAAATTACGGCTGCGTCGCGAGAGTGTTTCCTGGCTGTCATCCACCTTGAGTCTCCCGGCTTTTCCCAGGTTCTTCTCTCCAACTTTATAAGAGATGAGTCCGAGCAGCATCCCGAAACCGGCCAGTGAAAATCCCCAGTGCCAGTTGTAGCCTTCACCGAGAATACCGCAAAGCGTGGGACCTAAAATGGCCCCGAAGTTAATCCCCATATAAAAAATGGAAAAACCGGCATCGCGTCGTGCTCCGCCTTCGGGATAGAGCTCACCAACCATGGAGCTAACATTGGGTTTTAAGAGGCCTGTTCCAACGACAATGAGAACAAGTCCCATATAAAATGATGCTTCGTCGGGGAGCCCCACCAATGGACCGGCCATCGTAAAGTGACCCAGGGCAATAATACATCCGCCCACGAAAACACTTTTCTTTTGCCCCCATAACTTGTCGGCTACCCAGCCGCCGGGTAACGCCAGCACATATACAAAGAAGGTATAAAGTCCATATATGGCAGTTGCTCTGCCATCGCTAAATCCGAGACCGGGGTTGTCTCCTGTTACAGCCGCTGCCATAAAAAGGACAAGCAGCGCGCGCATCCCGTAGTAACTGAAGCGTTCCCAGAATTCCGTAAAAAATAATGTAGATAACCCTCGCGGATGACCGAAAAAGTCATCCTTTTGAGCGGGGTCAGCCGTATCTGCTTGTTCATTTGCCATTGATTATCCCTTATTTTATTCAATCTGTCGTTAAAATATTCCTAATACACGGCGTGCATGATAATTAAACCGCCATAGTGAAGCAACTGCGAAACCGGGAGGCGGTTTTTGTTATGATATCCTCGGAAAGGTTGCTAATAAATAGCAACATCATGCGATAGGTTGACAAATTAGACTTCAAAGCACATCTGTCTTACATTGCCCGAAAAGAGAACATAAAAAAGTGTAGGTGATGAGTACAAAATCAGGCGTTGTCAAAAATATTAAAGCACCAACCGGAACCGATCTGCAGTGCAAGGGGTGGCATCAGGAAGCCGCCCTGCGCATGCTGATGAATAACCTCGATCCCGAGGTGGCCGAGAATCCGGATGAGTTAATTGTTTACGGCGGGGGCGGAAAGGCTGCGCGGAACTGGGAATCATATCACAAGATAGTGGAAACGCTCAAACGTCTTGAGAATGACGAGACCATGCTGGTGCAGAGCGGCAAGCCGGTAGGCGTATTTCGAACACACGAAGAAGCCCCCCGCGTACTAATTGCCAATGCTCACCTGGTACCGAATTGGGCTAATTGGGATGAGTTTCGTCGCCTCGACAAAATGGGGCTGACCATGTACGGGCAGATGACGGCCGGGTCTTGGATCTATATTGGCACCCAGGGTATTCTGCAGGGTACCTATGAAACCTTTGCCGAGTGCGCCCGACAGAAATTTGACGGTACGCTACAGGGACAGCTTGTTGTAACGGCCGGACTTGGCGGGATGGGCGGCGCGCAGCCGCTGGCAGCTACCATGAATGGCGCTGCTTTTATTGGCATCGAGGTGGATGAAAAACGCATCGACCGCCGCGTAGAAACCGGCTACTGCGATATCAAATGCACGAATCTGGATGAAGCCATTGAGAAAGCAGTGGATGCCAAGGAAAAGGGTGAAGCACTCTCGATTGGATTGCTTGGTAACGTAGCAGAAGTATTGCCGAAGATGCTTGAAAAAGATGTTATTCCCGATGTGCTTACAGATCAAACTTCAGCGCATGATTTAAAGTTGGGCTATATTCCGGCCGGATATACGCTGGACGAGGCCGAAGAAAAACGAGAATCGGATCCCGAAGAATATCAGTCTGATGTGCTCGATTCGATGGTTACCCATGTAGAAACGATGCTGAAGATGCAGGACGAGGGAGCCATTACGTTTGATTACGGCAACAATATCCGCGGACAGGTTGCCGACCATCGCGGTATGGATGAAGCGTTTAACTTTCCGGGATTTGTCCCTGCCTTTATTCGTCCGCTTTTTTGTCGCGGATCGGGTCCGTTTCGCTGGGCTGCGCTGTCAGGTAATCCCGAAGATATTTATACCACAGATAAAGCGGTGCTGGAGACTTTTCCTGAAAAGGAATCACTCAATCGCTGGATTAAAAAGGCCCAAGACCAGGTGCAGTTCCAAGGTTTGCCGTCGCGTATCTGCTGGCTGGAATACGGTGAACGTGCCGAGATGGGCGCCAAGTTCAACTGGCTCGTCAAAAAAGGCAAAGTGAATGCGCCACTTGTTATTGGTCGCGACCATCTGGATACAGGCTCGGTGGCATCCCCCAACCGAGAGACCGAAGGCATGAAAGACGGCTCCGACGCTATTGCCGACTGGCCGCTGCTTAACGCAATGCTGAATACTGCCAGCGGAGCAAGTTGGGTCTCACTGCATCACGGCGGTGGGGTAGGCATTGGATACTCCATTCACGGCGGAATGGTCTGCGTGGCCGATGGGACTGAAATGGCTGATGAGCGACTGGAGCGCGTACTGACCAACGATCCCGGCAGTGGGGTTATGCGTCACGCTGATGCCGGTTATGACGAGGCGATCAAAACCGCCAAAGAGCGCGGAGTAGATCTGCCGATGGTGGAGTGAAAATTAGAAATTTAGCGAAACAGATTACACTGCTTTTCGTCTTATTGGGATGAACTCCAACGAATCTATAGCCCAATGCTGGAAACAATATTAATTATCCTCGGTGCACTGTTAATAATTGCAGGTTTTATCGGCTCGCTGTTGCCGGTGGTTCCCGGTCCGCCATTGAGTTATTTGGGATTGTTAGTGCTACAGGTGACATCCGCCCATCCGTTTAGCTGGCAATTTTTTATTATCTGGGCACTTGTGGTTATCGCGCTGATGGTGCTTGACAATGTGATTCCCGCCTACGGCACCAAAAAGTTTGGTGGTTCGGCCTACGGTATCTGGGGATGCATGATTGGCATGGTTGTCGGTATTTTCTTTTCCCCGATTGGACTGATCGTTGGTCCGCTGGTCGGTGCGTTTGTCGGAGAACTAATTGGTGGACAAAAATCAGATCAGGCGGTGCGTTCGGCTATCGGTTCGTTTATGGGATTTCTGGCCAGTACCGTTCTTAAGGTAGCGGCCAGCGGACTCATGGGCTACTACTTTTTTATGAATATCTGATTGATATCACTCCGCAGCCGCCTCATTGACTTCAATCCAGTAGCCATCGGGGTCCGGAAAATACACCTGTTGCACGCCATCAGCTCTTGTCGTAATGCTGTCGGGATTTCCTTTCGAATCGTGCGGCGTAATATTGTGTGATTTAAGGTGGTCGATAAAGCCATCAAAGTCCGACATCCGGAGTGCCAGGTGCACGCCAATGGGAGTTTTTATTTCTGATGTGTCTCCCTCTACCACATGCAGTTCACTGCCGTTGCCGAGCGAAAACCATCGAATATAGCTTTTCTCTGTTCGGTTTGTGATTTCCGAAAGGTCCAGTACGGTGCTATAAAAATCAGCACTTTGTCCCAGGTCATGAACTTTAATCGTATAGTGGTCGATGGTTAAATCAAACATGACAAGTAATTGTGAAATTTACGGGAAATAAATCTAAAGATAATATTTCTAAAGCGCTCTGCGAATGGGATGTCCAAATTGTAAAAGCAGGCGAAATTTTGTATCTCAATAATATCGGCTAACAAAATGATATTGATTATGGATACTGTTCTGCGTTTTCGATCTGTCGTCACCTTCCTTGTGATAAGTATAGCACTTTTTTGGTGTTCATCCTGTGCATCCCAAAAATCGTCAGAAGATATTACCGTATTGCAGGATGCTACTCTTTTTGACGGCACAGGGTCGGAGGCGATATCAAATAGTGTAATTGTTCTAAAAGGAGATCACATTCAATGCGCCGGCTCACAGGATGATTGCCGTATCCCTTCCGGGGCAGAGGTTGTGGATGTTTCCGATAAATATATTACGCCGGGACTCATTGATGCCCATGTTCATTTCTTCCAAACGGGCTTTTTTGATGGTCGTCCCGATGCGCTGGACCTTCGGGATACCTATCCGTTTGGCAAGGTTGCGGCCTATCAGAAGAAAAATCCCCAGCGTTATTATGATTCGTATCTCTGCTCGGGCATCACCGGGGTGTATGATGTAGGCGGATTTACATGGTCGATCGACTTTCAGCAGTCGGCCGAAGAAAATCCCAGAGCGCCGCATGTGGCCGCTGCGGGACCGCTGATTACACCTGCAACGCTGGACATCTTTAACACGCCGCCCGATAAGGTGTTGGTGACCTTGGATTCCAAGGAAACCGGTCGCCAGACCGTGCAGTATCTGTCCGGATTAGGCGCAACCGGTATTAAAATGTGGCAGCTAGATATTGATAATGAAGAATATATGGATAGGGTTGCGACGGTGGCCGAGGAAGTTGAAAAACAGGGTAATCAGATGATTGTACATGCAACAAGTCTTGATCAGGCCCAGGCTGCAATTGATTATGGGGCTAAACTGCTGGTACACAGTGTTTCGGATACCAAAGTTGACCAAGATTTTTTGAACACGGCCAAAGAAGCGGGCACAATTTATACGCCTACGCTCATTGTCGGCAGCGGATACAGGTTGGCCTATCGAGCTGCGGCCGGTATGTCTTCCTATCCATTTGATGATCCCAATGGGTGCGTAGATGATAAAACCCGAAATCTGTTGTCCAATGCTTCGCAGTTTAGCGATCATTCCGTTTTTACTGACGGATTTTTGGAGCGATTGCGGCGGTTCGATCCACAAGAGGACCGGGTCAGCCAAACGGCGCTCCAAAATCTTAAAAAAGTACATGAGGCCGGTATCCCGATTGCCGTTGGGACTGATGCCGGTAATCCGGGGACGTTGCACGGTCCCTCGATCTATGAGGAGATGGAAGCGATGCAGCGCGCAGACATTCCGCCCGAAGACTTAATTGTGATGGCCACCCAAAACGGTGCACAGGCCATGCAGCGATCCCACGATATTGGTACGCTGGAAGAGGGGAAAATAGCCAATCTTATTGTGCTGGAGCAGGATCCATCCCAGGATATTGCCAACATGCGCTCGATTACGCATACGATGATCAAGGGAAAGTTGATGAGGGTTGATAATATCGTTGATAACTAAGGTATCCGAAAAGCGGTTTTATTTTTCAGCAGTGCTTCAAGGGACTCCATGACAATCTCAGTGTCCGCTGGATTAATGGGGTTTTCGAAAAATAATAACGCGGTCTGCCGGGAATTCAACTTCCGCCTCCCAGTGATCAGCGAGCCAGCGAAATGTATCGTTGGTATAAAACGTAACGTGCGTGAGATCGAGCCGGTAGTGCCAATCAGCAAAAAAATCGACATCGTCTTCGGCAATTTTCGTCATAATGCCCAAGTAGCCGCCGGGTTTCAGACATCTCCACAATCGATCCAGATCTTTGCCGGGATGAAAAAGATGCTCAACCACTTCGGTGGCGGTGATAAAATCATACTGCTGATTAAAAACGGTTTCATCATCCGCATAAAAGGGATCGTAAATCTTCATTTCGTGACCCGTTTCTTCAAACATCAGATTGAGCGTAGGTCCGGGACCTGATCCAAAATCGAGGCCAAAGCTGTTGGGGGGCAGTCGATCATTCAAGGGATCGAAAAGCTGACTCAGAAAATTACGGTAGCCTTCGTCGTTGGGATCATTTTCGTGGGTGTCATAACGAGCTAATTCTTCTGTGGGATCGGGCCGATCTTTGGGCGGAGCAAAAATAAGCCGGCATTGTTGGCACTGATAGTAGTCACTCGCATAGTGCTCAGAGGTATCTTCATAAAAGTGTTGTATGGCGGGGCCATTACAGAGAATACAGGAATCAGGGGGCATCAGTAATTATGTTGATATGAATATTACGGCGCAAAATACAAAAATTGGGCTGGTTGATGGAAAGTTTGTTGAAATCGAAGTTGGGATGACCCCTGAGTACTCGTATTTTTGGTGAAATATTGGGAAATAAAAAACCAGTTCAGTGAACATTTCGATTGCTACTTTATACGAGGACCTGGCCACAAGTATTGATGGGCTTAAAAATGATAAGTCATCCATCCGCAGCGCTCGTTCAATTGTGGAGGATGCCCTTGATCGCGATGAGCCCATGTATGGCATCAATACCGGCTTTGGCGCGCTGGCAAACAAGCGCGTTGATGAAGAGCAGCTTAAGCAGCTGCAGCGCAACCTTATCTTATCGCATTCGGTGGGGGTTGGAGATTTAATTCCCAAAGACATTTCCAGGTTGATGCTCCAGCTCAAAATTCACGCCCTGGGATTGGGCAATTCCGGCATTTCCGAAGAAACCTTCGACCGGCTGATCTATTTTTCCGAGCATGACCTGATTCCCGCCATGCCCGAAAAGGGGAGCGTGGGCGCATCGGGAGATTTGGCTCCGCTGGCGCACATGTCGCTGCCGCTGTTGGGCTACGGCCTGTTCTGGAATGAAGAAGGCACCGATACCATCCCCGCCGAGGAAGTATTAGATGAGCATGATCTCGATCCCATTGATCTGCAAGCCAAAGATGGATTGTCGCTGATTAACGGGACGCAGCTTATGGGCGCTTACGGTGCTTACGTGCTGGAAAAATCCCTGAGCCTGATGAAGGCGGCAGACTTAATCGCGGCGATGAGTCTGGAAGCACTGCAGGGCAGCATCAAGCCGTTTGATGAGCGTATTCACGAAATTCGTCCGCATAAAGGACAGCAGGAAGTGGCGAAAAATGTGCGAGAGCTTCTGGTTGAAAGTGAGATTTTGGAGTCGCATCGCAACTGTGGAAAGGTGCAAGATCCGTACTGCCTGCGCTGCGTGCCTCAGGTGCATGGCGCCAGCCGCGATGGGCTGCGATACTGTCGGGAAGTGATCGAAACAGAGCTCAATTCCGTAACTGATAATCCGCTTGTCTTTGAAAATGGAGATATTATCAGCGGGGGAAATTTCCACGGTCAGCCGCTGGCGCTGGCGCTGGATCATGCCAAGATTGCCTTGGCTGAATTTGCCAGCATTTCCGAACGTCGCACCTATTTACTGCTCGAAGGTCACGACGGCCTGCCCGAACTGCTGATGGAAGAGACGGGCATCAACTCCGGATTTATGATTCCGCAATACACCTCAGCCTCACTCGTATCCGAAAATAAAGTGTTGTGCCACCCTTCATCGGTCGATTCCATTCCCACGAGTTTGGGGCAAGAAGATCACGTGAGTATGGGCAGTATCAGCGCATTGAAGCTGCTGGAAGTATATCAAAATGTGGAGCAGGTGCTGGCCATTGAGCTGTTTACGGCTGCACAGGCGCTGGATTTCCGCAAGCCGCTGAAGCCGGGCAAAGGCGTAGAGATTGCGCATGACTTTGTTCGGGATGCCATTCCCCACGCCACCACCGATCACTATTTTAAGGATGACATCAACAAGGCGGTCGAATTATTACAGAGTCGAAGTATGGTCGATGAGGTAGAAGGAATGCTGGTTGAGATGGTATAGTCTAACAAGAGAGTAACTATGAATTATTTAAAGGTTTATTTAACGATATGTTTTGTTAGTACGCTGTTGGTGAATTGTCCGACATCTCCAGAAATTGATGTAGAGAATGGTGAATACATAGCAACGATCAATTCCCCGACTTATCCCGGATATTTATTCTGGCCACATAATGATAAGCTTTTTTTTGTGAGTGATTCTGGAATCTTTAGCGTTATTCCATCCTCGGGTGAAGTTCAAAAAGTGTTGGATCAGGAAAGAATCCCCGTTAGTGGTGTACATGAAGGGCCTTATATTGCAGATGCATCAGTCGTATTGAGAGAGGGCAGGTATGAACTTTACTACCTGGCGGATGAACGAGAAACCGGATTTAGATATGATAAGGGAGGCTTATATAAGTTGGACGAAGGGGCTGAAAATCCTGAGAAACTTCTTGATGATATCACGCATATGCAGGTGTCGTCTGATGGTTCCCTGATAGCGTATGTGCGATCGGGACAAGAGCAATTTAGTGATTCACTCTTTATTTATGATGCTGAAACACAGAAATCACGCTATCTAATGAAAGCACTGCCGTTAAAATTCTCTCCGGATAATGAGTTTTTGCTTTTGGATGCCCCGGAAGACAAATTTCAACTAAGTATTATCAATTTATCAACCGGTAAAAATATTCCTCTCGAGTTTAGTAATAACTACTTGTGGCAGCAAAAAGAATTAGCCATTCGCTGGGATAAAAACTATCCTGACTTAGTTTTTGCAGAAGATCGAAAAGGGGCTGGAGAAACGAGAAGTGCCATTAAAAAATGGGATGGCAAAACACAAACGACCGAATCAATTTGGAGTTTACCCAAAAAAGAATCTTTTGGATTAACATTGCCAATCGCTTGGTCGGCAGATCGTCAACATATTGCCAAGTGGACCGATCGCTGTTATAAGGGATTTATTTTTGATTGCCTGCAGCGTCGATATTCGCTACATATTGTCGATTGCCCAATGGGATCCTCTGAAGCGGCAATTCGAATACGTTCCGAGATAATTACCACGACTTTTTCTCCCGATGGATCACAGCTTGTTTATACAGTGGGTCATTCCTCATATGACAAAACTAATTTTTACCTCATAAATATTAACTAAGATAGTATTACACTAAGATGCCCGTACTAAAAAACATCGGTTACTTGGCAACGTGTAAAGACGAAGGTGAACAAGGAGACATCCATTCCATAAAAAATGCTGCAATAGTTTGGCAAGATGATACCATCGAATGGGTAGGCCCTGAAGCGGAAATGCCTGCCGAATATGCGGATGAAAAAATGTATGATGCGGATGGGAAAATGGTGATACCAGGGCTCATAGACTGCCACACACACTTGGCCTTTGGCGGATGGCGTCCCGATGAGTTTGCGATGCGGGTGCAGGGCCAAAGCTATCTGGAGATTGCCAAAGCCGGGGGCGGAATTCTTTCGACCGTTGAGGCAACACGAGCCGCCACAGAAGACGAGCTCTATGAAAAGGCATCCGGATTTCTGAAAGAGATTGCCAAATTGGGCATTACCACGGTGGAGTGTAAAAGCGGCTATGGGTTATCTGTGGAGGATGAACTCAAAACCCTGCGCGTATATCAGCGATTGGCTGAAGATCAGCCCTTGCACATAGTTCCTACGTTTTTGGGAGCGCATACCATTCCCCCGGAATATAAAGATGATCGTGAAGCCTATATCGATCTGCTGATCGAAGAGATGATTCCCACAGTAGCTGAGCAGGGACTGGCAGAATTTTGTGATATTTTTGCCGAAGAGTCCGCTTTTTCGATTGAAGAATCCCGCCGAATATTGTTGTCGGCAAAAGCGGCTGGACTTACGCCCAAACTGCATGCTGATCAGCTGACTTCCTGTGAAGGAGCAGAATTGGCAGCCGAGCTCGAAGCAGCCAGTGCTGATCATCTGGAGAAAATATCAGAAGTTGGGATCGAAGAGATGGCAGAAGCCGGTGTAGTGGGAGTGACGCTTCCGTTGGCATCTCTATATACGCAGGAAGAGCCGCTGGATTGCCGGCGATTGGTCGAGGGAGGAGTAGAAGTTGCCGTGGCGACAGACTTTAATCCCGGATCGGCACCCAGTTACGATTTGCCGTTGGCGATGATGCTCACCTGTAATCAAGGTCGGTTGTCGCCCGCCGAGGTACTGAAAGGAGCCACTATCTATGCTGCCAAAGCCATCAAAAGAGATCGCAAAGTAGGATCTATTGAAAAAGGCAAATCGGCCGATTTGGCTGTTATTGATGCCCCAAATCCCGATTTCTGGATGTATCACTATCGGGGCGCGAATTGTGTGGGATCATATGTTCAGGGAGACAAAATTTATTAATACCTGATAACTAAACCCTGGCAGGGTTTGGAACCTATTCGGTACATGAAGGAGCGTTTTTGGTCGCATTTTCTTCATATTGATTGACGAAGTTTTCCAGCGCACCAGGTATTCTGCCCACATCTTGTTCTTTATCTCTGGCTTTGGCTAGCATCCGCCGGGTATTGCTGATGATCTCACATGCCTTGTCAAAATTATCCACTTCCAGATAGGCCTCAAACAACCAGCGATAGGAGTGAAAGTCGCGATCCTTGAGCGGCCGATCTGTTTGCTTTTGCCAATCCACTGATGCCTGCCATGCGCTTATGTTAGATTTGATAACGCGTTGCCACATCCCCAGCTGCTTATAAATATGACTCGGCATGTGAATGGCGTGAGATGAGGAATAGGCGACATCCGCATAGTCGTGGGCGGGACGTAAACCGAGTTCGGCAAATTTGTGGTTGTCATACAGATGAATGAGGTAGTGCATGCCCCCGGGATGCTCGGGATTGCGCTGGTAAAGTTTTTCTAACTTAGAAGCAATTGGCACAACGTCGCGCACATCGGGATTACTATAGTTGTAGCTGGGCACCGTCATCGAGGCCAGTGCTGAAAACGCCAGCGTTTCGTCACTGGGATATTGCTCGTACAGCTCGTTCATCGCCTGCGCATACTGCTTGCGGCGCTCGTCCATATTACGTTCATCGTCATAGAGAATACGGACAGCCTCAATATATGCCTGCTCGCGCTCCGACCATTTAATGTCTCCGTTTTCAATTTCCTGATCTAGTGCTTGTAATATCTCATGGCCGGATTCTTGGTCGTGTTGTCCCCAGATGGGATGGTCATGGGTCATCGCTTCGCCCCAGTAGGCCATCGCAAAATTGGGATCCAGCTCCCTTGCTCGCTGAAAGTGAGTGCGGGCTTCTGGATACCAGAAACTGTGCAGCGCCAACACCCCGGTCAAAAACTGTTGCTGGGCTTCACCATCGGCGGCCGTGGGAAAGTCAATCGATCCCAGGGAGAGGTTATCGGGAGTAGTGGATTTCTGCTGGGCAGATAACGTCCCGGATCCCAAAAACAATAGTGCGCAGAGTATGACAGAGAATACGCTCTTTTTGTATAGATACATTTTTTGATGTATTAGATAGCAAAAATTAATTCAGAAAATCATTTATGCAGTTATTGAATATAACAGATGTATATTGAAAAATGGGAATCTTATTTCCTGATTCGTATGAATTTACCATAAGTGCCAGAAGGTAATTTTTAGTAATATTGAGTAGCAAGATGTGATAAATTGCCAGGCTGTATCTACATAAAAAACAGTAGGTTATTTATCACATTTTGTTAGCAGGTGATTCCTATTTGTTGTAATATGCCAATTCACTTCTAACCAATAATGGGAGAGTATTATGGTACCGAAAACCTTAAAAAAGATGAAGAATGCCATTGCCTGGTTCGAAATACCGGCAAAAAAATTGAGTAGAGCTAAAAAATTCTATGAGTCTATCTTTGAAGTTGAAATGATTGACATGGAGATGGATAGTGACTTGAAGATGAGCATGTTTCCTGTAGAAGACGGCGGTGTGGGCGGAGCTTTATGTGAGCACAAAAAGTTTTACAAGCCCAGCCGGGATGGAGCCTTGGTGTATATCAGTGCCAATCCCGATTTGCAACTCGTACTGAATAGAATCGAAAAGCACGGAGGAAAAATCCTGCAGCCCAAAACTAAAATAACGGATGAGTACGGCTATATGGCCATCTTCCGTGATACTGAGGGGAATCGGGTAGCCCTGCACTCAGAAAAATAATCCTCATTTTCAATAGTAACTTTTAGCAAAAGGGCTTGAGAAATCAGGCCCTTTTGTATTTTTTGGGATTGTACTTTTCAATGAATTACTGATATGAGTCTGCTTAAAGAATCAACGGTTGACCTGCCCGATAGTTCAAAAGATGATCCACGAATCGGTCACTTGCTGGGCACCGCCCTTTCTGATGATTCATCTCCAAAAGCAGTGCTCATAGGATTTCCATCCGACAAAGGGGTGCAGATTAACGGGGGACGTCCCGGCGCTTCGGATGCCCCCGATGCCATTCGTCGGCAGTTCTACAAAATGACGCCCAGCGCCGAAAACCCGGAGCCATTTATAGATTACGTAAATCACTGCCGGGATGTAGGTAACGTGCAAGTGACGGGAGAACTGGCAGAGGATCAGCAAAATATGGGGAGCCTGCTGGGGGAATATCTGGAGGATGATATCGTGCCCATTATTTTAGGTGGCGGACATGAGACCGCTTTTGGTCATTTTCTCGGCTATGCAGAAGCGGATCTCAATACGTCCATTTTTAACCTGGATGCCCATACCGATGTGCGTCCACTAAAAGATGGAAAACCACATTCTGGGTCGCCCTTTCGTCAGGCACTGGAGCATTCATCTGCACGCGCCCAAGCGTATCTGGTAGCGGGATTGCAGCCCCATTCCGTAGCCCAATCGCATCTCGAGTTTATCGACCATCACGACGGTCAATATTTGTTCCGGGATGAAACCAACATTACTTCCATTTCAAGCCTATTTCATCAACACAGCAGTGATCGCCTGATGATCACTTTCGATATGGATGCCGTGGATCAGTCGCAGGCACCGGGCGTGAGTGCACCCTGTACCAATGGCTTGCCTGCGGATCTCTGGCTTACTGCCGCCTACCTGGCCGGACGCAATGAGCAGGTGACCTCTTTTGATTTGTCCGAAGTGAATCCCTTTCACGACCGCGATGATCAAACTGCGAAATTGGCCGCACTTACCATCTGGCACTTTTTGCTGGGATTGAGTCAGCGCGAGTAGGAATTTTATTAGGGGTCTGTTTTTGAAACTTGATGACTAAACATAGTTAGGGTCGGGAAAAGTCTGTTGGAGATAGAGTAGAAAACCAATTGGTGGGGTTGTAAATCTGATAACAGAGTCCCTTTCCCTGATTTACAGGGAAAGGACAGGAATGGGTCAAAAGAAAACGGATAGTTTATTGTTCCATGGCCTCCCTATTCATCCGGAAAAATCGAAACAAATGGTTGAACCATGTACTGGGTTTATCTCAGTATCTAGAGCTTACAGATCCCGAAACCCCGAGTAGTCGGGACACGGCAAGTTCGGGATGACATAGAGACTAAGGCTTAATCTTGATATCAATTTTCTCGGTTGGCGCCTGTTCTTGGTTGCGGATGGCCAGCTGCTGAATCACATTATTGGAGATCTCCACAAAGGCCTGCGCCGATTTCGTTTCCAGATCACCCAGAACAATAGGCTTGCCTTCATCACTGCTTTCGCGCACTTTTTGCTCCAGCGGGATTTCCCCCAGAAAATTCGTACCCATTCGTTCAGCCAGGTTGCGGGCTCCGTGCTTGCCAAAAATGTGATACTTTTTTTCGGGCTGATCTTCGGGAATGAAATATGCCATATTTTCGATCATCCCGAGCACGGGCACGTTTACTTTCTTAAACATCGCCACGCCTTTTCGAGCATCATCAAGCGCAACATTTTGCGGCGTCGAAACGATTATCGCTCCGGTCAAAGGCACGGTTTGCACCAGCGTTAATTGAATATCACCGGTGCCGGGCGGAAGATCGAGCACGAGGTAATCCAGTTCGCCCCATTCAACTTCATTCATAAACTGTTTTACAGCGCTCGTCACCATCGGTCCGCGCCAGATCATCGCCTGGTCGGGATCAACAAGCATGCCCATGGACAGAAAACGAACCCCATGTTTTTCTTTGGGTATCAGCTGTTTTTCCGTCGTGATATTCGGGCGGCCGTGGGAATCCATCATGGTGGGAATGCTGGGCCCGTAAATATCGGTATCCAGCAGTCCCACTTTGGCACCGGTTCGTGCCAATCCGCAAGCCAGGTTTACGGCAACTGTTGACTTACCAACGCCGCCCTTGCCCGAAGCTACGGCAATAATATTCTTGACGCCGGACAGGATTTCCTCGTCCTCATCTTCTTGTTGCTCTTCACGCTTTTTGCGATGACCTTGTCCCGGGAATTCACCCTTGTCCTCGTTATTGCGAAACTTTGAGATGTTCACCGCCGTGGTGATATCCAGCACGGCATCCTTATCAACAAACTTGCGGATCGCCTCTTCACACTTCTCCTTTAATTTAGCTTCGAGCTTGGCATTTTTCTCGGGTAAATCAATGGTAAAGGTGATGAAAGAGTCCTGTATAATCAGATCTTCGATCATGTCCAGCGATACGAGATCTTTCTCCATCTCGGGATGCATCACATGAGTAAGTGCCGTGCGGACTTGTTGCTTGTTGATGGCCATCAGGGAAATAGTTCTTGGGTTGAGCTAAATAATTCAGTCTTCAAAGATAAGGATTTCTCACCAGATGCTAAACGGTTATTGCCGGTAAAGAATTCGTTCCGGTTTTGATCCCGTTCCGATGTTTGTTCAACAAAGCCTTGGTGCAGCTGAATTCTGCGTCGGAGCGATTAGTGTTTGCTCACAACGTGGAACATTGGGAGCAGGTAATTAAATAGAATGCTGGTAACACTGATTAGCTTGGTTGATTACAGAAGAAACGAGCTCCAAGGGAGTTACACTCCCGAAAGGTATCCACGTATCATAGAAGTAACAGAAAAATCATTCTCCATTCTGGAGTTAAATCTGTATTTTAAGCAACGGTTTTCTGGATGCATGATACAGGCTTCATGATGCAAGTTAAGACATTTTGAATCCTGTATCCTGTATCATGTAGCTTCAATTTGACAGAAGCAATTTCAGAGATAGTTGTGTGAGAAAATAAAAAGTTAAAGCCAATAATTACCCAATGCTAAAACGAACGCCCTTTTACGATCTTCACGACCAAGCCGGAGCCAAACTCATCGATTTCGGCGGATTTGAAATGCCCGTGCAATACGACAGTATCCGCAAAGAGCATAACGCGGTGCGCGAAAAGGTGGGCATCTTTGATGTATCGCACATGGGCGAATTTTATATTTCGGGGAATGAAGCGCTTGAGCTCCTACAGCATGTGACCATTAATGACGTATCCAAGCTCGAAAACGGCAAAGCACAATATACGGCCATGTGCTACGAAGATGGCGGCATTGTTGATGACCTGCTGATTTATAAACTGTACGACGACGCCGGGTACATCCTGGTAGTGAACGCCTCCAACATTGAGAAAGACTTCGAATGGATCACCTCCAATAACAATTTTGATGCCAATGTCCGAAATCAGTCGGGTGATACCTGTCTACTGGCCGTACAGGGACCAAAATCCGTAGAAACGCTCCAAAAGCTGACCGATACCGACCTCAGCGGCATCAAATTTTATACCTTTGAGATAGGGGCTATCGCCGGCTTCGATAATATTGCCATTTCGGCCACGGGATATACAGGCGAAAAGGGATTCGAACTCTATTTTGATAAAAACCACGTCGATCCCAAAGCCATCTGGAAGGCCATCATGGAAGCCGGTGACGAATTCGGTATTGAACCGTGCGGATTGGGAGCCCGCGACACATTGCGCCTCGAAAAAGGATTTGCGCTCTATGGCAACGACATCACCAAAGATACGCACCCGCTTGAAGCCCGCATGGGATGGCTCACTAAATTAGATAAAGGCGACTTTATCGGTCGCGATGCACTGCTGCAAGCCAAAGAAGAAGGCCTGGACCGAAAGCTGGTTGGGTTAACGATTGATGACAAGCGTTCAATTCCCCGCAAGGATTACGCAATTTTGGATGCTGCCGACAATGAAATTGGATTTGTCACCAGCGGATCGCGATCCATTACGCTCGGCAAAAATATTGGGATGGGGTACGTAGCGATTGATCACGCCGAGGAGGGTGATACGGTTTTTGTGGAAATCCGAAACAAAAAGGCCGAGGCTACAGTAGTAAAGCCCCCCTTTATAAAATAGGAATGGCAACAGAAGTAATTTCCAGCTAATTTATTCAACAGGGCTTTAAAAAATCCTAATCTCCATACTGTCATCTCGACCGTAGGGAGAGATCTTTGTTCTGTATATTTAAATAGTAACCATTATGACTTTCGACATAGGTTTTTCACATTCGTTCGAAATGACAGGGTTTTCCAAAGCCTCTCCAAATAACCAACGGCGCGTACTATAATGATAGACACACTTGACGTATTTTCATCGGCTCACTCTTTTCAAGAGGAGGATTTGCGCGGCAAAACGGTGGTGATGATTGATGTGTTGCGAGCCAGCTCAACAATGGTAACAGCGCTGCACAATGGAGCCAAAGGCGTGATTGCCGTCGGTGATATGGATGACGCCAGCAAAATATCACGGAATCTGGATTCAAAAAGCTTTTTGCTGAGCGGCGAAAAAGACGGTATCAAAATTGACGGTTACGATCTGACCAATTCTCCGCTGGAGCATACCGAGGAAGCCGTTGCCAACAAAACGGTCATCCTCAATACCACCAACGGTACCAAAGCCATCAAACGATCGGGGCATGCGGAGAAGATTATTATCGGGTCGTTCCTGAATTTGTCCGCTATTGTTGATCACCTTCGGGAGATCGACAAAGAGATCGTACTGGTGTGTGCCGGCTGGCGTGGACGTCTTTCATTTGAGGATTTACTTTGTGCTGGAAATATTATTTACGAACTTTGTTCCGGCGAACTGCCCAAAAGTGCACGAGACGGCACAAAAGTGGCTTTTGGTCTTTATGATAAATTTGCTGATGATATAGAAAACAGCATCAAGTCGTCGAATTATGCCGTGCGGCTCGATGGTATTGTCAGCGAAGAAGATATATCCTATTGCTGTCAACGTAGTATTCTGCAGGTTCTTCCTGTATTAAACAAAGGAATTATTTCAGATATTAATGACAAAGAACAATAGTTCGGGAAATTTTTTGGGAGGTCTCTCAGAATCCCGGAAGATGGAAATTTTAGGGATTTTGGTGATGGCCATCGGCGGCCTTATTGGGCTTAGCATCGTTACGTACGATGCGGCCGATTTTGCCCTCATCCAATCACTGTCGAGCGACAGTCTGTTTATGCTCGATCAGGGACCGGCGCTCCGCATCCAAAACGGATTGGGCGTCATTGGCGCGTACTTGGCACATTTCTTTGTATATCTGCTCTTTGGATATATGAGCATTATCGTGCCACTTATCATTTTGGGATACGGCTGGTTCATTTTTCGCCATCGCGATATTTACAAGATGCTCTGGCCCACCGTTTACGGTATCTGGAGCATGGTGTTGTTATCCAGCATCCTCGGCTGGTTTAACATCGAATACGACTGGTATTCATCCGTTTGGAATGGGGCGGCTGGCATTGCCATTTCTCGGATCCTCCAAAATATTACAGGTATTGGCTCGATCATTATTTTGTCAGTACTATTGCTGACGACCCTGTTGGCACTGCTGGATCGTGATCTGCAGCATACGGTCGAACGTTTTAAGGATTGGATTGCTGGTATTAAAGAATCGTATGCTGAATGGCAAGAAAAACGGCAAGCGAGAAAAGAAGCCAAGCGCCAGAAAAAGAAAGAAGAAGCCGAGCAAAAAGAGATAGAAAAACAGCGCCAGGCCGAGCAGCAGATGCGCCAGCAATCGAAGTCGGAGGGATCGCAATCCTCAAGCACATCATCTGCTACAAAGTCTAAACCTGAGCCAAAGCCGGAACCGAGCCAACAAGAAGAGGAGGCAGAGCCTAAATCCATTGATGAAATTGTAGAGCAGTCGCAGCAGCAGGATCGCGAACGCATACGGCGCGAGCAGGAAGAGGTGCAGTCGCTGGATAGTCGTCCCCGTGCCGATATCGAGAAAAAGAAAATTGCCGAGGACGAAGAAGATGACGTTGATATTTCGGTTTATGTGGGCGAAGGCGATGAGCAGGCCGATGAAAAAGAGCTCGATAAGCAGAATCAGGACAAGGCCAAAGAAGTGCCCCGGGTCAAGTATAAATTCCCGACGATAGATCTGCTCGACTCTCCGCCCAATGAAGGTAACGAGGTGGATCTGGATGAGATTAAAGAGAACAAGCGTATTATCCTGGATAAGCTGAAACGCCACAATATTGAAATTCGCAGCATCA
Organism: uncultured Balneolaceae bacterium; assembly: GCA_964490705.1. GTDB lineage: Bacteria > Bacteroidota > Rhodothermia > Balneolales > Balneolaceae > Fodinibius. The sequence goes on along the minus strand of CAZBCG010000001.1, from coordinate 32,036 downwards.
ATGCGATTGTGGGTCCTACGGTTACGTTGTATGAGCTCGATCCCGCACCTGATGTCAAAATCAGTAAGATTGAAAGTTATGCCAATGACCTGAAGATGGCGACGGCGGCCAAGGGACTACGTATTATGGCACCTATTCCCGGGCGATCAGCCGTGGGTATCGAAGTACCTAATGGCGCTCGGGAAACGGTCTATCTCAAATCTGTTCTCAATACCAAAAAATTTGTCGAAAGTGATTATGAGCTGCCTCTGGCATTTGGGAAGACCATCGAAAACGATGTATTCATGGTGGATCTTACCTTGATGCCGCACCTGCTGATTGCCGGTGCTACAGGATCGGGTAAAACAGTAGGTATTAATACCATCATTACCTGTTTGCTGTATAAATGTCATCCTGATGATCTTAAGTTCGTACTGATTGATCCCAAAAAAATTGAGCTGTCGCTGTTTCAGAAAATTGAGACTCATTTTCTGGCTACGCTTCCGGGTGCGGAAGATCCCATTGTAACGGATACCAACCGTGCCCAAGAGACCCTGGAAAGCTTAACCATGGAAATGGATGAGCGGTATGATCTGCTTAAAGATGGAATGGTTCGCGATATTCGTGCATATAATGAAAAATTCGATAATGGGGAGCTGGATGAAGAGGAAGGGCATCGCCATCTGCCATATATTGTGGTAATTATTGATGAGCTGGCTGATCTGATGATGACGGCCGGAAAGCAGATTGAAGAGCCCATTGCCCGACTTGCACAGCTGGCACGTGCCGTGGGAATTCATTTGGTAGTAGCTACACAGCGTCCCTCGGTAAATGTGGTTACGGGAACAATTAAAGCAAACTTCCCTGCGCGAATTGCTTATCAGGTGGCTTCAAAAGTCGATTCTCGAACAATTCTCGATACCGGCGGCGCCGACCAGCTTATCGGTAACGGAGATATGCTTTTTACGAACGGCGGCGGTATGACGCGTATTCAGAATGCGTTCGTATCGACCGAAGAGGTTGAAAAAATCACCGATTTTATTGGGAATCAGGAAGGATACAATAACAAGTACGAATTACCTGTTTTACAAGACGAGTCAACATCGAGCGGCGATATCCCCGATCCGCTGGAAGATATTGATGAACTTTTTGAGGCAGCGGCCAAAGTTATTGTGCTGCATCAGCAGGGATCGGTATCGTTGCTGCAGCGCAAGCTCAAAATCGGATACAACCGTGCGGGCCGCATTGTTGATCAGCTGTATAACGCCGGCGTTGTGGGTCCGTACCAGGGCAGTACAGCGCGCGATGTGCTGGTTGAAGATGAAGAAGAATTAGAACAATTATTAGATGATCTGGACGAATTTGAACGATAGTATTTTACGCTTTCTATTTACGACATGTTTTCTTTTTGGATGTTTAGCTCCCCTTCAGGCGCAAGACGCGCCTTTTGATCAGCTGAAAAAAAAGTTTGAGCAGAATGAGGTGTTCAACGCTGACTTTGAACACACATCTATAGATTCTTATACCCAGGATACGACAGCCAGCCGAGGGAAAATTTGGGTGGGGCAACGCCGGTATAAAATCCGCGGAAACAACCAGTCGGTGGTGGTGAACGGCAAAACCTCGATGGTGTATGATACCAATCGTAACCGGGTGATTATTAGCAAGTATGTGCCCGAAGAAGATGATTTTGCACCTTCACGTATCCTAAACGGCATCGACTCTACATTTACCGTCGAGACGCAGGAACAGCGCGGCAATCAGATCTATATTCGCCTGGATTCCGATGATCCTTTTGCCATTTACAAAAGCGTTGAAATTTATCTTTCCGAGGGACTTATTCCACAAAAAATACGTGCTGTTGACCCGGTTGATAATGTGATAATCACGCGTTTTCGGAGTGGCAAATTTATCCGTGCAGAAGAAAACCTTTTTGTATTGGATTATCCGGCTGGCGCCGAAGTTGTAGATATGCGAAACTAGTTCGATGGATGGTACCTGATGTTCAAACGACTACTTAAAATAGGGCTGGCTCTTTTGTTGGGCGCTCTGTTTATGTGGCTTGCCTTTCGCAATGTACGCCTGCAAGAAGTCTGGGAGTATGCACAGGATATCCAGTTCGGATGGATTTTGCCTTTTGCCATCTCTGCATTGATGAGTCATGTGTTTCGTGCTGAACGCTGGCGCCTGCTCATCGAACACGATAACGAAGATCTCGATCGGGTAACCCTGATTTCGGGTGTCTTGGTAGGCTATCTGATGAACATCGTAGGTCCGCGACTGGGCGAAGTATCCCGGCCGATGTATGTGGCGAAAAAAGAAGGACTCAGTACCTCCAAGCTGATGGGCACGATTGTCCTCGAACGCATTATCGACGTCGTCGTCATGGCCTTTTTGATGCTGGTTGTATCGGTCTATGTAATATCCGATCCGAACCTCTTGCGGCAAATTTTTGGGGAGCAGACCATCAACTTTTTAACGAACGAACCCAGTCTTGTAACCTATGGCTGGATTGCGCTATTTTTAGTATTGCTGGCAGCAGCAGCGTTTCTGGGGATTAAATTCATTCTTTATCTGGGGCAAAAATTTGGGAAGCTCCAAGAATGGATCGACCGGGCCAAAGAGGCACTTATCATGTTTAAAGATGGCGTGCTTTCGGCGCGAAAAGTGCAGCGCTGGGGATTATTTATCACCTTTACATTTCTTATCTGGTTCTGCTATACGCTTATGACGTATATTCCTTTCTGGATGTTTGACATGCAGGAGGTGTATGATTTGGATATGCTGGATGCGCTGGTGATTACGGTGATTTCAGCCATCGGGATTGCGATTCCATCACCCGGCGGAATTGGCACCTATCATTATTTTGTGAAGCAGTCGTTGTTGGTGTTGTATGCGGTACCGGCGGTAACGGGCATCGCCTACGCTACGGTAACGCATGCCAGCATGGTGATTTTTGTAGCCAGCATTACTCCCGTGTTCTTATTTATCGACAAGTGGCGATCAACAAAGGCGGGCGACCCGGTAATCTAAATCCTGAACTGTTATAGCGAGCGACAGCCGTCGGGTTGACCACTGAGGGATATATGCAGTTAATTATAGTTAACGGTTCATATAAGTAACTAAAAAACCCTCAAGGTTTCGAAAACCTTGAGGGTTTCAGTTTTCTTAATCTATTCCTCAAACCGGTAGCTGTAGAGTCCCTTGTTGGTGCCCAGGTACAGTACTTCCTGTCCGCCCTCGCTCACCGATACCATGTCATTGACTTGGATGCCGGTAGGGCTGTCGGGCATGGCGACGGTTTGCCAACTGTCGCCGAAGTCGCCGCTGGCCGCAAAGAAGAGGGTGCCGTCGGCGTTGCGGCCGCTGGCATAGACGGTTTCGGGGTTACGGATACTGTGGGTCAAAGTATAAACTGTCGCGTTATTAAAGGTAGTGGTCCAGCTCTGCCCACCGTCAGTGGATTTGCGGATCTGATTAGATTGCTCAAAGCCACCTGCAAGACTTGCTAAAATTGTATTTGGATTATTTGGATTAGAAATAACATCTGTACAGATTTGCGCAGATGTACTAATTTGTTTCAAATATGTCCAGTTTTTGCCATTGTCTTCTGAAACTAATAGATAAGGACTTTCAAAAGGTGTAGCTCCTGTAGCCCACACCCGACCTTTGAAATAAGGATCTGAATAAATTGTTCGTGGTGCTCCTCCAAAATGATTCCAATCACCAGTTACAATTTTCCAACTTTGACCACCGTTTACCGAACGCACAATTGTTCTTTCAGCACTTTGGACATAAATAGTATCCGAAGGTTTTGAGGCTGTTGTAATTGATGAGACGTGTGTATATTCTCCGGTTTCACCGCCAAAGTTATTTAGCCATGGTTGCCAACTTTCCCCATTATTGTTAGATAAAAATAATGTAGTTTTACCTTCATTAACTGTATCAAAGCGAATAGCAGTCAATAATTTGTCATCTCGGAGAAAGACGGTATTAATTACCTCTTGAGCTTCAAGTCCTAAGGAAGCCCATGTATTTTGCTTATCGTCTAAAGATTTTTTGTACAATCCGCTGTCGGTAGCGGCATACATAAATCCTTCAAATGTGGATAGATTATTAATGGTTGTTTCACTGAGCCCACTGGTTTCCCAGGAACCGTCGAATGTTATCGCTTGGTTTGAACTTGAATCGGTTACGCAACTCACCAGCAAGGTACCGATAAGAACGAATATACATCCAAGCAGATGTTGGTTAGGACGTGTGGTGGAACTCATAATCATCGTTGAGATAAAAATGGTTAGGGCTGTAAGAGGTTAAGTTACACAAATACATCTGCCTATAACTAATTTCACTAAATATGATGGCTTCAAACTCTAAGGGAGTTCCACTCCCGAAATGTAGAAATAGCGAAAGTCCAGGAGTACAACTCCTTCGCAGCTATGTGGAGTTAATGGCACAAAAACCCTCAAGGTTTTCGAAAACCTTGAGGGTTTCACATTGCTTAAACTATTCCTCAAACTGGTAGCTGTAGAGTCCCTTGTTGGTGCCTAGGTACAGGACTTCCTGTCCGCCCTCGCTCACCGATACCATGTCATTGACTTGGATGCCGGTAGGGCTGTCGGGCATGGCGACGGTTTGCCAACTGTCGCCGAAGTCGCCGCTGGCGGCAAAAAAGAGGGTGCCGTCGGCGTTGCGGCCGCTGGCATAGACGGTTTCGGGGTTGCGGATACTGTGGGTCAACGTATAAACTGCCGCGTTATTAAAGGTAGTGGTCCAGCTTTGCCCACCGTCAGTGGATTTGCGAATAATGCCTAACCCAGCAAGAATATCATCTTTAGCAGAAGGGTTACTCACTATATCGTATACTATTGCTTCCACATTGTCTATGACAAGAAAACCGTTCCAAGTTGCACCCCCATCTTCTGAGAGTAATAATCGTGGTCGAAAAAAAGCTGTTGCTCCACCAGCCCAGGCTCTTTTTGAATGATGCGAATCAATTTTAATAAAACTGCTGGTCCCAAAATTGGGATTCTCCCAAGATTGCACAACTGTTTCCCAGCTTTGCCCGCTATTGTTACTGCGAGCCACAACGGTGAGGGCGGACGGTCGTGCAAAAATAGTTGATGGATCTTTGTTTTCGACATCCATTGTATGAGGAATTACTTGCCGATTGCCGCCGAAGCCATTGTTATAGAGAGACCAGGTGTCACCCTGGTCGGTACTTCTATAGATTCCACTTCTTGTAGTATCATTTTCAACGTGGGCACTGATGAGCCAATTTTCATCACTGGCTATTGCAAAGGTTGGGATGTTGCTTTCTTGCATAAACTCGTCGCTAAGCTCTAGGCCACCGGAAATATCGAAAGAAACCAATCCTTGTGAAGTGGCGGCAAATAATTGTTGATCATATACAGCCACTTTAGAGATTTTTGTGTTTGAGAGACCTTCTTCGGCGAATTTGCCGCTTATCGAAAGTGATTGTTCATTATCGGAAATAATAGTGCAACCGATTAGCAAGAGTAAAAGTAAAGTTGTCAGAGATAAATTTGTTAAACGCATAAATACAACTATTCATTAAAATTTGTAACAAATTATCGCATTGTCACTCTTGTTTATGTTTAAAGCAAAATTTTTTTGCTTTTTAGTCAATAGAACTTTCATCTAAAAGAGACTATTATGTTAAGACTTTTTATCAATTTGTTTCTTACAATATGCACATTCAGCTTGGTATTTATAGGATGTGATAACCCTTCTAACGTAAATAATAATACCCCCCCTCGGATAGTCAAACACAAACCTCAACAAGTCGAGTAACTAATGATACAATAGATAGTAATGAGAAAAGGATCATTGAAGGAGAATATATAATTATTTTCCAAAATCAATTTAATGGTCGCATCAGTGAATCTATCGCTCAGCAAGCAGAACAATTAACAAGTGAAATTATTTCCTCAGCCAATATAGGTGAAAGTGCAGTACGTAGTACCTATAAATATGCCATAAAAGGATTCTCGGCTAAACTCTCTGAGTCAAAAGCAGAGGCTTTGAAAAAGAATCCTAGAATAAAAAGTGTTACTCCAAACGTACTTTTTAAATTAGATTATAGTAGGAAGTTTGCAAAAGATGTTTTTTCTCTTAACAAAGAGTTTGTTAAAAGAAATTTATTATTTAATGGTCAGACTACACCGTGGGGTGTTAATCGTGTAGGGGGACCATTAGATGGTAATGGACAAACTGCTTGGATATTAGATACTGGAATAGACTTGGATCATTCAGATTTAAATGTTCACACTGGGAATAGTGTTTCATTTATAGCGAATGAATCAGCAGATGATCAGGTTGGTCACGGTACTCATGTAGCCGGTATTATAGCAGCACAGAATAATAGTCAAGATGTAGTTGGTGTAGCTTATGGTGCCAATGTAGTAGCAGTAAAAGTCTGTAATAGTTTGCCACCAAGTGATCCTGATTCTGGATGTCCAGTTGATGCTATAATTGATGGCGTTGATTATGTATCTAATAATGCACAGCCCAATGATATAGTTAATATGAGCCTAGGTGGGGCAGCTAATGTACCACTTGATAATGCTGTAATAAATGCTGCTAATTCTGGGGTTCGGTTTACGATTGCAGCTGGAAACGATGCTATTGATGCCAATAACACTTCTCCTGCTCGAGTGGATCATGCTAATGTTTGGACTGTATCCGCGTTTCGTCAGTATAATGAGTTTGTACAAACGTTTGACTGGAATACGCCAAACTGCAATCCGACTCAAAGCCCTAATTTAGGTTCTAATTTTGGTAATCCTCCAATTGATTATTCGGCACCAGGTGAAAGTATTAAATCATTGTGGAAAAATGGAGGCACATCAACAACATGCGGTACGTCCATGGCCGCACCTCACATAGCAGGCCTTTTGCTGGCCGGTCCCCAGGGTAACGGTATAATTGGAGATGGTACGGTGAGTAACGATCCTGACGGCAACAGTGATGTTATTGGCGTCGCTGACTTTCCGCTTAGTGTTAGCACCGGCGGTCCAAGTATAATAAACTCGGGAGACATGGTACATTTCGCAGCAAATGTTTCCAATGCCGAAGGGTCGGTAAGCTACCAGTGGTATTACAAGCTTAGTCCGGGCGGCAGCTGGGTAGCCGACGGCACGTCATCATCGTACCAGCGTACCTTCTATAATAATGGGTCCACAGATAAAGAGGTTTTTGTAAAAGTTGAGGTTAACAGTGCCGGAGAAACGGCAGAAGATACCCATAATATGACGGTAACCCCATGCACGAGAAGCGGTGGCAATAGTGTTGAGCCTAACGTAATAATACCCTGTTAACTTCTGCACCCTCGATTTGGCTATACGTTTCTTACCAACTAAAAAACCCTCAAGGTTTCGGAAACCTTGGGGGTTTTATATTGCCTGTTCTACTCTTCAAACCAGTAGCGGTACAGTCATACAAGCTTCAAAGGAGTTGTACTCGCGATAGGGTGTAGCTTTAGAAATACAACTTCTTGGCGGCTTTGGGTTCTTATTTATCAATAAGTGGCGATCAACAAAGGCGGGCGAAGCTGTTTTTTAACAATTCTGCAGCTCTTTGTACGTTTGTTGAAACAGATGGCACAAAGTTGGGTATAAAAAAACGCCGAATTGAAGCATTATTCGTTGCTAAAAAATTAGTACCTTTACCACTGACTTTTTTTGACAAACGCATGTATTTATCGTTCATGAAACGCGCTCTTTTATCAGCACTTTTTGTATTATTTGGGATGGCCTTGGTGCTTCCCGCCCAAGCCCAAAACCAGCAGTCGGATGAAGGTTCACTGCTGCCCGAAATAGATCCGCAGGATATTGAGATTCGCAGCCAGTTCAAGGCACGCTTTCCCGGCCTGCGCCGCCAGCCCATTTTGGGATTCGATCCCACACCGCGCGTCTATCAGATTGATCCCAATCGCACGTCCTTCATGGAGTCTTCGGAGCAGGTGGTGGCTGATTTGCCGGTGAGCGATCTTTCGCGCCCCGATCCGCCTGAGTATCTGCCGCTGCATTATTCTTCTGATATTAATGCCTTTGCTCGAGCCGGTTTTGGGAGCTACATCAGTCCCGAAGCACAGTTTTGGGGCGTCAGTCGGTTATCTCCCAAAAGCTATATAGGTGGGGATCTGGATTTCAGTTCATCCGATGGACATCTGGACAATCAGCCAAGCAGCTTCCGTTTTTTAAATGCCAACGGAGAATATGCGACGAAGTTGAGTTCAAAAAGTCGGCTGGGCTTTCAGCTGGGAGTCGAAAATAGTTTTAATCGGGCGGCCGGCGTGGGATCTCCAGGAATTTATTCAGACGCTCGCAAAAAATATGGGAGATTTAATCTGGGAGCCGATTTTGAACATCACAAAAACGCCATCACTGGTTGGAAGGTGCAGGGCAATGCGCGTTATTTTGAGGCTTCACTCGACAGTGCCGGAGCCAACTCAAACGGAGAAAGTAAAGAGTGGGTATATAACGGGTCTGTGGTCCGGCACTGGGCGGGTTCCAACGTCAACGAAATATTTACGGTAAAAGCCGGAGCCAAAGGCGGAAATTATAATAACAACAGCAATACCTCTACAGAACAATGGCTCACCGCACAGCTTGGTGTGGAGTATGAACGACTATTCAATTACACCACCAAACTGAGTGCCGATGCTAGTGTTTATTATGGCATAAATCCGTTTTCGGATAAAATCTATGTTGGTCCCTCGCTGAGGGTCGAACATCCCGTAATGGATATTTTAACGCTCAACGTGGAGATAGGGGCCGAACCATATCTAAAAACCGCAGAACAGCTGCATTCCACTAACCGTTTTATGGCTGTGGACAACCAGCTTCGCCACTCTTACAAGATGCATGGATCAGCAGAAGCGGTGCTCGAATTCGATAACATTGGGTCGGTGAACTTTGGCGTACGGTACGAAAATATCTCAAATTATCCCATGCTTGCTTGGCGCGATCTCGGTCAGACAAATATGTGGAACGTGCAAATGTACGGGTTTTATGGAATCAACTATACGGATGCCTACAAGGTGCGAGCCTACTTGGGAGCAACGCATCAGATCGTACCCGAAAAGTTTTGGCTGGATGCCAAAGTATATCTGCAGTCGCCACAAATTCAGGGTGGTGGACAGTTGCCGTATGAAGAAAAAATTGGCGTAAACTCGAGTGTGCACTATCGTCCCATCGACTGGCTCTCGGTTGAAGCTTGGGCCGATTACGTGGGACCACGCAGAACATTCCGCACGGATCAGAAGATGGATGGATTTTTGTTGCTGGGCAGCCAGATTGATGCACAGATTACCGACCGTTTTGGTGCTTATGTGAAATTAGTAAATTTACTTAATCAGGAATATGAAGTTTGGCGGGGATATACCGAACGCCCGTTTCAGGTTTTTGGCGGAATAACAGTAAAATTATAGGGTGATGGATAACGACTTTCTCAAGGCATTTTCAGAAGTAGTGCGTGATGAAATTGCGCGTAGGAATGAAGTTCAGGTCGAGGGTATCGGTTCTTTCCAATTTCAGCATCGCAAGCAATTTCAAAAACAGTATGATAATGGCCGCGTGGTGATGATGCCACCCAAAGATACCATCACCTTTATTCCCGAGAATAAACAGGAGATATGATTATCGATAAGGAACAGCTTATAGCATTGCTCGTCGATAAGACCGGCTTGGATGAAGAACAGGTCGAGGGACAGCTATCCAAGCTGATTGAACGAATCAACGAAGCGGCGAAGGAAGGCAAGACGTTTGAGATTGAAGGCTTCGGTACTTTTGGGATGGAGGATGGTGTGCTGGAATTTACGCCCGCCGACCGACTACAAACCGAAGTCAATAATAAATATGCGGGCATGAAGCCGATCGAGCTGATTGGTGCATTTAAAGAACCCGACGAGGATGAAATTCCCGAAATTGTTGAAGATACGCCGGAACAAAGCGATAAAGTATGGGCATTTGATGAAGATGCCGCAGAAGAATCCGAAGATGAAGTCGTGGAAGCCGGACAGGAGCAGTCCAAAGACATTGAAGAAGTTCCTGAACAGGAGATCTCCAGCGAAGAAGCACAGGAAGAGTTCGAAGCACTGATCAATGGGGATTCTGAAATTGAATCCTCAGAAGAATCAGAAGATGATCTGGAGGAAAAATCAGAGCAGCAAGAACCAGAGACGGCTACTGTGGCCGATGAAGAAGCTTCAGCACCTGAGACATCAGAACTTAAAGAGGAGGGGGCAGACGTTATTGGTCAGATATTGGTAGCAGCAGTAATTGTTATTGCGGTTGGTCTTACAGGCTATCTGATGTATGATTTCGGAGTATTCGAAAGCGGTGAGCAGGCAGTTCCTGTATCGGAAAATCAACCCGTGGAACAGTCACAACCGACCGGCAACGATCAAAACCAGGAAAATGCGAATGAAGATTCTGAAATCAATTCGGAACCTGATCAGCAGCAGGAGGTAACAAATCCTGAGGGAGGCCAGGAATCCCCTGATGATCAACAGCCTGCATACGGGTTGAAAGGAACAGTAAATACGTCGGTCAATAATGGCTATATGATTGTGGTTCACTCGCTAAGGAGTCAGCAGCAAGCCGAATCCAGAAGACAGGATTTTGCAGACAAGGGCTACCGGACGTTAATCAATGAAGCAACCGTGCAGGGAACGACTTATTACCGGGTTGGTATCGGCCAGTTTTCCACGGTTGATGCCGCCCAAGATGCGGTTAATCGCATTCCTGAGCCGTATCGCAGTAACAATTTTATCAAACGAATTAAATAACATCCGTAACTAGTTTAATTATTATGCAAGCGTTACTTCTTTTCTTGATACAATCTCAGCCGGATACCACTGCCGCCGCCGATACCTTGAGTATGGCGGCACAGCAGGAAAATATGTCGATGTTTGAGCTGCTGGCAGAGGGTGGGGTGCTGATGATTCCGCTCTTTATTTTGTCGCTGGTGGCCATTTTTGTGATTGCCGAGCGCTGGCGATCACTGAACAATTCTCGCATCGAGGTGGACAGCTTTTTGCGTACCGTAGAAAGCATGCTCAAAGACGGAGATCGTCAGCGGGCCCTCACCTATTGTGACGGTATTGACAAGCCACTGGCGCGAATTCTTAAAGCGGGAATTCGTCGACTGGGGCGCCCCATTCGCGATATCGAAGATGCCATCGGTAATGCGGGCAAAAAGGAGATTTATCATCTCGAAAAGCGGATGAACTGGCTGGCTACGATTGCCGGAGTTGCGCCGCTCATTGGATTTACCGGCACGGTTACCGGAATGATCGAAGCCTTTATGGATATCCAGTCGCTGCAGGGGAATGTCAACCCCAGCGTGCTGGCCGGCGGTATTTGGGAAGCGCTCATTACTACTGCTACCGGACTTATTGTAGGTATTATTGCCTACGGATTTTATAATTTCTTGCTCGGTAAAATAAATCGTACGGTTCACGAGTTAGAAAATGCATCGGCCGATTTTATTGATCTGTTGCAAGCACCTTCAAAGAATAAAAACGAGAAAGAACGACAAAAGGTAGGATAATGGACTTTCGAAAAGATGATGACCGTATGGAGCCGTTGACGCTGTTTTCGCAATCGTCGCTGACGGATATCGTACTGTTGCTGCTTATTTTCTTTCTGTTGACTTCCTCTTTTGTCACGAATTTTGGCATCAAGGTAGATATCCCCAAAGCAGAAACCGGTGCGCAGACCGATAACCAAATGATTACGGTAGCAGTAACGAAAGATGGTGAATTTTTTGTGGATGGAGAACTGGTCAGCAGTGGTATGTTGGCATCGGCCCTGCGTGAGGCCAAAAGTGACCAAGGGCAAAATACCTTGGTGCTGCGTGCCGACAAAGATGCCATTATCGATAATGCTGTGCGCGTAATGAATATTGCCAAAGCACTAGAGCTCAAAATTGTGATGGCCACCGAACAGGCCTCAAGGTAATTATAACATTATGCAACTGCCCAATTTTGATAGCGAAGATCGCTTTGCCCTTTCCATAACGGGAGGCATACATATTGCGCTGGTTGTATTTTTCTTGCTCTATACCTTTTCGATAGAAGCGAATCAGCGGCCCTCGTTTATTGAAGTAGAATTCGGTGAATTTCAGTCGGGTACGCCCACTGAATATGCCGAGCAGCAGGCCGAACAGGTTGAGACGCGCCCCAACCCCTCTGAAACCGAACCCGAAAATCCTGAGCCCGAAAATCCAGATCCTGTCGAAGAGCAGGAATCTACCACCGAAGAAACCACCAAACCGGTGGATGTGCCCGATCAGACCGAGGAGGTGCAAGAAGAGGAAGTCAAGACACCTGAAACGGACAAGGTGGATCCCCAGGAAGAAAGCTCAACTGAAGAACAGAAAGAAGTTACCGTACCGCCGAAAACAGTTGAAGATGATGTGCAACAACAGGGCGCCGAAACCAGCGGCGATGAAGAGGGCAATACCGGCGAAAACAATGCCGACCAAGGTACGGGTAATGAGCAGGAAAAATCGGCGCCGTATAAAATTGAATGGCAGGGAGATCTAAATCGCAGCACAGAGATTGCTCCCAAACCTCAAAATATATCAGGTAACGAAGCTACAATCACCATACGCTTTGAAGTAAAACCCGATGGCACAGTTGGACGCATTATCCCTATAAAAAAGTCAGGGAATCCTGAGCTCGAACGGGAGGTTATGAGCACGCTCCGAAACTGGCGATTTTCGCGCCTGCCGTCCGGCGTTCCACAACAAAATCAAGTGGGTACTATTACTTTCCGATTTGTATTAGAATAGTTTCTGTCTTTTCTCAATTCCCAACATTTGATAGGCTAGTTACTTATGGATAACTGTTTATCTTGGGAGCTGGATCATATTAACAAGCCGGGTGCCCATGGTTAAACGTTTTTTCACTTTTCCTGTTTGTTATAGCTGCCTTTGGATGTCTGTTTCAGGAAAAAGCGTAGGTCTAATTACTTTATACTGGTTGCAGAAATGAACATTGGCTTTGTTTTGGATCTGGAGAAAATGCCATCAATCAACAGAGAGAATCTGTAATTACTCCGTTCTTGGAAGTGAATATCGGGTTGCGGTTATCAGCCTTTAGAGCATAACCGCACCTTGTTTTGTTAAGCTTTTGCAGTATGCATAAAGCAAATAGATACCGCAGAATTCCAGATCGTTAATCTGAAATTGGTGAGTTTAGCTTGTCTATTATTGATTGATCGAAATGGATACATCAGCACAATAATGACAATAAAGAGAGTGTGCTGATTTATTTATCAGGACAACTTTTCTTCCAATTCTTCAATTGCCTCAATCAAAGGTTCAACACTGCCTCTTTTAAGTCGATTGTTAACGGCCTGTGGGGTAATATCGAGATGCTTCGCAATCATTTTTTGTGTGATGCCGGCATCAATCATCATTTTAAGCACCTCTTTTTCGGCCTCATTTCTATCTCTTTTTTGCATTTTTATTCAGTTTAAAAAAAGTTTATTTATTAATTTACAACTTCATTTTCTCATTCACACATTGTGAACATATATAATACAACAATCAAACGAAAGTGAATACTATATTAGAGCGTATAAAACTGGCGTATCATTTAGAGACAGATGCTGAGCTGGCCAATTTTTTGGATATCAATGCCAGTACATTGAGCATGCAGAAGAACAGAGGGCGCTTAAACCTGAAGCTGATTATACAAAAATGCCGAGATCTAAATAAAAATTGGCTGTTCCATGGCAAAGGTCACATGTGGAATCATAATGCGGAATCAGCAAGACAGATAAGAATTCCTATTTATAAAACATTACACCTGCCACACAAGGGCCGTTTGCAACGCCGGCAGGGCAAAGAAGTCGGCTGGCTTACGGCCGAGGGGAATGTGCTTGAGGAAATTACATGTGCCATTGTCCTCAAAAGATTTGCTGGGATATCTCATCTCGGATCATCCGGTGCCGCCCAAACTGATCAAAAACGATATCGCCATTATTAATCTTGCAAACAGAGATCCCGAAGAGGGCATTTTTCTAACATCGGTAGATGAGCAAGTAGCCTGTCGCCGCATTGGAAAGGATGAAAATGATTACGGGCGTATTTTCGGCAAGCTGGTTTGGGTGATGCAAAAAGTAATATAGCAGACAAGTCTGCAGTAGTTTTTGAAAGCAGTAGCCGCAACGGCTACTGGGCTGTCGTTGTTAAAAAGTTCAAGTTTTGGTTATCATTATTTATTATGTTCAACAAGAGGTGAATTTATGAAATCTTATATACCAATTCTGATTATCACAGCGGTTTTGATGGTCAGCGGATGCTCAGAAAGTGTTGCGCCGAATTCGTCCGGGCAGCCAACAATCGAAGTACCCGAAAAATTTGAGTGTACCAACGGCATGTCAGATGAGATGTATCCATGCGAAAATATTGGCATGCTGGCCCATGTTTCTGTTGAGGATCTGATGGGGGAGCCGCTTGAAAACGGCTTGGTAGTAAATGATGTCTGGGGATGGACAGATCCTGAGACTGGTACAGAATACGCGCTGGTGGGATTGAATGACGGGGTCACGTTTGTGGATATTTCGACACCCACCGAGCCGGTGGTTGTGGGCAAGTTAAATGAGCCCGAATCTGTTGCGGAGTCTTCTTCTGCAGAAAGTAGTCGATCACTGTTGCATCACGAAGGCAAATCGTCATGGCGCGATTTAAAGGTATTTGAGAATCATCTCTATGTCGTGAGCGATGCCCAGCCCCACGGACTACAGGTTTTTGATCTAACACAACTGCGCAGCGTAGAAAGTCCGCCGGAAATTTTCAATGAAGATGTCCACTATACTCAATTTGGCAATGCGCACAACATCGCCATCAACAATCAAACGGGCTTTGCTTATGTAGTCGGTTCCGATACCTATGGCGGCGGTCTGCATATTATTGATATCAACACGCCAAACAATCCGCAATTTGCGGGATTTCACAGCGATTCAACCGTGGGCTTTGGTCAAACCGGATATGTGCACGATACGCAATGCGTGAATTATCAAGGTCCCGATGCCGGCTACCAGGGGGCCCAGATCTGTATCAATTCCAGCGAAACGCACCTCGTTATTGCTGATGTAACCAACAAGCAAGTTACCACGACCATAGGCAAAGCGACCTATCAAGGGGTTGGATATGCCCACCAGGGGTGGCTGACCGAAGATCACCGGTACTTTTTGTTGGATGATGAGTATGATGAGATGCAGACCGGCAACAATACACGTACTTATATTTGGGATTTACAAGATCTGGAAAATCCAGAATTGATCGGTACTTACGAAGCCGAAACAACATCAATTGACCATAACCAGTACGTGAAAGGTGACTATGTGTATCAGTCAAATTATACCTCGGGATTACGAATACTGAGTCTCGAAAATATTGAAAATGGGCAGCTGGATGAAGTTGCCCACTTCGATACCTTTCCCGACAATAATACAGCGAACTTTGATGGCAGTTGGAGTAACTATCCTTTTTTTGAGAGCGGTGTTGTTGCAGTAGGCGATATTAGTAACGGCTTATATTTACTCTATCCACAATTGGATTGATCATTCTGCAAAATCTAATGAATTAAGCTAAAATGAATTATTCCAGAACTGCAGTGCTGTTTATCGCATTACTGGGATTTTGTACCAAGGTGTGTGCGGCCCAGTCAGATATTCCTTCAACTGAAGATCAGATTGCGGCGGCCGTGAGCGCAGCACCCGAAAGTCAGCAGCAGAACGCTACCGTAAAGGGATACAATCAGGAAGGAGCATTTGTTGTATTGCGTAAAGGGTCGGGCATCTTGATCTGCATAGCAGATGATCCCGAGCAATCGAATTTCCATGTGGCCTGTTATCACAAAGATTTAGAACCCTTTATGAAACGAGGAAGAGAACTGAGAGCACGCGGACTTTCGCAAGAGAAAGTGGACAGTATCAGGCATCAAGAAATTAAAGCGGGCTCCCTGAATCTACCTCGTAAACCAATGGCTTTAATACTCACTTTCCGGCTCGCATGATGCTTTCGATTACGAAACGGATCAGATAAGGAGTGCCTCTCCGTTATATGTTATTTATGCCCCCTTTGCCACCGAAGAGTCCACGGGATTGTCGAAAAAGCCGGCCAGCGATGGAGCTCCCTGGATTATGGAGCCCGGCACGCCCTGGGCGCATATTATGGTGGTAACTGGTGGAGAAGTAAGTAATCAGATCAAATAATTTGTTGCTAAATAATGGGTCGCAAAGATTTTAAGACCGCTAACGACGCAGTACAATTAATACAATCGGGAGATCGGGTATTTGTGCATAGTGTGGCAGCAGCCCCCCAGCCGTTACTGCAGGCTATGACTGACCGCGCAGATGAGCTTCGGGATGTCGAGATTATCCAGCTACATACCGAAGGCGAGGCCCCTTACGCCAAACCCGAATTCAAGGAGAGCTTTCATGTAAATGCTTTGTTTGTGGGCAGCAATGTGCGAAAAGCGGTAAATGAAGGGCGCGGTGACTATCTGCCCATTTTTTTAAGTGAAGTGCCGAACCTGTTTCGCGATGATATTTTGCCATTGGATGTTGCTCTAGTCCAGGTTTCTCCGCCGGATAAACACGGGTTTTGCTCGCTGGGTGTTTCGGTGGATGCCTCACGTGCTGCCGTACAAACAGCTGATAAAGTGATTGCCCAGCTAAATCCACAGATGCCCCGCACCCACGGTGATGGAATGGTGCATATTTCGCGTTTTGATGCTGCGATAAAACACGATGAATCACTTCCCGAATTCAAACTGCCCGAACCCGGCGATATCGAAAAGAAAATTGGTCAATATTGTGCAGAACTTGTCGAAAACGGCGCCACGTTGCAGATGGGTATTGGCGCAATTCCTGATGCTGTGCTCAAATCGTTAAAAAATCACAAAGATCTGGGAATTCACACCGAAATGTTTTCGGATGGGGTAATGGAGCTCGCGCAGGAGGGCGTGATCACCGGAAAAAAGAAGAGAAGCCATCCCGAGAAGATAGTCTCCAGTTTTTTGATGGGATCACAAAAACTCTACGATTTTGTAGATGACAACCCGCAGGTTGCCATGCTGGATGTTGCCTATGTGAATGATACAGCCGTAATTCGAAAAAATCCTAAAGTTACAGCTATCAACAGCGCAATTGAGGTAGATGTAACCGGCCAGGTTTGTGCTGATAGTATTGGCACATATCATTATTCCGGCGTTGGGGGACAAATGGATTTTATCCGTGGGGCATCACTCTCGGAAGGCGGGAAGCCAATAATTGCCTTGCCATCGGTAACGAGCCGGGGAGAATCACGTATTGTGCCTTTTCTAAAGCAAGGAGCCGGGGTGGTAACAACCCGTGCACATGTTCACTACGTGGTTACAGAATACGGCATAGCAAATCTATATGGCAAAACAATGAGGCAGCGAGCTCGTGCATTAATTGATATTGCCCATCCCAACCACCGGGAAAAAATTGAAAAACGTGCCCGAGATCGTTTCCACTTGAATGATTGAGTAAGCAAAAACCGATATGGCAGCAAAAGAAAAGCGGCTGAAAATAATTCAGCCGCTTTAGCTCCTCGGAGCAGGATACCAATTACATTGCTGCACTATCGGAGGTTTTAACAGTAAGCGTTCCTCTCATACCTGCCGTAAAGTGACCCGGAAAGGTGCAAACAAATTCGTATTCACCAGCTTTTTCGGGGACTGTAAATGTTACTTCTGTAGTTTCTCCGCCGCCGGCCAATCCTGTTTGAGCAATTATCTGATCGCTCATGTTGGCCGGAATATAATCGTTGTCTTTGGCTTTAAGGGCTGCGGAGTTAAAAGCTTTAGCATCAGTGTCCATGGTCAACAATATCCAATTGTGAGACATAGCCGACGGATTCATATTGCTGCGGGTGGTGAGTCGGATACGGATTTTTTCACCGGGTTCGGCCGTAATGCCTACCAGCTTTTGAAGGCTGTCGGCCCCAAATGCTTCGCCAACAGTAATACCTTCTGTATTCTCTTCAACGACAAATTGCATTTGGTCGATTCCAATAACATCAATAGTTCGCACATCATCGGCCGTGCTGGATTGCTGATCTGCTTGGTTGTCGCCAGATCCTCCGCCACATCCGATGAACAGAACCAGTGTCAAAACTAAAAAGGAGTGTAATAACTTCATGATAGATGTAAATTTGTTATAAATTTGATGATATAATTGAAACAATGCTCTAGAAAAGAACATTCAGGTTTGCTTCTTAAGATAAAGATCTTAAGTTTTACGAGTTAAATTTTCCGGGGATTCTAGGTGTCCCTCATCATGGGGATCAAAGGTTGACTTTTCGAAATGAAACGGCTATCTAGAGTCCTTGATTTAATCAAGAGTCAATAATAATAAATCATCAAAACATAGGGGTACTTATGAAGTACGCTAAATTTATACCGCTCGTAGCATTACTGTTTGCTTTAAGTTCTTGTTATTCTGCTAAGGTTACAACCGATAAGCAGCCATCATCCCAAACTGTTGAAAAACAATGGGCTCATGGCTTTATCAATGGTTTGGTTATGATTGGAGCCGACGTAGATGCATCTGAATGCGACAATGGTGTTGCGGCAGTAGAAACAAAAATTGGTATTGTTAATATGCTAGCTCAATGGGTTACTGGTGGACTCTACTCACCAATGACCATTACTGTTACTTGTGCAGCAGGTGGCATGTCTTCAGCTGACATTGCGCCAGATAAGAAGTTTAACTTATCGCAAGATGTAAGTGAAGAAAAGGCAGCAAATACCATCCAGCAAGCTGCAGAAAAATCTAAGACGCTGGAAGAGCCCGTCTATGTAACATTCGAATAATTGACAAATTTATTCGAAACATTAAAAGGAGCAGGCATTTGCCTGCTCCTTTTTTTATTTGATGATTAGGATTGAGTAGTTATCAATCCAGCTGTTGGTAATGGGTTTGTATATGGATTGGTCCCCCCGGAAGAAGTTGAGACTTCAAGAGAATGTGAGCACGGGATTGCAAAAGTTGAAACAGGGATCAGTGGTGTTAAATTACTTGGTTCGCTATTTTACTTCTAATTTATACACCCAATGATGATCGAAGCAACGTGTCCGGCCGGAAACAACGTTGTGGAAGATAATACCCATAACGAGGAAAGGAGGCCTGTCTATAAAATAGTAGCTGATGTTTAGTTCCAGCATTCATTAAAGGAGCAAAGATATTTCCTCTTGTCCCTGCTACGGATTTATTCAAATGATAGCGATACCGTACCGCCGGATGTTCTGGCTGACAGCTTAGGTCCGCCGCCGTTGAGTTTGCCTTCTACTTCATCCCGGTCAACTGCACCCGAAAAATTTTCGAGACGGGTACTGACGTAGCTTCCGCGCAAATCTAAATCCAGCCCAATATTGGTGGGTACGGCAATACTTACATTGCCGCCGCTGGTTCGGAGATCCACAAATTGATCGATGGATTTAAGATCAGCAGAGATACTTCCACCGCTGGTTCTAGCTTCGATAGATCCGTTCACATTTTTAAGATCGATGTGGCCGCCACTTGTTTTTACAGCAAGCGAACCCTGTGAATTATGAACATCTATATGCCCCCCGCTGGTACGTACTTTTATATCACCCTCTAAGTTGGCAAGGTCGATATGTCCGCCTGATGTTCGTGCTTCTACTGTGCCCTTTAAATCTGCGAGATCAAGATGTCCTCCGCTGGTAGAAATTTGCTGATTGCCGGTTAGTCCCCGTACGTCGATATGTCCGCCGCTGGTATTGAGGTTGGAACTCATCTCGCGTGGCGCATAAACCACAAATGAAATTGAGAAATTATCTTTACCAAACAGATTCCATCCGCTTCCGCTACGTCTGGCTTCCGCCTTAATAGCATTGTGAGACTGTGAAATGTCGATTTCCCAATCATCAAGGTTGGTATCTTCGGGAAGATAGTTTTGGCCATTTTTACGCACATACATTTCAACGCGCACCGAATTTGAGGATGATCCTTCAACGGTAATATGTCCGCCGGAGGTTGTAACGTTTAGCTGGCCGGGAGTGTCCACATCAAATATTTCAACTCGGTACGGTTCATCTTGGTTGTCGCCATCAGCCTTGGTAGCAGCTTGTGCTGAACTCATTAATGTGATGGTGAGCAGTAGTGAAAAACTGAGAGCCAAAGCTACGTTGATAAGGTAAGTTTTGCGAGTGTTCATAAGTATCTCCTTGTTAAAATTTATGCCAATGACACAATATCTTAGTACGGAGGCAATGCAAAAGTGTTTCAGTAGGAGAGATGCAATCAATTCATTATTTTCAGACAGCTCAAAAATCAGATAAAAAGTGACAGCAGATCATGAAGTTACCGTTTTTTCTCGCTAAGCGTTTTGTGGCTGGCGAATCTTTTGAAGAGGCTATTCCCAAAGTCGAACAGTTGAACAATAAGGACATCAAAATTACGCTCGACCTGCTTGGCGAAAACGTCGAGGATCGCAAAACAGCAGATGAAACGGTAGAAAACTATGGTGATCTGCTCAAAAGTATTAACGAAGCCGGCCTCGACAGTACGATTTCCATTAAACTTACCATGATGGGGTTGGATATTGACCAATCCTACTGCAAAGACAATCTTTTTAAGCTGCTGGATGTAGCACGAGCAAATGATCAGTTTGTCCGCATTGATATGGAAGGCACCGACTATACCCAGCTGACGATTGATCTGTTTAAAGAAGCATTTCGGGAATACGGTAAGCACGTGGGTATTGTGATTCAGGCGTATCTGCACCGGAGTAAAAGCGACATTGATGAACTGGCAGAGATGGGAGCCGACGTCCGATTGTGTAAGGGAGCATATAACGAACCTAAAAAGCTGGCACTGCAAAATATGGATGATATCCGTGCCGCTTTCAAAGAATACGCCCAAGTGTTGCTGAACAAAACCGATTACCCGCGTATTGCAACGCACGATGATGAACTCATCAACTGGACCAAAAATTATGTGGCCGAGAATGACATCGGGAAAGACCAATTTGAGTTCCAGATGCTCTACGGGCTCAGGCAAGAAACAATGGAAGAATTCGTGGCCAACGGATATAATGCCCGTATTTATGTTCCCTTTGGCACCATGTGGTTTCCCTATTTTAAACGCCGCCTGATGGAGCGTAAAGAGAATATCTGGTTTGTGCTGTCCACCATGTTTCAAAAATAGCAGGTTTATAGGATTAACGCCTGAAAATCATCGTACATCATTGTTACAATCCTTCGGCTACCCCTGCAATTCGTGTTGATGTATTGGGTATGTCTTAAGTAAAAGGCAAGGAGAAAGAAGAAAAAAGCGAGAAGTAAAAAGTAAGAAAGAGAAGGTAGGAACTTCTCGCTTCTTGCTTTTCACTACATTACATTTATCCCATGTTAGATTCCAAACGTCTTACCCCAATTTTACCTCCAGTTCTTGTGGGGATTGTCCTGCTTTTTATTCCGCTACTGGGCGATTTTCATTTCGAGTCGGCACTGCTGGTTTCGCTGGCGGGATGTTTCTGGGCCGGCATTCGGGCATGCCACTCATCATCAGAGCAAAACGATTTTTGGGATGCATTACAGGTAGCTGGATCTCTGTTTTTAGTTGGATTTCCGCTGTTACTCAACGCGCTTTTTACGGGATGCTTTAGTATTGACGGACTTGGATTCTGGCTACTTTTTCCATTACCCAGCGTTTTCTTTGGGTTTGCCCTCGGTCGCCTGTTTCAGGCCTGGAAGTTATCCCATCGCCGATATTTGGTTGTTGCTGTTCTTTTAGTGATAAGTATCGGTTTTTTCTTGTATGAGCTGCTAACCTATCCCCAAGTCTATTTTTTTAATCACGTGTGGGGCGGCTGGCCGGGACCTATCTATGACGAGACCGTTCGCATTCAGGCTTCAACCGTCTTTTTTCGGGGATTAACCACGCTCTGGGCAATACTGCTTTGGAATATTCCCACCATTAATACCGATCAGTTTTCGAAATGGGTGGTAGGTTTGGCAGCTATCGCTATTGCGATCAGCTATACACAGCTGGCCGAAATTGGTATTATTTCACCGCGGTCGCACTTGCAGCAGATGTTGGCCGGGCACCAGTCAACCGAGCATTTTGAGATCTATTATGATCACCGGCTATACAGCGATAACGAGATTGCCCGGCTGGCACAAGAGCATGAATTCTACTACGATCAGATTACGCAGCAGCTGGATCTCACTGAGCACGATACTACAAACAAAATTGAGAGCTATCTCTATGGACATCCTTGGCAAAAGAAACGGTTGGTGGGCGCTAAATTTACCAGCTATGTGCCGATCTGGCTCGATCAGGACCAGCTGCATATTGCCAGGCAACAGATTGAATCCAGCTTAAAACATGAGCTCGTACATGTGCTGGCCAAGCAATTTGGCAATAGTCTGTTTAACGGCAGCTGGAGTATCGGACTTATTGAAGGCATTGCCGTAGCCATTGACGGCGGTTCATCGAACACTTCTACCATCGATCAAATTGTAGTGTCCGAGAAACCGTATCCCAAGGCCGCGGAACTGCAGCGGGCCTTTTCGATATCAGGATTTTACGGTGGACGGTCGGGTGTCAACTATACGACCAGCGGTTCGTTTGTTCGATTTTTGATGCAGAATTACCCGGTTGCATCCCTTAAAGAAGCCTACCGAAGTGGTGATTTGGCTCAATCATATTCTGCTGACTGGCAAACGCTGACGAGCCAATGGCATCAGCATCTGGATTCGGTACAGGTGGATTCTGTGGATCAGCAAACTGCCAGCCGTATTTTTGGGATTCGTTCGCTTTTCGAAAAAGAGTGTCCCCATGCGGTTTCGGATTTTGCCGCAGCTTGGGATGAATATCGCTTCCATATGGCCAACCGGGATACGGTGCGGGCGCTCAGACAGCTGGATCGGGCCGTGGCCGCAGCCGACAGTTTGCCGCGAGTTAAAGCTGAATGGAGTTATCAGCATTTGGTAAATAGAGCTACAAAAAAGGTAGAGCAAGCGGCATCGCTGCAGGATACCACCGTTGACCTGCAACTACTCTATGCTGATTCTTTTGCCATGACCGGCAATCGACGGCAGATGCAGAAATATCTCACAAAAGTACAGCAGCTGTTTGCTCAAAAGCCCGATTCCCTGTTGGAGCCGGCGCTTGCTACGCGGATGAATCCCAGGCAGTGGAGCTTGTATCGGGCGATGATGTATCAGCAACAGTTGCCCGATTCATCGACTTTTAAGGTCATGTATTACCGCACGAAAATCCGCAGCCTTCAAAAAGCAATAGAGCAAGAGCGCTGGGATTTGACCGGGCAGTATGCTAGTCAGTTGAAAACAATGCCGTTGCAGCTTCGGAATTTTGATGACTATCAGCAATTGATACATCTGTTGGGTTTCTATGGAGATGCCAAATTGGCCAGAGGATTGTTAGAGAAGGTATCCACAATGGATTTACGGGATCGGTATCAAGAGCGGCTGCAGCAAGAACGAGCATGGCTCGAGTTTTTGGAATCAGAAAAAAGTACCGAGAGATAAGGAACAGATTTTTTGTACTTTTGTATTGTAGCAGTTTGTGTGTTATGTAAAAAGCATAGAGCTGTGACTTAACGTGGTGGTCATAATAAATTTCAAAAATGACCTTATGAAAAAGCTATTATTGCTAACTATTATTTGTTTGATTTCTGCCAGCACCACAATTGCACAAGAGGCCGATTCAACCAAAGTGCAGCAGCCCGAAATGTTTGAGATGCAAGAGGGCGATACAACGTATGTGATGCAGAAATACTTTATGGTATTTTTGAAATCGGGACCCAAGCGCAGCCAGAAGAAAGAAGAGGCGATGGAAATCCAGAAAAAACACATGGCGCATCTACAAAAGATGGCCGAGATGGGCAAGACCAGTATTGCCGGTCCATTTGCGGGTGACGGTGACATCCGGGGCATTGTGGTTTATAATACAGCTACGGCCGAAGAAGCGCGGCGGCTGGCAGAGGCTGATCCGGCGGTGAAGGCCGGACGGTTGGTTGTGGAAGTGCCATCCATGGTGGGCGGCCAAGGGATCGGTCCTTAAGTGAAGTGTATGTGATTTCATTTGGTTTGGAATGATCTTTCTGTAAACTTGAAAGACAGTATAGAAATCAGCGCTATTATTACTGATGTGGATTGATAATCGAAAATGATGGGAAGGAGGTTTCTGATGATTAAGCAAAAAGTACAAGACGAAATTAACGATCAGATTCAGGCAGAATTTCAATCGGGATGGCTGTATTTGGCTTTTGCCGCTTGGTTCGAGGAGAAAAATTTGGATGGCTTTGGCCACTGGATGCGTATGCAGTGGCAAGAGGAGCAGGCCCACGGCATGAAGTTTTATGATCACATGCTGAGCCGCGGTGGAACGATAGAATTAAAAGAGCTGGAGAAACCCACGGTATCGGCAGAAAGCGTAACGGCGGTCTTTGAAAAAGTCCTTGACCACGAGCGGTATATCACCAAGCGTATTCACAGTTTGTATGATCTGGCCAAAGAAGAAGATGACTATCCGCTGCAAACATTGCTGCACTGGTTTATTGATGAACAGGTAGAAGAGGAAGAGAATGCAGCAGCTATTTTAGAACGGTTAAAGATGATTGGTGACGAAGGATCGAGCCTGTATGTGTTAGATCGAGAGCTGGCGAAAAGAACATCAGAGTAGGATGGCTCGGGATTATACGATTGGGTTTGGAGCTGCCAATGGCTATGCAGCATTACTGGTTATTCCCATTGCAGCTCTCTATATCATCCCCTATGGCTGGCTTTTTGGATGGTCAGTCCTTGTCCCGGACCTAGCCCGGATTGTGGTTTATTTCCCCCTGTTTTTAGTCAGTGTAGTCGTTGGTACGGTTGCACATGAGTTTATTCATGCGGTTTCCTGGTGGTGGCTGGATGATATCCCTTGGCAGCGTATTCATTTTGGCTTTAAATGGAAACTGTTGACACCTTATGTGCATTGTCCCGATCCCGTAGAAGTTAACAATTATCGGTGGGGTGTAGCCATGCCCGGCATTATATTGGGAATTGGGCCTTATTTGCTGGCACTGTTGCTGCAAAATGGCTGGCTGTTGGGGTTTGGATTATTTTTTACCTTGGCGGCAGGCGGCGATATCCTGATTCTATGGCTGCTGCGTGATGTAGAAACTGGCAGGTTTGTTCAGGACCATCCCGAATTGGTGGGATGCCGCGTTATGAATCACAAAGAAACAAGTATCAACAATGGGTAAAAGTAATTTTGTGCCGCATACCGATTACAAAGAATATCCGGTGGGGGAAATGCGGCAGCGGGCGAAATTATTCTGCGAAGATATGAAACGACGCCGCACGGTGCGCGATTTTTCGGATCGACCGGTACCCCGCGAAATTATTGAAGACTGTCTGCGGACGGCTGGCACAGCGCCCAGCGGAGCCAACAAGCAGCCGTGGCATTTCGCGGTCGTCAGCGATCCGGCCGAAGAAGAGGAAAGGGAGTTTTATGAAAATCGGGCGACTGAGGAGTGGCTGGAGGCTTTGGCACCACTTGGAACTGATGCCAGCAAGCCGTTTCTTGAGGATGCGCCCTATTTGATCGCTATATTCTCAAAGAGCTATGGGCTGAAAGAAAACGGCAATAAAGAGACGTTTTACTATATAAAAGAGTCAGTGGGAATTGCCAGCGGTATGCTAATTACCGCTATCCACAATGCGGGATTAGCCTCGCTTACGCACACTCCCAGTCCCATGGGGTTTTTGAATGATATTTTGGATCGTCCAAAAAATGAGCGCCCGTTTCTATTGCTGGTGGTAGGGTATCCCAAAGAGGATGTTGAAGTGCCTGATATCACGAAAAAGCCGCTGGATGAAATTGCATCATTTAAATAACTACATTATTTGAAGTTGGCTGACTATGTTCTTGGTTGCTAAATAGCGACCAATAATTGTAAATGAGGGTTTAACAATATGGAAAAGGGACCAGCAGACAATTCGCCTATTCAATTTGAGGAAATCCTGGAGGTCTTGCATGAAGGATATATCTTGGTTGATGAGGAGGGGAATATTTGTGATGTAAATCCGGCGTATTGCAAAATTGTCGGATATTCGCGCACAGAGCTGTTAGATATGAGTTTACATGAGGTGCGTCCCGGTTTAACGGCTGAATATAAGCGAGATTTTGTACAAAACGCAGAGCAGAAAGGCAGTGTTGAATTTGAAACACAACATCGCTGTAAAGACGGTACGATGGTTGATTTGCATGTCAGTATTGCCGCAATAGAAAAAGAGGGCAAGACCTACTTGGCTGGATTTGTACGTAATATTACCAAAGAGAAAGAGACGCAAAAAAAGCTGCGGGAAAGTGAACAGCGCTGGCAGCGGCTGGTGGACCACAATCCCCAACCGGTGTTGATTGTTATTGATGAAGAAGTTAGATATATCAATAAGGCCGGGTTAGAGCTTATCGGAGCCCGTTCCCCAGAAGATATTATTGGGGAATCGCCTTTTTCTTTTATGGCTTCAGATTCTCAAGAACAGATGAAAGAGCGACTTGCCAGACTAAGTAAAGGAGAAATTATACCACCTGCACAGTATCAGGCACGAACGCTTAATGGTAAAATAAAAACAGTCCGTTCGCATTCGATTTCAGTAAAATACAGGGGTGAAGATGCCATACAATCGGTGTTGACGGATATTACAGATCTGAAGAAACGAGAAAAAGAACTGGAGCGGAGTGAGCAGAAATGGCAGCACCTGGTGGAGGAAAATCCACAGCCGGTATATGTAACTATTGATGGGGAGTTTGTGTTTATCAACGAAGCCGGGGCCGAGCTTTATGGTGCCAGTTCTCCTGAAGAGTTAATTGGGAGGAACGTATTTGAATTTAGTCATCCCGACTATGTAGAGAAGGTAGAAGAGCGGAAATATCGGCTGGAAAATGATTTACCCGTTGACAATATTCACGAGCACAAAATTTTACCGATGGATGGAGATACGCGCTATGTGGAGGTGAACTCCATCCCGGTGAAGTATCAGGGGAAACAGGCTATCCAAACGGTGCTTTTCGATATCACCGACCGCAAGGAGAAAGAAGCCGTTATCGAAGCCTCGCTGAAAGAGAAAGAAGTGCTGCTCAAAGAAATCCATCACCGGGTAAAAAATAACATGGCTGTCATATCGGGCCTGCTGGAACTGCAGGCGATGAATGCCAGCGACGATGAGCTTCATGATTTGCTGAGAGAAAGCCAGCTCCGCATACAATCAATGGCCATGGTGCATGAGAAGCTATATCAGACCGAAAGTTTTTCCAATCTGGATTTTAATGAGTACGTTAAACAACTGGTAGAAATTATTGAGCGATCAGTGGATGTTCCAACCTCAGATATTACAGTTGCGTTTAATCTGAAACAGATAAACCTGAGTATCACGAAAGCAATACCTGCAGCGCTTATCATTAATGAGGTAGTGGTAAATTGCTATAAGCATGCGTTTCCCGAAGATCATGCCGGCCAAATCAACATTGAGCTTCGCCAGGAGGAAGAGAATGCGCACGTAGCAATTAGTGATAATGGCGTAGGATTGCCTGACGATTTTGACCTCCAGCGACAACAAAGTCTGGGGATAAAGCTGATTCAAACTCTGTCGAACCAGCTGGAGGGCACCATGTCACTTCAATCAGAAAATGGCACCCATTTTAACATTACATTCCCAATGGAAGATTAACCGATCTACGCAAACCGATCGGCCAGCCGGTTGATCAGGTAGCCGCTTTCTTCCAGCGCCTGTGATGCAAAGGCACCAAAGAAATCCGTCACGGCTTCAAACTCCTTGATAAACCCCTCCTTATCATCATTCTTGACCATTTGGGCCAGTTTATCGTTGTGCTCGATAAATTTGAGCAGCAGCTCTCGGCGTTCTTCGTTGGCAAAAACAATATCCGCATAGAGCTCGGCACTCTGGGCAAAAATACGTCCCGTCATCATCAGCTCGGCCCGGTAAATGGGAGACGAATAATCCAGAATATCCTGCGGCTTCAGATCGTATGTTTTCATAAATGATCCGTGCAGCAGTGCAACAAAGTGGCGCAGTCCCTGCACCATGTGCATCACGTGATCGTGCTTTTCGGCATCCGCCTCGACGACCCGCATGCCCCACAATTTTGCTTGCTTGATGACCCACTGCGAAGCATCGGCACCTTGCACGGGACAAACAACCATCAGCTGTTTGGATAGGTTATCGACATCGGGTCCGTGCATGGGATGGAGTCCCAAGACCGGTCCGTCGTGGGCCTCGGCCATTGCGTTAATGGGATCCATTTTATTGCTGGTAAAATCGGCCAGGATGGTCTCCGATTTCAGTTTGGGCGCCAGCCGTTCTACCACATCCACCGTTACGTTGATGGGTACGGCCACAATCGCCAAATCCAGTCTGGGAGCAACGTCTTCGAGTTCGTGCCAATTATGTTTGTCAATTTCATAGACGTGGTGCCCGGTTTGCTTGATGATGCGCGAATAGAGACTTCCCATGGCGCCTTTGGCACCCACAATTAAAATGTGTTTGGGTTCTTCGGTAGCGCGCGGAAATTCATTGGATGACTGGCTGGCACGGGATGAGGCCATAATCATCCGCAGGAAATCCTCCGCCCAATCGGGATCCAGATCATGTTCGGCCGCCATTTCCCGAAACTTTTGTGTTTTTTCATCCTCACGTCTGGGCGCAAAAATGGGCAGCTGATTTTTGATCTTTTTATCGATGACTTCATTCACAATTTCGCGTCGCTTCGAAAGTAGTTCCAAGAGCTTGGAATCTATTTCGTCAATGCGATCGCGCTGGGGATTTAACTCTTTTTCTTTGGGGGTCATGTTGGGTAATAACTAACGTGGATTCTAAAATCGTGTCATCCTGAATTCATTTCAGGATCTAAAAAATTGTAGTTTTGAAAGATGCTGAAACCCCGAATTGTCGGGACACAGCAAGTTCAGCATGACATTGGATTTAAACTAAAGCTTTGTTGTCAATTGGCCTAAAAATATGTGATTTTTATAGAATGATTCAGCGCCATTTTCGTTTTATTACAATGTGAAATTAAATCAACAAACCCTTGGGGTTTGGGTTCAAAAAAAAGTGCTGGCATTTAATGCTGAACTAACCCCCTAGGGTTTCAAGACAGAAATATACGTACATGTCCCATTTTGATTTACAATCTCCCTGGCCACCGGCCGGCGACCAACCCGAAGCCATCGAAGAGCTGGTGCAGGGCATCGAGAACGGCGACAAATATCAGACGCTGCTGGGTATTACTGGCTCGGGGAAAACGCGAACCGTCTCAGGAGTGATTGATGAAGTTGAAAAACCTACGCTGGTGATGAGCCACAACAAGACGCTGGCGGCCCAGCTGTATCGTGAGCTCAGTGACTTTTTCCCCGATAACCGCGTGGAGTTCTTTATCTCGTATTACGATTACTACCAGCCGGAAGCCTACCTCTCATCTCAGGATAAATACATTGAAAAGGATCTCTCGATCAATGATGAGATTCAGCGGTTGCGGCTGCGGGCGACGAGTTCGCTGCTTTCCGGCCGACGCGATGTGATTATTGTTTCATCGGTGAGTTGTATTTACGGCATTGGGTCACCATCGGAATATCAGAAATTAATTATCAACCTCGAGACCGGCACGGAAGTCCCCCGTAACAAACTGCTCTACGATCTTGTGGATCTGCACTACACGCGGAACGACCGGGAATTTAGTCGCGGCACCTTTCGCGTGCGGGGCGATGTGGTGGATCTGTATCCGGCCTATGCCGAAGATGGACTGCGTATCCACTTCTGGGGCGACGAAATTGAGAAAATGGAGATTGTGGATACCGATTCCGGTGATGTGCTGGATACCGTGGAGGAGTTTCGAATCTATCCCGCATCGCACTATGTGACGTCCGAAGATCGGCTGAATCAAGCCATTGACCAGATCCGGGACGAGCTAAACTGGCGAATCGGCACGCTTAATGATGAGGGCAAACATTTGGAAGCCAAGCGACTGGAGCAGCGCACACTTTTTGATATCGAGATGATGCAGGAGATCGGTTACTGCTCGGGCATTGAGAACTATTCGCGCTATCTGAGTAATCGAAAGCCGGGTGAACGTCCGTATTGTTTGTTCGATTATTTTCCGGATGATTTTCTGTTGGTGGTGGATGAAAGTCACCAGACGGTACCGCAAATTTCGGCCATGTACGGCGGCGACCGATCTCGAAAAGTAGAGCTGGTCGAAAATGGATTTCGTCTCCCGTCCGCCATGGATAACCGACCGCTAACCTTCGAAGAGTGGGAAGGATTGGTGAATCAAGCCATTTTTGTGAGTGCCACTCCCAGCGATTACGAGCTCGAAAAGAGTGGCGGGGTGGTGGTTGAGCAGATCGTGCGTCCCACCGGATTGATGGAACCCGAAATTGAAGTGCGTCCCGTCGATAACCAGATTGATGATCTGTTGGATGAGATCAAAAAACGGGTCGAACAGGGAGATCGCGTCTTGTGTATTACGCTCACCAAGCGCCTAAGTGAAGAACTCAGTGAATACCTCAAAAGCGTGGGCATTTCGGCGGCATATATGCACAGCGAGCTCAATGCCATGGAGCGCGTGGAAGTGCTCTTTAAATTTCGTCGCGGTGATTTTGATGTGCTCGTAGGTATTAACCTGCTGCGAGAGGGGATCGACATTCCCGAGCTGAGTCTCGTGGCCATCCTCGATGCCGACAAAGAAGGATTCTTGCGTTCCGAGACTTCGCTGTTTCAGATTATCGGTCGCGCGGCGCGTAATGTGAATGGCAAGGCCATCATGTATGCCGATAAGGTCACCGACAGCATGCAGACGGTTATCGACGAAACCGAACGGCGACGCAAGATCCAGAAAGAGTTTAACGAAGAGCACGGTATAACGCCGGAGACTATCCAAAAAGAGCTAAAGCCGCTGGTTGATCCCGCATTGATCTCTAATCAGGATTTCGATCTTGAAGGAGATGGCGATAAAGAGGAGGAGGCGCTCGAAGTGGTGAAAGTGGCCGACAAAGGCATCAAGTACAAAGCGAATCCCGCGATGAAAGAGGTGACCTTCGACAACAAAGAGGAGTTTATGGAATACCTCAAGGATTCGATGTATAATGCCGCTCAGAACATGGAGTTTGAGGAGGCGGCGCGCATCCGTGACCAGATCGAACAACTCGAAGAAGAACTGGACTAATTTGTGATCAGTTATTGGTTAATTGAGAGCCCTAATAACCAATAACAATTAACCAATAACTAACCATGAGTACACTCGCATATCTCAAAAGTTTTTTTGAGGATAAGGATGTTGCCTCGGTGACGCCCACCTCACGATTTTGCGTGCGTACCGTTTGCAAGCCCATCGATTTCAGTAAAGATATGACCGTGGTAGAATACGGTGCCGGTGCCGGGGTATTTTCGCGCTATCTCCTGCAAAACATGACGTCCGACTCACGGATATTTCTCTTCGAAACCAACGACATTCTTTTTGATAAGCTGCAAGAGCTCGACGAGCCGCGCGTTTCGCTGTACGATCAGAGCGTGGAGTTTGTGACCGATCTGCTGCCCGACAATGTAGTGGGAGAAGTTGATTTTATTATTTCCGGCATCCCCTTTTCTTTTTTGGATACGGATACGAAATCGTCGATTCTGGATCAGAGTTATAAGCTGCTGTGCGTCGGCGGAAAATTCCTGGCCTACCAAACATCAGGACATCTGGAAAAACCACTCGAGGAAACCTTCGGCAACGTCAGCACACAATGGGAGTGGCGTAATATCCCGCCTATGACCGTGTATGAGGCAGAGAAGCAATAATTAAAGCGCAGTAGTCGTGTCATCCTGAACTTGTTTCAGGATCTCTTTCTATCTCGTCATAATGCTTTGGGTTAGGTAGCAACCCAATATTTTTTTTGTAACCTGAGTTCAAGTAGTAAGTGCAACACGAAGAAAGACCTCA
Organism: uncultured Balneolaceae bacterium; assembly: GCA_964490705.1. GTDB lineage: Bacteria > Bacteroidota > Rhodothermia > Balneolales > Balneolaceae > Fodinibius. Next base: position 12 of record CAZBCG010000001.1, on the reverse strand, counting down.
GGGGCGCGCCCC